>NZ_QGTX01000001.1:0-600000 GCF_003182485.1 Geodermatophilus normandii | reverse complement strand
CAGCGCGGCCTGCACGTCGACGCGGACGTCGCCGCTGTGCACCGGGATCGGGAACGGCTCGGCAGGGGGCAGGCCGGGGCCGAACTTGCCGTCGACCAGCAGCGCCCAGACGTTGCCGAAGGTGATCTTGCCGACCAGGTCCTCGATGTCGACCCCGCGGTAACGCAGGGACCCGCCGTCCTTGTCGGGCTCGGCGATCGTGGTCTCGAAGGCGATGACGCCCTCGAGGCCGGGTACGAAGTCGTCGGCCATCTCGCATGCTCCTCTGCGCGCGGACCTCGTGCCCGCACGTTCCGCGGCGCACGACTGCACCGCGACACTAGGCCCAGCGGTCGCCCCCGTCACACGGGGGGCTGCCGTCCAGCGGGAGGCGCCCGGCACCCCGCCGCGGCGGCGGTGTCAGCATGGCGGGGTGGCCGACCTCTCCCGCATGCGCAGGGACTACGACCGCCCGGGGCTGCGCGAGGAGGACCTCGCGCCGACGTGGGTGGAGCAGTTCGACCGCTGGTTCCGCGACGTCGTCGCCGCCGACGTCCCCGACCCGAACGCGGTGGTCGTGGCCACGGCCGACGCCGACGGCGCCCCGGACGCGCGCATCGTGCTGCTCAAGGGCTACGACGAGGCCGGCTTCGTCTTCGGCACCAGCTACGCCTCGACCAAGGGTGCGCAGCTGGCGGCCAACCCGCGGGCGGCGCTGGTCTTCCCCTGGCACGCGCTGCAGCGCCAGGTTCGGGTGACCGGCACCGTCGAGCGCATCGGCGACGCCGCCTCCGACGACCTCTGGGACCCCCGCCCGCGCGAGGCACAGCTGGCCGCCGTCGCCTCGGTGCAGTCCACCGTCGTGGACTCCCGCGAGGAGCTCGAGGGGCGGGTGCGGCTGCTCGACGAGGAGACGACGACCGAGAAGGTGCCGCGGCCGCCGACGTGGGGCGGGTACCGGGTGGTGCCCGAGCACGTCGAGTTCTGGCAGGGCGGCCCGGGGCGGCTGCACGACCGGCTGCGCTTCGTCCGCGACGACGAGGAGGGCGGCGGCTGGGTCCTCCAGCGGCTCGCCCCGTGAGGAAGGACCCCGCTGCCCCCCACACCTCGCAGGCTCGGCGCGGGCCCCTGCAGCGGGGCCGGCCCGGCGGGCAGCTGCCCCTCGACCCGGTCGAGCCGGGGGAGGTCGCCGAGCCCGCGCCCGTGCCGCGCCGCCGGTCCCCGTCGCCGAGGGGCTGGGCGATCGACACCAGCCCCCTGCGCGATCCCGGTTACCGGCGGCTGTTCTGGGGGCTGACCGCGACGATGGTCGGCCAGCAGATGACGCTGGTCGCCGTCCCGTACCAGGTCTACGCACTGACCGGCGACTCGCTGCTGGTCGGCGTCACCTCGATCGTGTCGCTGGTCCCGCTGGTCGTCTTCGGCCTGCTCGGCGGCGCCATCGCCGACGCGATGGACCGCCGCAGGCTGATGCTGGTCACCGGCGTCGGCTCGGCGGTCACCAGCGCGCTGCTGGCCGCGCAGGCGCTGCTGCCCGGCGGTGGCAACCTCTGGCTGCTGTGGCTGCTGGTGGCCGCCGTCTCCGGCCTGACCGCGGTCAACCAGCCCGCCCGCAGCGCGGTGATCCCCGCGCTGGTCGGCGCCGAGGGGTGGCCGCGGCCAACGCCCTGGCGATGACCGTGCGGCAGGTCGGCGTCATCGCCGGGCCGCTGGCGGCGGGCCTGCTCATCGCCCTCGGCGACATCTTCGTGGCCTACCTGGTCGACGCCGCCACGCTGCTGGTCGCCGCCGTGCTCATCCGCGGCCTGCCGCCGCTGCCCCGGCCGGCGTGGCCGGGCCGCTGCGCCCGGGCGCCGCGCTGCGCGGGGTGGGCGAGGGCTTCACGTTCCTGCGCACCCAGCCGGTGCTGCTCATGACCTTCGTCGTCGACGTGATCGCGATGCTGTTCGCCTGGCCGCAGGCGGTGTTCCCCGAGCTCGCCGAGGGCCGCTACGCCGGCTCGCCCAACGCCTACGGCTGGCTGTTCGCCGGCATCTCGATCGGGGCGCTGCTCATGGGGCTGACCTCGGGCTGGGTGTCGCGGGTCGACCGGCAGGGCGCGGTGGTGCTCGCCGCCATCGTCGTGTGGGGCGTGGCGATCGTCGGCTTCGGGCTGGCGCCGTCGCTCTGGCTCGCCGTGCTGTTCCTGGCGGTCGCCGGTGCCGGCGACATGGTCAGCGCGGTGCTGCGCTCGTCGATGCTGCAGACCGCCGCGCCCGACGAGATGCGCGGCCGCATGCAGGGCGTGTTCATCGTCGTCGTCGCGGGCGGCCCGCGGCTGGGCGACCTGCGCGCCGGGGCGATGGCCAGCGCCGCGGGCGTCGGCGTGGCGATGGTGTCCGGCGGGGTCGTCGTCGTGGTCGCCATGGTCGTCGTCGCGCTGCTGGTGCCCTCGTTCCTGCACTTCCGGGCGTCGCGGTCGGGCGGCTAGTCCCCGGCCACGTGCAGGCCCACCTCGACGTCGCCCCGCGTGGCGCGCGAGTGCGGGCAGATGGTGTGCGTGCGCTCCACCAGCGCCCGCCCCTCCTCCGCGTCCAGGGCGGGGAGCCGGGCGGTGGGGTCGACGCCGAGACCGGAGTAGCCGGGGCCGCCGTCGCCACCCGTCTCGGCGGGGCGGGACAGGTGCACGTCGAGCCGGCCGTCGGAGGTGCGCACCTGGCCGGTCCGGGCTCCGGCGGCGGTGGCCTCGGCCGTGTGGAGCCGGTCCACGGCGTCAGGCCAGCGCGCCGGCGACCACGCGCAGGTCGGCGACCAGCGCGTCGTAGGCCTTCGGGCGGTCCTCGTCGGGCACCCGCAGCACCGCCGAGGGGTGGGCGGTGGCCAGCATCCAGGTCTGCGCCGGGGCGTCCTCGTCGGGCTCGTCGTCGCCGGCCTCGGCACGGGCGACGCCGGGCGGCGTCCAGGGCATGAGCACGCCGCGCTCCTTGGTGATCCGGAACGACGGCGAGATGAGGGCCTTGGCGGCGGTCGCGCCCAGGCAGACGACGACCTCGGGCTTGAGCACCTCGAACTCCGCCTCGAGCCACGGCCGGCAGGCCCGGACGTGCTCCGCGCCCGGCGACTGGTGGATGCGCCGCTTGGCCGTGGGCGTGAACCGGAAGTGCTTGACGGCGTTGGTGACGTAGGCGTCGTTCCGCTCGATCCCGGCGTCGGCGAGCGCCCGGTCCAGCAGCCGGCCGGCCGGGCCGACGAACGGCTCGCCCCTGCGGTCCTCCTGGTCGCCGGGCTGCTCGCCGACGAACACGATGCGCGCGGTCTCGGGGCCCTCCCCGAAGACCGTCTGGGTCGCCGGCTCCCACAGCTCGCAGGCCCGGCACCCGGCCGCCGCCTGCCGCAGGCCGTCCAGCCCGACGCCCGACGGTGGGCTGGCGGGGACGTTCTCCTGGCTCATGCCCCGATGACACCGCAGGTGTGTCCGGCCCGCGAGCCGGGTCACGTTCCGGACCCGGTTCGGATCGGATGTGTCGGCGGCGTCGTCCCGCCCGATAGCGTCGCCGGGGCACGGGGATCTCTGGACGGAGGGGCAGTGCTCGAGTTCGACGGGCTCCACAAGAGCTACGGCGACAACCGCGTGCTGGAGGGTGTCGGCTTCACCGTCGCCCCCGGCTCGATGTTCGGCTTCTGCGGGTCCAACGGGGCCGGGAAGACGACGACGATGCGCATCGCGATGGGCCTGGCCCGGGCCGACGCCGGTGAGGTGCGCTGGCGCGGCCGGCCCCTGGACGAGGAGGCCCGGCGGCGCATCGGCTACATGCCGGAGGAGCGCGGGCTCTACCCGAAGATGCGGGTGGCCGAGCAGCTGTCCTACTTCGCGCGGCTGCACGGCATGGACACCGCCGCCGCGGCCCGCGCCGCCGAGGAGTGGTCGGGCCGCCTCGGCCTGGCCGAGCGCCGCGGCGACCCGGTCGAGAAGCTGTCGCTGGGCAACCAGCAGCGCGTGCAGCTGGCCGCCGCGCTGGTCAGCCGGCCCGAGGTGCTCATCCTCGACGAGCCGTTCAGCGGCCTGGACCCGGTCGGCGTCGACGCGCTGGCCGAGGCGCTGTTCGAGCGGTGCCGCGCCGGCGTGCCCGTCGTGTTCTCCAGCCACCAGCTCGACCTGGTCGAGCGGCTGTGCGACTCGGTCGGCATCCTCGCCCGCGGCCGGATGGTCGCCACCGGCACCGTCGAGGAGTTGCGGCGCCGCGAGTCCGGCCGGGTGCTGCGGGTCGTCGTCCCCGACGCCGCGCCGGGCTGGGCGGCCGCCGTGCCCGGCGTCCGGGTGGTCTCCGAGCGGGCCGGCGACACGCTGCTCGAGCTCGCCGGGGACACCGACGACCAGCAGGTGCTCGCCGCCGCGCTGCGCACCGGCCGGGTCACCCACTTCGCCTGGCGCGAGGCCACGCTGGTCGAGCTGTTCCGCGAGGTCGTCGCCGACCCGGCGCAGCGGGCCGCGGTCCGCGAGGAGGTGGCGGCGTGAGCGCGCCGCTGTCGAGCGGCCGGCTGGTCCGCCTGGTCGCCGGGCGCGAGATCTCCTCGCGCGTCCGCGACAAGACGTTCATCGCCAGCTCGGTGCTGATGATCGTGCTGATCCTCGGCGTGCTGGTCTTCCAGGTCGTCGTCAACTCCGGGGAGGACACCAGCCGGATCGGGGTGGTCGGTGACCCCGGTCAGGTGGACACCGCGCTCGAGGCGCAGGGCGAGGCGCTCGACGTCGACGTCGAGGTGGTCCGCTTCGACACCGACGACGCGGCGCGCACCGCCGTCGAGGACGAGGAGGTCGACGGCGCACTCGTCGGCGGCAGCAGCGCTCCCGAGCTCGTGGTCGTCGACCCCGACACCACGCTGGAGGCGGTCGTGTCCGGGGCCGTCGGCGCGGTGGCGCTGGGCGACGCGCTGGCGCAGGCCGGCGTCGACCCCTCCGACCTGCCGCAGCTCACGGTGACGGCACTCGACGGCGACTCCGCGGCCGACACGCAGCGCACCGTCGTCGCCGTCATCGGGGTCGTGCTGCTCTACAGCCTGCTCATCCTCTTCGCGCAGTTCGTCGCGCAGGGCGTGGTCGAGGAGAAGTCCAGCCGGGTGGTCGAGCTGCTGCTGGCCACGATGAGGCCGTGGCAGCTGCTGGCCGGCAAGATCCTCGGCCTCGGCGTCCTCGGCCTCGGGCAGATCGCCGTCATCGCCGCGATCGGGATCGGCGGGGCGCTGGCCTTCGACGTCGTGGACCTGCCCGGCGAGCTGGTCGGGACGGTGCTGTGGCTGCTGTTCTGGTTCGTGCTCGGCTACGCCCTGTACGCCTCGCTGTTCGCCGTCGCCGCCTCGCTGGTGAGCCGGCAGGAGGACCTCGGCAGCGTGCTGACGCCGGCGTCGCTGGTGCTGGTGGCCGGGTTCGTCGTGGCCGTCCAGGCGGCGAGCGACCCGGACGGGACGCTGGCGGTCGTGACCTCCTACGTTCCGGGCCTCTCGCCGATGGTCATGCCGGTGCGCCAGGCGGCCGGCGACGTGGCGCTGTGGGAGGTCGCCGTGGCCGTCGTCCTCATGCTGGTGGCCATCGCGCTGGTGGTCCGGCTGGGCGGCCGGGTGTACTCCGGGGCCCTGCTGCGGACCGGCGGTAAGACCAAGCTGCGGGAGGCGCTGCGGGCCGGCGAGGCCTGATCCCGGCGGGGCGACACCCGCCGGGACGAGCGCCGGACACGTTGGGGTGACCTCACCCCGACGGAGGGCGTGCGCCCAGGTCAGCGCGGCCATCATCGGCGCCATGACCGAGGACCTGGACGCGCGCCTCTGGCGGCTGCAGGCCTCCGAGGACGCCGACGAGCTGATCGAGCTGGGCTGCGACCTCGCCGACGCCGGCCGGCTGACCGACGCCGAGTGGTGCTTCCGCCGCGCGGCGGCCCTCGGTGACGTCACCGGCTACTACGACCTGGGCAACAGCCTGGCCGCGCAGGAGCGCTGGGCCGAGGCCGTCGACGCCTACGAGGTCGCGCTGGCCGGTGGCGAGTCCGACGCCTGGCGCAACCTCGGGCTGGTGCTCGAGCAGCTCGGCGACCTCGCGGGGGCCATGGCCGCCTACCGAGGGGCCGCCGAGGCCGGGGACACCGAGGGCGGGCTGCAGCTGGCGTTCCTGCTGCGCGAGCAGGGGGAGCGGGAGCAGGCGCTGGCCGTCGCCGAGGAGCTCGCCGCCGCCGGGGACGCCGAGGCCGACGCCGTGGCCGCCTGCTGGCAGTGGTGCGCCACCCTCGACCCCGCCCTCGAGGCGCGGCTGCGCGCCGGGGCCGCCCACTTCGCCGCCGCGCGCGCCGACCTCGCGGCGCTGCTGCTGCAGACCGGCCGCGCCGAGGAGGCCCGCTCGGTGCTCGAGCGCGGTGCCAAGCTCGGCGAGCAGGTGGCGTGGCTGCCCCTGGGCAACCTCTACCGCGAGGAGCTGGGCGACGACGAGGCGGCCGAGGAGGCCTACCGCGCCGGCATCCACGCGGGCGACGCCTACTGCCACCACAACCTCGGCGTGCTCCTGGCCGACCGCGGCGACATCGCCGGCGCGGCCGAGGAGTTCGAGCGCGGCGCCGCCGCCGGCGACCAGCTCGCCGCCGCGGCCCTGGCGCTGCTGCAGGAGAGCTGAGCCGGCCCCACCGCAGGGGCCCGCCGCGAGCCTCCGAGTGGCGGGGGCGGTGGGGTCCTCCTACTGGCGCAGGGCCGCCAGCGGGCCGCGGTAGGGGCTCGCGGGCGGGCCGGTCACGCCCGGCCGGACGGTGAACAGCCGCCCGGCCTGCTCCTCGTCCCCCTCGCCGTGCGCGGTGCTGATCACCAGCAGGCCCCGGTCGGGACCGGCGAAGGCGCAGCTGGAGGTGTTGGCCACCGGCACCTCGACGACGGCGAGCAGCTCACCCTCGGGGGACCACCGGCGCACCTGGCCGCCGCCCCACATCGCCGTCCAGAGGCAGCCCTCGTCGTCGACGGTGAGCCCGTCGGCGACGCCGTCGGCGCCGCCGGTCTCCAGCAGCACGCGGGCGTTGCTCCACTCGCCGCTGCCCGGGTCGTGGTCGAAGGCGTGCACCAGCCCCGGGCCGGAGTCGGCGAGGTAGACGGTGCGGTCGTCGGGTGACCAGCCCAGGCCGTTGGAGACCGTGAGGTCCTCCCGGACGGTGGTCACGGTGCCGTCGGTGTCGAGCCGGTAGAGGACGCCGGCGCCGGGGCGCTCGTCGAAGGCCATGGTCCCGGCGTAGAACCGCCCGGCCCGGTCGCACTTGGCGTCGTTCATGCGGGTGCCGCCGTCGGCCTCGCTGCCGCCCACGCCGGTCAGCTCGAGCAGGACGCGGGCGGTGCCGTCGTCGGCCAGGTGGGTGAAGCTGCCGCCGGCCGCGGCGAGCCAGCCGCCGGCCGCCGCGGGGACGACGGCGCCCACGGTGTCCCCGGCGCGCAGCGAGCCGGCGTCGGCCAGGGTGTCGCCGTCGAGGGTCGCGCGGCGGACCAGGCCGGCGGAGATGTCGACCCACAGCAGCTCGGAGCGGGCGGCGTCCCAGGTGGGGCCCTCCCCGTGGCCGGCGGGAGCGGGGTCGGCGGGGGTGGCGCGCAGCGTCAGCACGGGCGGGCAGGTGCCCGCGACACCCGCCCGTCACACGGGGGACGGATACTGCCCTCCATGTCCGAAGCCACCGTGGACGTCGCCGACCTGCGCCTGCCCGGCCGAGACCCGCAGGGGGACGGCCGTGCCGACGACGCCCCGCTGCGGGACGACATCCGGCTCCTCGGCCGGGTGCTCGGTGAGGTCATCCGCGAGCAGACCGGCGACGACGTCCTGGACCTCGTCGAGTCCACCCGCGTGCAGGCCTTCGCCGTGCGCCGCTCGGAGACCGACCGTGCCGGGCTGGCCGCCCGCCTCGGCGACCTCGACGTCCGGGCGGCCAACCACGTCATCCGCGCGTTCAGCCACTTCTCGCTGCTGGCCAACCTCGCCGAGGACCTGCACCACGAGCGCCGCCGCCGGCACCACCACCGGGCGGGGTCGCCGCCGCAGCCGGGCAGCCTCGCGGCCACCTTCGCGCTGCTCGACCGGGCCGGCCTCGACCCCGACGTGGTCGCGCGGGAGCTGTCCGGCGCGCTGGTCGTGCCGGTGGTCACCGCGCACCCGACCGAGGTGCGCCGCCGGACGATCTCGCAGGTCCAGCGGGAGGTCGCCGAGCTCATCCGCGAGCGCGACCGGATGGCGCCGGGCGAGGTCGACGAGCAGCGGTGGTCGACGGCCCTGCAGCGCTCGGTGCTGACCCTGTGGCAGACGGCGCTGCTGCGGCTGTCGCGGCTGCGGCTGGCCGACGAGATCGACGAGGCGCTGCGCTACTACGACCTGTCGCTGTTCCGGGTCGTCCCCGAGATCAACGCCGACCTGCGCCGGGCGCTGGGGGAGCGCTGGCCCTCCAGCGGGCTGCCCACGCAGCCGGTGCTGCAGCCGGGCTCGTGGATCGGCGGCGACCGCGACGGCAACCCGTTCGTCACCGCCGACGCCGTCCGCCGCGCCAGCACCCGCCAGGCCGAGACCGCGCTGGCCCACCACCTGTCGGAGCTCGTCGAGCTCCGCAGCGAGCTCTCGATGTCCGACCGGCTGGTCACGCCGACGCCGGAGCTGTCGCACCTGGCCGACGCCTCCCGCGACGACTCGCCGTTCCGGGCCGACGAGCCCTACCGCCGGGCGCTGAACGGGGTGCACGCACGGCTGGCGGCCACCGCGCGGCGGGTCCTCGGGCGGGTGCCCGGCGCCGCGCCGCACGCCGAGCTCACCCCCTACGACACCCCCGGCGAGCTGATCGCCGACCTCGCCGTCGTCGACGCCTCGCTGCGCAGCCACGGCGCCGGCGCGCTCGCCGACGACCGGCTGGCCCGGCTGCGCGACGCCGTCGAGGTGTTCGGCTTCCACCTGGCCGGGCTGGACATGCGGCAGAACTCCTCCGTCCACGAGGAGGTGGTCGGCGAGCTGCTGGCCTGGGCCGGCGTCTGCCCCGACTACGCGTCCCTCGACGAGGCCGCGCGGGTGGAGCTGCTGGCCGGTGAGCTGCGGATGCGCCGGCCGCTGGTGCGCCCGGCCGCGGAGCTCTCCGAGCTGGCCCGCGGCGAGCTGGACCTGCTGGTGGCCGCCGCCGAGCAGGTGGCGCTGCTGGGCCCGCGGGCGATCCCCAACTACGTGATCAGCATGTGCGAGTCGGTCAGCGACGTGCTGGAGGTCGCCGTCCTGCTCAAGGAGGTCGGCCTGCTCGACCCCGACGGCGAGGACGGCCCCACCTGCCCGGTCGGCATCTCGCCGCTGTTCGAGACGATCGCCGACCTGCAGGGCGCCGGCGAGACGATGACCGCCGTCCTCGCCCAGCCGGTGTACCGGGAGCTGGTGCGCAACCGGGGCGACGCGCAGGAGGTCATGCTCGGCTACTCCGACAGCAACAAGGACGGCGGCTACCTGGCCGCCAACTGGGCGCTGTACCGGGCCGAGCTGGCGCTGGTCGAGGTGGCGCGCGCCGAGGGCATCCGGCTGCGGCTCTTCCACGGCCGCGGCGGCACGGTCGGGCGCGGCGGCGGGCCGAGCTACGAGGCGATCCGCGCGCAGCCGCCCGGCGCGGTGGCCGGGGCGTTGCGGCTCACCGAGCAGGGCGAGGTCATCGCGGCCAAGTACGGCGAGCCGGCCCTCGCCCGCCGCAACCTCGAGGCGCTGGTCGCGGCCACGCTGGAGGCGACGCTGCTCGACGTCGAGGGGCTCGGCGACGACGCCGAGGAGGCCTACGCGCTGCTCGACGACCTCGCCGCCCGCGCCCAGGACGCCTACCGCGCGCTGGTGCACGACACCCCGGGCTTCGTGGAGTGGTTCCGCGCCGCGACACCGATCCGCGAGCTGGCCGAGCTCAACATCGGCAGCCGGCCGCCCTCGCGCAAGGCCGGCGACCGGATCGCCGACCTGCGGGCCATCCCGTGGGTGTTCAGCTGGTCGCAGGCGCGGATCATGCTGCCCGGCTGGTACGGCACCGGGTCGGCGCTGGAGTCCTGGATCGGCGACGACCCCGCGCGCCTGGACCGGCTGCGGGAGCTGCACCGGCGCTGGCCGTTCCTGCGCACGGTGCTGTCGAACATGGGGATGGTGCTGGCCAAGACCGACCTCGAGCTCGCCGCCCGCTACGCCGGGCTGGTGCCCGACGAGGAGCTGCGCGCGCGGGTGTTCGACCAGATCACCGCCGAGCACGAGCGCAGCTGCCGGATGCTGCTCGCGGTCACCGGCGACGACTCCCTGCTGGCCGACAACCCGTCGCTGGTCCGCTCCATCCGCAACCGGTTCCCCTACCTGGAGCCGCTGCACCACCTGCAGGTGGAGATGCTGCGCCGCCGCCGCACCGGCGACGACGACGAGCTGGTCCGGCGCAACATCCAGCTGACGATCAACGGGATCGCGACGGCGCTGCGCAACTCGGGCTGAGCCGGACCGGCTCAGGGACAGCGGTCCAGCTCGACGTCGCCGCGGTGCTCCTCCAGCCAGGCGGCGAGCCGGGCGCCGTCCCAGGGGTGGCGGCGCCGCGCGGCGGCCACCAGGAGCCCGCGCGGCAGCTCGAGGGTGGCCAGCGCGATGCCGGCCGCGCCGGGCAGGTCGCCGTCGCGCAGGTGCTGTGCGACCGCGCGCGGCCGCCGGGCGAGGAAGGTCAGCGCCTCCCGCACCGGCCGGTCCGCGTGCTGCGGGAGCAACACCTGGACGGTGCGGCCGTAGTGCCACTCGCGCAGGAACACCCCGCGGGCGCTCCGGCCGTCCTTGCCGTGCCGGAAACGGCTGTCGGGGACCCGCAGCAGCAGGTGCCCGGCCGCGCGCAGGCGGGCGGAGGCGTCGCGGTCCTCGTTGTAGAAGAAGTACAGCGGGTCGAAGCCCCCGGCCGCCAGGAACTCCGCCCGGCGCACCAGCAGCGCGGTGCCGCCCAGCTCGCCGGCCTCGAACGGCGGGCCGGGCGGGTCGTCGTCCTCGCCGGGGCCGGAGACCGCCGGCGCCGCCCACACCGCCCGGGGCTCGGCGTCGAGGACGCCGGCCAGCCGGTGCAGCATGCCCGGGTCGGGCTCGCCGTCGGAGTTGACCAGGGCCACGAACCGGCCGCGGCAGGCGTCGAGGGCGAGGTCCATGGCGCGGGCGAAGCCGAGGTTGCGCGGGGAGCGCAGGACCCACCGGTCGGCGTCCGGGTAGTGCTCGGACAGGTGCCCGCGGGCGGCCGCCGACGTCGCCGGCGCGGCGGCGTTCTCCACCAGCAGCGCCCGGCCGCGCCAGCCGGGGCCGGTGGCCGCCGACAGCGCCGCGTGGTGCCGCGCGAGCAGCTCCGGGGGCTCCTGGTGGACGAGGAGGACGACGTCGACGTCGTCGAGACCGGTGCGCGCGGGAGCCGTCACCGTGGCGCCCTACCCCGGCGCCCCCGGTGGCCTACCTTGCGGGAGGGCGGGCGGAGCGGGGGAGTGGTGGCGGAGACGATGCGGGTGGCGGCGTCGGGGGAGGACCTGCGCGCGGCGGCCCGGCTGCTCGGCGTCGGGCCGGCCGCGCTCGCGCCCGAGCTGCTCGACCCCGGCGCGCGGCTGCTCGTCGGCGACGGCGCGGCGGCGCACCTGCGACGCCGCTGGACCGACGAGGGCACCACCGAGGCCGTCGTCGTCCACCGCTCCACGCACGTGACCGGCCGGGCCGGGTTGCTCGCCGTCGCCGCGGCCTGGGGCTGCTCGCAGGTCCGTGACGCGGGGACCGGGCGGGTGGTCGAGGTGGTCGCGCCGCCGGCCGACGCGCCGCTGACCGAGCGGTTCGCCCACCTCGCCGCGCTGGCCGCCACCCGGGTCGAGGTGGCCGTCGCGCTGGCCCGGGACACCGGGCGGGACGTCCGGAAGGACGACGGCAGCTGGTCGATGGCCGCCGACGACGCCGCGCACGACGCCGCCGCCGAGACGCTGGCACCGCTCGGCGTGCCCGTGCTGTCGGAGGAGCGCCCCGACCCCGACGTGACCGGCGACGAGCCGTGGATCGTGCTCGACCCGCTCGACGGCACCGGCAACTTCCGCGCCGGGCTGCCGCCGTGGGCGTTCTCGGCGGGGCTGGTGCACCGCGGCCGCCCGGTGGCCGGGCTCGTCGTCGACCTGTCCTCCGGCCGCCGCTGGGCCGGGACCGTGGACGCCGGCGCGCAGCGCGACGGCGTGCCGGCGCGGGTGCGGGAGGGCAGCACCGTCGTCGCGCCGTCGGGACGCACCGTCCGGGTGCCCGCCACCGCGCACCGGGTGCGGGTGACCGGCTGCACCGCCGTCGACCTGTGCCTGGTCGCCGACGGGTCCGCCGCCGCCTGGCACGACCTCGACCGCAGCGGCACCCACGTGCACGACGTCGCCGGCGGGCTGGCCGTGCTGGCCGCCGCGGGCGGGGTGGCGCTGACCGACGACGGCGGGCCGCTGCGGCTGCGCCCGGACACCGGGACGCTCATCCGGTTCGTGGCCGCGGCCTCCGAACAGGGCGCGCGCGACCTCGCCGCCGCGGTGCTGGGTCAGAGCACCTGACCGAGCATGACGGTGTTGCCCGACGGGTCGGTGCAGGCCGCCAGCCGGAAGGCGCCGTCGGGGGTGGTCGAGAGCCGCGCGTCGACGCCGCGTCCGGCGGGCTCGGCGGCCCGTGCGTCCGCGTCGTCGACGCCGAGCACCACCGTCGTCCCGCGCGGCGCGTCGGGCAGCGCGATGACCTGGACGGCGCCGCCGTCGGTCAGCTGCCACTCCGCGCGGGTGGCCATCGGACGGCGGTCGGGTTCCCGGTCGACAGCAGCCGGTACCACGCCTCCGCGGTGGGGAAGTCGTCGACGGGCAGGACGGCGAGGACGTTGCTCAGCTGCATGCGGGGTCGACCGGCGGGAGAGCCGGAACTCGTCGGTCCGCGGCCGCCCGGACGGCGGCGAGCAGCGCCTCGCGCTCGTGCATCGTGGTGCGGGCCCGCCCGCGCGTGGCGCCCAGGGCCACCTCGGCGGCGTCGATCGCCCGCCAGTCCTCCAGCAGCACCGGCTCGGTCCCGCGGGCCCGCAGCGTGTTCACCAGGTCGTCGCGGTCGCCGTGCGGGCCGATGACCCCGGCCTCGGCGTCGGCCAGCAGCGAGGCGACGGTCTCGCGGGCGTCGTGCTTGTTGGTGCCCACCACTCCGCTGGGGCCGCGCTTGATCCAGCCGGCCACGTACTCGCCGGCCGACGGGGCGCCCCCGCGCAGCACCCGGCCCTCCTCGTTGGGCACGGTGCCGGTGCGCGTGTCGACGGGCAGGCCGGGCAGCCCCTGCCCGCGGTAGCCGACCGAGCGGACGACGAGGTCGGCGGGCAGCACCTCGTACTCGCCGGTGCCGGTCGCCCGGCCGTCGTCGTCCACCGCGGTGCGCTCCACCTCCACGCCGGTGACCCGGTCGTCCCCGAGCAGGCGCACCGGCCGGCGGTAGAAGCGCAGCGACAGCCGGACCCGGCCGGGCTCGGGCCGGTGGCCGGCCCACTCGCGCAGGACGGCGAGGTTGCGGGAGGCGTTGCGGTCGGCGGCGACCCGCTCCTCCGCGGCGGGGGTCAGCTCGAGGTCGGCCGGGTCGACGAGCACGGTGGCCTGGTCCAGCCCGTCGAGCTCGCGCAGCTCCATGGTGGTGAAGCTGGCGTGCGCGGGGCCGCGGCGGCCGAGCACGGTGACCTCCTCGACCGGCGTGGCGGCCAGGACGTCGAGCACGTGCTGGGGCATGTCGGTGGGCTCGAGCTCCTGCGGGGCGCGGGCCAGCACCCGTGCCACGTCGAGGGCCACGTTGCCGACGCCGATTACGACCGCGCGGCGGACGCCGCTCAGGGCCGCCTCGACCCTCGCCCGGTCGGCGTCGGGGTGCCCGCAGTACCAGGCCACGAGGTCGGTGGCGGCCAGGCTGCCGGGCAGGTCCTCGCCGTCGACGGACAGCGGCCGGTCGAGGGCCGCGCCGTAGGTGTAGACGACGGCGTCGACGTGCGTGCGCAACTCGTCGAGGGCGATGTCGGTGCCCACCTCGACGTTGCCGACGAACCGCACGCCGGGGTGGTCGAGCGCCCGGTGCAGGGTGTCGCGGATGGCCCGCATCTTCGGGTGGTCGGGGGCGATGCCGTGCCGGACCAGGCCGAAGGGGGTGGGCAGCCGGTCGATCAGGTCGACGGTCACCGGCACCGGCGCCCGGCGGGTCAGGGTCTCCGCGGTGTAGATGCCGGCCGGGCCGGCGCCCACCACGGCCACCCGCAGCGGCCTGCCGTCCTCCGGGGCGCGCTCACCGTCGTCCGACACGACTGGCATCCTGGCCCCGCCGGGCGTCCGTGCGCCAGATCACGCGCCCGGCGAGCCCACCGTCCACAGCAGAGGGGACCGCCCGTGTCCGTCGTCGTCGTCGCCACCATCACCCCGAAGCCCGAGCACGTGGACGAGGTCCGGCAGGCGGTGCTCGAGACGGTGCCGAAGGTGCACGAGGAGCCCGGCTGCGAGCGGTACGCCCTGCACGAGGGCCGCGGTGTCCTCCTCATGGTCGAGCAGTGGGAGAGCCCCGAGGCGCTGGCCACCCACGGCAAGGCCGAGCCCCTGACCTCGCTGTCGGCGAGGCTCGAGGGCAAGCTCACCGAGCGCCCCGCGGTCCAGGTGCTCACCGCCCACCCCGCCGGCGACCCCGTCAAGGGCGCCCTCTAGCCGCCGTTCCCCGACCCGGTGCTAGACGGCCTGGCAGACGGGGCACCAGTGGAGGTTGCGGCCGACCATCTCCTCGGTCCGCACCTCGGTGCCGCAGATGCGGCAGGGCAGGCCGGTGCGCCGGTAGACGTAGTGCGCGTCCTCGCGGCGGACCGCACCGGAGCGGCGGGAGCGGTCGGCCGGCCGCGTCGTCACGATCCGGCCCATCCGGACGCCGGCGCGCAGCAGCACCACGAGGTCGTCCCACAGCGCCTGCCACTCGTCGGCGCCGACGTCACGGCCCGGGCGGAACGGCGAGATGCGGTGCCGGAAGAGGATCTCGGCGCGGTAGACGTTGCCGACCCCGGCCAGGACCGACTGGTCCATGAGCAGCGCGCCGACCGCCGTCCGGCTGCGGCCGACCTTGGCGTACGACAGCGGGCCGCCGCGGCGGGTGCGCAGCGGGTCGGGGCCGAGCCGGTCGAGGATGGTGTCGACCTCGGGCTGGGTGAGGACGTCGCACGCCGTCGCCCCGCGCAGGTCGGTCCAGACGCCCTCGCCCTCCGGCCCGTCGGCCACCCAGCGCATGCGCAGCGCCCCGCGCGGCGGCGGCGGGTCCCCGACCCCGGCGGAGTAGGTGCCGTAGAGGCCCAGGTGCACGTGCAGCACGTCGCCGCCGAAGTCGGCGAACAGGTGCTTGCCGTAGCTGGTGACCTCCTCGAGCACGCGGCCGTCGAGCAGCGCGGCCCCGGCGGCGAAGCGGCCCTGCGGGCTGGTCACGTGCACCGGGCGGCCGGCGAACAGCTCCGACTGCTCCCTCGCCAGCCGGTAGAGGGTGTGGCCCTCAGGCATCCCGCACCGCCTGGTAGCGGGCCAGCGCGACCTGGCGCTCCTCGACGTGGTCGACGATCGGCGCCGGGTAGCCCTCCGGCGGCCCACCGGGCATGGTCCACGGCTCGTGCACGTACCGGTCGGGGACGTCGCGCAGCTGCGGCACCCAGCGGCGCACGTAGGCACCGTCGGGGTCGAACTGCTGGCCCTGCCGGGTCGGGTTGAACACGCGGTAGTACGGCGAGGGGTCGGTCCCGGTGCCGGCCACCCACTGCCAGCCGTGGTGGTTGCTGGCCAGGTCGCCGTCGACGAGGTGGTCGAGGAAGTAGCGGGCGCCGCGCCGCCAGTCGACGTGCAGGTCCTTGCACAGGAAGGACGCCAGGACCATCCGCACTCGGTTGTGCACGTAGGCCTCGCCGTGCAGCTGGCGCATCCCGGCATCGACGATCGGATAGCCGGTGCGGCCCTCCGCCCAGGCGGCGAAGTGCTCGTCGGCGACCGGGCCGGTGTCGTACCGCATGGCCTTCATCTGCTCGTTGAACGGCTCGCGCGCGGTCTCGGGGCGGTGCCACAGGACGTCGGCGTAGAAGTCGCGCCAGATGAGCTCCCCGACGAACGTGTCCACGGCTCCGGCGTGGTCCTCGGCGAGTCCCTGCGCCTCGGCGAGGAGGGTCCGCGGGTGCACGGTGCCGTACTTGAGGTGCGCCGACAGCCGGCTGGTGCCGTCGGTGCCGGGCGTGTTGCGGGAGGTCGCGTAGCCGAGCAGCCGCTGGTCGCGGAACAGCGCCCAGGCGTCGAGCCCGGCCCGCTCCCCGGCCGGGGGGAGCACCGTGCCGTCGAGGTCCTGCGCCGGCGGGAGGTCCTCCGTGGGCACGTCCGGGGCCCAGGCGACGTCGGGTCGCGGCGCGGGGCCGTGCAGTCCGCGGGCCCGCCAGGCCCGCGCGAAGGGGGAGTAGACCCTGAACGGCGTGCCGTCGTCCTTGGTCAGCCGCCCGGGCGTGACGCCGTACGGCGAGCCGGTGCGCACGAACGGGACGTCGCCGAGCGCCTGCTCGACCGCCGCGTCGCGGGCCCGGCCGTAGACGCCGGCGTCGGCGGACAGGTGCACGCTCCCCGCCCCGGTCTCGCGGACCAGGTCGGGGATCACGCGCACCGGGTCGCCGGAGCGGATGACCAGGGCCCCGCCGGTCTGCTCGCGCAGGTCGGCCAGGCAACCGCGCAGGAACTCCCGCCGTGGCCGGCCCGACGTCTCCCACAGGCGCGGGTCGACGACGAAGACGGGCACCACCGTGCCGTCGCCACCCGCGGCCTCGACCGCGGCGACGAGCGCCGGGTGGTCCCTGAGTCGGAGGTCGCGGCGGAACCAGAGCAGAGCTGTCGGCACCCCCGCCAGGCTAGGCAACCCGGCGGGGGACCGCAGGTCAGCGGCTCAGTGGTCGGCGGTGGCCAGGCCGAAGTGCGGCTTGTCCTCGTCGGCGACCAGGTCCAGCGTCTCGGGGTGCTGCTCGATGTAGTGGCGCACGAAGGAGCAGTAGGGCAGGACGGTGAGCCCGCGCTCGCGGGCGGCGTCGAGGACCCCGCTGACCAGGACCTTGCCGAGACCGCGGCCACCCATGCTCGGGTCCACCTCGGTGTGCGGCAGGGCCATCGTCCCGTTCTCGACGTGGTAACTGGCCAACCCGACGACGCGGTCGCCGACCCGCACCTCGAACCGTCCCCGCTCGGGGACGTCCACCACCGTGGTCTCCATCGCTGCGTTCCCACCTCCGCTGTCCCCCGGCGCCGTTGCCGAGGGGTACGACGTGCACCTGGAACGGTAACGCTTCGGAGCCGGAAGGGTTTCCCTCTGCGAGGAGTGTCCGCCCAACGGGTCGCTCAGCCGTTGCCGCTCCCCAGCGCCGGGACGGCGCCTGCGACCGCCGCCAGCGGCACCAGGGCGAACCGCATGCCGACCTCCCGCTCGTCCCGTGGTACAGGCGTACCACGGGACGTCAGGGGCGCGGGTTCGTGCGGGTCCAGCCGCGGTCGTCGCGGCGCGCACCCAGGGCGGCCCGGCACCGGCGGCACACGGCCTGCACCTCCTCGGCGTGCCGGCCGGACTCGGGCTGGACGTCGGCCCAGCTCACGTGCGGGAAGCGGGCCAGCCGGGAGCGGGACAGCGACAGGCCGCAGACCGTCTCGTTGCGCCCGCGCTCCCAGGCGTGCACCTCACCGCTGGGATAGCGGATCCCGTCGTCGGGGTCGGTCCACTGACCGGCGGCCGCGACCGCCGCGTTGCGCAGTGCCATGCGGCCTGCGTACCCGGTCGGCGTCGAGAGGTGCGCCGGGCAGGTCCCGGCCGCGCGCCGTCCGTGCGGGGGGTACGCGCCGTAGCGACTCGCTGCACGGCCGCTGCAGGGGCGGGTCCTCGACGTCCGGGGAGTCCGGGTGACCCCGACCGGGCTCCACCCTCTCCCCGACGCTCACGACGTCACCGACGACCAGGAACGGGGAAGCTCTGATGCGCAAGACCGCTGCACTCGCGCTGTCCGCACCGCTGGCAGTCGCCATCGCCACTCCTGCCCAGGCACAGGAGATCGACGTCACCTTCGAGGCCTGCGGAACCACCATCGGCGTGGAGGTCCTCCAGGACACCACCCGCTTCGTCGAGCGGGAGTTCGGGTTCCAGCTGGTCGGCAACAGCGTGGTCCGGCTCCACGACCTCGAGGCCGGCCAGGACTCCTCCGTCGACATCCACATCCCCGGACGCCTCGTCCTCACGGTGGACCCCCGGACGAACACGCAGACGATCGTCCTGTCCGGGGCCAACCTGCTGTACCCCGAGACGCCCGGGCAGGCTGCCGCCCTCGCCGCCGCCGGGCTGCCCGAGGTCTCCCTGGTCAGGGGACGGGTGGTCATCGAGGAGCGGGTCGACCCCGAGACGGGCATGCCCGTCGAGTTCAGTCAGCGGGTCGTCAGCTACACCCCCCACGTCACCGACGTGTGCGCCCTCCTGCCGGAGTAGGACCGGCCGGACCGAACGAGGTCCCGACGACGCCGCGCCTGCTCCGGGCAGGCGGGGTGCTCGACGTCGCCGATGGTCCTCGACCACCCGGACCGACCTCGCTCCGTGGGTCGGCTGGGGCATCGCTGCCGCGGGCCGGGCCGAGGAGGGTGCCGGGGTGGGGCTGGCACCCCCGACAGGTGTGGAGGGCACGAGGGTGTGCTCTCCCGGTGTCGAGGAGACTGGCGGCGAGGTGATGGTCGGTGGCCCAGGTGCGGGTGCTCATCGTCGACGACCAGGCGCCCTTCCGGCGAGCCGCGGCCGCCGTGGTGGAGTCGACCGACCCGTTCGTCGTGGTGGGCACGGCCGAGTCGGGGGAGAGCTGCCTGGTCGCCGCGCGGACCCTGCAGCCGGACCTGGTGCTCATGGACGTGGGCCTGCCGGGGATCGACGGCATGGAGGCGACGCGCCGCCTCGCGACGCTGGCCCGCCGTCCGGTCGTGGTGCTGGTGTCCACGCACGACGAGGACGAGTTCGGTGACGGTGCCCGCTCGTGCGGAGCCGTGGCCTACATCAAGAAGTCGGCCTTCGGGCCCGACCGGCTCGCCGCAGCCTGGGCGCTCGGTTCCAGCGGCAGCACGGCCCGGAGCTCCACGCCCCCTCCGGGGCCGTCCACCTCGTCGAGGTGACCGCCGACGGCCTGCACCCGGTCGAGGACCGGCAGCCGGTCAGCCGCGCGGCCGGTGGACCTGCCCCGCACCGACAGCGCGAGACCGCCGTCCGCGGGAGCGATGCTCACCTCGGACCCGGGCCCCACGGTCGTGAGGGCCTGGACGACGAACTGGTAGGCAGCGGCCTCCACCGACGGGTCGAGGCGCTCCGGGAGGTCCTCCCCGACCAGCACGGTCGCCCTGCGCGGAGTGCGGGAGACGTGGGCGTGGACGGCGGCGGTGAGGCCACGCCGGGCCAGCAGCGGCGGCAGCACCCCGGCGGTGATCGTCCGCAGCGCCTCGATCGCCCGGGTCACGGACTCCTGCAGCTCGTGGAGTCTCGACCGCGCTCCGGCCGGGTCCCGGTCCAGGCGGTCCTGGACGTCGGTCAGGGCGGTGGGCAACGGGTCGAGGTGGACGGCGACCTCCGCGCGGATCGCTGCGGCCACTCGCCGGCGCTCGGTGTCGGCGGCGGTGAGCAGTCGTCGGCGCGACGCCTCCAGCTCGGCCCGGTGGGAGGTCACCTCCTCGGCGCGCCGGTGCAGGGCGGCAGTCAGGCGCACGTTGCGGAAGGCGAGCACGAGGTGGGTGGCCAGCTCGTCGAGCAACCGGTGCTGCCCGCGGGTGAGGGCGTGCCCCGGCCGCAGTCCGAGCTCGACCCGGCCGAGGACCTCGCCGCGGTCGACGACCGGGACCACGACGTCGGTCCGGTGCTCGGCGTCCGGGGGCCAGTCGGTGCTGACGTCCTCACCCGCCGGCACGGCGACGGTCGCGCGGGCGGTGGAGGCCCCGACGGCCAGGGCACCGCACCGCGCCGCGAGCCCGAGCAGCTCGCGGTCGGACAGCCCGCCCGTCGCGAGCTGGCGGGTCAGCTCGGCGAGGTTGTCGTACGGCGCGGCGCGGTGACCGTGGACCACGCGGTCGGCGAAGCGGTCCACCTGCCTGCGCAGCGGCTGGAACGCGAGCGCGACGAGGACGTAGGCCGTCAGTGAGGGCCACAACCCCGTCGTCGAGCCGGCCAGCAGGGAACCGAGGGCCACCACCGCGCTCACGTAGCCGGCGGTGACGAACAGACCCAGGACAGCCAGCCGCACGGTGCGGCCGATGATCAGGTCGATGTCGTAGAGCCGGTAGCGCAGGACGGCGAAACCGGTGGCCACCTGGAACGCGAGGTAGCTCAGGTACAGCAACTGCTGCAGGTACCACCGCTGCGGAGCGTCAGCGCCCCGGGTGACGCCGTCGAACACGACGGCGGCTACCGCCGCGGCGACGGTCGCGGCTGCTGCTCCCATCCAGCGCAGTTGCTGACGCAGCTCGCCCCGAGCGCGACGGAGTCGCCGCACGAGCGCCACCGCACTGCCCGCGAGGCCCACCGTCACCGCGACCTGGCCGCCTCCCGCGAGCGCGACGGCCAGGGCCGGGGCCTCCAGCGTGTCCGTCGCGCCGAAGCTGGTCGGCGGCACGAGGAGCAGGCCGGAGGTCGCCACGCAGAACCCGCCGACCAGGAGGACCGCCACCGGCCACCAGCGACGCGACGGCAGGTGCCCGTCCGGGACCAGCAGCAGGACCAGCCCCAGCAGGGTCAGTGCGTAGGAGGCCCCGAACACCGAGCCGACCCACCCGGCCACGTGTCCGACCGGCTCGGGCACCGGGAGGTCGCCGACCAGGACCGCGAGGCCGAGCGCCTGGGCGCCCAGCCCGAGGGCGGCGCCTGCCTGTCCCGTGCAGATCAGCCAGCCGACGCGGTGACGAGGATGCCGGTCGACGATCACGGCGCCGATCACGGACCCGATCGCGACGGCGACCGTGACCGTCGGGAAGGGCTCGTCGAGGCTCTCGGCCGCCAGCAACGGGAGTCCGCCGGCCACCAGCACGACGATCTGGCCGGCGGACACGGCGACGGTGACGACGCACAGGGACCATGCCCACCGGCGGGCCGCGGCGCCCTGCGGGACCACCTGCTCAGCCATCGGAGCCACCCGGCCCCACCGGGACCGGTACCCGGCCCCGGACCCGTGTGCCGGCGTCCGGCCGGCTGTCCATCGTCAGCGTGCCCCCGAGCGACTCGACCCGGTCGCGCATGTTCGCCAGACCCGCCCCGTGCAGCGCGCCGGTGGGGTCGAAGCCCGTGCCGTCGTCGCGCACCTCGAAGGACAGCGCCGGACCGGTCCCTGCCAGCCGCACCTGTACGGACGTCGGTCGGGAGTGCTTGACCGCGTTCTGCACGGCCTCGAGGCAGCAGAAGTAGGCGGCCGACTCCACCTCGGCGGGGAACCGTCGCTCGGTCCGGTCCACCACCTGCACCGGCACGGGGCTGGTCGCCCACGCGCCTCGCAACGCCTCGGCCAGTCCCGCCTCGGCCAGCAGTCGCGGGTACACCCCTCGCGACAGCTGCTCCAGCGTGGCCAGCGCCGCCTGGGCGGCCGGCCGCAGCTCCGCGACCAGTGCGGCGGCGCGGGTGGGATCGCGACCGGCCAGGGTGGCCGCGAGACCGAGGTTCACGGTGAGCGCCACCAGGTGCTGCTGCGCTCCGTCGTGGATGTCGCGCTCCAGGCGGCGGCGAGCGACGTCCGAGGCCGCCACGATCCGCTGCCGGGAGGCCCGCAGCTCGGCCGAGCGCTCGACGGTCTGCTCGATGTGGCGCTGCAGTCCGGCCGTCAGCACGAGGTTGCGCAGCGCCAGGCCGGCCGAGGCCAGCAGGTCCTCGAGGAGACGCTGCTCCACCGGGCTCAGGCGGGTGGACGCCCCGCCCGCGTCCCGGACGACGTGGCCGATCACCTCACCTGCGTGCCGGACGTCGTGGCGCTGCACCCCCGCCCCGGAGGTCGGGATGGGGTCCGCGTCGGAGGGCCAGCGCGCGGCGAGGTCCTCGTCGGCGGAGTCCTCACGACGCAGCCACACCTCCACCCGGCGGGAACCGGTCGCCTCGGCGACCAGCCGCGCCATCCGCGGCCCCAGCTCGGCCGTTGCCGCCGCGCCGGCGACCTGGTGGCTGAACTCGGCGAGCACGTCGTACGGCGAGGTCAGCCAGCGCCGGGACAGGTGCCGGCGGACGGGTTCGAAGGTCACGGCGACGACCGCGGTCGCGACCACGGCCAGCGGCACGCTCGGAGGACGGCTCCCGAGCAGCATCCCGCCGCCGAGGACCAGCACCCAGTAGATCGCCAGGACGTATCCGGCCAGGCACACGGCGACGACCAGTCGAGCGCCGACCGTGGTCCGGGGATGCCGGTCGCCGGTGGCCACGCAGGGAGTGTGGGGGAGGGGACCCGGTCGGAACAGGGGCCCCGGCCGCGCCCGGGGGAGGTGCCGGCGCCGACCGCGGTTCAGTCGGGTGTGGCCGCTTCCAGGAAGCGGAGCACGGCGAGCACCCGGCGGTTGACGTCCGGCTCCTCGCTCACCCCGAGCTTCGCGAACAGCGCGTTGGTGTGCTTCTCCACTGCTCGTTCGCTGACGTGGAGCGCACGGGCGATCGCCGCGTTGCTCTTGCCGGTGGCCATCTCGCGCAGCACGGCGAGTTCCCGTTCCGAGAGCGCGGCCAGAGGTGAGCGCTCCTGCTCCCTGCGGCGGGTCACCAGGGCCTCCACCACCTGCGGATCGAGCGCGGACCCACCGCGGCACACCGCCTCCAGCGCGGCCACCAGCTCGTCGAGGCGCCCGATCCGCTCCTTCAGCAGGTAGCCCAGGCCGGCCACGCCACCGGACAGCAGGTCCATGACGTCGGCCGGTTCGGCGTACTGGGACAGCACGACCACGCCGGTGCCGGGATGGTCCCGGCGGATCTGCTTCGCCGCCCGCAGACCCTCGTCGGTCCAGGTCGGGGGCATGCGGATGTCGGTGAGCACCGCGTCCGGCGCGGTGGCCCGGACGACCTGCACGAGTGACGGACCGTCCTCCGCCAGCGCGACGACGTCGACGTCCGCGGCTTCTGCCAGGAGCGCCGCCGTGCCCTGACGGACCAGGAAGTTGTCATCGGCGAGGACCACCCGCAGGGCCATTGCGGAACCGTAACGGCGCGGGGGGCTCCCCTCACACCCGCGGTGAGCCAGCACCCCGGGAAGGGGTGCCGTCCTCCGCCCGACCGTGGTGCTCGCAGGCTCCTGCCGCTCCTCCGGTCTCCCTAGCGTCCTTCCCGCGTCCGCTGACCACGACGACGGAGGAGCACCGATGATCGAGATCCGCAACCTGACCAAGGTCTACGGAGCGACCCGCGCCGTCGACGAGCTGACCGTGACCGTGCGTCCCGGGAGGGTGACCGGGTTCCTCGGCCCCAACGGCGCCGGGAAGTCCACGACGATGCGCGCCATCGTCGGTCTCGACCGCCCCACCAGCGGGGAGGTCCTCGTCTCCGGACGGCGCTACGCCGACCACCCCGCCCCGATGGGCGAGGTCGGGGCCCTCCTGGACGCGAAGGCCGCGCACCCGGGCCGCACGGCCCTGACACACCTGCGCGCACTGGCCGTGACCAACGGCATCCCCCGGAGCCGCGTCGACGACGTCATCGCCATGGTCGGTCTCCAGGAGGTCGCCAACCGGCGGGTCGGCGGGTTCTCCCTGGGGATGGCGCAGCGCCTCGGCATCGCCGCCGCCCTCCTGGGCGACCCCGAGGTCGTCCTGCTCGACGAGCCGGTCAACGGGCTGGACCCCGACGGCATCCGCTGGATCCGCGGGTTCCTGCGCGGCCTCGCAGCCGAGGGGCGCACGGTCTTCGTCTCCTCGCACCTGATGAGCGAGATGGCGCTGACCGCCGACCACCTGGTCATCGTGGGCCGCGGCCGGCTGCTGGCCGACGTCTCCATGGAGGAGATGACCGCCTCCGCGTCCGGACAGGTCCGGGTCCGCAGCCCGCAGGCCGACGAACTCGCCCGCCTGCTCTCCGGGAACGGCGCGGCGATCACGCAGTCCGGGCCCGACCTCCTGTCGATCGCCGGACGCACCAGCACGGACATCGCCGAGACCGCGCTCTCGGCCCGGATCCTGCTGACCGAACTCACCCCGGTCCACGCCTCGCTGGAGGACGCCTACCTGGCGCTGACCGAGCACGACGTCCAGTACCGCGCCATCGACCACGACCGCACCGCCCCTGGGAGGGCCGCCGCATGACCACCACCACCGACCGTCCCCGGTCCGCAGCCGCCGTCGGCCGATCCTCCGGCCTGCGCGTCACCCAACGACGCGTCCTCGCCGCCGAGGGCATCAAGCTGCGCAGCCAGCGCCCAGTCGTCTGGCTGCTCGTCATCAGCGTCCTGAGCATCGTCGCGGCGGCGCTCTCCTCCGCGCTCACCTCCACCCTCGCCGACGCCCCGCCCGAGGGCGAGGGCGGTGCCGCGGATCCGCTGGGGGCCGCGCTGACCGGCGTGAGCTTCACCCAGGTGCTGGTCGTCGCACTCGGCGTCCTCGTCGTCGCCAGCGAGTACAGCACCGGCCTCTTCCGGGCGACCTTCACCGCCGTGCCGAAGCGGCTGCCCGTGCTCTGGGCCAAGGCCGTCGTGACGGCGGGCGCGGTCCTCGTCGCCGCACTGGTGGCCGCGCTCGCCTCCTTCCTCACGGCGCGAGCCGTCATGTCGTCCGCGGACGTGAACACGTCCCTGGGTGATCCGGGGGTCCTCCGAGCGCTCGTGGGCTCCGCGCTGTACCTCGCTCTCACGGCGGTCATGGCGGTGGCCTTCGGCTCGCTGCTGCGCAGCGCGATCGGTGCCATGGCGGCCCTGTTCGGCCTGCTGTTCGTGCTGCCGCTCCTCGGCCAGCTGCTGCCGGCGACCGAGCCGTACCTCCCGAACAACGCCGGGGCCGCGATCATGCAGATCAGTCCCCCGGACGGTGTGCTGCCGCCCTGGGCCGGCCTGGGGGTCTTCGGCCTCCAGGCCGCCGTCGCCCTGGTCGCCGCCGCTGTCGCCCTGACCCGTCGCGACGCCTGACGGCCCCGGCCTCCGCCCGCGCAGCAGCGCGTCACCCCGTCGTCCGCACCGGTCGTCCGCCCGAGCGGACGACCCGACCACCCACCGGGAGCACGTCATGACCACCACGTACGACCCACCACCCCTGACGCCCGTCCCTGCCCCACGGCGCCGTGCGGCGCTCGCCGTGACGGGGACGGTGATGACGGCGCTCGGTGGCCTCGCGGCCGCGGCCGCCGCCGCCGTGATCGTCGCCTTCGGATCGAGCGGCTCGCTCGACTCGGGCTCCGCCGAGGTGTCCACGTCCTCGGCCGCGCTGGTCACCGACGTCGCCGCGATGGAGGACGTCGACGGCATCGCCGCCGTCACCGGCTCGCCGACCCTCCGGTTGTCGGCGACGAGCACGGGTCCGTCCGGCGTCTTCGTCGGCGTGGGACCGGCCGACGCGGTCACCGAGTACCTGTCCGGCGTCGCGTTCGACCGGATCACCGACTTCTCCGTGGACCCCCTCCGTCTCGACGTGACGGGCGAACCGGGCGTGGCCTCGGCGGCGCCGCCGGGTGACCAGGACTTCTGGGTGGCGTCGGCCACCTCGCAGTCGGTGGCCGACCTCGCCTGGCCGGTGCAGGACGGGGACTACCAGCTCGTCGTGATGAACGCCGACGGCAGTCCTGGGCTGACCAGCACGGCGCAGGTCCGACTGGAACTGCCGAACGCCTTCCCCGTGTCCCTGGGGGTGCTGATCGGTGGCGGTGTCCTCGCCACGGCGGGGATCGCCCTCGTCGTCGTGGCCGTCACCCGTAGCCGGCGAGCCGCCACCACGTAGCACCCCCCCCCCGGGTGCCCGTCTCCCGGCGTCCTCGCCGGGTGACGGGCACCCGGGGGACCGGAGGACCTCCGGGAACCACCCACCTCTCGCAAGGGATCACCGCGATGACACGTCCCACGCCGCAGCAGCCGCCCGTCCCAGGACGACCGCCCACGACCACGGCCGTACCACCGCCGCGCCGCACCCGAGGGGCAGCCGTGCGCAGGCCCGTCCTCGTCGTCGCCGTCACGGCCCTGCTCCTCGGCCTCGCCGGGGCGCTGTCGCTCTCCGCCGTGTCACGTGCCGACGACGACCGCCGGGACGCCTCGACATCGCTGTCCTTCGACGTCCGGTTCAGCCCACAGACCCTGGTCGCCACGAACAACGAGCGCGATCCGGACAGCCCCCTGGCGCTCGGCGACGCGAACCTCTTCCACGACCAGTTGTTCGTGGACGGCGAGCAGGTCGGCGACGAGGCCGGGTCCTGCGTCATCGTCGCACTGGCTCCGCAGATCCTGGCCGACTGCAGCATCGTGGTCCGCCTCCCCGACGGCCACATCACCGGTCAGTTCGCCACGAGCCCCGGCCCCGACCCGAAGCCGATCGCCCTGACCGGCGGAACGGGTGCCTACCGCGGCATCGGCGGTGAGGGGACGCTGGTCGAGTTCGGGGACGAGACGGGGACCCTGACGCTGGAGGTCCTGTTCCTCGACACCAGGCGCGGGCAGGACTGAAGCCCCCGACCGGGGCTCCTGACGTCGTGCACGCGCCCAGCGGCGAGTCCTGACACGCTCGACCCCGCCTCGTCCGCTGGGACGAGGCGGTGCGGGGCCGGTCGTGAGCCCCGCTGGACCTCCCGGACGCCCACGACCTGCCGAAGGCGTTCTTCCCCGAGCACCTCGAGGCGTTCGCCGGCGAGTGGTCGGCGCGGTTCCTGCGCAGCCCGAAGGCGTGGGACCGCATCCGGGTTGTCCGGGCCCAGTTCGACTGGGCGCACGAGGGACTGGTCCCGGCCCCGGTCGACCGCGGCGCCGTGCTCTTCCTGGTCACCCGCGTGCCGGGCGCCTTCGACGGTCAGGCCGTGCTGCGGTACCTCGAGGAGCGCCCCGTGCTCATCGAGGTCACGCTGCGCCGCATCTTCGACGTCGACGGCACCAGCGGAGCCTCACTCGCCCAGCGGGACGCGGCATGCGTCGAAGGACGGCGGATGGACGACTTCGTCATCCCGGAGTCGATCCGCCGCGGCCACTGGACGGTCGACTTCGTCGGAGACGGCATCGCCCTGCTCTCGCGCGACCAGGCGCCCCACCTGGCGCGCTGGTTCACCGGCCTGGCTGCTCAGGTCGCGCGCGTGAGCCGGGAGCGCTGACCGACGGGCAGCCCCCTGGTGCCCCCGGCAGGATTCGAACCTGCGACACACGGTTTAGGAAACCGATGCTCTATCCCCTGAGCTACGGGGGCTCGTCGGCGCGGAGCCGACCGGGGCGTGCCGGACGAGGCTACCGGGGCGGGTCGGGCGCTCCCGCGCAGCGTCCCGGGTGGCTACCGTCGGACCGTGCTCCTCGCGGTGGTGGAGATCGTGCTGCTGCTGGTGGTCCTCGGCCTGCTGGTGACCCGCCTGGGCGCGTGGTCGGCCGCACGACGGGCCGTCGCGGCCCCGGCGCACTGGACGGCGGCGCACGTCGAGGTCGACGGCGAGACACGGGTGCTGCTGCGGCACTGGCGCCCCGGAGCCGACGGGTCGCCGGTCGTGCTCGAGGACCGGGTGTTCGCGACCTTCCCGGCGGACGACCCCGCCTGGGAGGCGCGCTTCACCGAGGCGATGGCCGGCGCGCGGTTCCGCTGCTCGTACCTGGACGCCGAGGAGCGCTGACGGCCGGCGCCTCCTCGGCGGACGCGTCGGCAGGAGCGCGGCCGGCGGTCTCCTCGACCAGCCGGACGACGGTGCGCGGCCGGTCCGACTGCGGCGCGTGCCCGGCCCACACCAGCGGGCGGAACCGGGACCCCGGCACCAGCGGCAGGTAGCGGACGGTCTGCCCCGAGGAGATCCAGTCGGCGACGCCCTGCACCAGCGTCACGGGACACGCGATGCGGTCCATGCCGCGGGGCACGTCGAGCAGCAGCGCGTGGAGCAGCGTGCGCCAGTAGTCGCGGGCGTCGGAGAACCCCTCGCGGGCGCCGATGGCCTCCTCGCGGCTCGTCGACCACGGCTGGGCCTTGAGCGGGGCGAGCATGGCGCTGCGGCCGATCCGCGAGCGCGACAGCGGCTCCACCAGCGGGGCCGCCGTCCGCATGACCACGCGGGCCACCGCCATCCCGGTGCCCTGGAAGACGCGCTCGGGCGGCACGTTGAGCCCCGACGGCGCGATGGCGACCACGGACCGCGCGCGGCCCCGGCGGGCCAGTTCCAGGGCCACCCGGGCGCCCAGGGAGTTGCCCAGCACGTGCACCCGGCCGACACCCTCGGCGTCGAGGGTCCGCTCGACGGCGTCGGTGATCGCCGCGACGGTCGGCCGCTCCTCCAGGTGCGGGGACTCCCCGCACCCGGGCAGGTCCAGCGCCAGGACGTCGAACCGCTCGGACAACTCGGGGACGACGGCGGTGAAGTCGCGCCGGGAGCTGCCCATGCCGTGCAGGAGCACCAGTGGCTCACCCCGGCCGGAGCGGGCGACGGACAGCGGTGCGCGGAGGGGGAGGACGGGCACCCCGGACGGGTACCCGGCCCGACGCCGTTCCCGCGGTGACGTCGGCCACTGTCCCGGCCGGTGGAGGATGGGGTCATGGGTCAGGTCGTCGCCACCGCCGAACGCACCGTCCGCGCACCCGCCGAGCGGGTCCGCGCGGCACTCGCCGACTACACCGGCACCCGGCGGGAGGTGCTGCCCGAGCAGTTCAGCGACTACCGGGTCGACGCCGGCGGCCAGGGCTCGGGCACCCGCGTGCACTGGCGGTTCGCCGCGACGTCGAAGCGGGTGCGCGAGCAGGACGTCGAGGTCACCGAGCCCGAGGGCAGCCTCGTCGAGCGCGACACCCGCTCGTCGATGGTCACCACCTGGACGGTCACCCCCGCGGGTGCCGGCAGCAGCACCGTGCGGGTGCGCACCACCTGGGACGGCGCCGGCGGCGTCGGCGGCTTCTTCGAGCGGACCTTCGCACCGCGCGGCCTGCGCCGCGTCTACGACGACCTGCTGGGCCGGCTGGAGCGGCGGCTCGGCTGACCGGGACCCCGACGGGGGCGGCACGGCGCGCCGTCGCGGAGGACCATGGGCCGGTGACCGCCGCCCTCCCCGCCGTCGCGAGCCCGGCGGGCCTCGACGAGCTGGCCGGCCTGGTCGCCGACGGCGACGTCCTCGTCCTCTCCGGCGCCGGCCTGTCCACCGACTCCGGCATCCCCGACTACCGGGGCGCCACCGGCTCGCTGCGCCGGCACACCCCGATGACCTGGCAGACCTTCCGGCGCGACCCGCGCGGGCGGCACCGCTACTGGGCGCGCAGCTACGTCGGCTGGCCGCAGATGGCCGCCGCCCGGCCCAACGCCGGGCACTCCGCGGTCGCCCGGCTGCAGCGCGCCGGCCTGCTCGGCGGCGTCGTCACGCAGAACGTCGACGGCCTGCACCAGGCGGCCGGCGCACGCGACGTCGTCGAGCTGCACGGCGGGCTGGACCGCACCGTCTGCCTGGCCTGTGGCGACGTCGCCGGCCGCGCGGAGCTGCACCGCCGGCTGCGGGTGGCCAACCCGGGGTTCGGCCCGCGCGCGGACGAGGTGAACCCCGACGGCGACGCCGAGCTGCCCGACGAGGTGCTCGACGGCTTCGTGATGGTCGACTGCACCGCCTGCGGCGGCGGCCCGCTCAAGCCCGACGTCGTCTTCTTCGGCGAGACGGTGCCGCGCGACCGCGTGGACACCTGCTTCCGGATGCTCGAGGACGCAGGCAGCCTGCTCGTCCTCGGCTCCTCGCTGACGGTCATGAGCGGCTACCGGTTCGTGCTGCGGGCCGCCGAGCTCGGCATCCCGGTCGGCGTGGTCACCCTCGGGCCCACCCGCGGCGACGCGAAGGCCGACGTGAAGGTCGACGCGCCGCTGGGCGAGGTGCTGCCCGAGCTCGCCCGCCGCTGCGGGGCATGAGCCGGGACGTCGAGCACACCGACGACGGCCGCTGGGTCGTCGTCGACGGGCGGCGCTGGCGGAAGGCCGACCCGGCGCTGCCCGACGACGTCCGCGCCCGGCTGCTGTCGCACCTGGGCGCCGCCCGCTCGGCGGTACGCACCGCTGCCGACCCCGCGGCCGTGCGGGCCGCGCGCGACCGGGTGCAGCTGGCCAAGACCGGCCTGGGCGAGCGCGGCCCGGCCTGGTGGGACCAGGACGACGACGCCCGCCGCGCCCGGTGGGAGGAGGCGCTGGAGGCGCTCGGCGGTTGACCCGCCACCCGGACGGGCAGGAAGACCCGCGATGCAGACCTTCCTGCCGGTGGCCGACTTCGAGGAGAGCGCGCGGCTGCTGGACTCGCCGCGGCTGGGCAAGCAGCGCGTGGAGACGCTGCAGGTGCTGCGCGCGCTCGAGCTGCCCGACTACGGCTGGGCCTCGCACCCGGTCGTGCACATGTGGCGCGGGCGGACGGCGGCGCTGGTGGTCTACGGCCTGGCGATGGTCAGGGTGTGGCGCGAGCGCGGGTTCGCCGACAGCACGCACACGCTGATCGCCGAGTTCGCCCCCGACGTCGAGGGGGCCTCCCAGGATGAGATGGCCCGCGCCGGCCTGCTGCCCTCCTGGGTGGGGGACGACGCGCTGCACCTGTCCCACCGGTCCAACCTGCTGGCCAAGGACCCGGACTTCTACCGGCCGCTGTTCCAGCCCCTGTTCGGCAGCGAGCCCGACGACCTGCCCTACGTGTGGCCCGGTCCCGACGAGGTCCCGCCGGCTCCCGAGCCCGAGGGCACGCGGGTGTGGGTGGTCCGGCCGCGGGCGCACAACGAGCTCGGCGCCTGCCTGGCGGCGGGCGTCGTCGGCCTGGGGACCCAGTCGGGCGTCGACGTCGACGCCACGGGCCTGTCGCCGGCCGAGCTGCGGGCGCTGGCCAAGGAGATCTCGGGACGGCGGCCCAGCAAGGACCTGCGCCAGCTCTCGACGTTCCTCGACGAGATCCGCCCCGGTGACCCGGTGGCGCTGCCCATCGAGCACGGCGCCGGCCTGCTGGTCGGTGAGGTGCTCGGCGACTACCTCTTCGACGGCCGCGAGCTGCTGCCGCACCGGCGGCCGGCCCGCTGGGACCACGTGGTGCCCCGCGCCGCGGCCCGCCCGCCCGCGACGCTGCAGGACCCGCGCGCGCTGTTCTCCGTGGTGATCGACCCCGACGTGCTGCCGCCGTCGCTGGCCGGCACCACCTACCGGGAACCCGCGCTGCCGCTGGTCTGAGCCGGACCGGCGACCACCGTCGTCCAGGCCCGCGCGTGCAGCCGGCGCAGCTCCAGCCAGGGCGCGAGCTCGGCGTCGGAGGGACCGCCCACGGCGTCCAGCGCCGCCCGGCCGTCGAGCCGGGAGGTGAGGCGCAGGCAGGCGAGGTCCCACGCGGCCGGGCCGGTGCAGGTGTCCTCCAGGTCGGTCCACCGCCACCCGTCCGGCGTCGCCAGCAGGTTGCCGGGGTGGGCGTCGCCGTGCAGCACCTGTGCCGGACCGCCGAGCCGCGGCCGCAGCTCGTCGAGCTCCTCCGCCGTCCGCGCGCGGACGGCGGGGGACACGCCCCAGGCGCCGGAGCGGTCGGTCCACACCGCGAGGTCGTCGAGCGGGGTGTCCAGCGGCGACCCGGTCACGGGGAGGGCGGCCAGGTGCCGGTGCAGGGCGGTGAGCTCGGCGGCCGCCTCGGCGGGCGTGGGCGTGCGGGGGAGGACCGCCACGTGCGTCCAGAAGGTGAGCGTCAGCCCGTCGTGCCGGTGCGGCCCGGGCGGCAGCAGGTCGCTCGGCGGGACGACGGCGGCACCCGCCGCGGCCAGGGCGGCGGCGAGCGCGACCTCGCGGCCGAACGGGCGGGCGGGGTCGGGTCGCAGCAGCGGCGTCAGGGTGGCCACCCGCGCCACCACCGGTGCCGGCGCCAGGTGCACGACCGCGTTCACGCCGTCGTGCAGGACCCGCGGTGCGCCGCACCGGACGCCGGAGGCGGTGGCCACCGCGACCGCGGCGGCCACCGCCCGCGCGGCCCGCCCGGTCACGCCCCGGGCAGCGGCACGTTCTGCAGCCGCACCTGCCCACGGGCGACGAGCTTGCCGTCCTCGCGGGTCAGCTGCACCAGCCACAGCTGCAGGGTGCGGCCCTGCTGGACCGGCTCGGCGACGACGTCGACCCGCCCGGCGGTGACCGGCCGCAGGAAGTCGGTGCTGTTGTTGACCCCGACGGCGAACTGGCCGCGGTCGGCCACGGCCGCGCTGGCGCCGATCGACGCCGCGGACTCGATCACCGCGCAGTAGACGCCGCCGTGGACGACGCCCCACGGGGTGTGCTGGTCGGGGCCCAGCTCGACGGTGCCGGTGACCCGGGTGCCGCTGACCTCGCCGACGTCGAAGCCGGTGGCGGCGACGAAGGCGCTGCTCGAGGCCCGGTCCACGCCGGGCAGCTCGGCGCTCACGCGTCCCACACCAGGCAGAAGGGGTGGCCGACCGGGTCGGCGTACACGCGGAAGTCGCCCCCGCCGCCGGGCAGCTTCCGCGCGCCGAGCGCGAGCACCCTGGGCTCGGCCTCGTCGACGTCGGCGACGTAGACGTCGAGGTGGAACTGCTGCGGGCGCTGCGGGTCGGGCCAGTCCGGCGGCACGAGGTCCGGCGCCTGCTGGAACGCCAGCCGGTGCCCCTGGCCGCTGACCACGACCCAGTCGTCACCGGGACCGCCCTTGCTCACCTCCAGCCCCAGCAGCTCGGCGTAGAAGGTGGCGAGCGCGTGTGCGTCCGGCGCGTCGACCACGACGGAGTGCAGCTGACCGATCATGGCCCCCATCCTGACCGGCACCGGCCCGCGGCACCGCCGGGGATCCGGCCGACGATCGCGCGGATCCGGCCACCGGGCAGGATCGCGGGCGTGCCGGACCCCCTCGACCAGCCCCCGCCCTCGGCTCGCTGACCTGGGAGCCGGCCGCCGCGCGGCCCGACCTCCTCGGCGCCCCGGTCGCAGCGGCCCTGCCCGCCCTGTCCGGTCCGGCGTGGGTCGCGCCCGTGGACGACGACCTCGCCGACACGGCCGCGTTCACCGAGGCCTACGGCGTGCCGCCCGAGGCGTCGGCCAACTGCGTCGTCGTGGCCGCCCGCCGGGCGGGGCAGACCACCCTCGTCGCCTGCCTCGTGCTGGCGACCACCCGCGCCGACGTCAACGGGCTGGTCCGCCGGCACCTGGGGGCGCGCAAGGCGTCGTTCGCGCCGCAGGACGTGGCCGTCGCCGAGACCGGGATGGCCTACGGCGGGATCACCCCGATCGGCCTGCCGGCGTCCTGGCCGGTGCTGGTCGACGCCGCGGTGGCCGCCGCCGGGATCGTCGTCGTCGGCTCGGGGACCCGGGGGGCGAAGATCGCGGTGCCCGGGGCGGTCCTGGCCGGGCTGCCCACGGCCGAGGTCCTCGACGGGCTGGGCGTGCCGGTGGCCGAGGCCCCCGACCCGGCGCCGGTGCCCCCGGCGGAGCGGGCGCCCGACGACCGCGACGTCGGCTGGGGCGAGCGGCCCGACGACCCCGACCGGCGCTACCTCGAGGACCGTCCGCCGCACTGGGGCAGCGACTAGCGGGACGGCGTGCCCCGGTCCCGGCCTCCACGCCCCGCCGGCGGCGCTCGGCGAGCCGGGTCGTCGGCAGCACCACGAGGAAGTGCACGACCGCCGCGGTCAGCACGGACGTGACCACCCGGCTGACGGACGCGCGCCGTAGGTGGACCACTCGCCGTCGACCACCACCTCGCCGCCCACCCCGCCGCGCCGGTCAGGCCGATCAGCGGCGTGAGGGACGAGTCGGCGAACGCCGCGACGACCGCGGTGGACGCCGTGCCGATGACGACCGCGACGGCCGGCTCCACGACGTTGCCGCGCGGCACGAGGTCCGTGGAGCCCCCGAGCACCCCGGCATGCCTCACGGCGACCCCGGCAGGCTCAACGTGAGCGTGGCGGTGGTGGCCGCAGCGGCCAGAGTGGCGGCGGTGGCCTCGTCGACGGCGAGCACGAGCAGCCCGCCGCCGGCCGGGCCGTCCGGGCTCCCCTCGGGCGGTGCGGCCAGGACCAGGGCCCCGGAGGCGACCACCTCGGCGCGCGCCGCGCCGGACGCGGTGGCGAGCACGTCGACCCGGTCCCCGGCCGCGGCCAGCCCGGCGACGGCGAGGTCGGCCAGCCGGACCGGTGCGGCGACCTGACCGGGCGGGAGCAGCGCCGTCAGGCCCGGGCCGAGCAGCCGGACGTCGGTGACCGGCTCGCCTGCCCGCAGTGGCGCGGCGAGCACCCGGCCGGCCAGCGACGCCGGGTCGGCCGCTCCGCCGGCGGGGACCGCCGCGGCCGGCAGCTCGGCGGTCCTCAGCAGGGCCGGGGTGAGGACGGTGCCCGCCGGCAGGTCGGCGGCGGCGGTGACGACCGGCGTGCCGGGAGGCGGGGCCGCCGCCGGGACCGGCGGCGGGCGCAGGGCGAGCACGAGGGCGCCGACGGCCAGCGCCGCCGCGAGGCACCGGCGCAGCAGGGTGGCGGGGGAGCGGGGACGGCGGAGGCGGAGGCGGAGGCGGGGCACCGGCCCAGGCTCGCCGCCGGGCGGCCCCGCGGGACCCGGGGCGGGCCGGCTGTGGAGCGGCCGTCCGGCTGTGGACTGCCGGGGGTCAGCTGCCGGCGGCCTTCGCGCCGGCGCTGGAGGAGGACGACGAGCTGCCGGAGGACTCCTTCGACGACGACGACGACGTCGTCGACGAGGTGCTCGAGGACGCCGAGTCCGAGGACGCCGGGGTGCTCGCGGCCTTCTCGCTCGCCGACGAGCCGGAGCGGCTGTCGGTGCGGTAGAAGCCCGAGCCCTTGAAGACCACGCCGACCGAGCCGTAGACCTTGCGCACCGCGGCGCCGCAGGTCGGGCACTCGGCCACGGCCGCGTCGGTGAAGGACTGCACCACCTCGAACTGGTGCTTGCCCTCGGGGTTGGCGCAGACGTACTGGTACGTGGGCACGGCGTGGCACTCCTGGTCGAGCGGGGGTGGGGCGGGGCCCGGGGCCGGCGGAGGCTGGCACTCGGGGACCTCGACTGCCAATCATGCGCCAGGCCCCGGCCCGGCGTCCACGTGTGTCGGCGAGTGTGAGCTCTGCGGCACGCGTGCGCGGTACCGCGGGCGGGCGACGAGCGCGGGACCGCGGCACCCGGCCGTGCCAGGCTGTCGCCATGACGGAGTCCAGGTACCACCTCCCGGAGGACGAGCTCTACGCGAGTGCGCGGGTTCCCCTGGACGAGCAGGTCGAGGTGCGGTCCGAGCCGGTTCCTCCCCCCGCCGACTGGCGGGTCGACCCGCTGCCGTGGGCCGACGGCGGCTCCGGTGACGCGGACGGCGACTGAGCACGATCCGCGTGGTGTCGCCCTCCTGCGGAGGGACCGCGGCCGCCCTACGGTCGCGCTCATGGCCGACCTCGCCCGCACCGCCCGCGTCGACGTCCTGCTCGAGGGCTACGCCCGGCTGCCGAACGTCGCCGGCACGGTGAGCCTGGTCCGCGACGCCGGGCGGGTGGTCGTCGTCGACCCGGGGATGGTGGCCGCCCGGGACCTGCTGCTGCGCCCGCTGCGCGACCTGGGCGTGGCGCCGGAGGACGTCACCGACGTCGTCGTCAGCCACCACCACCTCGACCACACGGTCAACATCGCGCTGTTCCCGGTGGTGCCGGTCCACGACTTCCAGTCGGTCATCGAGGGCGACGTCTTCACCCGCCGCCCGGCCGACGGGGTCGAGCTGACGCCGGCGGTGCGGCTGCTGGCCACGCCCGGGCACACCCCGCAGGACGTGACGACGCTGGTGGGCACGCCCGACGACGTCGTCGCGCTGACCCACCTGTGGTGGACCGGCGAGGGCCCCGCCGACGACCCGTACGCGCCGGACCGCGAGCAGCTGCGGGAGCAGCGCCAGCGCGTGCTGGACCTGGCCACGCTGGTCGTCCCGGGCCACGGCGCACCCTTCCGCCCGGGGACGACGACGCCGCGCTAGCCCGGCAGCCGGGCCATCCACAGCGCCGTCACGAGCACGGCCAGCAGAGCAGGAGGGCCCCGCCGACGCCGGCCGGCGTCCACGCCCACCCGGGCACGGCTCCCTCCTCGACGTCGTCCGCGAGAGCGCGGACCCCTGGCCCCCGGGCGCCGGCGGGTGCAGCATCCGGCGCGTGACCCTGCGCATCCCGCCGTCGGTGGCGGTGTCGGTGGACGTCGAGGCGCCGCCCGCGGCGGTGTGGGCGGTGCTCGCCGACCCGACCCGGGTGGGGGAGTGGAGCGGGGAGTGCGTCCGGGCGGCGTGGCTGCCCGGCTCGTCGCGGGTCGTCCCCGGCGCCCGGTTCCGCGGGTGGAACCGCTCGGGCTGGTCGCGGTGGGCGCGCGTGTGCGAGGTCACCGAGGTCGACCCGGGACGGCTGCTCGCCTGGCGCACCGTCCCGGGCGGCCCCTACCGCGACCGGACGCAGTGGCGGGTGACGCTCACGCCCACCGCCACGGGCACGCGCGTCGAGCAGCGCTACGACCTCACCGGCATGCCGGCGCTCCTGGAGCGGGTGGCGGCGCTGCTGCTGCCCGCGCACCGCGACCGGACCGCCGGGTTGCGCGCAGACCTCGAGCGGCTCGGCCGGGTGGCGGCCGGCGTCCCCGCGTGACCACAACCACGGGCCCGGCCGGTCAGGCGACCGCGAGCCGCCCGCCGAGCGCCCGCTCGGGGGCCTGCGCGTCCCGGGCCGACCGGACGGCCGCGGCCACCGAGCTCGCGGCGGCCTGCAGCTGCTCGGCGGTGTGCGTGGCCATCACCGACAGCCGCAGCACCCCCTGCCCGCGCGGCACGGCCGGGTAGGCCACCGCGTTGCAGTAGACGCCGGCCTCGTAGGCGGCTCGCCACGCCGCGGCCGTCGCCTCCTCGCTGCCGGTGGGGACGGCGACCACCGCGCCGCTGCCGGGCAGCGGGGGAGCGCCGGCCACCGACAGCTCGACGCGCAGCCGGGCACCGTTCTCCCGCAGCCGGTCGCGGCGCTCGGGCTCCGCGCGCAGGATGCGCAGCGCCGCGAGGGCCGCACCGACGCCGGCCGGCTCGTTGGCGGCGCTGAAGACGTAGGGCACGGCGCTGGCGCGGATGCCGTCGGCCACCGCCCGCGACGTCAGCACCGCACCGCCCACGCTGGCCAGCGACTTGCTGAACGCGAGCGTCACGGCGTCGACCCGGTCGAGGACCCCGCAGTGCTCGGCCGCCCCGCGGCCCCGCTCGCCGAGGACGCCGAGGCCGTGCGCCTCGTCGACGACCAGGCGCGCGCCGTGGACGGCGCACAGGTCGGCGAGCCCGGCGAGCGGCGCGGTCTCACCGGACATCGAGTAGACCCCGTCGACGACGACGACGACGCCGGCCCGCGGGTCGAGCCGGCCCAGCCGCTGCGCCAGCGACTCCAGGCTGTTGTGCCGGAACCGGACGACGGTGCCGCGGCTGGCGGCCGCCCCGGCGTGGACGCTGGCGTGCGCGTGCGCGTCGACCAGCAGCGCGTCGCCGGGGCCGCCCGCGGTGGACAGGAGCGCGACGTTGGCGTTCACGCCCGAGGAGGTCAGCACCGCCGCCTCGACGCCGTAGTGGTCGGCCAGTTCCTCCTCCAGCTGCAGGTGCAGCCGGGTCGTGCCGTTGAGGACGCGGCTGCCGGAGGTGCTGGTCCCGAAGCGGCGGACGGCGTCGACGGCGGCCTCGACCACGCGGGGGTCGCCGGCCAGGCCGAGGTAGTTGTTGCTGCCCAGGTTCACCCGCGGGACGCCGTCGTCGTAGACGGTGACCGGCTCGGGCGCGCCGCCGGTGGGGACGCCGTGCGTGGCCACGCCCGCGCGGTCGTGCTCGCGGAACAGGGCGGCGAGGGGGTTGTCGAGCAGGGGAGCGAAGGCGTCGCGCCGGCCGCCGGTGGGGCTGGGGGTCGGCGGGTGGCCGTGGTGCACGAGGTCTCCGTTCCGTGGTCGGCCGGTCGATCCGGCCGCAGGACACCCTCAGGTTCCGGTGACGGAGCGTCAACGGTCGATCAGCTCACAGTCCCTGGGGTGTCACCCGTCCCCCCGACAGGTGTCATGCGGTGGTCGACCGCTCACAGTGCGTACCACCTGGTCAGGTGGCGGTCGGCGCATCCGGGTGACGACGCGCCGGTACCGTCGCGCCGTGACCGCGCGCTGGCTCGACGACACGCAGCAGCGGGCCTGGCGGGCCTGGCTGACCCTGGCCGAGCTGCTCCCGCGCGAGCTCGACGCCCAGCTCCAGCGCGACGCCGGCCTCTCCCACGCCGCCTACGTCGTCCTGGCGATGCTGTCCGAGGCGCCCGGCCGCAGCCGCCGGATGAGCGACCTCGCGCGGCGGGCCAACCAGTCGCAGAGCCGGCTCTCGCACACCGTCGCCCGGTTGGAGGACCGCGGCTGGGTGCGCCGCGAGCGCTCGTCCGAGGACGGCCGCGGCAACCTCGCCGTGCTCACCGACGCCGGCTGGGACCTCGTCCGCAGCGTCGCGCCCGGGCACGTCGACGCCGTCCGCGCCGCGCTGTTCGACCCGCTGTCCGTCGAGCAGACCGAGGCGCTGCGCGAGGTGCTCGAGACCGTCGTCGAGGCCCTCGACCCCGACAGCAGCCGCCGGGTCGCCCACGGCGGCGACGCCGGGGCCGCCTGCTGAGTCCGGGAAGCCGGGGACACCACCGGCGGTGTTCCCGCCGGTGGTGTCCCGATGCTGCCGGCGTCCACCCACGGGGAGTCGAGCGGGTGCGCAGCCTGGAGCTCGTCGCCGCCGCGGAGGGCCTCTCGCCGGCGGCCGCCGCGGCCTGATCGGCGCCGTCCTGGCTCACCGGGACGCGTCCCACCTCACCGTCGGCACCGAGCCAGGACGCAGCACGATCAGGCCACCTGATCGTGCTGCACCCCCCTAGCGCCCCAGCCGGCGGTAGCGGTGCAGGCGGCTGCGGTGCCGCTCGGCGTCGTCGCGGCCCAGCAGCCCGGCCAGCTCCTCGCCGAGCACCCGCCCCAGCCGGCGGCAGAACTCGACCGGCTCGTCGGCGGCGTCGGGCCGCTCGGGCACGACGCGGTCGACGATCCCGGCCCGCCACAGGTCGGTCGCCCGCACGCCCTGCGCCGCCGCCATCTCCGGGGCCCGGTCCACGGTGCGGTGCACGATCGCCGAGGCGCCCTCCGGCGGCAGCGGGCCCAGCCAGCCGTTGGCCGCGGCCAGCACCCGGTCGGCCGGGACGAGCGCGAGCGCGCCGCCGCCGGTGCCCTGGCCCAGCAGCACCGCCAGCGTCGGCGCCCTGAGCGTCACGAGGTCCTCCAGGCAGCGGGCGATCTCCGCGGCCAGCCCGCCCTCCTCGGCCTCGACCGACAGCGCCGCGCCCGGGGTGTCGATCAGCGTGACCAGCGGCAGGTGCAGCTCCGCGGCCAGCCGCATGCCGCGCCGGGCCTCGCGCAGCGCCGCCGGGCCCAGCGGCGCCGACAGCACCTGTCCCCGCCGGTCCTGCCCGAGGACGACGCACGGCGCGCCGCCGAAGCGGGCCAGCGCCAGCAGCAGGCCCGGGTCCTTCTCGCCGGCGCCGGTGCCCGACAGCCCGACGACGTCGGTGGCCGCCGTCCGCAGCAGCCGCCGCACGCCCGGGCGGTCGCGCCGCCGTGACGAGGTGACGACGTCCCACGCGCTGCGGCCGTCCTCCGGGTCGTCGGTCTCGGTGCCGTCCTCGCGGCGGGGACGCTCGGCGTCGCGGACGTCGGTGTGCCAGGTGCGCCGGGCCGAGAGCACCGACAGGGCCCGGTCGGCGAGGTCGGCCACGTCCTCGTGCGGCACGACGGCGTCGATGAGCCCGAGCCGTGCGAGGTGGTCGGAGGTCTGCACGCCTGCGGGGAACGGCTCGCCGTAGAGCGCCTCGTACACCCGCGGGCCGAGGAAGCCGACCGCCGCACCGGGCTCGGCGATCGTGACGTGTCCCGTCGACCCCCAGGAGGCGAGCACGCCGCCGAACGTCGGGTCGCGCAGGTAGACGAGGTAGGGCAGGCCCGCAGCCTTGTGCCGGGCGATCGCCGCGGTGATGCCGATCATCTGCAGGAAGGCGACCGTGCCCTCCTGCATGCGGGTGCCGCCCGACACCGGGGCGGCCAGCAGCGGCAGCCCCTCGTCGGTGGCCCGCTCGACGGCCGCCACCAGCCGCTCCGCCGTCGCCACCCCGATCGAGCCGGCCAGGAAGCCGAACTCCCCGGCGACGACGGCCACCCGCCGGCCGCGCAGCCTGCCCTCGCCGGTGACCACGGCCTCGTCCTGCCGGCTGCGCTCCGCGGCGGCGCGCAGGTCGGCGGCGTAGTCCGGGTCGACGTCGCGCGGGCCGACCGGGGCGTCCCAGCTCGTCCAGGAGCCGGGGTCGAGGACGAGGTCGCGGAGGGTCCGGGCGTCGAGCCGGGGACTCACTTCTCGAGCCAGGCGCGGATCTCGGCGTCCGAGCCGCCCAGCACCGGGGGAGCGGCGTGCTCGCGGCGCGTCGTCTCCGTCTCGCCGTCGGGACCGGCGGCGAAGAAGCGCAGCGGCGGGCCGGGCAGCTGCAGCCGGCCGAGGGTGGCGTGCTCGACGTCGACCAGCAGCCCCTGCGACTGCGTCTGGTCCCAGCCGTAGACCTCGTCGATCGTGCGCACCTTGCCCGCCGGCACCCCGGCGGCGGCCAGCCGGGCCAGCAGCGTCTCCGCGTCCACGTCGGCGAACGTGCGCTCGAGCAGCTCGATCACCTGCTGCCGGTTGCCCACGCGCTCGCCGTTGGTGGCCAGGCCCGGGGCCTCGGGGTCCAGGCCGAACTCGGCGCACAGCCGCCGCCACAGCCCCTCCGACCCGCAGGACAGCTGCACGCTGCCGCCCTTGCAGTGGAACAGGCCGTACGGCGCGATCGAGGGGTGGTGGTTGCCCTGCGCGCGGCCGACCTGCCCGCCGACCGTCCACGCCGTCCCCTGGAAGGCGTGCACGCCCACGACGGCGGCCAGCAGCGACGTGCGCACCACCTGGCCGCGGCCCGTCCGCTCGCGCTCGTGCAGCGCGGCGAGCACGCCGTAGGCGCCGTACATGCCGGCGAGCAGGTCGCCGATCGGGACGCCGACCCGCTGCGGGTCGTCCGGGCCCGGACCGGTGAGCGACATCAGCCCGGCCTCGCCCTGCGCGATCTGGTCGTAGCCGGCCCGCCCGCCCTCGGGCCCGTCGTGGCCGAAGCCGCTGATCGACAGCGTCACCAGCCGGGGGTTGAGCCCCGCGAGCACGGCGGTGCCGAAGCCGAGGCGCTCGAGCGTCCCGGGGCGGAAGTTCTCCAGGAGCACGTCGGCGCGCCGGACCAGCTCGCGGAGGAGCTCCTTGTCGGCGTCGTCCTTCAGGTCGAGGGTGACCGACTCCTTGTTGCGGTTGGCCGACAGGAAGTAGGTCGACTCCCGGTCCCCCGACTCGGGCTGCACGAACGGCGGTCCCCAGCCGCGGGTGTCGTCCCCGCCGCCGGGGTTCTCCACCTTGATCACCCGGGCGCCGAGGTCGCCGAGCATCATCGCGGCGTGCGGCCCGGCGAGGGCGCGGGTCAGGTCGACGACGAGGATCCCGTCGAGCGGTCCGGTCATGGGGTCCCTCTCCCTGGAGCGGTCTAGAGCCAGCCCGGGACGACGAAGACCAGCCAGGCCAGGAGCGGTCCGACGGCCACGACGATCCCCGCGTAGGCGAGCATCTGCTTGTAGAAGCGGTCCCTGTCCACGCCCTGCGCGTTGGCCAGCACCAGCGCGCCGTTGGTGGAGAACGGGCTGACGTCGACGATCGTCGACGCCACGGACAGGGCCACCACCACCCCGACGGCGCCGACGTCCCCGCTGAGCAGGAACGGCACCGCCAGCGCGATGGCGACGCCGATGATCGCGGTCGACGACGCGAAGGCCGACACCACCCCGCCGATGTAGCAGAGCAGCAGCGCGATGAGCAGCGGGATGCCCAGGCCGATGACGGCCTCGCCGACGTAGTCGATCGTGCCGGCCTCCTGCAGCACGAACACGAAGGTGAGCACGCCGGCGATCAGCAGCACGGTCGACCAGCTGATCTGGCTGACCGCGCCCTTGTGGCGGGCCGCGGCGAACAGCGCCAGGACGGTGGCCACGGTGATCGACACGAAGCCGATGTCGAGGTCGAAGACCAGCGCCAGCACCGCGACGGTCACCAGCCCGACGAGCGTGAGCACCTGGTCCAGCGTGACCCGCGGCGGCGCCCCGTCCGCCGTGCCGTCGGCACCGTCGTCCCGGAGGTGGTCGGGGCCGACGGCCGGCCCCGGGGGAGCGCCGTGGCCGCTCACCACGGGCTCCTCGGCGTGCTCGACGTGCGCGGGGACCGTGGCCGACACCCGCCGGCCGATCAGCTTCCGGCCGCCGAGCACGAGGAACAGCACGACCCCGATGGCCATGTTGAACAGCAGGCTGCCGAAGAACACCGTGACCGGGCTGGAGGGGAGGCCCTCCTGCTCGACGATCTCGTTGACGGTGAGGCCGTAGACGCTGATCGGCGAGAAGCCGCCGCCCTGCGCGCCGTGGACGACCATCATCCCCATGAGCAGCGGGTTGATGTCGTAGCGCGCGGCGAAGCCCAGCGCGATGGGCGCGACGATCGCCACGGCCGCGGGGGACAGGGCCCCGATGGCGGTGAGCAGCGCCGTGACGGCGAACATCACCCACGGGATCGCCGCGACGTAGCCGCCGACCAGCCGGACCGCGCCGCGCACCAGCAGGTCGACGGTGCCGTTGTTCTGTGCGATCGCGAACAGGTAGGTGACGCCGATCAGCGTCACGACCAGCTCGGCGGGGAAGCCGGTGAGGATGTCGTCGGTGCTCAGCCCGACCGACAGCGTGCCGACCAGGAAGGCGGCCACGAAGGCCAGCGCGCCCATGTTGATCGGCAGGAACGTGGCGATGGCGAAGATGGCGACCAGCGCCAGGATCGTGACGATCTCCGGGGACACGGGGGAGGCTCCTCTCGTCGGCGTCGGCGTCGACGGCTCACCGTGTCACCTACCGGCGGGTAGTTCCTGCCAGCCGCCGGACGGGGTGACGACCGCGGTCACCGGGCGGTCGTGCTCGAGGGCCGGCAGCCGGTCGACGAACTCGTCGTCGAAGACCAGCGCCACGACGACGGCGCCGGGGCGGGCGTGCACCAGCGCGCGGTCGTAGTAGCCGCCGCCGCGGCCCAGCCGGATGCCCTGGCGGTCGACGGCCAGCGCCGGCACGACGACGACGTCGGCCGTCCCGAGCGCCGTCGGGCCCAGCCGCGGGCCGACCGGCTCCAGCAGCCCGAAGCGGCCCGGCGCCAGCCGGCCGGTGTCGACCGCCCAGCGCAGCTCCGCGCCGGCGTCGGGCACCACCGGCAGCAGCACCCGCGCGCCGAGCTGGGTGAAGGCGGCGGGCAGTCGGCCGTGCCCGGGCTCGGTCTCGTCGGGGGCGAAGGCGGCCAGCACCCGGATCCGGGCCAGGCGCTGCAGCAGCGCGACCGCGACCGCGGCGGCCGCGGCGGCCCGCTCGGCGGGGGACCGCGCCCCGCGGCGGGCGGTGAGCGCCTCGCGCAGCGCGGCCTTGGCCGGCTCGGCGCCCTGCGCGGAGGTCACCCTCGGAATCTAGTGCCGGAGGCCCCGTCCGGGCTGGTGCGGGGGCTCGTCCCCGTGCCGGCGCGCGGGCTCTGGCTAGGCTCGCCGCCATGTCGACCCCGACGCCGCGTGCGGCGCGCAAGGCCGTCATCCCCGTCGCGGGGATGGGGACACGGTTCCTCCCCGCCACCAAGGCGGTGCCCAAGGAGCTGCTGCCGGTCGTGGACCGCCCGGCGCTGCAGTACATCGTCGAGGAGGCCGCCCGCGCCGGCCTCGCCGAGGTGCTCATGGTCACCGGCCGCAACAAGGCCGCGATCGAGGACTTCTTCGACCGCACCCCCGAGCTCGAGACGGCGCTGGAGAAGAAGGGCGACGCCGGACGGCTGGCCGCCGTCCAGGAGTCCACCGACGTCGCCCAGGTGCACTTCGTGCGGCAGGGCGAGGCCCGGGGCCTGGGCCACGCGGTGCTGCAGGCGGCCGCCTTCGTCGGCGACGAGCCCTTCGCCGTCCTGCTCGGCGACGACCTCATCGACGCCCGCGACCACCTGCTCGAGCAGATGCTCGCCGTCCAGGCCGAGCACGGCGGGTCGGTGATCGCGCTGCTCGACGTGGGCCGGGAGAACATCGACAAGTACGGCGCGGTCGCGATCCGGGAGGACACGCAGCAGGGCGTCGTGACGGTCACCGGCCTGGTCGAGAAGCCGCCGGTCGACGAGGCGCCGAGCAGCCTGGCGATCATCGGCCGCTACGTCCTCGCGCCCGAGGTCTTCGCCGTGCTGCGCGAGACCGCGCCCGGCCGCGGCGGGGAGATCCAGCTGACCGACGCGCTGGCCACGCTGGTCGAGCGCGGGCACCCGCTGCACGGCGTGGTCTTCGACGGCCGCCGCTACGACACCGGCGACAAGCTCGACTACCTCAAGGCGGTCATCCGGCTGGCCTCCGAGCGCGAGGACCTCGGCCCCGCGCTGCGCTCGTGGCTGACCGAGTTCGTGGCCGACCTGCCCGCCGAGGGCGCGTCGCGGGCCTGAGGCGCTCCCCGCAGGGGGGACGATCGCAGCGATGAGCGAGAACGGCACGCACGGCGGGCGGGACACCACCGCGCTGGACCTCCGCAGCGGGGCCACCCTGGACCCCGCGACGTCCCCCCGGCTGCCGGTGCACGCCACCGCCGCCATCGACCGCGGCGCGGCCCTCCCGCCGCCGCCGGCCCCGGAGCCCGAGACGCCGGTGCTGCGCACGGTCGAGACGCACCTCGACGAGATCCTCGCGGCGGTGCCGCAGCCGGAGCCCATCGAGCTCGCCGTCCTCGACGCCCAGGGCCTGCTGTGCGCCGAGGAGGTGGTCAGCGCCCGCGCGCTGCCGGCCTTCGACCAGGCCGCGCTGGACGGCTACGCGGCCCGGGCCGAGGACGTCGCCGCGGCCACGCCGGACGCGCCGGTGGAGCTCGCCGTCGTGGGGGAGACCGTCGCCGGGGCGGCCGGGCCGACCGCGCTGGCGCCCGGTCTCGCCCAGAAGGTGAGCGCGGGGGCGATGCTGCCGGCCGGCGCCGACGTCGTCGTCCCGGCCGTGTGGACCGACCGCGGCGTGGTCCGGGTGCAGGTCCACGGCGGGCCGGACGCCGGCGGCTACGTGCGCCGGGCCGGCGACGACGTCTCGCCCGGCACCGTCGCGGTCCGCCTGGGCACCCCCATCGGGCCGGCGCAGATCAGCCTGCTGGCCGCCGTCGGACGTGACCGCGTGCACGTCCGGCCCCGGCCGCGGGTCGCCGTGCTCTCCGCCGGCGCCGAGCTGGTCGACATCACCGCGCAGCCCACGCCCGGCCAGGTGGTCGACGTCAACACCTACGCACTGGCCGCCGCTGCCCGCGACGCCGGGGCGGCCGCCTACCGGTGGGGGATCCTGCCCACCGAGCGCCGCCGGCTGACCGAGGTGCTGGAGAGCCAGCTGCTGCGCAGCGACCTGGTGCTCATCGCCGGCACGTTCGCCACCGAGGGCGACCTGGTCCAGGAGGTGCTCGCCGAGCTCGGGCCGATGCGCTTCCGTCAGGTGACGATGCACCCCGGACCGGTCCAGGGCTTCGGCCGGCTGGGCCGGGACGAGGTCCCGGTCATCTGCGTGCCCGGGGAGCCGGTGGCCGCGCTGGTGTCCTTCGAGGTCTTCGTGCGCCCGGCGATCCGCTCGATGCTGGGCAAGCGCCAGCTGTTCCGCCGCACCGTGCAGGCGATCAGCGCCGAGCGGCTGGTCTCGCCGCTGGGCTACCGGCAGTACCTGCACGGCCAGGTCATGCGGCACCCCGACGGCGGCTACGTCGTCGAGCCGCTCGGCGACGGCGACGAGGCGATGCTGGCGCGCATGGCGCGGGCCAACTGCCTCATCGTCGTCGACGAGGACGTCACGGAGGTCGCCGAGGGCGGGCTCGTGACGGTCATGCCCCTGCTGCTGGGCGGCTGACCTGGACCCGGTGCCGCACCCGGGCTGGCCGGCCCGGCTGGCGTACGGACCCGTGGAGCTCGCCCCGCTGCGGCGTGGCGACGCCGCCGAGTGGAGCCGGCTGCGGCTGGCCAACGAGTCCTGGCTGCGGCCGTGGGAGCCCTCGGCCGGGGTGGCCTGGTCGGTCCGGCACACGCCGGCGGCCTACCGCCTCATGCGCCGCTCGGTCGCCCGCCGGGCCCGGGCCGGGACGTCGATGCCCTTCGCCGTCCGCGTCGAGGGCCGGCTGGCCGGGCAGGTGACGGTGGACAACATCGTCCGCGGCGCCCTGCGGTCGGGGTCGCTGGGCTACTGGGTCGACCGGTCGGTGGCCGGGCGGGGGATGGCGTCGCTGGCGGTGGCGCTGGTGTGCGACCACGCCTTCGGCCCCGGTGGTCTGCACCGGCTGCAGGCCGACATCCGCCCGGAGAACGGGCCCAGCCAGCGCCTCGTCGAGCGGCTCGGGTTCTCCCGCGAGGGGCTGTTGCGCCGCTACCTCGACATCGACGGCGACTGGCGCGACCACCTGTCCTACGCGCTGCTGGCCGAGGACTCCCCGCGGGGCGTGGTCGCCGTCTGGGCCTCCCGCGCACCCCGCTCCTAGCACGCGGACGCGCGGTGCCCGTCCGACGCCGTGTCGACACGCCGCCGCGGCTGCCACTGCAGTCACACGACACTCGCGCGACACGCCGCGCGCCTCCCTCGATGTGGGCAGCGACCTGCATAACCTCCCGCGGCAAGTGACTCGTGTGACGGGTGGTGTTCTCGATGGGGTCAGGCGTCCTGCTGGCCGCGCTGGTCGTGCTGTGGTTCGTCGTGCTGGTGCCGATGGTGGTGACCCGCGGCGACTCCTCGGCGACCCGCGCGGAGGTCACTCCGGGCCGGACGCTGCAGCGCCGGCGGGGGAGTGACCCGGTCCGCTCGGCGGAGACGGAGCGCGTGGCGGTCGACCGCGAGTTCCTGCGGCAGACCGGCGAGCTGCGGATCGACGTGCACGCCGTCCGGCGGCGCACGCTCGCCGGGCTGGTGGCGCTCACGCTGCTGGCACTGGCCGGTGCGCTGACCCTCACGCCGTGGCTGTGGGTGGCCCAGGGGCTGCTCGACGTCGCGCTGGTCGGCTACCTGGTGGTGCTGCGCGCCGCGGCCCGCCGGGAGCGTGCCGCGGCCCGTCGCGCCGCCCGTGCCGCCGCCCGCCCGGCCGCGCGCCCCGCGCCCCGGCCGGCCCCCGCGTGGCCGAGCCGATGGTGGCCGGCCCGGTCCTCACCGAGGAGCCGGTGCACCCGACCGTCGGCCTGCCGCACCCGAGCCTGCCGCTCGCGCCGGTCCACCCGCTGCGCCCGGCCCGCGTCGTCGCCGCCCGCCCGGTGCCGGCCGGCTGGCAGGACAGCGCCGTCGTCGGCCTGGACGACGACGACATCGGGTTCGCCGACATCGACCTGTACCAGCCGCGGGTGGTCAACGGCTGAGCGCGCCGACACCCCGGGTGCCACCCCCGCCGGTGGCACCCGGGGTCGCGGGCGGTAGTCTTGCCCCCGCAGTCAGGGGCTGTAGCGCAGTCCGGTAGCGCACCTCGTTCGCATCGAGGGGGTCAGGGGTTCGAATCCCCTCAGCTCCACCCAGACGCACGACCGACGCCGTCGGGGCACCCGCCCCGGCGGCGTCCGTCGTCCGGGGGCTCCTCGGGTGGGCCGGGTTCGACAGCGACGGCGGCCGGACTTCGTCATCCCGCCTGCGCCTGCCGCGCCGCCGCGCCTCCTAGCGTTCCGGGCATGGCGGGGGAGCAGCACCGGGTCGCCTCCCTGTGCCAGGCGCAGCCCGCGGAGCTGCACCTCGACGGCGTCTGGCACCCGGCCGCGGTGCTCGGCTGGCGCCACGACGGCGCGGGCCGCTGCCGCGTGCGGGTCCGGGTCGACGTCGCCGGCGCGCCGCGCGTGGTGTGGGCGCCGGTGGAGCTGCTGCGGCTGCCCCTGCCCGGCGTCGCGCCGGTGCACCGCTCGGCCGCGCCCGTCCCGCGCCCGCGTCCCGGTGTGGACGCCGGCCGCTGGTCGCCCGGCCGGGACGCCGCGCCGGGACGGCGGCCGGAGACGTGGCGCGAGGACCACCCCCACGACGCGCTGCTGGACCCCTCGGAGTACGAGCTGCAGGCACTGCGGCTGCAGGTCGAGCTGCTGAAGCTGCAGCGCTGGGCCGGCGCGACCGGGCAGCGGGTGGCCGTCGTCCTCGAAGGACACGAGGCCGCGGGCACCGACGGGCTGGTCCGGGTGGTCGCCGAGCACCTGGACCCGCGCCGCACCCGGGTGGTGGCGCCAGGGGACGCGTCGGCGCCCGTACGGCTGTCCCTGGCCGCCCTGCCGGCCGCCGGGGAGCTCGTGCTGTTCGACCGGTCGTGGTACGGCCGGCCGGCGGTCGAGACCGGCACCGTGGGCGACCTGCGCGCGGTGGCCGCTGCCGAGCGGCTGCTCGTGGCCGGCGGACTGCGGCTGGTCAAGGTGTGGCTGTCCGTCACGCGCGGCGAGCAGCGCACCCGGCTGGCGCTGCGCCGCGACGGGTACCGGCTCACGGCCGCGGACCTCGCCGTCCTCGACCGCTGGGACGCGCACACGGCCGCCGGGGAGACGGTCCTCGCCGCGACGCCGACGCCCCCGTGGACCGCCGTCCGGGCCAACGACGAGCCGCGCGCCCGGCTCGAGGCGGTGCGCCACGTGCTGTCGGTGCTGCCCTACGACGGTCGCCGCGACGACGTCGTGGGGACCCCGGACCCGCTGCTCGTGCGGCCCGCGCCCGTCGCCGTCCCCGCCTGACCGGCGGCGTCAGGCGCGGGCGCGCAGGTCCCCGCGGGAACCCCGCTGTCGGTCCCCGACCGCCTGTCGGGGGAGCGGACTCCTCAGAACCACGACGGGAACCACATGCGCAGCAGCCACTCGGCGTGCGAGAGCGGGCGCCCGGCGAGCACCGGGTAGAAGAAGGCGAAGGTGCCGGCGACGACCGCCACGTAGCCGCTGACCGCGGCCAGCCCGGCGGTCCGCCGCCACGCGGGCGCGCCCGGGCGGCCGAGGACGTCCTGCAGGACGAGCGTCACGGCGAGCACGAAGAACGGCAGCACCGGGGCCGTGTAGAAGACGAACATCGTGCGCTCGCCGTTGAGGAACCAGGTGCCCCAGCCCGCGGTCACGGTGACGGCGACCAGCACGGCGGCGGGGTCACGGCGGGCGACGATGCGCCACAGCGTCCAGGCCAGCGCCGGGGCGAACGCCAGCCAGAGGGTCGGCGTCCCGACCATGAGGATGTAGCGGATGACCTGGTCGCCCGCGGGGTCGGTGAGGCCCTGCGGGTTCCACAGCAGGATCGGCCGGCCGTTCACCAGCCAGGTCCACGGGCCGGACTCCCACGGGTGCGGCGTCGACAGGCCGTTGTGGAAGGTCCACCACTCGACGTGCATGTGCCACCACGAGCGCAGCGCGTCGGGGATCCACGGGAAGGCGGTGTCGGGGTTGCGCTGCGCCCACCAGCGGCCCTGCGCCGTCTCGCCGAGGAACCACCCGGCGAAGCTGGCGACGTAGGTGAGGACCGGGACGGCGGCCAGCGCCCACGTGGCGCCGGGCAGCCCGCGGCGCAGCGCTGTCGCCGTCGGGCTCGGGACGCCGGCCGCCCGCCACGCCGCGCGGTCCCAGAACAGCGACAGGACGGCGCAGAACGCCAGGAAGTAGACCCCGCTCCACTTCACCGAGCAGGCGCAGCCGAAGAGGAACCCGGCCGCGATCCGCCAGCCCCGCGGGCCCAGGCGGAACCCGGTGGCGGGGACCGGCAGCGCACCGGCGACCCGGGCCCGCACGCGGTCGCGGTCGACGACGAGACAGGCGACCGCGCCGAGCACGAAGACCTGCAGGAAGACGTCGAGCAGGCCGATGCGGGAGACGGTGAACGCGAAGCCGTCGAGGGCCAGCAGCAGGCCGGCGACCAGGCCGAGCAGCGTCGAGCCGGTCAGCCGCCGGGCCAGCCGCGTGAGCAGGACGACGGCGACCGCGCCGGCCACCGCCGAGGGGAGGCGCCAGCCGAGGCTGGTGTACCCGAAGACGTGCTCGCCCACCGCGATCAGCCACTTGCCCAGGGGCGGGTGGACGATGAACGTGTAGCCGCGGTTGTACTCGTGGCCCCAGACGAGCAGGTCGTGCGCCTCGGGCGGGTAGTACGCCTCGTCGAACAGCAGCGTGTCGGGGTAGGTGATGCCGACCAGGCGGCTGACCAGCGCCGCGACGCCGAGCACCGCGGCGAGCACCCACGACAGCAGCCGGTCGGCGGGCAGCGGGGGAGTGCGGTCCACCCGCGGCCGCGGCGCGGGCCAGCGGCGGGGCGGGCGGGCGGGGAGGTCCTCGGCCGGCGGCTCGGCGTCCGTGCGCTCGGGAGCCAGGACCGCCATGCGCCTCAGGGTAGGTGGGCCGGCCGGGCCGCCCGGCGTGACAGGCTCGTCGCCGTGACGGGACGGCTCGTGCTCGGTGGCGCACCCCTCGGCCAGCCCGGCGACGTCGGCCCGCGGCTGCGGCAGGCGATGGCCTCGGCCGACGTCCTCGCCGTCGAGGACACCCGCCGGCTGCACCGGCTGGCCGCCGACCTCGAGGTGACGCTGACCGGGCGGGTGGTCACCTTCCACGAGTCGGTCGAGCGCGCGCGGCTGCCCGGGCTCATGGCCGCCCTGGCCGACGGGGCGACCGTCCTGCTGCTCACCGACGCCGGCATGCCCTCGGTCTCCGACCCCGGCTACACGCTGGTGCGCGCGGCGATCGACGCCGGCGTCGACGTGACCTCGGTGCCCGGGCCGTCGGCGGTGGTCACCGCGCTCGCGCTCTCGGGGCTGCCGGTGGACCGGTTCTGCTTCGAGGGCTTCCTGCCGCGCAAGGGCGGTGAGCGGCGGTCCCGCCTGACCGCGCTGGCCGGCGAGCGCCGCACGATGGTCTTCTTCGAGTCCCCGCACCGGCTGGCCGACGCGCTCGCCGACGCCGCGGCCGCGTTCGGGCCGGCGCGGGAGGCCGCCGTGTGCCGGGAGCTGACGAAGACGCACGAGGAGGTCCGGCGCGGGCCGCTGTCGGAGCTCGCCGAGTGGGCCGCCGACGGGGTGCGCGGGGAGATCACCCTCGTCGTCGCGGGCGCCTCCCCGGAGCCGGTGGAGCTCTCGGCCGCCGAGCTGGCCGTGCTCGTGGCGGGGGAGGAGGCGGCGGGCGCCACGCGCAAGGACGCGATCCGCGCCGTCGTCACCCGCACCGGCCTGTCCCGCCGCACCGTCTACGACGCCGTCGTCGCCGCCAAGGGCTGAGCGACCCGCCCGTCCCGTGCACACCTCGCGCCCTCGTGGGCGCTCGCGCGGCGACGTGCGCACACACCGCGGGCTGTGGACGTCCTGCCACGTCACGTCGGCGGATCCGGCGAGCGTGCGCGTGTGCCCACGACCGCCCTCCCCGAGGCCCTTCGCCACCGCGTCCTCCGAGGAACCGACGTGGTGCGCCGGGGGCTGCTCACCCCGGCCCGCCTGCGCGGCCCCTCCTGCCGGCGTCTCTCCCGCGACGTCTACGTCGACGCGCGGGTTCCTGACTCCCACCGGCTCCGGGCCCGGGCAGCGGCCGGACTGCTGCTGCCCGGCGCCGTCGTCTCGGGCCTGAGTGCCGCGGTCCTGTGGGGCGTCGACCTCGCCGACGAGCGGGACGACGTCGAACTGGTCCTGCCGCCGGGATCCCACCCGCGCCGCGTCCCGGGCGCAGGAGACGCGTCCACGGCTGCTGGTCGTCGACGGCGGTCTCCCGGCGCCCGTCGCCCAGTACGGCGTCGAGCACGAGGGGCGCTTCGTCGCGCGGGTGGACCTCGCGTGGCCGGGGCTCCGGGTGGCCGTCGAGTACGACGGGGCCTGGCACGCCGCGCCCGGGCAGTTCGTGCACGCAGCGCCCCCGCGGCGCCGCCCCGCTCGCGCTGCGTGCACACGGCGCGGGCCGGCGCCCCCCTACAGCCAGCCGTTGCGCTTGAAGCCGCGGTAGAGCAGGACGCAGGCGGTGACGATGACCAGCAGCACCATCGGATAGCCGTAGCGCCACTCGAGCTCGGGCATGAACTCGAAGTTCATCCCGTAGATCCCGGCGATCGCGGTGGGCACCGCGATGATCCCGGCCCACGCCGAGATCTTCCGCATGTCCTCGTTGTCGGCCATCGTCGTGCGGGCGAGCGACGCCTGCAGGATCGACGACAGCAGCTCGTCGAGCCCGCCGAGCTGGTCGCGCACCCGGATGGCGTGGTCCTGCACGTCGCGGAAGTAGGAGCGCATCGCGCCCGGGACGACGTCGACCTGGCGCTCGGCCAGCTTCTGCAGGGGCACCTCCAGGGGCGCCACCGCCCGCCGCAGGGACATCAGCTCGCGCTTGAGCTGGTAGAGCCGGCCGATGTCGTCGGTGCGCTCCGGGCTGAAGACCGACGCCTCGAGCTCGTCGACGTCGTCCTGCACGGCGGCCACGACCTCGACGAAGGTGTCGACGACGAGGTCGGCCACCGCGTAGAGGACCGCGGCCGGGCCCAGGCAGAGCAGGTCGTGCTGCTCCTCCTCCATGCGGCGCCGCAGCTCGGCGAGGTCGCCGTGCTCGCCGTGCCGCACCGTGATCACGTAGTTCGAGCCGAGGAACACCATCACCTCGCCGGTGTCCACCACCTCGCTGGTCGCGGTCAGCTCCTCGTGCTCCACGTAGCGCGCGGTCTTGAGCACCATGAACAGGTCGTCGTCGTAGCGCTCGAGCTTCGGTCGCTGGTGGGCGTAGACGGCGTCCTCCACCGCGAGCGGGTGCAGCCCGTAGCGCTCGGCGATCCGCCCGAGCTCGGCCTCCGTCGGCTCGAACAGGCCCAGCCACACGAAGCCACCGCGCTCGGCGGCGGCGGCCAGCGCGTCGCCCGGGTCGACCGGCGGCTCGCGGCGGCCGTCGACGTAGACGGCGCAGTCGACGATCGCGTCGGCTCCCGCGGGGCGCGTGCCGGCCCGGCGCGGGACCCCGGCGGGTCGCGTGGCGGGCAGTGGCGGCCCTGCTGGCGGCCCTGGTGGCGTCCCTGGACGGGTGTCGGTCACGGGCGCACCTCCTCCGATCCGCCCGCGACGGCGGGCAGCAGAAGCGTAGGCGTGCGGGACCCGGGCCTCCGTGCGACGCTGCCGGGAGTACCCCCGCCGAGGAGGACGCGATGACCGCAGGCACGCGCCGGGTGAAGTCGGTCGAGGACTCCATCCGTGACACGGAGGAACCCGAGCACCGGCTCAAGAAGAACCTCTCCGGCCTCGACCTCGCCGTCTTCGGCGTCGGGGTGATCATCGGCACCGGCATCTTCGTGCTCACCGGCGAGGTGGCGAAGACGACGGCCGGGCCGGCGGTGGCCATCTCGTTCGTGATCGCCGGCGTCGTGTGCGGGCTGGCCGCGGTCTGCTACGCCGAGTTCGCCTCGACGGTGCCGGTGGCCGGCTCGGCGTACACGTTCTCCTACGCCACCCTCGGCGAGGTGGTCGCCTGGATCATCGGCTGGGACCTCGTGCTCGAGCTCGCCCTGGGCGCCGCCACCGTGTCGGTGGGCTGGTCGGGCTACCTCAACCAGCTGCTCGGCGACCTCGGCATCCCGCTGCCGACGTCGATCGCGGGGGAGACCGCGACGGTCAACATCCCGGCGATCGTCATCGCGCTGCTGATGACCGCCGTCCTGGTCCTCGGCATCAAGCTGTCCTCGCGGGTGACCAGCGTGATCGTGGCCATCAAGGTCGCGATCGTCCTGCTGGTCATCGTGCTCGGCCTCTTCTACCTGACCGCCGACAACTACACGCCCTTCGTGCCGCCCGCCGAGCCCGCGGCCGAGGGGGAGGGCGGCTGGCACGCCCCGCTCATCCAGCTGCTCGGGTTCACCCAGGGCAGCTTCGGCTGGGGCGGCGTGATCGCCGGCGCCTCCATCGTGTTCTTCGCCTTCATCGGGTTCGACATCGTGGCGACGGCGGCCGAGGAGACCAAGGACCCGCGCAAGGACCTGCCGCGCGGGATCATCGGCTCGCTGGTCGTCTGCACGCTGCTCTACGTCGCCGTCTCGCTGGTCGTCGTCGGGATGCAGCCGTACTCGGAGCTGTCCACCGAGGCGCCGCTGGCCGAGGCGTTCAGCAGCGTGGGGCTGTCCTTCGTCTCCAGCGTCATCTCCGTCGGCGCCCTGGCCGGGCTGACGTCGGTGGTCATGATCCTGATGCTCGGGCAGTCGCGGGTGCTGTTCGCGATGAGCCGCGACCACCTGCTGCCCCCGGGCATGGCCGCCGTCCACCCCCGCTACGGCACCCCGTACAAGATCACGATCGGCACGGGGATCTTCGTGGCGCTGCTCGCGGGCTTCCTCCCGCTCGGGACTCTGGCCGAGCTGGTCAACATCGGCACGCTGTTCGCCTTCGTGCTCGTCTCGGTCGGCGTCATCGTGCTGCGGCGCACCCGGCCGGACCTGCACCGCTCCTTCCGGGTGCCGCTGGTGCCGCTCCTGCCGATCGTCTCGGCGCTGGCCTGCCTCTACCTGATGCTGAACCTCCCGGCCGACACCTGGGTGCGGTTCGCGGTCTGGATGGCGCTCGGCGTGGCCATCTACTACCTCTACGGCCGCAGGCACAGCCGCCTGGCCGGAGCCGAGGGCGAGGCCGCGGCCGAACGCCTCGCCGCCGACACGGAGGCGCGCCGCCGCGTCCGCTGACCCCCCGGAGGGGTGAGGTCCCCTCCGCCCCGTCTCCAGCGCACCCGCGCCGGCGACGACCTGACCGGTGACCGACGTCCCCGGCCAGGAGCAGACCCGTGGCGACCAGCGTCCTCGACGCCCCCCTCCCCGTCCCCGCCGTCCCCGCGCGCGGGTGGTGGCCGGCGCCGGTGCTCGCGCTGGCCGCGCTCTGCGGGCTGGAGGCCCTCGCGCTGCTCGCCGGGGCCTCACCGGCCTCGACGGGCTGTTCACCGCCTCGCTGCGGCCGTCGGTGCCCCTCGTGGTCACCGTGCTCGGCGGCCTGGCCGGCTGGGTCGTGCTCTGCGCGGGCAGCGGGCTGGCGGCCCTGGAGGGCGGACGGCGCCTCGTGAACGGCCTCGCCTGCGCCGAGATCGCCGCCGTCGCCGCGCTGGTCGTCGTCAGCCAGGTCACCCCGCTGGTCGGCGACCTGCCCACCACCCTGCCGCTGCCGGCCGTCGCGCTGCTCGCCCTGGCCGTGCCGGTCGGCAAGCTGCTCCTGACCTCGGCACCGGCCACCCTCGCCTGGGCCGAGGCCGCCCCGCCGCGCGTGCGCACCGCCGCTCCGGCCCGCCACCCGCGGCTTCGCCTGGCCACCGTGGCGCTCATCGGCATCGCCCTCGGGGCGCTGGCGGTCACCACCCCGGTCGGCGGCGAGCTGCCGCCGGTGAGCAGCGTCTCCGGTCACTGATCCGGTGGGTGGCCGCCGCTCACTACTCTCGTGCCGTGAGTGATCGGCACATCCTGACCGCCGTGGCCTGGCCCTACGCCAACGGCCCGCGGCACATCGGCCACGTCTCCGGCTTCGGCGTCCCCTCGGACGTCTTCAGCCGCTACCACCGGATGGCCGGGGACCGCGTCCTCATGGTCAGCGGCACGGACGAGCACGGGACCCCGATCACCGTCGCCGCCGACGCCGAGGGGGTGAGCCCGCGGGAGATCGCCGACCGGAACAACCGGCTGATCGTCGGCGACCTGCAGGCCCTGGGGCTGAGCTACGACCTGTTCACGCGCACCACCACGGTCAACCACGCGCAGGTCAGCCAGGAGATCTTCCTCGGCCTGCTCAAGAACGGGTACGTCTTCCCGCAGACGACGCTCGGCGCGATCAGCCCGTCGACCGGCCGCACGCTGCCCGACCGCTACATCGAGGGCACCTGCCCGATCTGCGGGTACGACGGCGCCCGCGGCGACCAGTGCGACAACTGCGGCAACCAGCTCGACCCCACCGACCTGATCAACCCGGTCAGCCGGATCAACGGCGAGACGCCGCGCTTCGTCGAGAGCGAGCACTACTTCCTCGACCTGCCCGCCTTCAGCCGCGCGCTGGGCGACTGGCTGGCGACGCGGAAGAGCTGGCGGCCCAACGTCCTCAACTTCAGCCGGAACCTGCTCGAGGACCTCAAGCCGCGCAGCTACACCCGCGACATCGACTGGGGCGTGCCGGTGCCGCTCGACGGGTGGCGCGACCGGCCCGACAAGCGCATCTACGTGTGGTTCGACGCCGTCGTCGGTTACCTGTCGGCCTCCATCGAGTGGGCCCGCCGCTCCGGGGACCCCGAGGCCTGGCGGCAGTGGTGGCAGACGCCGGACTCCGACGCCTACTACTTCATGGGCAAGGACAACATCGTCTTCCACGCCGAGATCTGGCCGGCCCAGCTGCTCGGCTACGACGGCGAGGGGGACCGCGGCGGCTCCCCGGGCTCGCTCGGCCGGCTGAACCTGCCCACCGAGGTGGTCTCCAGCGAGTTCCTGACGATGGAGGGGCGCAAGTTCTCCTCCTCGCGCCAGGTGGTCATCTACGTGCGCGACTTCCTCGCCCGCTACGACGCCGACGCGCTGCGCTACTTCGTCGCCGTCGCCGGCCCGGAGTCGCAGGACACCGACTTCACCTGGGCGGAGTTCCTCCGGCGCAACAACGACGAGCTCGTCGCCGGCTGGGGCAACCTGGTCAACCGCACGGTGTCGATGGCGGCCAAGAACGTCGGCGCCGTCCCGACGCCGGGGGAGCTGACCGACGCCGACCGCGCGCTGCTGCAGGCGACGTCGTCGGCGTTCACCCCGATCGGCGACCTGCTCGCGCGCAACCGGCAGAAGGCCGCGGCCACCGAGGCGATGCGGGTGGTCGGCGAGGCGAACAAGTACCTGTCCGACCAGGCGCCGTGGAAGCTCAAGGAGGACCCGGCCCGCCGGGACACCGTGCTGCACACCGCACTGCAGGCGATCAGCGACTGCAACGCGCTGCTCACGCCGTTCCTCCCGCACTCGGCGCAGAAGGTGCACGAACTGCTCGGCGGCACCGGCGTGTGGTCCCCGGCGCCGCGGATCGAGGAGGTCACCGACCTCGACGACGGCTCGCCCTACCCGGTCATCACCGGCGACTACGGCGACGCGCAGGCGGTGTGGGCCTCCCGCCCGCTGCCGTCGGGCACGCCGCTGTCCCCGCCCACCCCGGTGTTCCGCAAGCTCGACGACTCCGTGGTCGAGGAGGAGCTGCGCCGGCTCGAGGGCGAGGAGTGAGTCGGTCGGCCGCGTCGCGCGCCAACCGGCGGGGGGAGCCGCCGCCGTCGCCGGAGCCGCTGCCGGCACCGGCGGTCGACAGCCACACCCACCTCGACATCGTCCTGGACGGCTTCCGCTCCGACGAGCCCGCCGACGGCCCGGTCGACGGGGCCGCGGTGGACGCCGAGATCGCGGCCGCGGCGGCCGTCGGGGTCCCGAGGCTGGTGCAGGTCGGCGTCGACGTGCCCTCCTCGCGCTGGTCGGCGGAGCTGGCGGCCCGGCACCCGAACGTGCTGGCCGCCGTCGCCGTCCACCCGAACGAGGCGGGCGAGGGCGCGGCCGACGACGACGCGCTGGCCGAGATCGACCGGCTGGCGGCGCTCCCGCGGGTCCGCGCGGTGGGGGAGACCGGGCTGGACCGCTACCGCACCGGCCCCGAGGGCTGGGCGGCGCAGGAGGCGTCCTTCCGCGCGCACATCCGGATCGCGAAGCAGCACGACGTGGCGCTGGTCATCCACGACCGCGACGCGCACGAGGAGATCCTGCGGGTCCTCGACGACGAGGGGGCGCCGGAGCACACGGTGTTCCACTGCTTCTCCGGCGACGCCGCCTTCGCCACGGCCTGCGTCGAGCGTGGCCACGTGCTCTCCTTCGCCGGCACGCTGACCTTCGGCAACGCCGGGTACCTGCGGGAGGCGGCGGCGCGCACGCCGCTGGACCAGCTGCTCGTCGAGACCGACTCGCCGTTCCTCACGCCGGTCCCGCACCGCGGCCGCCCCAACGCCTCGCGGCTGGTGCCGCACACCGTCCGGGCGCTGGCGGAGGTCACCGGGGTGGAGCTCGCGCAGCTCTGCGACGCGCTGACCCGGAACGCCGAACGCGTCTTCGGCTCCTGGGGGACCGACTCCACCGGCTAGTCGCCGTGGCGTTGCACACTGGTCGGCGTGGGCCGCCTCATCGCCGTCGTGCTGTTCATCGCCGTCCTGGTGCCCGGCGTGCTGCTCGCCCGCGCGTGGGCCCTGGCGGCCGGCCGCCGCGCCGTCGCGTCGGCGGCCGTGGAGTTCGCGACCCCCACGGCCGAGGGCGTGGCCACGCTGCAGCGTCAGGCGCAGCACGGCCGCCGGGTCCGGCGGCTCGGGCTGCTGCTGGGCCTCGTGGGCATCGCCGCCAGCGTCGTCATGTTCGCCGAGGCGTCGGTCTTCCTCTGGCTGCCGGCCCTCCTGGTCGGGCTCCTCGCCGGGGTGGTCCTCGCCGAGGCCACCCGGCCGCGGCCGCGCTGGCGGCCGTCGGACCCCGCCCGCCGGCCCCGCCGCAGCGAGCAGGTCTCGCTGTGGCTGCTGTGGACCACCCGCGCCGTCGTCGTCGCGGAGGTCGTGGTCGCGGTCGTGATGTGGCGGCGGGGGGACCTCGCCGACACCGTCGGCTGGGTCGCCGTGGGCGTCCCGCTGGTGGCCTGGCTGCTGGCCGAGACCGCGCTGCTGCGCACGCTGCTCCGGTCGCTGCCGGCCGAGGGCGCCGACGTGCCCGTCGACGAGGCGCTGCGGACGTGGACCGCGCACCTGGTCACGGCGGCGACGAGCGTGCTCGCCCTGCTGCCCCTGGGCACCCTGCTCCTGGCGGCCGGCATCGACCTCGGCGACCGCGTGACCGAGGGCGTCGACCTGCTCCCGGTGGCGCTGGTGGCCGGCGGCTTCGCGGCGCTGGCCGCCGGGCTGGCCGTGGCCGCGTTCCTCGTCACCTGGCTGCGTCCGGTGCGGATCAGCGAGCGGGCGCTCGCCGGCTGACCGCGCCGGATGCCCCGCCGCGGCACCGGTCACACCGTGACCTCGATCACGAGCTGACCTCGTGAACCGCATCCGTCCCACCCGTCACACGCGGCGCGTTCCTCACTGACCGTGTCGGCGCGGCTGCATGTCGACACGTCGTCCCTCTGCTTCACTCCGTGCGCACAGTTGCCACACGCACCGGGCTCGTTATCGTGTCGTGACTGACAGCCGGAGTGGGGATCGACCCGGGCGGCGTCCGACGGTCCCGGGATCCCCGAGGCTGTCGTTCGCGCGCACGACACCCCTGCCCGGTCCCCCGACCTCGTGGAAGTGTCGTGCCCCGAACGCTGAAGCTCGCCCTCTGCGCCCTCGTCCTGCTCGGACTGGTGGGCGGGTCCGTGGCCTGGTTCGCCGCGCAGAAGTCGCTCACCCTCACCGTGGACGGCCAGGCCCGCGAGGTCAGCACCTACGCCGACACCGTCGGGGAGGTGCTCGAGGAGGAGGGGCTGCAGACGCAGTCGCACGACGTCGTCCTCCCCGCCCCCGAGGCCGCGGTCGGTGACGGTGACACGGTCGTGGTCAACCGCGCCCGCCCGCTGCAGCTCACCGTCGACGGCGTCGCCCGCGAGGTCTACGTGACCGCACTGTCGGTGGACGAGGCCCTCGACCAGCTCGGCTACCGCGCCGAGGACATGGTGCTGTCGGCCAGCCGCAGCGAGCGGCTCCCGCTCGACGGCATGGAGCTGTCGATCACCACCCCCAAGGACGTGACGCTGGTCGTCGACGGCGGCACCCGGGTGGTCACCACCACGGCCGCGACCGCCGGCGACCTGCTGGCCGAGGAGGGCGTGAGCCTCGGGCCGGACGACCGCCTGAGCCTGTTCGCCACCCAGCCGCTGCTCAACGCGATGCGGCTGCAGGTCTACCGCGTGCAGGTGGTCGAGGAGGTCGTCACCGCCGCCGTCGACTACCGGACCGTCGAGACCGACGACCCCGAGGCCCTCGAGGGGACCCGGACCGTCACCCAGGAGGGCGTGGAGGGCGAGCAGGCCACCACGTTCCGGGTCACCTACGTCGACGGCGTGCCGACCACCCGCGAGCAGCTGGACACCGCCGTGACCCGGCCCGCGGTCGACGAGCTCGTCAGCGTCGGCACCAAGGAGCGCCCGGCCCCGGCCGCCAGCAGCGGCAACGCCCCCTCCGCCGACGGGCTGAACTGGGCGGCGCTGGCCCAGTGCGAGTCCGGCGGCCGCGCGAACGCGGTCAGCTCCACCGGCCGGTACCACGGCCTCTACCAGTTCTCGGTCGGCACGTGGCAGTCGGTCGGCGGGACAGGCCTGCCGTCGCAGGCCTCGCCCGACGAGCAGACCCACCGCGCGCAGCTGCTGTACCAGCGCTCCGGCGCCGGTCAGTGGCCGCACTGCGGCCCGCGCCTGTTCAGCTGACGAGACGCCGCTGAGCACCCCCGAGCAGACCGACGGGCTGCTGGGCCCGGCCGCGATCCGCGAGCTGGCCCAGCAGCTCGGTCTGCGTCCCACCAAGACGCTCGGGCAGAACTTCCTGCACGACGCCAACACCATCCGGCGGATCGTGCGCACCGCCGAGCTGCGGCCCGACGACGTCGTCCTCGAGGTCGGCCCGGGGCTGGGCTCGCTGACCCTCGGCCTGCTGCCCGCCGTCGCGGCCGTCACCGCCGTCGAGATCGACCCGCGGCTGGCCGCCCTGCTGCCCGACACGGTGGCCGCGCGCCGGCCCGACCTCGCCGGCCGGCTGACCGTCGTCGAGGCCGACGCGCTGCGGGTGACCGACCTCCCCGGACCGCCTCCCACGGCGCTCGTGGCCAACCTGCCGTACAACGTGGCCGTGCCCGTCCTCCTGCACCTGCTCGAGCTGCTGCCCTCCCTGCGGCGCGCCCTGGTGCTCGTCCAGGCCGAGGTCGCCGACCGGCTGGCCGCACCCCCCGGCAGCGCCGCCTACGGCGTGCCGTCGGTCAAGGCCGCCTGGTACGGCACCGCCCGCCGGGCCGGCAGCGTCGGCCGCCGCGTGTTCTGGCCCGAGCCCAACGTCGACTCCGGGCTGGTCGCCCTCGACCGGCACGACCCGCCACCGGGCGACCGGGCCGCGACGTTCGCCGTCGTCGACGCCGCGTTCGCCATGCGCCGCAAGGGCCTGCGCGCGGCCCTCGCCCGCTGGGCGGGCAGCCCGGCCGCGGCCGAGCAGCGGCTGCGGGCGGCCGGCATCGACCCCACCACCCGCGGCGAGCAGCTCTCGGTGGCCGACTTCGCGCGGCTGGCGGCGACGGCGCCGTGACCTGGTCGACCGCCGGCGGCCCCGGGCACACCCGCGGCGACGGCGCGGTGTCCGCCCACGCCCCCGCCAAGGTCAACGTCTCGCTGGCGGTCGGCCCGCTGCGCGAGGACGGCTACCACGACCTGCAGACGGTCTACCTGGCCGTCTCGCTGCTGGACACGGTGACCGTGCGCCGCGGCGAGGGGCTGTCGGTCACGGTGACCGGCGAGGGCGCCGACGGGCCCGACCCGGTGCCCACCGACCGGCGCAACCTGGTGTGGCGGGCCGCCGAGCTGCTCGCCGACCACGCGGGGGTCGCCCCCGACGCCGCCATCGCCGTCGACAAGGCCATCCCGGCCGCCGCGGGGCTGGCCGGGGGCAGCGCCGACGCCGCGGCCGCGCTGGTCGCCCTCGACGCGCTGTGGGGCACCCACGCCACCCGCGGCGACCTCACCGCCCTGGCCGCGCAGCTGGGGAGCGACGTGCCGTTCTCCCTGGCCGGCGGGGTCGCGATCGGCAACGGCCGCGGGGAGCGGCTCACGCCCGTCCTCGCCCGGCGGCCGTGGCACTGGGTGCTCGGCATCGCCGGGGGTGGGCTGTCCACCCCGGCGGTCTACGCCGAGCTCGACCGGCTGCGGGCCGAGGGGCGGCTGCCCGACGGCGCCGCCTTCCCCTCGCCCGAGCCGGTGGTCGCCGCGCTGCGCAGCGGGCCGGTCGAGGCCCTGGCCGCGGCCCTGGCCAACGACCTCCAGGCCCCCGCGGTGTCGCTGCGGCCCGCGCTGCGCCGTGCCCTGCGCGGCGCCACCGACGCCGGTGCCGCCGCCGCGGTGGTCAGCGGCTCGGGCCCGACGGTGGCGGCGCTCGCCGCGGACGAGGACGCCGCGGTGCGCCTGGCCGCCGTCCTCGCCGGGGAGGGCCTGTTCCGCACCGTCCGCGTCGTGCACGGGCCGGTGCCCGGCGCCCGCCTCGTGGGCTGAGCGACGGCTCAGTCGCCCCCGTGCCGCAGGGCGGGCTCGGGGTCGAGGCGGGAGAGCCCCGCGAAGGCGAGGTCGACCAGGCGGGCGGCCACCTCGGCCTTGCCCGGCGAGCGGGTCTCCAGCCACCACTGGCCCACCTGCGCGACCATCCCGACCAGCGCCTGGCTGTAGAGCGCGGCCACCAGCGGGTCGTAGCCGCGCTCGCCCAACCGCTCGCCCAGCAGGTGCTCGACGCGCCGGGCGAGCTCGCCGATCAGCGAGGAGTACGACCCGGGGGAGTCGCGGGAGAGCACGCGGAAGCCGGCGGTGTCCTCCTCGACGTAGTCGAGCAGCGCCAGCGCCGCGCGCTCGAGCAGCGCCCGCGAGCTGCCGCCCGCGGCGAGGGCCGAGGTGAAGCGGTCGAGCACCCGCTCCATCTCCCGGTCGACGACGACGGCGTAGAGCCCCTCCTTGCCGCCGAAGTGCTCGTACACGACCGGCTTGCTCACGTCGGCGCGGGCGGCCAGCTCCTCGATCGAGGTCGCCTCGTAGCCGCGCTGGGCGAACACCTCCCGGCCGACCGCGACGAGCTGCTCCCGCCGCTGCGCCGCGGTCATCCGGGGCCGGCGCCGGGGCCGGGGCGCCCCGGCGTCGCTCAGGAGGCGGCGCTCGCGGCAGGGACGCGCTTGGCGGCCAGGCGGACCGGGTCGGGCCACTTGACCGAGTGCGCCCAGCCGAGCTTCTCGAACACCCAGATCACGCGGGCGCTGATGTCGATCTGGCCGCGCAGGACGCCGTGGCGGGCGCAGGTCGGGTCGGCGTGGTGCAGGTTGTGCCAGGACTCGCCGGCGCTGAGGATCGCCAGCGGCCAGAAGTTGGTGGCGCGGTCGCGCGAGGCGAACGGCCGGTTGCCCACCACGTGGCAGATCGAGTTGATCGACCAGGTGACGTGGTGCAGCAGCCCGGTGCGGACCAGCCCGGCCCAGAAGAACGCGCTCCACGCGCCGGCCCAGCTGCCGGTCACCAGGCCGCCGATCGCGGCGGGCAGGGCCAGGCTCAGGAACGCCCACAGGCTGAACAGCCGGCTGGTGATCGTCAGGCCGCGGTCCTTGAGCAGGTCGGGGGCGTAGCGGGCGGCGTTGGTCTGGCGGCGGTCGAACAGCCAGCCGAGGTGGGCGTGGAACATGCCCCTGAGCAGGGCGCGGGTGTCGGTGCCGTAGCGCCACGGCGAGTGCGGGTCGCCCTCGCGGTCGGAGAAGGCGTGGTGCCGGCGGTGGTCGGCCACCCACTGCACGACCGGACCCTGGATCGCCATGCAGCCGACGATCGCCAGCGCGATGCGCAGCGGCCGCGTCGCCTTGAAGGAGCCGTGCGTGAAGTAGCGGTGGTAGCCGACGGTCACGCCGAGCAGGGGCACGAAGTAGAACGCGGCGAACAGCGCGACGTCGAGCCAGGACATCCCCCAGCCCCACACGACCGGCACGATCGCGGCGAGGGCGAGGAACGGGATGACGACGAAGACGTACAGGACCAGCTGCTCGAGGTGGCCCTTCTCCTTCCCGTAGGCGTTGGCCGGCAGACCCCGGTCCGGGTCCGCGGGGGTGAAGGCCGTCGGCCGGGTGAGGGAAGGGGCGGACACGTGGCCTCCAGGGGTCGTCCGTCGCGGGCCGCGCGCGTCCGGCGACCGGCGGCTACGAGGCCGTAACCTACGTCACCGTAGGAGCGGCCGCTCCTCCGAGGGCCCGTCCCCGGGACCCCGGCTCCCGTGCCCGGGCCGGACGCGCGCCCTAGGCTCGTCCCACGCGGTGCCGTGCGGGGACGGCGCGCGGTGGGGGATGGGGTAATCGGCAGCCCGCCGGCCTTTGGAGCCGGGAAGTCTCGGTTCGAGTCCGAGTCCCCCAGCAGAGGTCCGGCCGGCAGGGTCCGACCCGCAGAGGTCCGGCCGGCACAGGTCCGGCCGGCAGCAGCCCCCCACCGTCCCGAGGAGTTCCGTGAGCCCGCAGCAGGCAGTCGCCGCCGTCGTCGTCCTGGCCGCCGGCCAGGGCACCCGGATGCGGTCGGCCACCCCGAAGGTCCTGCACGAGCTCGGCGGGCGCAGCATGCTCGGCCACGTCCTCGCCGCGGCCGCGCCGCTGGGAGCCGGCACCACCCTGGTCGTCGTCGGCTCCGGGCGGGAGGCCGTCGAGGAGCACCTGGCCGCGGTCGCGCCCGACGCCCGCCCGGTGCTGCAGGAGGAGCAGCGCGGCTCGGGACACGCCGCCCGCGTCGCGCTGGACGCCGTCCCCGACCTCGAGGGCCCGGTGCTCGTGGTCAACGGCGACGCCCCGCTGCTCACCCCCGCCACGCTGGGTGCGCTGGTGGCCGCGCACTCCGCCGCCGGGAGCGTCTTCACCGTGCTGACCGCCGAGGTCGACGACCCGGCCGGGCTCGGCCGCATCGTGCGGGGTGCCGACGGCGCGCCGCGGGCCATCGTCGAGGAGAAGGACGCGACCGACGAGCAGCGGACGATCCGCGAGGTCAACGCGGGCGTCTACGTCGCCAACGCCGCCACGCTGCGCCGGGTGCTGGCCGGGCTGTCCACCGACAACGCCCAGGGCGAGCAGTACCTGACCGACGCGCTCGCGCCGCTGGTCGAGGGCGGCGCCCCCGTGGCCGCCGTCCCCGCCCAGGACCCGGCCGACGTCCTCGGCTGCAACGACCAGCGCGAGCTCGCCGCGCGGCGGCGCACCCTCAACGACCGCGTGCTCGACGCCCTCATGGTCGCGGGCGTCACCGTCGTCGACCCGGCGACCACCTGGGTCGACGTCACCGCCGCCGTCCTCCCGGGAGCCCGGTTGCTGCCCGGCGTCCAACTGCACGGGACGACGACCGTGGCCGCCGGGGCCGTCGTCGGCCCGGACACCACGCTCACCGACTGCACGGTGGGGGAGGGCGCCACCGTGGTCCGCTCGCACTGCAGCTCGGCCGAGGTCGGGCCCCGGGCGGCCGTCGGCCCGTTCAGCTACCTGCGGCCGGGCACCCGGCTGGCCGCCGACGCCAAGGTCGGCGCGTTCGTGGAGACCAAGAACGCCGTGGTCGGCGAGGGGTCGAAGGTGCCGCACCTGTCCTACGTGGGCGACGCGACGATCGGCCGCGGGTCGAACATCGGCGCGGCGACGGTCTTCGTGAACTACGACGGCGTGACCAAGAGCCACACGACCGTCGGCGACGAGGTGCGTGTGGGATCGGACACGATGCTGGTCGCCCCGGTCACCATCGGGGACGGCGCCTACACCGCCGCGGGCTCGGTCATCACGCAGGACGTCCCGCCGGGAGCCATGGGTGTGGCGCGGGCCCGTCAGCGGAATGTGGCAGGCTGGGTGGAACGCCGACGCCCTGGGACTGCCGCCGCGCAGGCCGCGTCGGCAGCCAGAGGAGCAGTGGCCGCCAGCCGGCCCGCGACCGATGTCCCGGACCAGCCGGCCCGGCCCGTGGCCGACGACCAGCAGTGAGGCAGTGAGCTCATGAGCGCGATCCGACAGACGACGAGCAAGAGCCTGATGCTCTTCTCCGGCCGGGCCTACCCCGAGCTGGCGGCCGAGATCGCCGGGCACCTGGGGGTCACGCCGACGCCCACGGCCGCCTACGAGTTCGCCAACGGCGAGCTGTTCGTCCGCTTCGAGGAGTCCGTCCGCGGCTGCGACGCCTTCATCGTGCAGAGCCACAGCGCGCCGATCAACACCTGGCTCATGGAGCAGCTGCTCATGGTCGACGCCGCCAAGCGCGCGTCGGCCAAGCGGATCACCGTCGTCGCGCCGTTCTTCCCCTACGCCCGGCAGGACAAGAAGCACCGCGGCCGCGAGCCCATCTCCGCCCGCCTGGTCGCCGACATGTTCAAGACCGCCGGTGCCGACCGGCTGATGACCGTCGACCTGCACACCGCGCAGATCCAGGGCTTCTTCGACGGCCCGGTCGACCACCTCTTCGCCCTCGACCTGCTGGTCGACCACGTCAAGGAGCGCTGGGGCGACCGCGACATCACCGTCGTGTCGCCGGACTCCGGGCGGGTGCGGGTCTCCGAGCGGTGGAGCGACAAGCTCGGCGGCGTCCCGCTGGCCTTCATCCACAAGACCCGCGACCCGATGCGGCCCAACGAGGTCGTCGCCAACCGCGTCGTCGGCGAGGTCGAGGGCAGGGTCTGCATCCTGGTCGACGACATGATCGACACCGGCGGCACGATCGTGAAGGCCGCCGAGACGCTCTTCGAGGCCGGTGCCGCCGACGTGATCGTCTGCGCGACCCACGGCGTCCTGTCGGGCCCGGCGGTCGACCGGCTGAAGAACAGCCGCGTCAGCGAGGTCATCGTGACCAACACGCTGCCGATCGAGCCGGCCCGCCAGTTCGACAAGCTCACCGTCCTCTCGATCGCCCCGCTGCTCGCACGGGCGATCAAGGAGGTCTTCGAGGACGGCTCGGTCACCAGCCTCTTCGGCGGCGCGAGCTAGCGCGCGGACGCCCGCGGCGGGCGGGCGCGCCGGCGCCCGTCCGCGCGGTGGCGTCCCGGGGGGTCCGGGCGTGCCTCGTGGCGGCCCGGTGACCTGCGCCGGGACCCGCGGGGCCTGGTCAGGCGGACGTTCTGCTGCCCGGGACCCGGGAGGCGTCGCGTACACTCGGCGGGAGCCCGGCGAGGGAGACGGTCCGTCCGTACTCCGTGATCGACGTGCGTGTGCCCCGAGGGGTGTGCCGCGCCGTGTGCCGGCCACCGCCAGAACCCACCTCCGAGGAGCACACCACCGTGGCTGACCACCGCCTCGTCGCCGAGGCCCGCACCGAGTTCGGCAAGGGCAGCGCCCGCCGGACCCGCCGCGCGGGCCGCGTCCCCGCCGTCCTCTACGGGCACGGCCAGGACGTCGTCCACCTGTCCCTGCCGGCCCGCGAGTTCGCCGCGGTCCTGCGCAACGGGGGCAGCAACGCCCTGATCACCGTCGTCCTCGACGGCACCGAGCACCTCGCGCTCACCAAGTCGGTGCAGCGCGACCCGCTGACCCGCCAGCACGAGCACGTCGACCTGCTGGCCGTTCGCCGCGGCGAGAAGACGACCGTCGAGGTGCCGCTCGTCGTCGTCGGCGAGCCCGGCGTGGACGCGATCACCAACCACCAGCTCAACACCGTCTCGATCGAGGCCGACGCCACGGCGCTGCCCGACACGATCGAGGTCGACGTCACCGGCCGCACCGCCGGCCAGAACATCACCGCCGGCGACCTCGTCCTCCCGCGCGGCGCCACGCTGGTCACCGACCCGGAGGCGCTGGTCATCGGCTTCCTCGGTGCGCCGACCGCCGAGCAGCTCGACGCCGAGCTCGCCGAGGCCGAGGCCGAGGCCGGCATCGAGCGCGAGGAGTCCGCGCCGGCCGCCGAGGGCGTCGGCCAGGGCGACGTCGTCCCCGAGCCGCTGGCGCAGGGCAGCGGCGAGTCGATCGAGTCGACCGAGAACAGCTGAGGTCCCCGCTGACCGAGAGCACCACCCGCAGGGGCGCCGGCACCGCCGGCGCCCCTGCGGCGTCCCCTCCCTCCGAGGGCCCCTTCCTCGTCGTGGGCCTGGGCAACCCGGGCCCCGGCTACGCGGGCAACCGGCACAACGTCGGCGCGATGGTGCTCGACGAGCTCGCCGCGCGCGCCGGCGTGAAGCTCACCGCCGGCAAGGGCGCGCGCGCCCGCGCGCTGGCCGGCGAGGGACGCCTGGCCGGCCGCCGCGTCGTTCTGGCCCGGCCGACGACGTACATGAACGAGTCCGGCGGTCCCGTCCGCGGCCTGCTCGACTACCACAAGCTGCCGGTCGCCGACCTCGTCGTCGTCCACGACGAGCTCGACATCCCCTTCGCGGCCGTGCGCCTCAAGCGCGGCGGCGGCGAGGGCGGCCACAACGGCCTGCGCTCCATCAGCCGCTCGACCGGGACCAGGGACTACCTGCGCGTGCGGGTCGGCATCGGCCGCCCGCCCGGCCGGCAGGACCCGGCCGACTTCGTGCTCAAGGACTTCTCCGCGACCGAGCGCAAGGAGCTCGACCTGCTGGTCGCCGAGGCCGCCGACGCCGCCGAGGAGCTGCTCGCCCTGGGCCTCGAGGGGGCGCAGAACGTGGTGCACCCCCGCACCTGACCGCGACGTCTCCCCTTCGGGTGAACCGGTCACTCTCCGCATTGACCCTCTCATGACGCTCTGTGAGTGTCAGCCGTGCTCAGGGGGAGATGTGCGAGCACGGCGTTCGATGAACTGACACACACCGTGACCGGCACCTCCTCCGCGTACCGAGAGTGACGCGAGCCGAGGGGGAGACGTGCTGCTGGACCACCACGGCGCAGGACCGGGGACGGCTGCGCGGACGACGGCGCTCCGAGCCGCCCCGGGCGGCGCCGCAGGCCGCCTGCGCGCGGTGTCCCGCCCGCCGTCGCGCCGCTGGGAGGGCCGCTACTCGGCCGCCCTGCACGCCCTCGACCTGACCGCCGCGGTCGCCGCGACCGGCACCGTGCTCTTCGCCTCGTCGGCCGACGTCCGGGCGGCCCTGCTGGTGCCGGCCGTCGTCATGGTGCTCGCCTGGCCGGTGCTGCTGGCCGCCGCCGGCGCCCACGACGAGCGGGTGTTCGGCACCGGCAGCGACGAGTTCCGCCGCGTCGGCCGGGCCGGCTTCCTCCTGCTCGCCCTGACCAGCTTCGTGTCCTACGTCGCGCAGCTCGACCTCAGCCGCGCCCTCGTCGTCCTCGCCGTCCCCGCGCTCACCGTGCTCACCCTCACCGGCCGGTACGCCGCCCGGTGCCGGCTGCGCCGGCTGCGCGCCCGGGGCTCGTGCACCAAGCGGGTCGTCGTCGTCGGCCGCGGCCGCGCGGTCACCGAGCTGGCCGCCCGGCTGCGCCGCGGCGACTTCGCCGGCCTGGAGGTCGTGGCCGCCTGCGTGACGCCCGACAGCCGCAGCAGCGTGGCCGAGGCGCTGCGCGTCCCCGTCTCGGGACTGGACGACGTCGCCACCGCGGTCGCCCGCCACGGCGCCGACACCGTCGCGGTCACCTCGGCCAGCGAGACCGCGGCGGAGTACCTGCGCCGGCTGTCCTGGCAGCTGGAGGGCACCGGCACCGAGCTGCTCGTCGCACCGGGCCTCATCGAGGTCGCCGGCCCGCGGCTGCACATCCGGCCCTTCGAGGGCCTGCCGCTGCTGTCGGTGGAGCAGCCGCGCTTCGAGGGCTGGCGCCGGGTGGTCAAGGGCGGCGTCGACCGCGCCGCGGCCGCGCTGGCCCTGCTGTTCCTGGCGCCGGTGCTGCTGGTCATCGCGCTCGCCGTCCGGCTGGACAGCCCCGGGCCGGTCCTCTACCGCCAGGAGCGCGTGGGCGTGAACGGCAGCGGGTTCACCATCCTCAAGTTCCGCAGCATGGCCGTCGACGCCGACCGCCGGCTGGCCGAGCTGCTCGACCGCAACGAGGGCGACGGGCTGCTGTTCAAGATGCGCCGCGACCCGCGGGTCACCCGGGTCGGCCGCTGGCTGCGCCGCTTCTCCCTCGACGAGCTCCCGCAGCTGTTCAACGTCCTCGGCGGGACCATGTCGCTGGTCGGCCCGCGGCCGCCGCTGCCGGCCGAGGTCGAGCGCTACGACTCCTCGGTCAGCCGCCGGCTGCTGGTCAAGCCCGGGCTCACCGGCCTGTGGCAGATCTCCGGCCGCAGCGACCTGTCCTGGGAGGAGGCCGTGCGCCTGGACCTCCGCTACGTGGAGAACTGGTCGCTGGCCCTCGACGCGCTGATCCTCGTCAAGACCGTCCGCGCCGTCGTGAGCAGCTCCGGCGCGTACTGACCGGCCTCACCCGCGCCTCACCCCCGCCCCACCCCGCGGGGGGACGAGCGCACCCTCGTTCCGTTCCTAGCGTCGGACCCGGCCTCTCCCGAGGCCGCTGACGTCCCGTTCGCACGCGCACCCCGGAGGACCGACCGATGGCCCGCACGAGCATCGCCTTGGTGGGGACCCGCGGGGTCCCCGCCCGCTACGGCGGCTTCGAGACGGCGGTGGAGGAGGTGGGCCGCCGGCTCGCCGACCGCGGGCACCGGGTGGTCGTCTACTGCCGCACCACCCCGGGCGCGCAGGAGCCGCCGCCGGCCGAGCACCTCGGCATGGAGCTGGTGCACCTGCCCGCCGCCCGCCGCCGGTCGCTGGAGACCCTCAGCCACACCGCGCTGTCGGTCGGGCACCTGCTGGCCCACCGCACCGACGCAGCGATCGTCTTCAACGCGGCCAACGCCCCGCTCCTGCCGGTGCTGCGCGCGGCGCGCATCCCGGTCGCCACGCACGTCGACGGGCTGGAGTGGAAGCGCGCCAAGTGGGGCCCGGCCGGCCGCCGCTACTACCGGGTGGCCGAGTCGCTGGCCGTCCGCTGGTCCGACGTCCTCATCGCCGACGCCCAGGGCATCGCCGACTACTACCGCGACACCTTCGACGCGCCGACCACGCTGCTCACCTACGGCGCCCCGCTGGTGGACCCGGGCTCTGACCTGCTCGCCGGGGTCGGCCTCGAGCCCGGCGGCTACCACCTGGTGGTGGCGCGGTTCGAGCCGGAGAACCACGTCGACGTCATCGTCCGGGGCCACGTCGCCAGCGAGGCCGGCAAGCCGCTGGTCGTCGTCGGCTCGGCGCCCTACAACGACGGCTACACCCGGCGCGTGCACGCCCTCGCCGACGAGCGGGTGCGCTTCCTCGGCGGGGTGTGGGACCAGCGGCTGCTCGACCAGCTCTACGCCAACTGCGCGACCTACCTGCACGGCCACTCGGTCGGCGGCACCAACCCCTCGCTGCTGCGCGCCATCGGCGCCGGCGCGGCGGTGACCGCCTTCGACGTCGCCTTCAACCGCGAGGTCGTGCGCGACGCGGGCCGTTTCTTCCGCACGTCGCAGGACGTCGCCCGCCAGCTGGCCGCCGTCGAGGCCGACCCCGCCCGCGTCGAGCGGGACCGCCGCCGGTCCCGTGAGCTCGCCCGCGGCTACGACTGGGACGAGGTCGCCGCCGGCTACGAGGCCCTCGCCGAGGACCTGGCCTCCCGCCGCTTCCCCCGGAGGCGGCCCAGCGGACACCGCCGGCCCACCGACGCCGACCTGCCGGGCGTCCCGGCGCCCGCGGGCACCGTGGTCCCCCTGCCCACCCCGGCGCAGCCGCGGCAGTGGGCCGACGAGGACCTCCGGGCGGCCCAGCAGTGAGCCGGCCGGAGGAGGGACGCCGTCCGTCCCGGGTGCGACTGCTGCTCGCGCTGGCCGCGGTGGCGCTGGTCGCCCTGGTCGCCGTGTTCGTCCTCGTGCGCGGGGACGACGACGAGCCGGGCGGCTCTCCCGCCGCCACCGCGTCCTCGACGCCGGCGACCGTCACCGAACCGTCGCTGGGCGCCGACGCCCCCGGGGCCCAGGCGACCCCTCCGGCGGAGGCGTCCCAGGCCGCCGTCGACGACCTGCCGCCCCGCCAGGCCCCCGTCGCCCTCGACCAGCCGGCCGCGGCCGGTGACGGGGTCACGGCCACGGTCGCCTCGGTCGAGGCGATCAACGGCTTCGGCCAGGGCCGCGGCAACGTGTCGGGGCCGGCGCTGCGGGTGACCCTGACGATCACCAACGGCACCGACGACATCCTCGACCTCGGCGGGGTGGCCGTGGACCTGACCCACGGCACCGACGCCGTGCCCGCGTCCCCGCTGGACGACCGGTCGCACGCCCCCTTCTCCGGCTCGCTGGAGCCGGGGGAGACGGCCGAGGGCGTCTACGTGTTCAGCGTCCCCCCGGACGACCGCGGCACGGTCACGGTCTCCGTCGGCCACCGCGCGGGAGCGCCGTTCATGGTCTTCACCGGCTCCGCCGGCTGACCCGCTCCGCCCCTCGCACAGCAGGGCCCCGGCTCCGGCCGGGGCCCTGCTGTCGTTCGCGCGGTCCTCACCGTGGGTCATGACGGATCCGCAAGATCTCCGCACGACCTGCGGACATGTCCCCGTAACGGGGGATGGGACCCCCCTGTCGTCACGCTTAGTGTTCATCCGCCTGGCCGGAGGACGGCCACGCGCTCGACGCGACACACGGGGGATCAAGTGACGTCAGCACGCACGGCCGCCTCGCCCAGGGCTCTCCTGGCAGGCCTCCTCGCGACCCTGCTCTTCGCCGGGGTCCTCGGCGCAGCGGTGCCGGGCACCGCCTCGGCGGACTGGGCGCCGGTGAACCCGGCCGACCCCGCCACCCCGGCCACGGTGACGGCGGACGCCCTGCCCACCGTGCAGATCAACGGGGTCGCCTGGACCCAGGTCGTGGTGGGCAACACCGTCTTCGTCGGTGGCGACTTCAGCACCGCCCGCCCGGCCGGCGCCGCGCCCGGCGTCGCGGAGACCCCGCGCAGCAACCTGCTCGCCTACGACATCCGCACCGGTGAGCTGATCACCTCCTTCGCCCCGGCGCTCGACGGTCAGGTCCTGGCCCTCGCCGCCTCGCCGGACGGCTCCCGCCTCTACGTCGGTGGCGACTTCGGGCGGGTCAACGGGCAGGTGCGCAGCCGCATCGCCGCCTTCAACGCCGCCACCGGGGAGCTGGTGACCGACTTCCGGCCGGCCGTGTCCGGTCAGGTGTCGGCCATCGCGGCGACCAACGCGACCGTCTACTTCGGCGGCACCGTGACCGCCGTCGGCTCCGTCGCCCGTACCCGGCTGGCCGCCGTCAGCGCCGCCACCGGCGCCCTCACCGCCTGGGCGCCGCAGCCCGGCGGCACCAGCAACCAGATCTTGGCGATCACGCTGGCCGGCACGAACCAGGTCGTCGTCGGCGGCCGGTTCGCCTCCCTGAACGGCACGGCGACGTCCGGCGTCGGCGCCCTCGACGCCACCACCGGCGCCACGAGGCCCTTCGCCGTCGGGCAGCGGATCACCAACCAGGGACCGGACGCCGCGATCTACAGCCTCACGACCAGCAACGGGGTCGTCTACGGCACCGGCTACGACTTCGGCGGCCCGGGCAACCTCGAGGACACCTTCGCCGCGCGGGCCGACGGGGGACAGGCGGTCTGGTTCTCCGACTGCCGCGGTGACCACTACTCGGTCCACGCGACCAGCACCGTCGTCTACACCGCGTCGCACGCCCACGACTGCGCCAACATCGGCAGCTTCCCCGAGCAGCAGCCCCGCGTGCACATGTTCGCCAACGCGCTGTCCGCGGCAGCGACGGGGACCGTGCAGCGGATCAGCGACCTGCGCGGCGGCAACACCAACCTGGTCGGTCAGCCGGCCCCCTCGTACCTCCCGTGGGACCCGGACTTCATCGCCGGCACCTACACCGGCCAGTTCCAGGCCGGCTGGTCGGTCACCGGCAACGGCGACTACGTCGTCTACGGCGGGGAGTTCCCCACCGTCAACGGCGTCGGCCAGCAGGGCCTCGTCCGCTTCGCCGTCCCGGCGCTGGCGCCCAACCGGGTCGGCCCGGCCACCAGCAGGCCCTTCGCGCTGACCACCACGATGGTCCCCGGCGCCGTCCGGCTGACCTGGCCGTCGGTCACCGACCGGGACAACGAGAACCTGACCTACCGCGTGTACCGGGACAGCGACACCTCCGCGCCGGTCTGCGAGGCCACCCGGCCGACCCGGTGGTGGGACCTGCCGGCGTTCGGCTGCGTGGACACCAGCGCCTCGGCGGGCTCGCACCGCTGGTTGGTGACGGTCAGCGACCCGGCGGGCAACCGGCTGAGCTCCGCGTGGGTCACCGCCACGGTGCCCGCCGCCAGCAGCGGCGCGTCCCGGCCGTACGCCCGAGCGGTGGCGGCCGACGGTGCCCTGGACCACTGGTGGCTCGGCGAGGGCTCCGGCGGCATCGCCTACGACTACGCCGGCACCCGCGACCTCACGGTCGGCGGTGGCGTGACGCGCGGCGCGGCGGGTGCCATCCCGGGCGACACCAACACGGCGTCGACCTTCAACGGCACCTCGAGCGGCACCGCGTCCACCGGCACGGCCGTCGCCGGCCCGCAGACGTTCAGCGTGGAGGCGTGGTTCCAGACGACGTCCACCGCCGGCGGCAAGATCATCGGCTTCGGTGATCGCACCACCGGGCTGAGCGACAACCGCGACCGGCACGTCTGGATGGACACCAGTGGCCGGCTGTCGTTCGCCATCTGGGACGGCACGGCCCAGACCGTCACCGGCTCCACCGCCTACAACGACGGCCGCTGGCACCACGTCGTGGGCACGATGACCCGGTCCGGGCTCGCCCTGTACGTCGACGGGACCCTCGTCGCCTCCAAGACCGGTTCGATGCGCGCCCAGGCGTTCAACGGTTACTGGCGGATCGGCGGCGACGCCTCCTGGAGCGGTTCCCCGTGGTTCACCGGGCGGATCGACGAGGTCGCCGTCTACCCGTCCGCGCTGTCGGCGCAGCAGGTGGCGAACCACGCCGCCCTCGGCCGGGGCCAGAACCTCGCCCCGACCGCCGCCTTCGGCACGCAGGTCGCCGACCTGACCGCCCGGGTCGACGCCGGCGCCTCCACCGACCCCGAGGGCGTGATCCGCTCCTACGCCTGGGACTTCGGTGACGGCACCACGGCCACCGGGGTGACCGCCGCGCGCACCTACGCCGCGCCGGGCACCTACACCGTGCGGCTGACCGTGACCGACGGCGGTGGCCTGACCGCCACCACCACCCGGTCGGTCACCGTCACCGCGCCCCCGACCGGCGCCGGCTCCATCGCGGCCGACACCTTCGGCCGGGAGGTCGCCTCCGGCTGGGGCACCGCCGAGCGCGGCGGCGTCTGGACCACCTCCGGCTCGACCTCGGTCAGCGCCGGCACCGGCCGGCTGGCCGGCGCCGCCGGGCAGAGCGCCTCGGCGCGGCTGTCGGGCGTGAGCCGGACCGACGTCGCCCTCCAGGCGACGCTGACCATGCCGCAGCTCGCCACCGGCGGCGGCACCTACGTCGGCCTCGCCGCCCAGAGCGTCGGGCTCAGCGACTACCGGGTGAAGCTCCGGTACCGCTCCGACGGCCAGGTCGAGGTCATGCTCGCCCGCACCGTGGACGACGTGGAGACCATCCTCGACGGCTACCAGCTGCCCGGCGGGTACGCCGCGGGCACGGCCCTGACGGTGCGGTTCGAGACCAGCGGCGGTGCGCCCACGACCCTCAGGCTCAAGGTGTGGCCGGCCGGCACGGCCGAGCCCGCGGCCTGGAGCCTGACCCGGACCGACGCGACCGCGTCGCTGCAGCGCCCGGGCGCGGTGTCGCTGGACACCTACGTCTCCGCCAGCGCGACGGCGACCTCGACGCTCCGCGTCGACGACCTCCGGGTCGAGCCGGCCGGCACGGTGACGACGCCCACCCCGCAGCCGAACCAGGCTCCGGTGGCGGCCTTCACCGCGACCCCGTCGCAGCTGACCGTGGCCGTGGACGGCTCGGGCTCGACCGACGACACCGGCGTGACCGGCTACGCGTGGGACTTCGGTGACAGCGCCACCGCCACCGGGGCCACCGCGTCGCACACCTACGCCGCGGCCGGCACCTACACCGTGCGGCTGACCGTCACCGACGCCGCCGGCCTGACCGGGACCACCACCCGCACGGTGACCGTCACGGCGCCCCCGGCCGGTCCGCAGCCGGGCGCGCCGATCGCGGCCGACACGTTCGGCCGGGAGGTCGCCTCGGGCTGGGGCACCGCCGAGGTCGGCGGGGCGTGGACCACGTCCGGCACCACGTCGGTCACCGGCGGGGCCGCCCAGCTCAGCGGCGCCAGGGGGCAGAGCGCCTCGGCGCGGCTGGCCGGGGTGAACCGGACCGACGTCGTCGTGCAGGCCACCCTCACGGTGCCCCAGCTGACGACCGGCGGCGGGACGTACGTCAGCCTCGCCACCCAGCAGGTCGGGCTCACCGACTACCGGGCCAAGCTGCGGTTCCGCGCCGACGGCCAGGTCGAGGTCATGCTGATGCGCACGGTGAACGACGAGGACACCATCCTCGGCGGCTACCTGCTGGCCGGCGGCTACACGGCGGGGACGTCGCTCAACGTGCGGTTGGAGACCAGCGGCACGGGCACCACGACCGTGCAGGTCAAGGTGTGGCGCGCCGGCACGACCCAGCCGACGGCCTGGGACCTGACCCGGACCGACACCACGGCGGCCCTGCAGCGCCCGGGCGCGGTCGCGCTGGACACCTACACCTCCGGCAGCTCGACGGCGACCGCCACGGTGCGCGTGGACGACCTGCGGGTCGACCCGGCCGGCACGACGGGCACCACGCCGACCCCGCAGCCGAACCAGGCTCCGGTGGCCGCGTTCACCGCGACGCCGTCGGCCCTGACGGTGGCCGTGGACGGCTCGGGCTCGACCGACGACACCGGCGTGACCGGCTACGCGTGGGACTTCGGTGACAGCGCCACCGCCACCGGGGCCACCGCGTCGCACACCTACGCCGCGGCCGGCACCTACACCGTGCGGCTGACCGTCACCGACGCGGCCGGCGCCACCGGGACCACCACCCGGTCGGTGACCGTCGCGGCGGCACAGCCGACGAACCAGGCGCCCGTGGCGGCGTTCACCGCGACGCCGTCGGCCCTGACGGTGGCCGTGGACGGCTCGGGCTCGACCGACGACACCGGCGTGACCGGCTACGCGTGGGACTTCGGTGACGACGGCACCGCCACCGGGGCCACCGCGTCGCACACCTACGCCGCGGCCGGCACCTACACCGTGCGGCTCACGGTCACCGACGCGGCCGGCCTGACCGGGACCACCACCCGGTCGGTGACCGTCGCCGCCGCCCAGCCCCAGCCGGGCACCCAGCCGCTGGCCGCCGACGCCTTCGAGCGCCAGGTCACCGGCGGGTGGGGCACGGCCGACACCGGCGGTCCCTGGGCCGTCGCCGGCCCGGTGGCCAACGCCTCGGTGACCGGCGGCGCCGGCCAGCTGTCGGTCCCGGCCGGGCAGACGAGCAGCGCCGCGCTCGCCCAGTTCTCCCGGCAGGACGTCGCGGTGCAGGTCGCGCTGACGCTCCCGCAGGCCCCCACCGGGGGTGGCGCGTACGTCGGCCTGGCCGCCCGCAGCGTGGGGCTGACCGACTACCGGGTGAAGATGCGGTTCCGGGCCGACGGCCAGGTCGAGGTCATGCTGGTCCGGACGGTGAACGACGTCGACACCATCCTCGGCGGCTACCTCCTGCCCGGCGGCTACCGGCCCGGCTCCTCGCTGACCGTCCGGTTCGAGGCCGCCGGCACCGGCACCACGACCCTGCGGGTCAAGGCGTGGGCCACCGGGACCGCCGAGCCGGCGGCCTGGGCGCTGGTCCGCACCGACGACGCCGCGGTGCTGCAGCGCGCCGGCACGGTGCTGCTGGACACCTACGTGTCGAGCTCCGCCACGGCGGCCACCGCGGTCCGGTTCGACCAGCTGTGGGTCGGCGAGGCGGGCACGGCGCCGGCGGCTCCGTGACCGACACTGCTCCCGTGTCACCGGAGAGCACCGAGGCCCCTCGCGCCGCCGCTGACCGCGGCGGCCCGGGGGGCCTCGGCCTGGTCGTCGTCAACTACGGCTCCAGCGCGCTGCTGCGCCGGAACCTCGCGGCGGCCGCGGCGCTCGGCCCGCACGTCCGCGTCGTGGTGGTGGACAACCACAGCACCGACGCCGAACGCGCGGCCGTGACGGCGCTGGCGGCCGAGCGCGGGTGGGACCTGGTGGCGCTCCCGGACAACCGGGGTTTCGGCGCGGCGTCCAACGCCGGCTTCGCCCGGGCCCGCGAGCTCGGCTGCGCCACCTTCTGCTGCCTCAACCCCGACGCCTCGGCGACCCCCGAGGTGCTCGAGGAGCTGCGCCGGGCCAGCCTGGCCGACCCCCTCGCGGTCCTCGCCCCGCGCATCGTCGACTCCTCCGGGACCACGGTCTTCGCGGGGTCGACCCTGGGCCTGCGCGACGGGCGCACGGGCGCCCGGCACAGTCCCACCCGGTCCCGCGGACCGGTCGAGGACTGGCTGACGGGTGCCTGCCTGGTGGTCTCGGCGGAGATGGCCGACCGGCTCGGCGGGTACGACGAGGGCTACTTCCTCTACTGGGAGGACGTCGACCTCAGCCACCGCGCGCTGGCCGCCGGCGGGTCCCTCGTCGTCCGCAGCGACCTGGTCGCCGTCCACGACGAGGGCGGCACCCAGGGGGAGCGGGAGGGCGACGCCAAGTCCGACCTCTACTACCGCTACAACTGCCGCAACCGCCTCGTGTTCGCCGCGCGCAACCTCTCCCGACGGCAGCTGCTCGGCTGGCTGCTGCGGACGCCGTGGGTCAGCTGGGAGATCCTGCTGCGCGGCGGCCGGCGCCAGCTGGTGCACTCGCCCCGGCCGCTGCTCGCGGCGGTGCGGGGCAGCCTGGAGGGGGCCGGGATCGCCCTCGTCGCGCTGGTCCGCGGGCCCTCCTCCCAGCCCGTTGGGGGGAGGCGCACGCCGCTGCGCCGGTGATGGGATGAGGCGTGACCGCCACGCCCCCGTTGTCGTCGACCACCCTGCCGTCGACCCCCGGCCGGCCCGGCCCGGGCGGCGTGCGGGTCACCGTCGCCGTCCCGACGTTCCGCCGTCCGGGCGACCTGCGCGAGCTGCTGCCGCGGCTGCTCGACCACGTGGCCGAGGTGGGCGCGGGCGGCCGGTTCACCGTTGAGGTGCTGGTCGTCGACAACGACCCCGCCGGCTCGGCCGCGGAGGTCGCGGCGGCCGTCCCCGGCGTCCGCTACGTCGTCGAGTCCCGGCCGGGGATCGCCGCGGTGCGCAACCGCGCGCTCGACGAGGCGGCCGGGTCCCGCCTGCTCGCCTTCATCGACGACGACGAGCGGCCCTGCGAGCACTGGCTCGGCGCCCTGCTGGCCACCTGGGAGGACTCCGGTGCCGCCGCGGTCTCGGGGCGGATCCTCGCGGAGTACCCCGGCCCGGTCGACCCCTGGATCCTCGCCGGGCGGTTCTTCGTGCGCCGCCGGATGCCCACCGGCACCGAGATCGACGTCGCCGCCACCGGCAACCTGCTCCTCGACCTCGACCAGGTCCGCGCCGCCGGCACCCGCTTCGAGTCGGCCCTGGGGCTGGCCGGCGGCGAGGACACCCTGTTCAGCCGCTCGCTGGCGCACGCCGGCGCGCGCATGGTGTGGTGCGACGAGTCGGCGGCGGTCGACCGCGTGCCGGCCGAGCGGACGACCCGCCGCTGGGTCCTCACCCGCGCCTGGAGCCACGGCAACGCGACCGTGCTGACCGAGCTGCGGCTCGCTCGCGGCACCGCGGCCCGGCTGCGGATCCGGGCCCGGGGCGTGCTGCGCGGGCTGCTCCGCCTCGGCGGTGGAGGGGTCCGCTGGGCACTCGGCCGCCTCACCGGCTCGGCGCGGCACCAGGCCCGCGGCGCCCGTGCGCTCTTCCGCGGTCTCGGCATGCTCGGCGGCGCGCTCGGCGTCGTCTACGAGGAGTACGCCCGGGACGGGCGCCGGTGGCGCCTGGGCCGGGTCACCCCCCGATGACCGGCACCCCGCCCGCCGCGCGGGTCTACCGGGCCGGCCGCCGCGCCGCGCTGACCGCCGCGCGCCGGGCCGCCGGGACCGTGGCCGGGTCGGTGGTGTCGGTCCGGACGACGGCGCCGTCGGTGGCCCTGACCTTCGACGACGGCCCGGAGCCCGGCGGCACCGACCGCGTGCTCGCCGCGCTGGCCGACGCCGGCGCCACCGCCACCTTCTTCGTGCTGATGACCCGGGTGCGCCGCCACCGCGCGCTGTTCGAGGAGGTGGTCGCGGCCGGCCACGAGGTGGCGCTGCACGGCGTGGACCACCGCCCGCTGCCGACGCTCCCGCCGCACGAGGTCGGGCCGGTGCTCCGGGCCGGCCGCGCCGAGCTCGAGGACGCCCTGGGCCGCACCGTGCGCTGGCACCGCCCGCCGAACGGGCGGCAGACCCCGCGCACCTGGCGGGCCGTCACCGGCGCCGGGCTGACCCCCGTGCTGTGGGGCCCGACCACCTGGGACTGGCGGGACGTGCCGCACGAGCGGCGCCTGGCCAAGTCACGTGAGGGGCTGCACCGCGGCGCGATCGTGCTGGCGCACGACGGCTTCGCCGGGCCCGAGGACGGCGCCGCCGACGGGCCGGCCCCGGTCCTCGACAAGGGCCGGCTCGTCACCGAGGTCCTGGCCGGCTACGCCGCCGACGGGCTGCGGGCCCGCTCGCTCGGCGAGGTGCTGGCCGGGGGCACCGCCGTCCGCGAGGCCCGCTTCGTCCGCTGAGGCCGGGGGAGGCCTCGGTCCCGCGCGGCCGGTCCCGCGCGGCCGGTCCCGCGCCGCCGGTCCCGCGCGGCCGGTCCCGCGCCGCCGGTCCCGCGCCGCGGTCAGCGGCGCAGCGCCGCCCGCGCCCGCCGGTAGGCGGCCAGGTGCGCCCGCCCGGCCTCGGCCCACTCGCGCCGGGAGAGGTCCGGCGCGGCCGCCGGGGGAGTGGCGCGCAGCCGGGCCAGCGTCCCGGTCAGGTCGTCGCCGGTCAGCGGCGGCGTGTACGTGTGCACCCAGCCGTCGCCGACCTCCTCGGCCAGCCGGCGGTTGACCGCGTTGTCCGGCACGAGGACCGGGGTGTCGAGGGACAGCGCGGCCAGCGCCCCGCCGGAGTTGTGCATCTCCCGGTAGGGCAGCACGACGAGCTCGGCCTCGGAGACCTCGGCGACCAGGTCGGCGTCGGGGAGGAAGCGCAGGGACAGGCTGATCCGGGGGTCGGCCGCGGCGGCCTCCCGCAGGCGCGCGGCCAGCTCCTCCGACGTCGGCCGGCCGGCGATCCGCAGGCTCAGCTCCTCGTCGCGGGTCTCGGCGAAGGCGTCCACCAGCGCGTCGACGCCCTTGTAGCGGCGCACCTGGCCGACGAAGGCCAGGCGGCCGGGACGGCGCTCCCGGCGCGGGTGCGGGGCGTACCAGTCGCGGTAGTGGCCGTGCACGATCGTCTCCACCGGCGTGCCGGCGTCCAGGTCGGTGCTCTCGTTGATCCGGATCCGCGACGCCGTCGCGCGCTCGGCCCACCGCAGCAGCACCCGCTCGCGCCGCGAGATGCCCTCGGGCAGCTCGAGGTTGTGCACCGTGCGGACCAGCGGCGTGCGCGTGGCCCGCAGCCGGAGCAGGAGGAGCACGAACAGGCCCTGGCGGACGGCCTTCTTCACCGGGCCGTTGCCGTCGACGAGGATCTCCGGCCAGTGCGCGTGGAAGGCGTCGTAGTGCGCGGTCAGGGCCCGCCGCCAGGAGAAGGTCAGCACCCGCGTGCCCGGGACGGCGTCCAGCGCCTCCCGCAGCATCACGACGTAGGGGTTCGTGGTCTCCCGCGGCTCCGGGAAGGACTGCAGGACGGTGAACGGCCGGGGCGCTGCCGCCGGGACGTCGGCACTCATGGCCGCGGGGTCCTCCTGGATCGGGTTCGGGACGGTCGGGGCCGCCGGCGCGGTGGTCACCGCCGGACCATCGAGCGGCCGAAGGCGAGCACGCCGGCGAGGTCGGCCCGGACCGTGCGGGAGACGGCGGCCGCCAGGGCCACGACCGCGGCGCCGGCCAGGACGGCGAGCAGCAGGGTGACCGCGGTGGGCAGGGCGGCGGCCTGCGCGACCAGCCAGGCGGCCAGCCCGGCCGGGACCGCGCAGGCGAGGACCCGCAGCGCGCCGGCCATCAGCGTCCGCCCCGGGAAGTCGGTGATCCGCGAGAGCCACCACAGCGACAGCGGCCACTCGAGGCAGGCGGCCAGCGCGTAGCCGGCGGCCACCCCGACGACGCCCCAGGCGCTGCCGGTCAGGACGCAGACCAGGCGCAGGACCGAGGTGCCCACGGTGTAGCGGAACAGCGCGGCGCCCAGGCCGCGCGACAGGTAGGTCCACAGTCCGACGAAGGCCAGCGTCTGCGACGCCGCGGCCACGGCCAGCAGCGCGAGGATCGGCGTCACGCCCGACCAGCGCGGACCGAGCAGCAGCTCGACCAGCGGCCCGGCCGCGCCCGCGACCACGCCGAGGGAGACCACGATGGGGAAGCCGAGGGCGAGCTGCCCGCGCCGCAGGTACTCGTCGAAGCGCTCGCGGTCGTCCTGCAGCCGGGACAGCACCGGCAGGGCGACCGTGGTGGCGGGGGAGCGCAGCTGGTTGAGCGGGGTCATCAGCAACTGGAAGCCGCGGTTGTAGAGCCCCAGGGCCGCGGCGTCGAAGCGCAGGCCGATGGTGACGGTGTCGACGTTGTTGCCGGCGTAGTTGACCAGCTGGGTGCCCACCAGGTGCAGGCCGAGCGTCAGGTACGGGCGCAGGCCGGGGGTGCGGCGCGGCCGGCCAGGCAGCCAGCGCGCCGGGACGGCGACGAGGACCAGCACGAGCGCGGACTGGACCAGCTGCTGGGCGACCAGCGCCCAGTACCCGGTGCCCAGCGCGGCGAGGGCGATCGCCACGGCCGCCGCGGCGGTCTGGGCGACGACGTCGGCGGTGACGAGGGAGCGGAACCGCATCTCGCGGGTCAGGGTGACCCGGTACTGGGTGGCCATGCCGTTGAGCACGAACGTGCCGGCCAGCGCGCAGGCGATCGCGGTCAGCGGCGGGCGGTCGAACAGGTCGGCCAGCAGCCCGGAACACGCGACGACGACGACGCACAGCACGGCGCCGATCGCGGTGTTGATCCAGAACAGCGCGTCGCGGGTGTCCTCCGACAGCTCGGGCGCGCGGATCGCCGCGGTGCTCAGGCCGAAGTCGCGGACGATCTCCCCGATGCCGACGACGACGAGCACGATCGCCAGCAGGCCGTAGTCCTCCGGCAGCAGGAGCCGGGCCAGCAGCAGGATCGAGCCGAACTGCACGACGATGCGCAGCGCCTGCCCCACCAGCGTCACCCCGGCGGCCCGGGCGGCGCGCGGCTGCGCCCCGGGCGGGCGCGGGGCCTCGGTCGCGGTCACGGCCGCACCGCCGCGGCCGGTGCGGGGAGGGCGTCGTCCAGGAGCGGTGCGGCGGCCGGGCGGCGGGCCGAGCCGAGCAGCACGAGCACCACGAACAGCACCGCCGTGGCGGTCCACTCCAGCAGGTCGAACGACATCACCATGCCGACGAGGAGGAGCGCCGCCGGGCGGACCCCGGGGACGCCGCGCAGCAGGCCGACGGCGACCATCCCGAGCAGCGCGGCGAGCCCGACCAGCCCGGACAGGGCGAAGGTGGTCACGAGCTGGTTGTCGACGGTGAGGAAGCCGTCGCGCTGCAGGAGGCCGGCGGCGAACAGGTCGTCCAGCGACCCGGTGCCGCTGCCGAGCAGCGTCTCCGCCGGCGGGCGGCCCAGCAGCCGGGTGAGGGCGTCCAGCGCACCGAGCCGGTGCGTCAGCGAGCCGGTGCCCTGCAGGCTGGTGACGGCGGACAGGCGGGCGTCCTGCAGGGCCAGGACCGCCGCGGCGAGGACGAGCACCACGCCCACGCGGGCGGCCGCGCCGATGCGCAGCGCCCGCGGGGTGAGGACGGTGACCACGGCGGCGGTGCAGAGGACCAGGGCGGCGCTCCGGCTCCCCGACAGGGCCAGGCCGTAGCAGGCCGCCGCCCCCGCGACCGTGCGGACGAGCAACGGCCAGCGGGTCACCGAGGTGAGGCACAGGGCGGCCGCGAGGGCCATGAGGGTGCCGAAGGGGATGGGGTGGGCCATCGAGCCCGTGGACCGGCCGCCCAGCGCCGGGACCAGGTCGTTGACCTCGAACGTCGTCCCGGCGATGCCGAGGTAGCCCCACGGGGCGGGCACGCCGAGCAGGGCACTGGCGAGGGCCACCGCCAGCTCGGCCAGCGCGAGCAGCACCAGGCCGCGGGTGAGCAGCCGCACGTCACCGGGGCCGCAGTTGACGGCCAGCAGGGCGCACCCGACGAGCAGCGCCGCCGTGAGCGTCGCGGTGACCAGCTCGTCGACGGCGGCGGAGCGGACGGCGGACACGGTGGCGCAGAGCAGGACCACCGTCAGGAGCGTCACCGGGGTGGTCCAGCGCATCCCGCGCGCGTGCCGGAGCAGGACCACGGCCACGGCGCCGAGGAGCAGCGCCAGCAGTCCCCAGGTGAGCTTCGGCGGGGCCACGACCGAGGGGACGGCGGTCCAGGCCGCCACCACGGCGAGCAGCACCGTCCCCGGCCGCGTCAGCAGCGGGCCGCTCCGGACGTCGCCGTCGGCCCCAGCCCGGCGCTCGTCGCCGTCCCCGCTCTCCACGGGAGGGAGTGTGCGGCCGCCGCCGTGCCGTGCGGCCGCGGCGCGGGACGCTCCCACCCGGAAGTGGCAGGCCGTCCTCCCCGCCGGCCCGGGGGGACGGCGGGGGCAACCCGTTCGGGTCACCCCTGGTCCCGACGGGGTCCCGGGCCGGTCCCGTCTCGGTACCTTGCGCCGGAGGTGACCGCTGGTCACCGCACCGGCACCGCCGACGACCCGCGGGGCCCGGCCGATCGGTGTGCGCACGCACGGGGAGAGTTGATGGACCTGCACGAGTTCCTGCAGATGCTGCGCCGCCGCTGGCGGTGGGTGGTCGCCGGCGCGCTGGTCGGCCTGGCCGTGGCCGGCGCCGCCTCGCTGACCACGCCGAGGTCCTACGAGGCCAGCAGCAGCGTGTTCTTCTCGCTGAGCTTCGGCGACTCCGCCGACGACCTCGTCCAGGGCTCGGCGTTCGCGCAGAACCAGGTCGCCTCCTACGCGATGCTGGCCACCACGCCGACCGTGCTCGACCCGGTCATCGACGAGCTGGGGCTGGACACGACCGCCCGCCGCCTGGCCGGCCGCGTCTCCACCGAGGTCATGGCCGGGACCGTGGTGCTGCAGGTCCGCGTCTCCGACGCCTCCCCGCAGCGCGCCGCCGAGCTGACCAACGCCGTCACCGAGCAGCTCGTGGAGACGGTGGCCGACCTCGCGCCGGCCACCGCCGAGGGCCAGCCGACGGTCCGGGGCACCACCGTGTCGCCGGCCGTGGCACCGACCGCCCCGAGCGCGCCGCGGACCACGCTGAACCTCGCGATCGGCCTGCTCGCCGGGCTGGTGCTGGGCATCGCCGCCGGGCTGGCCCGCGACCTCACCGACACCCGTGTCCGCCGGCCCGAGGACCTGTCCCGCGTGACCGACCTGCCGCTGCTGGCCGCGCTGGACACCCCGCCGGGGCGGGACCACAGCCGCGACCTCGTCGTCCTCACCGCCCCGCGCAGCCCCGCCGCCGAGGCCGTCCGCTCGCTGCGCACCGCCGTCCAGTTCTCCGCGCAGCCGGGCCGGCCGCTGTCGCTGCTGGTGACCTCGTCGCACTCCGGCGAGGGCAAGTCCACCGTCGCGGCCAACCTGGCGCTGGCCCTCGCCGACGCCGGCCTGCGGGTCGCGCTGGTCGACGCCGACCTCCGCCGCCCCTCCGTGGCCGACACCTTCGGGCTCGAGGGCGCTGCCGGCCTCACCACCGTGCTCATCGGCCAGGCGGAGCTCGACGACGTCCTGCAGGAGTGGGGCAGCGCCGGCCTGCACGTGCTGACGACCGGCCCGCTGCCGCCCAACCCCAGCGAGCTGCTCGCCTCCCCGGCGATGACCGACCTCCTCGCCCGGCTCGAGCGGACCCACGACGTCGTGCTCGTCGACGGCGCGCCCCTCCTGCCGGTCACCGACTCCGCCGTCCTGGCCCGCGTCGTCTCCGGGACGATGGTCGTCGGCGACACCACCCGGATCCGGCGCCCCGCGCTGACCTCGTCCCTGGCGCTGCTGCGCCGGCTCGACGCCCGCGTGGTCGGCATCGTCCTCACCCACGTCCGCCGCCGGTCCGGCGACACCTACGGCTACGAGTCGCAGGAGGGGGCCGCCGAGCAGGTCCCGGCCTCGTCCTGGCGCGCCCCGCTCGCCCGGGCCCCCCGGGACGCGACGCCGGTGGGCCGCGGGTAGCGATGCCGTCGTCCCGACCGCACGACGAGGACGGTGACCCCGCCGGGGTCACCGTCCTCGTCGTCTGCACCGCCAACGTCTGCCGCTCACCCGTGGCCGAGCGGCTCCTGGCCCGGCGCCTGGCCGGCTCCGGCGTCACGGTGACCAGCGCCGGCACCCGCGCCCCCGCCGGGATGCCGCTCGACCCGCCGATGGCGGCGCTGCTGGAGGCCGCCGGCGTGCCGGCGGGGCCCTCGGGGGCCCGCGAGCTGCGCCCGGCCGACCTCCGGCAGGCCGGGCTGGTGCTCACGATGACCCGGGAGCACCGCGCCGCGGTGGTGCAGCTGGCCCCCGCGGCGCTGCGCCGCACCTTCCTGCTGACCGACGCGGTGGCGATCGCCGAGGCCACGGCCGCCGCGGGCTGGCCGGCCGACGTGGCCTCCTCGGCCGCGGCCCGGCTGGCGGCGCTGCCGGGGCTGGCGGCGCGCCACCGCGTGCCCGGCGCGGCCCCCGCGGAGGTGGCCGACCCGCACCGCCGTCCCCCCGAGGAGTACCGGCGGTGCTTCGCGGTGCTCGAGGACGCCGTCGACCGGCTGGCCCGCGCGGTCGGCTGAGGGAGGCCACCTTTCAGGGGCCCGCGCCGAGCGTGCGAGGCGGGGGGAAGGGTGGTCCTCCGTCAGGCGGCGGCGGGCAGGTCCTCGGCCGGACCCGGGAGGACGACGTCGGCGAGGGCCGCCGTGAACGCCGCCATGGAGAAGCGGGCGCGGGCGTCGGCGCGGCCGGCCGTGCCCAGGGCGGCGGCCAGCCGCGGGTCGCCCAGCAGCCGGAGCACCGCGTCGGCCAGGGCCCGCGGGTCGTCGGCGGGGACGAGAAGCCCCGTCTCCCCGTCGCGGAGCACCTCGGGCAGCCCGCCGATCCGCGTGGCGACGACCGGCCGCCCCAGCAGGAGGGCCTCCACGGCGGCCAGGCCGAAGGACTCGACCCGCGAGGGCACGAGGACGACGTCGGCGGCGGCGACGTGCGGCGCGGGGTCGGTGAAGCCGGTGAGGACGGTGACGTCGTCGACCCGCTGCTGCACGGCGAGGTCGCGCAGGCCGTCCTCGACGGCCTCGTAGCCGGGATAGCAGTCGCCGACGAGGGTGAGCGTGACGTCGTGGCCGGCCTGCCGCACCAGCGCGGTCGCGCGGATGGCGGTGTCCTGGCCCTTGATGGCCGAGAGCCGGCCGACGACCACGAGGCTCCGCGGCCCGCCCGGCACCCGGGGGGCGGGGGCGGGGGACGCCGGCTCGCGCACGCCGTTGTGGACGACGCGGGTGCGCCGGGCGCCGCGCTCCCCGAGGGAGGCCCGGATCCACCCCTGCGTGTCGCCGCTGTTGGCGACCACCACGTCGGCGGCCAGCAGGGGGAGGAGCAGCAGCGTGGCGGCCGGCCGCGGCATCGGCATGCTCTCGTGCACGTGGCACACCACGCGGACGCCGCCGAGCCGGCCGGCCAGCAGCCACTCGGGCGCGGTGACGGTGCTGACGTAGAGCACGGCGGTGCCCTGCCTCCGCAGCCAGGCCGCGAGGGTCAGCACCGAGGTCAGGAAGCGCCACAGGAAGACCACGGCCCGGCGGGGGTCCCTGAGCTCCACCTTGCGCAGGACGGGGAAGTCCTTGACCAGGACCTCGACCCCCCGCGCGCGCACGGCACCGACCAGGGGGCCGGAGGTGGACAGGACGGCCAGGACGTCGGGTCCGAGCGCACCGAGGCTCTCGAGGAACATCCGGTCGCTGCCGTAGAGGTCGGCGTGCGGGTGCACGGCCACGACGCGGCCGGTGCGCGGTCTTCCCACGGGGCGCTCCAGGTGTCGGCGGCCGGTGGCGGCCCCCGGTCGGGTCGGTGCGGTCGTCGGACGCTAGCCGCGGCCGGGTGGACGTCACCACGCCCCGTGACCCCTTCGGGGTGGACCGGGCCCCCGCAGCGCGGAGGACCCCGCTCCTTCGGATGAGACGTGCCCCCGAGACCGGCGTCCGGGCCCCCGCCGGCGGCGAGACTCGGCGGGCCGGTCCGCGCAGGCGGACCGCACGACACCCCCGGAGGACCCGTGCTGCAGGACGACGTGGCGGTCGCGGAGGCGCCCGCGACCCCGACCCGGGCACCGTCGCGGCCCGCCCCCGGCGAGTCGCTCGCCGACACCGTCCGCCGGCTGGCCGGCGCGCAGAAGGGCGCGCACGGGGCGCCGGCCTACAGCCGCTTCGTCAACCGGCCGGCGGGCCGCGTCCTGGCCGCGCTGGCCTTCCACCGCGGCCTGACGCCCGACGCCGTCACGGCCACGAGCGCCGCCTTCTCGTTCTCCGCCATCGCCACGGTCGCGCTCGCGCCGCACACCTGGTGGGTCGGGGTCCTCGTCGCCCTGGGCCTGGTCCTCGGCTACGCGCTGGACTCCGCCGACGGGCAGCTCGCCCGCCTGCGCGGCGGCGGCACCCCGGCGGGGGAGTGGCTCGACCACATGGTCGACGCGGCGAAGACCGTGTCCATCCACCTCGCCGTCCTCGTCGGGCTCTTCCGCCAGGGCGAGGTCGCCGCGGGCTGGCTGCTCGTGCCGGTCGTCTTCGTGGTCTCCGACGTCGTCTACTTCTCCGCGATGCTGCTCAACGAGGCGCTGCGCACCGCCCACGGCGCCCCGACCCGCGCCGCGCCGCGGGCAGGGCGGGCCAGCGTGCTCCGCTCGCTGCTCGTGCTCCCCACGGACTACGGCGCGCTGTGCCTGGTGTTCGTGCTGCTCGGCTCCGCGCCGGCGTTCCTCGCCGGCTACGGCCTCCTCGCGCTCTGCACCGCCGGCTTCGTGCTGGCCGCCCTGCCGCGCTGGCGGCGCGAGATGTCCCGGCTGGGCGCCGCGTGAGCGCGACCGCGCCGCAGGCCCCGGCGGCCGGGACGCGGCTGCGGGTCCCGCCCGTGCTCATGTACCACTCGATCAGCCCGTCGGCGCTGCCGGACCCGCACCGCGTGCGGGTCCGGCCCGACCGGCTCGACCGGCACCTGCGGCTGCTGCGCCGCCTCGGCCTGCGCGGCGTCCCCCTCGCCGAGCTGGTCGCGGCCCACGACCGCGGCGCCGCCGCCGGGCTGGTGGGGCTGACCTTCGACGACGGCTACACCGACTTCCTCGAGCACGCCGCGCCGGTGCTCGCCCGGCACGGCATGACCGGCACGGTGTACGTGGTCGCCGGCCGGCTGGCCGGGCAGAACGAGTGGGACGACGGCCCGCGGCTGGACCTGGTGGACGCCGACGGCGTGCGCGCCATCGCCGCCGCGGGGCACGAGGTCGGCAGCCACACGCTGCACCACGTCTCCCTCCGCGGAGCCGACCCGGCCGTGCTCGCCGAGCAGATCGGCGGCAGCCGGCGGGTGCTGGAGGACGTGCTGCAGGCCGACGTGCCCGGGTTCGCCTACCCGTGGGGCCACTTCGACGCCGCCGCGGCCGACGCGGTGCGCGCCGCCGGCCACGACCACGCCTGCGTCACCGGCGACTACCTGCCCGGGGACCGCTTCACGATCCCGCGCTTCTACGTGGCCCCCACCGACGGCGCGCCCCAGCTGCTCGCCAAGCTGGCCCGGCACTCCTGGCGCATGCGCGGCGCGGGGGCGACCGGGCCCGGCCGGTGAGGGCGGCCGTCCTGGTCGCGGTGGCGCTGCTCCTCGGCGCCTGCACCTCGGCCGACGGCCGGCCGGGCGCGGTGGCGACCGGGTCCGGCCCGGTCGCACCCTCACCGGTCCCGGGCACGGCGCCCGGGGTGCCGCTCGACCCGGGGGTGCACTCCCTGGAGGTGGCCGGCGCGCCCGCCGTGGTGCTGGTCCCGGAGCAGCCGGCCGGCCGGCTGGTCGTCTACGCGCACGGCTACGGCGCCGACCTCGGCGCCCTCCTCGACGACGAGGCGTTCGGGGGCCTGGCGCAGGGCCTCGTCGCCGCCGGCTACGCCGTCGCGGCCTCCGACGCCGGGGGCGACGCCTGGGGCAGCGCCGCCAGCGTCGAGGCGCACGCCGCGCTGGCCGCCACGGCCCGTGGGCTGGCCGCCGCGGACGAGGTGTTCCTCGTGGCGGAGTCCATGGGCGGGCTGGCCGCGGCGCAGCTGGTCACCGGCGACCGGATCGAGGGGCTGCGCGCCTACGCCGGCATCGCGCCGCTGTGCGACCTCGGGTCGGTGTACGGGGACTTCGCCGGGTCGATCCGCGCCGCCCACGGCGCGGGCGTCGACGAGGCGCTGGAGCGGCTGTCCCCGGTGCGGCTCGACGCCGGGGTGCCGGTGCGGCTGTGGGCGTCCGGGGACGACACGGTGGTGGCCCGCGAGCGCAACGCCGACGCGTGCGCCGCGCAGGTCCTGGCCGACGGCGGCACGGCCGAGGTGCTGCCGGCCCGCGGCCAGCACGGCGACGCCTCGCACTACGACCTCGACGGCGTCCTCGCCTTCTTCGCCGCCGCCGCGACGGGCTGACCGCCGCCGCGGACGCTCACGACCCGTCACCGTGTCGCCCGACCGGGTGTAACCGAGCAGTGTCGACCCGTCCGGGGGATGACGCAGAGTCACCACGGCTGGTCGACTGCCCGGGACGTCGGACGAGGTCCTGGGGGAGTCATGACGGTGATCGGGTACGCGCCGGGCGCGTACGACCTGTTCCACATCGGGCACCTCAACGTGCTCCGGCACGCCGCCGCGCACTGCGACCGGCTGGTGGCCGGCGTGGTCGCCGACGAGGTGCTGCTGGAGACCAAGGGCAGGCTGCCGGTCGTGCCGCTCGCCGAGCGCATGGAGATCGTTCGGAACCTCCGCTTCGTCGACGACGTCCACGCCGAGGTCGTCCCGGACAAGCTCGAGGCGTGGCGCGCCGTCGGCTTCGACGTCCTGTTCAAGGGCGACGACTGGCGCGGGACCCCCAAGGGCGACCGGCTCGAGCGCGACATGGCCACCGTCGGCGTCACGGTCCACTACTTCCCGTACACGATGCACACCTCCAGCACCGCGCTGCGCCGGGCGCTGCAGGCGCTGGAGGCCGGCGGCTCGGCTCCCGCACTCACGAGCTGAGGCCCGGAGGGGGTCCCCTCGGCCCGCCCGCGCCCGCATACTGCGCGCGGCACGGGGCCGGCAGCACGCCGGCCGCGGGGAGGAGGCCGGGTGTACGCCAGCGTGCGCGACGTCCCGCAGGCGGGCGCGCCGACCGCGAGGACCCGCACCCGGGTCGGTGGCACGGTCCTCGCCCTCGGCACGGTCAGCCTCCTGACCGACGTCTCCTCGGAGATGGTCGCCGCCGTCCTGCCGGTGTACCTGACCCTCACGCTGGGCCTGTCGCCCCTCGCGTTCGGCGTCGTCGACGGCATCTACCAGGGCACCTCGGTGCTCGTCCGGCTGGGGGCCGCCGCCGCGGCCGACCGGTGGTCGCGGCCGAAGACGACGGCGGCCCTCGGCTACGGACTCTCGGCGCTGTGCAAGCTCGGCCTGCTGGCCGCCTCCGGCGCGGCCGCACTCAGCGCGGTGCTCGCCGTCGACCGCACCGGCAAGGGGCTGCGGACCGCACCGCGGGACGCGCTGATCGCCGCGGCGGCACCGGCCGGCGCACTCGGACGGGCCTTCGGCGTGCACCGCGCCATGGACACCACCGGCGCGCTGCTCGGCCCGCTGCTCGCCGTCGGGCTGCTGCTCTACCTGCCCGGCGACTACGACAGCCTCTTCCTCGTCAGCGCGGTGTTCGCGGTGCTCGGCCTCGCGGTGCTGGTCACCTTCGTGCCCGAGCGGCGGCGCGCGACCGGACGCCCGCCGGTCCGCTGGCGCCAGGTCGCCGCCCTGCTCGGCCACCGGCCGGTGCGCCGGGTGGCGCTGACCGGCGCGGTGCTCGGCCTGCTCACCGTCACCGACGGCTTCCTCTACCTCCTCGTCCGCGAGCGGGAGGCGGTCAGTGCCGCGCTGTTCCCGCTGCTGTTCGTCGGCACCGCGGCGGTCTACCTCGTCCTCGCGGTGCCGCTGGGCCGGCTGACCGACCGCGTCGGCAGGGTGCCGGTCATCGTCGCCGGCCACGTCGCGCTGCTCGCCGCCTACGCCGCGCTGCTCCTGCTGCCCGGCGGCGGGCCGCTGCTGGCCGGGCTCGTGGTCGCGACGCTCGGGGTCTACTACGCGGCCACCGACGGCGTCCTCGCCGCGCTGGCCGCCGAGCTCAGCCCCGAGGACGTGCGGACGTCGGGCATCGCCCTGGTGCAGACGGCGGTGGCGGCCGGCCGGTCGGTCTCGGCCCTGCTGTTCGGGCTGCTCTGGACCCTCACCGGGCAGTGGACGGCGCTCGCCGGGTTCGCCGTCGCCCTCGTCGTCGTCCTGCCCGCGGCCCTGCGGGCGCTGCGGGGGATCCAGGGAGGTCCGCGTGCGTGATCGTCGCCGGCTGCTCGCCTTCGTCGTCGTCGCGGTGCTGGCGGTCGCGGCGACCGTGGCCTACCTCATGGTCCAGCGCAAGGGGGACGAGGCGGCCGCCGCCGCGGCGGCGGAGGACGAGGCCGGCCGCCCCCGGCTGGCCGTGGAGGACGTGCAGCAGGTGCCGCACCTCGTCGTGCGGAACACCGAGCCGGGCCCGTCGTCGGGCAAGGTCGCGCTCGTCCCGCTCGACGACCCGTCCGGGCCCCGGGCCGTCGTGGACGTGAGCTGCGAGCGCGTCGCGGCCGTGCGGGACGGGGCCGTGTGCCTGCAGTCGGTGAGCGGGGTGGTCCCCACCTACCGCGCGGTCTTCCTCGACGGCGACTTCGCCGAGATCGGCACCGCCGACCTGCCGGGCATCCCGAGCCGGGCGCGGATGTCGGCCGACGCCAGCTACGCGGCGACGACGGTCTTCGTCACCGGGCACGCCTACACCGACGCGCAGTTCTCCACCGAGACCGTCGTGACCGACCTGACCGGGGAGACCCCGGAGCCGCTCGGCAACCTGGAGTCCTGGACGACCACCAACGCCGACGGCACGCCGGTGACCGCGGAGGACCGCAACTTCTGGGGCGTCACCTTCGTCGGGGACGGCCCGGACCTCTACGCCACCATGGGGACCGGCGGTGTGCGGTACCTCGTGCGCGGTGACGCCGGGACGCGGACGCTGACCGTCGTCGCCGAGGACGGCGCCTGCCCCTCGGTCTCGGCCGACGGGGCGACGATCGTCATGAAGACGGTCGACCCCGTCTCGCGGGCGGACCTGCTCGTCGCCTACGACGTCGCGACGGGCGAGCGCACTCCTCTCCCCGAGGGGCGGGCGGTCGACGACCAGGTGACCTGGGACGGGGACCGGCTGCTCTACCCCGTGGCGCGCGGCCTGGCCGACTCCGGTGAGGCGGACGTCTGGGCCGCGGAGCCGACCGGGGACAGTCGTCCGGCGATCCTCGTACCGGACGCCTCCTCGCCGTCCGTCGTGCGTCCCTGAGATTTCAAGCTCTCGGGCGTCGTCACCGTCCGTGGTGGATCGTGCACCACCGACCGCGGAGAAACTGCGTCAACTGCGCAGGCGGCGCGCAAGGGGGTTGCGCACGGTGACCGCGCTCTGGTTCGTTGGCGCCGCTCCAGCGAACGGACCCTGATCCCTCGGGTCGCCGTCCGTACGCGGAGGTACGGGGGCTGCGCGTCGCGTCCGCCCCCTGCCCACTCGAGCAGACAGGGGGCGGACATGGCGCTGCACGGCATGCGCGGGTCGGTGCCGGTGGGCACGCTCCCAGCCGTCGACACCCAGCCCGCTCCACCGCTCGCGCTGCCGTCCGCACCCGGGTGGCCGACCGCGGTCGGCGGCGCCCGCCGCCCGGCGCCGAGGTGGGTCCGCCGGTACCGCGCCGCCACCGTCGTCTCCGACCTGCTCGCCGCCGCGCTGGCGGGAGCACTCGCGCAGGCCGTCCGGTTCGGCACCGAGGTCGTCCCCGCCACCTGGCTGGTCATGGGCCTGTTCCCGGTCGTCTGGCTCGCGGTCGTCACGCTGGCCGGGGGTCACCGCAGCGCCCACCTCGGCACGGGCACCGAGGAGTACCGGGCGGTGATCCGGGCCGGCGTCGGGTGCCTGGCGCTGGTCGCACTCGTCTCCTACGCGTTCGCGCTGGAGCTCTCCCGCGGGCTGGTCGTCGTGGCACTGCCCGGGGCCCTCCTGGCCAGCGCGGTCGGGCGCCACGTCCTCCGGCGGGTCGTCCACCGGTCGCGCGCCCGGGGTCGCTGCCTGCGCACGGTCCTCGCCGTCGGCCGGACCAACGCCGTCGCCGACCTCGTCCGGCAGCTCGAGCATGACCGGCACTGCGGCATGGTCGTGGTCTCGGCCTGCGTCCCCGAGGCCACGGTGGGGACCTCGCTCGCCGGCACCGCCGTGACCGTCGGCGGCGACCTGCGGTCGGCGGCCCAGCTGGCGCGACGGCTCGACGTCGACGCCGTCGCGGTCACCAGCTCCAGCGAGACCGCGGCCGTCTACCTCCGCCGCCTCTCGTGGGAGCTCGAGGGCAGCGGTGTGGAGCTGCTCGTCGCGCCGGGGCTGATGGAGGTCGCCGGCCCGCGGATGCACGTGCGCCCGTTCATCGGCCTCCCGCTGGTGCACGTGGAGGAGCCGGTCTTCACCGGTCCCAAGCGGCTGGTCAAGGAGCTGATCGACCGAGTGGTGGCGGCCCTCGCCCTCGTGCTCGTGCTGCCCGTGCTCGTGGCGGTCGCGGTGGCGGTGCGGCTGGACAGCGCGGGGCCCGTCCTCTTCCGCCAGGTGCGGGTCGGCCGGGACGGGCGCACCTTCTCGATCCTCAAGTTCCGCACGATGTGCGTCGACGCCGAGCAGCGGCGCGCCGAGCTCGCCGCGCAGAACCGCAACGGCGACGGGCCGCTGTTCAAGGTGGCCCACGACCCGCGGGTGACGCGGGTGGGCCGGGTGCTGCGCCGCTACTCCGTCGACGAGCTGCCCCAGCTGCTCAACGTCCTGGTCGGGCAGATGTCGCTGGTCGGGCCCCGGCCACCGCTGCCCGACGAGGTCGCCGTCTACGACGACTCGGTCGCCCGTCGGCTGCTGGTCAAGCCGGGACTGACCGGTCTGTGGCAGGTCTCGGGCCGCAGCGACCTCACCTGGGACGAGGCCGTGCGGCTGGACCTGCGCTACGTGGAGAACTGGTCGCTGGCCCTGGACCTGCAGATCATCTGGAAGACCTTCCGGGCCGTCACCCGGCCCCTGGGGGCGTACTGATGGACACCCCGCGCACCTCCTCGGTCCTGCGCCGGCTCGGGCTGGTGCTCGTCGCGGTCACACTGGTGACGGTGGGTCTGGTCACCGTGCCCACGCGCGCGCTCGCCGCCGATCCATGCGCGGCCCCAGTCCGCAGCGCGGTGGCATGCGAGAACACCCGCGCCGGCACGACCGACTGGTTCGTCTCGCCCGACAGCAGCATCGAGGGCTTTGCGACGGACATGAGCGTCGACATCGGTCAGCGGGTCGACTTCAAGATCCGTACGGATTCGCACAACTACCGAGTCGACATCTATCGGCTGGGCTGGTACGGCGGCACGGGAGGCCGACTCGTCGACTCGGTGTTGCCTTCAGCGCCGATGCCGCAGAGTCAACCCGACTGCCTCCGTGACGCGGCCACTGGCCTTGTCGACTGCGGAAACTGGGGTGTCTCTGCCAGTTGGATGGTCCCGGCCGACGCCGTCACGGGCGTCTACCTCGCCGTGCTGCGACGGTTGGACAGGATCGGGGAGAACCAGGTCACCTTCGTCGTGCGGGACGACAGGAGCCGCTCTGACGTCGTGTTCCAGACCTCCGACACCACCTGGCAGGCGTACAACACGTGGGGCGGTGCCAACCTCTACGCCGGGGACGGGCCGGGTCCGGCGGGCGGCGCTTACGGTCCAGGGCGCGCCTACAAAGTGAGTTACAACCGCCCGCTGGCCGCCGGTGAAATGGCGGGACAGGTCTATTGGGCCGAGTACCCCATGATCAGGTTTCTCGAGCGCAACGGCTACGACGTCACCTACATCTCCGGGGTCGACACCGACCGATCCGGTGGCCGGCTGACCAACCACCGTCTCTTCCTGTCCGTTGGCCACGACGAGTACTGGTCCGGAGCCCAGCGAGCCGCGGTGGAGCGCGCCAAGGCGGCCGGAGTGAACCTGGGCTTCTTCAGCGGCAACGAGATGTACTGGCGAACTCGCTGGGAGCCGGCCATCGACGGCTCTGGCACACAGCACCGCACGCTCGTTTGCTACAAGACCGGCCTGCCCAACGCACCAGCGGACCCATCGGGTGAATGGACCGGGCTGTGGCGCGACCCGCGGGCGGGTGCAGGGGTCCAGCCGGAGAACGCGCTCATCGGTCAACAATTTAAGGTTAATGGAAACAATGTGGACACCCGTAGGGATTCCATCGCCGTCCCGGCGGAGTACGGCAGGACCCGCTTGTGGCGCAACACGCCCGTCGCGACACAGAACGCCGGACGCACGTGGACGTTCGGTCCCGGCACGCTGGGCTACGAGTGGGATGCGGACTTCCACAACGGCTTCCGCCCCCCCGGGCTGGCTCACCTGTCGGAGACGGTCGTTGACGTGGCCGAGAGAGACGTCATCCAGGACGACTACGGAATTGTCTTCGCGCCCGGGCAGGCGACACACAACCTGTCCCTCTACCGAGATCCTTCGAGCAAGGCACTCGTCTTCGCGGCCGGCACCGTGCAGTGGTCCTGGGGCCTCGACGACGAGCACGACGGTGGTGATCGGGTCGCCAACGACCCGATGCGCCAGGCGACGGTCAACTTGTTCGCCGACATGGGCGTGCAGCCAGTCACGCTGCAGAGCGAGTTGGTCGAGGCTTCCGCCAGCACGGACATCACGCCACCGACGGTGACCATCACCGCCCCCACACCCACCGACACCGTGACCGTGGGGTCCCCGGTCACCGTCCGCGGCACCGCTGCCGACACCGGTGGTGTCGTCACTGGCGTCGAGGTCTCCATCGACGGGGGTGCCACCTGGCACCCGGCCCAAGGACGTGAAACGTGGTCTTACACCCACACCCCCACCGTCTCTGGGCTGTTGGCCGTGCAGGTGCGCGCGGTCGACGACAGCGCACGTCTCTCTGAGCCGGTCACCCTGGACGCCTCCGTCGAACAGCGCACCTGTCCTTGCACCATCTGGCCGGACTCCGCTGTACCGCGGACGCCGGCCACAGCCGACTCGACGCCGGTGGAGCTCGGTGTCCGCTGGCAGTCGCAGGTTGCCGGCTACGTGACCGGCGTGCGGTTCTACAAGGGCACTGGCAACTCGGGCAGGCACACCGGCAGCCTGTGGACCACCGACGGCCGGCTCCTCGCTACCGGCACCTTCACCGACGAGACGGCCAGCGGGTGGCAGACGTTGGCCTTCCCCACGGCAGTGCCGGTCGAGGCCGGTACCGACTACGTGGCCTCCTACTACGCGCCGGTCGGCGGGTACGCCGCCGACACCACCGCCTTCGCCCTCGCGGGCGTCACCACCGAGCCGCTCACAGCACTCCGAGACGTGCAGGGAGCGCCCAACGGCGTCTACCACCTGGGCGGCCCTGGCTTCCCGACGAGCACCTATCAGTCGACCAACTACTGGGTCGACGTCGTCTTTCAGAGCACCCAGCCCCCGGACACCCGTGCCCCTGTGGCAACCGTCGGCAGCCCCCTCGACGGCAGCACCAGCGTCCCGCCCACCACGGCGGTCAGCGTGGTGTTCGACGAGCCGGTGCAGGCGACGAGCGTCCGGATGCAGGTGACCGGAGCAGGCGGCTCGCCCATCGCCGGTGCCACCGGCTACGACCCGGGCACCCGGACGGCGACGTTCCGGCCCACTGAGCAACTGGCACCCGGCACCCGCTTCACCGCCACCCTGAGCTCCGCCCAGGATGAGGCGGGCAACGCCCTCGCCGCGCCGATGGCATGGTCGTTCACGACCATGCGTGCCGCGGCCATCCCGGGGGTGTGCCCCTGCAGCATCTGGGACGACACGGTGGTCCCTGCGGTCGTGACCGTCGTCGACCCGTCCGCGGTGGAACTCGGCATGAGGTTCCGGGCGAGCACCGACGGCACGGTCACCGGCGTCCGCTTCTACAAGGGCCCGCAGAACTCCGGCACGCACACGGGCACCCTGTGGTCGGCCGACGGCCGGCAACTCGCCCGTGCCTCGTTCTCGGCCGAGTCCACCAGCGGCTGGCAGGAAGCGGCCTTCGACCAGCCGGTCGAGATCACCGCGGGCACGACCTACGTCGTCTCGTACCACACGAGTTCCGGCTGGTACTCGGTGACGTCGGGCGGCCTCACGGGCGCCGTGACCAGCGGTCCGCTGACGGCGCTGGGCAACGGCCAGGACGGGCCGAACGGCGTCTACCTCTACGGCGCCGGGGGCTTCCCGGATCGGCTTGCCGGTGGCGCCAACTACTGGGTCGACGTGGTCTTCCAGTCGGCTCCCGATGTCCTGCCCCCCACTGTGACGGGCACGGCTCCCGGCACGGGCGTCACCAGCGTGCCGCTTGACGGCACGGTCAGCGCGACGTTCAACGAGCCGATCGACCCGGTGACGGCGTCGCTGACGGTGACGACGGCCTCGGGGACTCCGGTCGCCGGGACGACGACCTACGAGCCTTCCACTCACACCGCCCGGTTCACCCCGGCGGCACCGCTGCAGGCTGCGACCGGCCACACCGTCACGGTCAGCGGTGTAGCCGACGTGAGCGGAAACGTCATGACCGGGGCGCTGACCTGGTCCTTCACCACGGCAGGTCTCGGCGCGTGCCCGTGCACGCTGTTCAGCGATGCCGTGCCAAGTATGCCGGCGGCCGACGACGGCCGGCCGGTCGAGCTCGGCACTCGCCTGCGCTTTGACGCCGACGGCTGGGTGGCCGGCGTGCGCTTCTACAAGGGTCCCGGGAACACCGGCACCCATACCGGCAGCCTGTGGACCAACGACGGGACGCTGCTGGCCACCGGCACCTTCGCCGACGAGACGGCTACCGGTTGGCAGGAGCTGCGGTTCGCGAACCCGGTGCCGGTGACGGCAGGGACTACGTACGTGGCTTCCTACCATGCGCCAGCCGGTCACTACGCGGCTGATGTCGAGGCCTTCAACGCGCGCGGCCGCGACAACCCGCCCGTCCGTGCCCTCCGCGACGGTGCTGACGGTCCTAACGGCGTCTACGCATACGGAGCCAGGTCGTCCTTCCCACAGGACAGCCACCGCAGCACGAACTACTGGGTCGACGCGGTCTTCATGACGGTCCCGCCAGTCGACACGACACCGCCGCAGGTGGTGTCCTCGTCGCCCGGGGACGGATGGACCGACGTAGCCGTCACCAACCCGGTTCAGTTCTCGTTCGACGAGGCTGTCCAGGCCTCGACCGCGGTCGTGCAGGTGACGACGGCGCAGGGTGCCACGCTGACCGGCACCGTCTCCGCCGTCGGGCAGCGGCTGCTGCTCTTCCGGCCCGACGCGTCCCTGCCGCCGGGAACGACCGTGACCGCCACGGTCAGCGGCGTCCGTGATGCCGCCGGCAACGCCATGGCCGCACCGGTCTCGACGACCTTCACGACCGCCGCCGGCCAGGCGGCGGGCTGCCCCTGCAGTCTGTTCCCCGACGGCACGACGCCCGAGGTGGAAGCGGCCACGGACAACTCGGCCGTGGAGCTGGGGGTGCGTTTCTCGGCGGACACGTCTGGGGTGGTGACCGGGGTGCGGTTCTACAAGGGGGCGGGCAACACCGGCACGCACACCGGCAGCCTGTGGACCGCGGACGGGACGCTGCTTGCGACGGCGACGTTCGTGGGTGAGACCGCCGGGGGCTGGCAGCAGGTGCTGTTCGACCAGCCTGTGGCGATCGCGGCCGGGGTGACCTACGTGGCCAGCTACCACACCGAGGTGGGGCGCTACAGCTACACCCGGGGCGGCTTCGAGTCGGCCGGGGTGGACCGGGCGCCGCTGCACGCGCCGCAGGCCACCGCGACCGAGCCCAACGGCGTCTACCGCTACGGCGCCTCGGCCATGCCGGTCAACGGGACGACCACGAACTACCACGTCGACGTCGTGTTCGAGACCGACGAGAACAGCGCGCCGCCACCACCACCGCCGGGTACGGACACGACGGCGCCGTCGGTCACCTCGACGGCGCCCGCGGCCGGCGTCACCTCCGTGCCCACCGGCACCGCGGTTTCGGCTGTGCTGTCAGAGCCGGTGACGGCGTCCTCGGTGCAGTTCTCCCTGTCCAGTCCCGGCGGTAGGGTGCCGGTCGTCGTCGGGCTGGACTCCACCGGGACCCGGGTGACCGCGAGCCCGGCGGCGCCCCTGGCGCCGGAGACGGCGTACACGGCCGCGCTCGCTGCTGCCGACCGCACCGGCAACGCCATGGCGACCCCGGTGACATGGACCTTCACCACCGGGGACGACGCGCCCCCGCCGACGGCAGGCGCCTGCCCCTGCACGCTGTTCACCGACGCCGACGTCCCGGCCGCCACGGCCACCGACGACGCCTCGGCCGTGGAGCTGGGGGTGCGTTTCTCGGCGGACACGTCTGGGGTGGTGACCGGGGTGCGGTTCTACAAGGGGGCGGGCAACACCGGCACGCACACCGGCAGCCTGTGGACCGCGGACGGGACGCTGCTTGCGACGGCGACGTTCGTGGGTGAGACCGCCGGGGGCTGGCAGCAGGTGCTGTTCGACCAGCCTGTGGCGATCGCGGCCGGGGTGACCTACGTGGCCAGCTACCACACCGAGGTGGGGCGCTACAGCTACACCCGGGGCGGCTTCGAGTCGGCCGGGGTGGACCGGGCGCCGCTGCGCGCGCCGCAGGCCACCGCGACCGAGCCCAACGGCGTCTACCGCTACGGCGCCTCGGCCATGCCGGTCAACGGGACGACCACGAACTACCACGTCGACGTCCTGTTCACGCCGCAGCAACCCCCGGCGGCGGTGGCAGCTGCGGCACCGGCGACGACGTCGGAGCCGAGCGAGCCGGCGGGCAGCACGACCACGCCGGCGCCGGGCGAGCCGTCGACGACGTCGACTGCGACGTCGACCTCCGAGCCGCCGTCGACCTCCGAGCCGCCGTCGACCTCCGAGCCGCCGTCGACCTCCGAGCCGCCGTCGACCTCCGAGCCGCCGACGACCTCCGAGCCGCCGACGACCTCCGAGCCGCCGACGACCTCCGAGCCGCCGACGACCTCCGAGCCGCCGACAACCTCCGAGCCGCCGCCGTCGAGCTCGAGCGAGCCGGCGACCACGAGTGAGGCGCCGGCGCCGAGAGAGGCCCCGGCGGCGTCCACCCCACCAGCGACGTCCACGCCGCCGGCGACATCCAGTGCGCCGCCGGCGCCATCGAGTGTGCCGACGACGAGCTCAACCCCGCCGGCGAGCAGCGCGCCGGCCGCGCCGGTGTCACTGTTCACCGACGCGGACGTCCCGCCCGCAGAGGCGATCGCCGACACGACGCCGACGGAACTCGGGACGAGGTTCACCACCTCTGCCGAGGCGTGGGTGACCGCGCTGCGTCTCTACGTGGCCGACGGGACTACCGGGTCGCTGGTGGGCAGCCTGTGGACCGCCGCCGGCCAGCGGATCGCGACGGTCGCGTTCGCTGACGACCCGGTGACCGGGTGGCGCACCGCGCGGCTCGCGCAGCCGGTCCGGCTGGAGGCGGGCGGCGAGTACCTGGTCAGCTACTCCGCGCCGCTCGGCAGGTGGGCGCAGACGCCGTCCTTCTTCGATGCCGCGCGCAGCAGCGGACCGCTGACCGCGCCGGCCGACGGGCGGACCCCGAACGGCGTCACCGGGCCCGCGGGGACCTTCCCGACGGTCGCGGCCGGTGCTGCGGCGTTCTGGATCGACGTCGTCGTCACCACCGAGGCGCCGTCGGGAGCCGAGGAGGACACCGTCGCGCCGGCGGTCACCGACAGCGGCCCGCGCGGCACGGCAGCGGCCGGGCAGGCGGTCACGGTGCTCTTCAGCGAGGCGGTCGAGGGCGTCCGGATCACCCTGACCGGACCGGACGGCGCGCCGGTCCCGGCCGTCCTCGCCTGGGACCCGACGACGCTCGTCGCCCGGTTGACGCCGACGGACGAGCTCGGGCCCGGCACCCACACCGTCACGGTCGAGGCCGCCCGCGACGGTGCCGGCAACCCGCTCGCGCAGCCGGTGACCTGGACCTTCGCGGCACCTTGAGCCGGCGGCGCCGGTCAGGGCCAGGCCGTCCCGGATGCCGCGACGCGAAACCACCCACCGGGAGCGTCCGGCCACCAGACTGACGCACCGCGCGGCCAGTCTCACGACACGGGGAGACACAGTGAGCGAACCAGTCGGCATCGCCGTCATCGGCGCGGGCTACTGGGGACCCAATTTGGTGCGCAACGCCCAGGCCGTCCCTGGCCTGCACTTGGAGTACCTGTGCGACCTCGACGTCGCCCGGGCCCGGACCGTCCTCGGCGGCTACAGCACCGTGCGGGTCACCGCCGACCTCGACGCGGTGCTGTCCGACCCGGCGGTCGGCGCGGTCGCCGTCGCCACCCCGGCGGCCACGCACGCCGGCATCGCCATGGCGGCGCTCGCGGCGGGCAAGCACGTGCTGGTCGAGAAGCCGCTCGCCGCCAACCTCGAGGACGGCGCGAAGCTGGTGCGGACGGCGGAGGACGCCGGGCTGGTCCTGATGCTCGACCACACCTACTGCTACACGCCGGCCGTGTCCCACCTGCGCGACCTGGTGCGCGGCGGCGAGCTCGGGACGCTGCAGTACCTGGACTCGGTGCGGATCAACCTGGGCCTGGTGCAGGCCGACGTCGACGTCGTCTGGGACCTCGCGCCGCACGACCTGTCGATCCTCGACTCGCTGCTGCCCGACGGCGTCACGCCGGTGAGCGTGGCCGCGCACGGCGCCGACCCGCTGGGCTGCGGGCAGGTCTGCGTGGCCCACCTGTCGATCGAGCTGAGCTCCGGCGCGCTCGCGCACGTGCACGTCAACTGGCTGTCACCCACGAAGGTCCGCACGACGATCGTCGGCGGCTCGCGGCGCACGGTCGTGTGGGACGACCTCAACCCCACCCAGCGGGTGGCCGTCTACGACCGCTCCATCGAGACCCGCGACCCCGCCGAGCTGGGCGTCGAGGCCCGCAACCAGACGCGGGTGTCCTACCGGATCGGGGACATGGTCGCCCCGGCCCTCCCCGAGAGAGAGGCACTGCGCACGATGATGGGCGAGTTCGCCGCGGCGATCACCGAGGGGCGGCCGCCGCTCACCGACGGCCGCTCGGGCCTGCGGGTGCTGGCGATGCTGGAGGCGGCCAGCGCCAGCCTCCGCGGCGGCGGCGTCGCGGTCCCCGTCGAGCCGGTCGGGGCCGAGGTGGCGGCGTGAGCGCGGCGGTGGAGCTCGCCGGCAGCCGGGCGCTGGTCACCGGCGGCGCGGGCACGATCGGCTCGCACGTCGTCGACCAGCTCGTCGACGTCGGTGCTGCTGAGGTCGTCGTCCTCGACAACCTCGTCCGCGGGCGGCTGGCCAACCTCGACCGGGCGCTGGAGCGCGGCGGCGACGTCGTCCGGGTGGTCGAGGGCGACATCCGCGACGTCGCACTCGTCCACGAGCTGACCCGCGGCAAGGACCTCGTGTTCCACCTCGCCGCGCTGCGGATCACCCAGTGCGCCGAGCAGCCGCGGCTGGCGCTGGAGTCGCTGGTCGACGGCACGTTCACCGTGCTGGAGGCCGCCGTCGAGGCCGGCGTCGCCAAGGTGGTGGCCTCCTCGTCGGCCTCGGTCTACGGCCTGGCCGAGGAGTTCCCGACCACCGAGCGGCACCACCCGTACAACAACGACACCTTCTACGGCGCCGCCAAGGCCTTCAACGAGGGCATGCTGCGCAGCTTCAAGGCCATGTACGACCTGGACTCGGTGGCCTTGCGGTACTTCAACGTCTACGGCCCGCGGATGGACGTGTACGGCGTCTACACCGAGGTGCTCATCCGCTGGATGGAGCGCATCGCCGCCGGTGAGCCGCCGCTGATCATGGGCGACGGGCTGCAGACGATGGACTTCGTCCACGTCGCGGACATCGCCCGCGCCAACCTGCTCGCCGCGCAGGCCGACGTCACCGACACCGTCTTCAACATCGCGTCGGGGACCGAGACCAGCCTGCGGGAGCTCGCCGACGGGCTGCTGGCGGCCATGGGCTCGGGCCTGACGCCGGTGCACGGCGAGGCCCGGAAGGTCAACGCGGTGACCCGCCGGCTGGCCGACGTGACCGCCGCCCGCGAGCAGCTCGGCTGGACGGCGCGGATCGGTCTCGACGACGGGCTGCGCGGCCTGGTCGAGTGGTGGCGTTCCGAGCGCGCCCCGGCGGAGGGGAGCCTGGCGTGAGCGTCTCCAGCGCGCCGGTGACCGCGCTGCCCACCATCCCGGTGATGCGGCCGTGGCTGGGCGAGGAGGAGGCCGCGGCCGCCGCCGAGGCCGTGGCCTCGGGCTGGGTGGCGCAGGGGCCGCGGGTCGCGGCGTTCGAGGAGGCCTTCGCGCGCCGGGTCGGCGCGACCGAGGCCGTCGCCGTCTCCAACTGCACGACGGCGCTGCACCTGGCGCTGCACCTGCTCGGGGTCGGGCCCGGCGACGAGGTCGTCGTCCCGTCCTTCTCCTTCATCGCCACCGCCAACGTCGTGCGGCACGTGGGCGCGGAGCCGGTCTTCGCCGACGTCGACCTGGTCACCGGCAACCTGACCCCGGCCACGGTGGCGGAGGTGCTGACCCCGCGCACCCGGGCGGTGATCGTGGTGCACCAGGCGGGGGTGCCGGCCGACACCGTGGCGCTCGGTGCGCTGCTGGAGCCGCGCGGCATCGCCGTGGTCGAGGACGCGGCCTGCGCCATCGGCAGCACGCTGCACGGCCGGCCGGTCGGCGAGGGCGCGCAGCTGGCCGCCTTCTCCTTCCACCCGCGCAAGCTGGTCACCACCGGCGAGGGCGGGATGCTGGTGACCCCCTCGGCGGAGGTCGCCGCCCGCGCCCGCCGACTGCGCGAGCACGGGATGAGCGTCAGCGCCGCCGAGCGGCACGCCAGCGGCAGCGTGACCCCCGAGCAGTACCTCGAGCCCGGCTTCAACTTCCGGATGACCGACGTGCAGGCCGCGATCGGGCTGGTGCAGCTCACCCGGCTGGACGCGATGGTGGCCCGGCGCCGCGAGCGGGCCGACCGCTACCGTGAGCTGCTCGCCGGCCTGCCGGGTGCGCGGCTGGTCGAGGACCCGCCGTGGGGGACGACCAACTACCAGTCCTGCTGGCTGCTGCTGCCCGAGGACGCCCCGGTCGGCCGCGACGCGCTGCTCGGGCGGCTGAGCGCCGCCGGCATCTCCGCCCGCCGCGGCATCATGGCCGCCCACCTCGAGCCGGCCTACGCCGACCGGCCGCGGGTGTCCCTGCCGGCCACCGAGCGGCTGACCGCCGACAGCCTCGTCCTCCCGGTGTTCCACCAGATGACCGACGCCGACCAGGACCGCGTGGTCGACGCCCTCCTCGCGGCCCTGCGGTGAGCGGGGCCCGGCGGCCGCTGGTCGTCCTCGGGTCGGGCGGCGCCGCCCGGGAGGTCGTGCAGTTGCTGCGCGCCTGCCCGGAGGCCGCCGGGGAGCCGGTCACCGTCACCGGCCTGCTCGATGACGACCCCGCGCGGGCCGCCACCTCGGTCGACGGCGTGCCGGTCCTCGGGACGACGGCCGAGGCCGCCGGGGAGGCCGGCCGCGGCGCCCTGCTGCTGGCGTGCGTGGGCAACCCCGGCGCGCCTGCGTCCCGGCAGCGGCTGGTCGACCGGCTCGGGCTCCCCGACGAGGTGTGGGCGACCGTGGTGCACCCGCTGGCCAGTGTCTCGCCGGACAGCACCGTCGGCCCCGGCAGCGTGCTGCACGCCGGCGTCGTCCTCACCGCCGCCGTCACCGTCGGCCGGCACGTCTACGCCATGCCGCACGTCGTGCTCACCCACGACGACGAGGTCGGCGACGCGGCCACCTTCGGCGCCGGCGTCCGGCTCGCCGGCGGCGTCAGCGTCGGCGCGGCCGCCTACCTCGGCTCCGGCGCGCTCGTCCGCGAGCACCGGCGCATCGGCGCCGGCGCCGTCGTCGGCATGGGCAGCGTCGTCGTCCGCGACGTCCCGCCCGGACAGACCTGGGCCGGCAACCCGGCCCGCCCGCTCGCCCCGTCCCCGGCTGCGCTCCAGGAGGCCTCGCTGTGACCACCGTCGACCGCCCCGTCACCACCGGCCGGGTGCCGCTGGTCGACCTCGGCATCCAGCGCGACCGGGTCGCCGGCGAGGTCGCCGAGGGGTTCGCGCGGGTCCTGGCCACGACCGCCTTCGTGCAGGGTCCCGACGTCGCCGCCTTCGAGGAGGAGTTCGCCGCGTTCACCGGGCGCGCGCACTGCGTCGGCGTGGGCAACGGCACCGACGCGCTGGAGTTCGCGCTCCGGGCCGCCGGCGTCGGCCCGGGCGACCCCGTGGCGCTCCCGGCCAACACGTTCGTGGCCAGCGCCGAGGCCGTGCTGCGGGCCGGCGCCCGCCCGGTGCCGGTCGACGTCGACGACGAGCACCTGCTGCTCGACCCGCGCGCCCTGGAGGCGGTCGCGGGGGAGTGCCGCGCGGTGCTGCCCGTGCACCTGTTCGGCCAGATGGCGCCGATGACGGAGATCGCCGAGGTCGCGGGGCGGCACGGGCTGGTCGTCGTCGAGGACGCCGCGCAGGCGCAGGGCGCGACCCACCGGGGCGTGCCGATGGGCGGGTGGGGCACCGCGGCGGGCACGAGCTTCTACCCGGGCAAGAACCTCGGCGCCTACGGCGACGCGGGCGCGGTGACCACCGACGACCCCGGGGTCGCGCGCACCGTACGGCTGTTGGCCAACCACGGCAGCGAGGTCAAGTACCAGCACCCGGTCCTGGGGTTCAACTCCCGGCTCGACACGCTGCAGGCGGTGGTGCTGCGGGCCAAGCTGCACCGGCTGGCCGGGTGGAACGCCGAGCGGGTCGCCGCGGCCGAGCGCTACGCCGAGCTGCTCGCCGGGATCCCCGGCGTCCGGCTGCCGTCGGCGGCACCGGGCAACGCGCACGTGTGGCACCTCTACGTGGTGCGGGTGCCCGACCGCGACGCCGTCCTCGCCGACCTCGACGCGGCCGGCATCGGCGCCGGCGTCCACTACCCCGTGCCGGTCCACCTGACCGGCGCGCTGGCCCCGGCCGGGCACGGCCCCGGCGACTTCCCGGTGGCCGAGCGGGCGGCGGGGGAGATCCTGTCGCTGCCGCTGTTCCCCGGCATCACGCCCGCCCAGCAGGAGCGCGTCGCCGAGGCGCTCGCCACCGCGGTGGCCCGCCGTGGCTGAGCCGGACGGGGTGCGGGTGCACCCGCTGGGGCTGTGCGAGAGCGACGACGTCGGCCCCGGCACCCGGATCTGGGCGTGGGCGCACGTCCTGCCCGGCGCCCGGGTGGGCGCCGACTGCAACGTGTGCGACCACGCCTACGTCGAGGGCGGCGCCCGGCTCGGCGACCGGGTCACCGTGAAGAACGGCGTCCTCGTCTTCGACGGGGTCGACGTCGGCGACGACGTGTTCCTCGGCCCCGGCGTCGTCTTCACCAACGACCTGCGGCCCCGCGCGCACGTGAAGAAGGGTGCCGACGCGCTGCTGCCCACGGTGGTGGAGGACGGCGTCACCCTCGGCGCCGGGACCGTCGTCGTCTGCGGGATCCGCATCGGCAGGCACGCCTTCGCCGCCGCCGGGTCGGTGGTCACCCGGGACGTGCCCGCCCACGCCTTCGTGGCCGGCAACCCGGCGCGGCAGCGCGGCTGGGTCTGTGCCTGCGGGGAGCGCCTCGGGAGCGATCTGTCCTGCACCTGCCGTGCCTGCTACCGCGTTGTTGAGGACGGTGCGCTCGAGCTTGTGCGGACGGGTGACCCCGTCACGTCGATCCTATCGGGGGCTGGGTCTCGGTGACAGCGGTCGACCGGACAGTCGCGGACCAGACAGGTGCGGGCAACGGCCATTTCCTGTCTGCCGAAGCTCGTGGTCAGGACGCCGATGCTCTGCGCCGAGTCACCTCGGGAGCGCTGTGGAGCGGAGCCAGTACCCTCCTGCTGAAGCTGGCCAATCTGGTCCTCATGGCCGTGGTCGTACGGCTCGTCACACCTCGTGAGTTCGGCGTATTCGCGGTGGCCTTCACAGTTCATGCGGTCGTCACGAGCATGAGTGAGCTCGGCGTTGTCTCAGTCCTGCAGCGGGGTGACACCGACCCAGACAAGCTGGCTCCCACCGTAGCCACGGTATCGCTGGTCAGTGCGGCCACCGTGGCGACGGGGATGTATCTGTTGGCCGCGCCGCTGGCGACCGCGCTCGGTGCCGATGAGGCGGCGCCGGCAATCAGGGTCATGGCTCTTGCCGTCCTGATGGTGGGTGTCTTCGCCGTTCCGGGAGCCATGCTGGCGCGTGATTTCCAGCAGAACCGAATCTTTCGGGCGAATCTGGTGGCCTTCGTGCCGTCGAGCGCATTGCTCCTGGTGCTCGCGTCAGCCGGGGAAGGTGCGCTGGCCTTCGCGTGGTCCCGCGTGCTCGGCCAGTTGGTCGTCGGCGTCGTGATGGCACTCAGCGCCGACAAGCGATACGGCTTTGGATTCGACCGGGGCGTGCTGCGGTTCGTGCTCGGCGTCGGGCTGCCTCTGGCCGGCGCCAACCTCGTCGGCTACACCCTCCTGAACATCGACTACGCCTTCATCGGCCGTCTTCTCGGCCCTGTCGAGCTGGGTGTCTACGTCCTGGCCTTCAACGTGGCGAACTGGTCGATGTCTCTGTTGAACGCCATGATCAATGGTGTCGCCGTGCCGATGTTCTCGCGATTGCGACACGACCCTGCGGCCCTGGCCCGAGCTCTATGGCGAGCGCACCAGGCCGTCGCTGTGATCGGCTGGCCGATCGCGGCGTTGAGCGCGGCAAGCGCTGGCCCGTTGATCGAAACCGTGTACGGACGCACGTGGATTGCGGCCGCTCCCGTCCTGGCGGTGCTCGCACCGTACGGAGTCCTCGCTGTGCACGCGCTCCTGTACTCCAACGTCCTGGTGGGGGGCGCGGCCCATGCGCGGATGCTGCTGTACGTCCAGTTGATCTGGTTGGCGACACTCATCCCGGCGATGTGGCTCGGGGTCCAGTGGGAAGGCGTCATGGGGGCTGCGGTGGCCCACGTCGTCGTCATCGTGCTCGTCGTGGCTCCGACGTATCTCATCGCGGTCCGGCGGATGAGCGGTGTTTCATCGAGCGGAGTCATCCGTACGGTGGTCCCCATCGCCTGCGCGGCTGTCCTGGCGGCCGGCGCCGATTGGTTAGTTGCTGAACAGCTGACCAGCCCGTGGAGCAGACTGTTAAGCGGCCTGGCTGTGGGATGCATGGTGTATCTGCTGCTAGTGGCCCGGCTGGCGCAAACGGTGCTCCCTGACTCCGAAAACGGCACCCTCGGTCGATTGTCCACCGGATTACGTCGAATACTCGAACTGGCCGATCTTCCTCGTTCTGCCTTAATGCACTCGGTTGTCCGCAGGAACTCGAACAAGCAGCAGCCGCACCTCTCGAATTCGGAGGGTTGACATCGTGATGACCGGGACGAATCTCTCGATACGATCCTCTCCCGCGCAAGAACGGGGCGGCCGAGGCATTCAGCGTCCTCCTGATGTGCATGTGGGGACGTGGGGGGACGGCAGGCTAGAAGTGTTGATCCAGCAGCTCTGGCCTACGGGATACTCAAGGCCGGTCCTGACGCGGCCACGCGGATGCACGAGCGCGGCTCCACGCGTCTCCGTGGTGGTGCCTTGTTACAACTACGGGCGCTATCTCGAGGCCTGTGTGGACAGTGTGCTCGGGCAGCCTGGCGTCGATGTTGACGTACTGATAATCGACGACGCATCGCCGGATGGCAGCGGCCTGATGGCCGAGTCTGTTGCGGCCCAGCGCCCTCGCGTGCGCGTCCTGCACAACCCGGTCAATCGTGGGCACATTGCCACATACAACATCGGCTTCTCGCACGTGGACGGGGACTATGTCCTCCTCCTCTCGGCAGACGACATGCTGACCCCTGGTGCTCTATCGCGTGCCGTCCGACTGATGGAGGAATTCCCCTCGGTGGGGTTCGTCTACGGATGGTCCTTGGACGTGATCGATGACGTGCTTCCGGTTGCGCGAACGAAGACTCTCACCTGGTCCGTCTGGGATGGCAAGGACTGGCTCGAGGACAACTGCCGTCGCGCCACCAACGTCATTCGCTCGAGCGACGCGGTCTTTCGCCGCAGTCTTCTTGACCGAGTGGGCGGATATCGTGAGGATCTGCCCCACAGTGGCGATCATGAATGGTGGCTGCGGGCGGCGCAGGTCGCAGACGTGGGAAGGCTGGGCGGGGTTGATCAATTGTACTACCGGTTGCATGGTTCCAACATGAGTCGAACTCAGTACGCGAGCGCGCTTGCCAATCTGCACGAGACTCGTAAGGCCTTTGACGCCGCGTTGAGTGCGGATGTGGGGAGTGATGAAGAGAACCTCGAGAGGCTTCGCCAGATCGCCTATCGAGCGTTGGCGCGAAAGGCACTGTGGCTCGCTGTCTGGGAGTACATGTCCAGCCCGGACGGGGTCGACAACTCACCCGCCTACCGTGAGTTCGCTCTGTCTGTGTTCCCCGGCGTGGCCGAGACCCGGTGGTGGCGAGCGCTGACGCGCCGCGAAGCGGTCGGGCGCGACCGAGCTCGCAAGATGCTGGCCTTCCGTGCGCGCGAGCGGGTCAGGGACCTCGAGGGGCGGTTCGCATGGCATCGAAACCGCATCGTGGGGGTCTGATGAGGACCCGAGTCCAGCGTTCGCTTCTCTTTCTGCAGCGCCATCGCCCGCCGATGCCGCGGGCTGTGCGAGTTTGTGTCGCGCCGTACTTCCGTCGTCTGATCGGAGTACAGCCGCCAGTCGTCGTCGATGTCGATTGGAGCGCTCCTCTGTTGGGCCATCCCTCCCCGGCCTCTGGCCGCGAGGCGGATCACGTGTGGCACTCGTATCCTCTTCATCCCCCCACCGACCCGGGCAATTGGGGTAGAAGCGAACGAGGCACTCATCGCCGCCCCGCCGTGCGCTGCCTGCTGGCGGCGGGGTCTCTGGACGTTGGCGGTATGGAGGAGGTCGTCGCCTTCCTCGCCAGGCGGCTCCCTGCAGAAGGGGTCGAGGTGGCGGTTCTGCACGCTTCACCCTCGGGTTCTCAGGCCGGCCGACTTGCCCGTGCCCTCTCCGCGGAGGGGATCCTCGTCCTGGATGCCAGCTGTGCGGAAGTCCGCGAGGGCGTGCGCCGCTGGCAGCCCGATGTCGTGTCCGGACATGGCGCGGCGCCGTGGGTCCTGGATCTAGCGAACGACTTGGACGTTCCGTACGTCGACACCCTGCATGGCATGCACGACCTCTTCCGTACCGATTGGGCGGCTGAGCGTCAGCGTGGACACCGGATAGCGGCCGTCGTTACCGTGTCAGAACTAATTAAAAGTCAGTACCTCCGAGGGAACCCCGTCATGGACTCGGCCTCGGTTGTCACTATCCCCAACGCGGTCGACGACCGGCAACACCGTCCAGTGGACCGGGAGTTGGCACGCGCCACACTGGGCCTCGACCGGGAGTTTCTCTGGGTGTCGCTGGGCCGCTTCTCCATGCAGAAGAATGCGTATGCGCTTGTCCGAGTGTTCTTGGAGGTTGCGAAGGCTCATCCCGAGGCGCATCTGCTGGTGGCCGGTAGGCCGGACGACCGAGCCTACGCGGAGCAGGTCGTAAGTCTACGTGACCGGTCCGCGCACAGGCGGCAGGTGCACCTCCGCGATCACTGTCCCCGACCTGCAGTCGTCCTCGCCGCGGCAGACGCCTTCGTGCTCGACTCGTTCTTCGAGGGATGGTCCCTGGCGTCCATGGAGGCTCTCTACGCCGGACTTCCCGTGGTCATGTCGGACGTCGGTGGAGGGCGTGAACAACTCGGCGAGGATGGCAGGCGGGGACATCTCGTCGCCAATCCGGCTGGCCGCGCCGAGGACGTCAGCTGGGAGCGCATGAGCGACCTCCGCTATGCAAGGCAACACAACGAGGCAGAGTTGAGCTGTGCCATGGCGCAAGTGATGGCCGAGCGGGACCGGTGGGCAGAGGCTCGCGGTCAACTCCGCGCTGAGTCTATCGCCCGGTTCGACCCTCAGCGCTGCGTGCAGGCCCATGCGGAACTTCTGCGTGCGGTCACCGAGCGGTCGTCATCTCGCCTCGGCGGTGCTGCTGCACACACCGGGATGCGCCGCTCGTGACCCGCGCCTCCTACTCCGCCTTGGGGCGTCGGGCTGTGCGCTATTTGCGGTCACGTCCGCCCATCTTTCGGCGGACATCTAGGTCCCGGTCCACTGCGACGGTCTACTTCCTGACCCCGGACAGTGTTGAACCGTCCGGCGGCGTACGCGCGATGTATCGCCACGTCGATCTGTTGAACGCCGCCGGCTTGCCCGCAGCGGTCCTGCACCAACGGCCGGGCTTCCATTGCCGCTGGTTCCCCAACGACACCGTCGTCACGGACGTGCGTGCGACGGCCGTTTCGCCGTCGGACACTCTCGTGATTCCGGAGATCTACGTCTCCCCGCTGCTGAAGGCGCTTGATGGAGTGCGACACGTGGTCTTCAACCAAGGGGCGCACATGACTTGGAGCCAGGATGGCGATGCCGTCGGACACCATCTGGCGGACAGCCCGGACCTGTTCGGTCTGGTGTGTGTGTCGCGCTACGACGAAGAGCTCCTCAAGTACGCCTTCCCCGATGTGGCGGTGCAGAGGGTGCGCCACAGCATCGAGCCGGCGGTGTTTCGGCTGCCGGACGGGGCAAGCGATCCCCGTCCGCGGCGCATGAGCTACATGCCGCGCCGGGCTGGCGATGATGCCTCAGCGGTTCTGCGCCTGCTCCGCTCGCGGGGGGTACTCGACGGCTGGGAGGTCCTGCCGCTGCACGGGCTGACCACCACGGAGGTGGCCGAGGCGTTGCGGCGAACCATGGTCTTCATGGCGTTCACTGGGCGGGAGGGGTTCGGGCTACCGGCTGCCGAGGCCATGGCCTGCGGCGCCTACGTCGTGGGGAACCACGGCTACGGCGGACGTGAGCTCTTCGACCCGGACTTCAGCACCACGGTCGATTCGGGAGACCTGCTGGGCTTTGCCCGCGCGGTCGAACACATTGTGATGCAGGAGGCGGCTGCACCGGGGTGGTGTGGTGAACGGGGACGCGCTGCAGCTGCCTTCATCACACGTGAGTACTCGCCGGCTCACGAGCGGGAGAACGTGGTGACTGCCTACACGAGCCTTCTCCAGCTCGAGGGGAAGCACACGGAAGACGGACGACGGACCTCGGCCCCCACGGAGATCGCCTGGTGGCCCCGGCAACCGCTGTGAGGTTGGAAGGAGAGGACCCGTCACCATGTGGACGCATCGCCGACCACTGGGTCTTGTGTTTGCTGCGGCCTTGGGTGGCAGCGTCGGCTTGGCTCTGTGGCTGACGGCGCAGAGCTTTGCACCGTCTGAGCCCCCCGCAGGGGCGGAAGCAGCTCCTTCGATCACTGTGGGGATGACTGGTTGGCAGGTCGACGAGACAAGCGTTGGCTTGGCTCCGCACGGGCTGTCCTGCGACTCCCTGCCGGTGTACACAGGATCGTCGACGCCGCCGCCTGGCACGGTCATCAGCGACGTGCGCATCGTCACGCGACTGGACCTGCACCTTGGCGACGTCACCGTTGAGCGGTCGTGCATAAGACCAACGGCTGATTCGGGCTTCTCGGGCTGGGAGCCAGTGGTCACGAACACCGACTACAACACCTGCTGTGGACCCTCCGCAGCGCAGGTGTGGATTCGCGACTCAGAGATTGACGGGTCGATGGTGTCCCGGAAAGACATCGCAGGAGCGTGCGGGTTCCATGGGGTCGGTGTCCTCGAGCGAAACTTCATTCATGACGTCGGGTCAGGCATCTGTTTCCGGTACACGGACAACGAACATGACGCCGTAGCGGTCAACAACTACGTGACCAACCTGCGGGCGTACGGCGAGCCTGAGTCCACGGGCTCGCACAACGAGGCTGCAACCGTCCGTGACTTCCCCGCCACGAGGCGGTCCGATCGCCAGGTCACCTTCCGGGGCAATCGCCTCGTGACCGCGTCGGGGAACGACTCGGGCTCACTCTTCATCCAGGCCATTGACGGGCCGATCGACAACGTCGTCCTTGCAGACAACCTCTTCCAGGGCCGGGGATACAACCTGGTGGTGAGCCCCGGGGCACATGCCTATGGCCGCAACCTGCGCGCTACGAACAACCGCTTCGATGGCGGTACGTACGGGCCGGTGCAATTTGCCGCAAGCGAGATCGGTCACGGTTGGCGTGTTTGGAGCGAGAACTATCTGTTCAACCCTGCCGCCGACGACGCGCGGGGGGCGGTGGTCCCGGAGCCGTGACCTCGCTCCATACAAGGTCGTGGCTCCGCTCGTCCAAGCGACCAGCAGCGGAGGTGGCGTCGGCCCGCGTGATGTGACCCGACGTGGTTGCGAAGAGTCCCCGAGTTGCGCCGCCTCAGGAGATGCGCAAAACCGACTCGACATCCTGTGCGCAGGCGGAGTTGGACCGCCCACTCATGCAGTAGTCGACAGAATCCCCGCGTCCAGGACGACTTGGGGACCGGGCTGATGTATCCGGTGTTCGCCGTGTGCGGAAAGCCGCTCGCCCGAGCCCTACGCGCCCGCGCCACCGCACCCATCAGCGCGGCGGAATTGGCCGGACGGTCGACACCGCCGGCGCCCTGGTGGACCTCCACCGAGCCGACTGCGGTCCGTACGGCGTCCGCAAGCAGTGGCATACTGTCTGGCGCTTGGGTAGCCGTGCGGCGCGGCGCCGTGCACGCCGAGCTGGCCTCCGCCTGGACCTACCGCAGTCGGTCCGCGCTCGTATCTGCCACCGTCGGCTGGCGGCCGTTGTGGGACGACCTCCCAACCGCTCCTCTTCCGGCCGGTGTGCACGTCGACCTCGCCACCACGACTAAGAGTGATCCGTGGGACACGGGAGACCCGTAACGACCGAGCTCCGGTCCTCCCGATTCAGGTGGATTGTGAGCGGAGACTCAGTTCATCACTCCGCAACAGCTTCGGGACGGGGTCACCGATCGAGGGATGGACAGGCTGTCCAGCGGTCGCTCCAAGTGCCGCCATCGTCTCATGCGCGGCGGCTCCCGCACTTGCCGCCGCGACGGCGGCCCTTGCGCTCCAGTGCGGTTCCCCTCGTTGCAGCGCCCGAAGTGTCTCGTGCAGCAGGAGGGCGGCCGAGTACGCCTTCGTCGCGACCGCCGAGTGTCGTTTCGCGTACTGGCGTACTCGGTTGCTCGTCAACAGCGCGTACATCATGGGGTCCTGACTGTTCGTGATCCCGCCGATGTGCGTTGCCACCGCCGTCGGCTCGAAGGCGGTGCGGTAGCCGAGGTCACGCGCGCGGAGGGCGAAGTCGACTTCCTCGGAGAAGAGGAAGAACGACTCATCCCAGCCTCCGACGTCGCGCCAGCACGTCGTCGACACGAGCAGGACCGCTCCCGTCGCCCAGTCGGCCATCCGCGCAGCGGCGTAGGCACCTGGATCGGTGACCGTCTCGCTCAGCGGCGCCAGTTGGGCGACCCGCCGTCCTCCAAGGACAGCGGCCGCCAGGGCTCGAATCAGCGTCGGCTCGCGGCGGAGGGAGGGGAAGAGGTGCCCGTCCGCGTCGAGCATGCGCGGCGCGACGATGCCGACGCCAGGACGACCCAGGCCTCGGAGCATGCGGGCGACGCAGTCCTGCTGCAGCCGGACGTCGGCGTTGAGCACCAGGACCGCGCGGGCCGGTCGCGCTGCGGCGAACCCGGCGTTGAGCCCTGCGGCGAACCCGCGGTTATCCGCAGCCCGGACGAGCGTTGCCCAGGGCGCAAGGCGTGCCACCTCGTCCGCGGTGCCGTCCGAAGAGGCGTTATCGACCACAACCAGCTCGGACCGGTCAATCCCGGCGAGACCGACGTCGAGACTCGCGATGAGGCCGGCCACGTCCGCGACCGAGTTGTAAGTGACGACGACCAGGGCGACGTCGTTCTCCCCGAAACCGCGGCCGAGGGATAGCGGGTCCACGTCAGGCGTCCCTGGCACCCGCGGTCGCCGACAGCTGCAGTCTCACGGACCGCGGACCGGTGTCAGCGAGGTCGGATTCTTCGCCTCCGTGCGGTGTCCGGATGACGTCTATACCGCTCGGACGAGCCTCGGGCTGGATTTCGGCCGCGGTGCTGCCGGATCTCTCTCGTCTGCCACCCGGTGACTGGGGGCCCGTGTAGCCGTGCCGACCCGTGGTGGGCCTCCTGGCCTCCTCTACCTCCTCGCGAGCGTGCCTGCGGGCCTCCGCGAGGGAGATCGCGGCAAAGAGGAGGAGCGCTCCGGCCGCTCCGACGCCGACCAGCGTCCGGATGGTTCCGGAGACCATAAGGTGCGCCGAGGTCGGGGTCGCGACGGGTAGCAGTGTGATCAGTGTCCGGTCATCTGCACCGTAGACCTTCTGCATGGCCGCCAGCTCGTCCTCCATGCGCTGGTTGACCAGCGCGAGGGTGGCGTCAGCGGCCTCCGCAGTCGAACCGGTGCCCACCACATCGATGATCTGCGAAGACACGGCGGATTGGGACACCTCGTAGTCCGGGTCGGCGCCCTGGCCGGACAGAGCCCCCCGGACGCTGTCGCTGCTCATGCGAGCAGCCAGCACCTGTCCCACGGTGCCCTCGTTGGCGAAGCGGAGGTAAGGGTTGTCCCAGTTGACGCCGGCCAGTGACGGGTCGACCAACAGTTCGGCCCCGGACGGTTGGGGCTCGGGATTGACCAGGACGAAAGAGGCGTTGCTGTTGTAGACGCGGGGGGTAAGGGCCACCACGCCGAGCGCCCCCACGACGGTCAGCAAGGTCATCACGACGGTGATCACCCAGTGCCGCCGCAGTGACGACACGATCGCGAGAAGGTCCATGGGTCAGCTCCCGTGCGACGGTGGTGGAGCGGCCGGGTGCGCGTCGCGGCCCGCTGCCCGGGCCACCCGCCCCTCCCGGCCGGAGAGGATCCAGCAGGTGCCGATGCACCCGACGACGAGTGCCTGCAGGCCGGCGTACATGTTGAACGACAGGCCGTCGAAGGTGAAGGCGCAGACGGCGCTGGCGGTGGCGGCCCCGGCGAGCGCTCCCGCCACCGCACGGAGCGGCGGGTCCGAGGACCGGTGGCGGGCCGCGGCGGCGGTCACCACGGGGACGAGGTACCAGGCCAGCAGGCCGGTGAGACCGAGTAGTCCCAGCTCTGTTGCGCTCGTGTAGTACTGGTTGTCGAAGATGTCCAGCGCGTTGGCCGCGGTGTAGGTCCCTGGGCCGGTGCCGAACCACGGGTGCTCCGACACCAACCGGCCGACGAGCGGCAGGTCCACCAGCCGGCCCTGCAGTGACGCGTCGTCGGCCCCCGCCCCGACGAGGTCGGCGAGCGTCCGAAGGTAGCCAGGGCGCGCCAGGCCGACGACGAAGGTCCCGAGCGGGAGGAGAACCATCGCCGTCACCCGCGGACGGGCCGGGAGACACGCGACGAGGACGGCCGAGGAGACGATCACGGCCAGGACAGCCGACCGGGCCACCGAGGCCGGGATGGCGGTGGCGATGAGCACGACCGGGCCCCAGCGGAGGACGGGGGAGTGAGACCGGTCCTGCGTCGCGAGGACGAGAGCCAGCGGCAGCAGCATGCCTGCGATGACCCCGAGCTCGATCGGGTGCGCCGTCGTCCCGAAGACACGCTGCAGCGCTGCCCTGTCCTCGTACACGTCGTGCGACAACTGCACGGAGAACCCAGGCAGCGATTGGCGCAGCAGCGCGCTGAGGTCGAAGCGGAAGAGCCACTGGACCAGCGCGACGGCACAGCAGAAGGCGGCGCCCCGCACGACGAGCCGCAACACGCGCACCAGCCCGTCGACGGTCCGGAGGCCCTCCGCGGCGACCAGGACGACCCCCGCGAAGCCGGCGAGCATGAGGACCCACCGGTCGGCGCCGACCTGTTGCGTCGCGGTCAGGCCGTGGAAGGGAGTCAGGGCCCAGGCGACGAGACTCATGACCGTGAGGAGGAACAGGGCGCCCCTCGTCGGGTGGCGCACGGTCAGGGGGTCGTGCGAGCCCATAAGGGTCGAAGCGACGTAGACCACGAACAGCGTGAGGGCGAGGAGCCCGGCGACCGATCCCTGTCCGCCCACGACCTCGAGGACCATGTTCGACGGGAAGACGAACAGCGCGACGGCGTAGGTGCCTACCGCGATGACGGCGTGCCGCTCGGACCTGGTCGGGTCGCCCAGCGCGAGGACCGCCGTCCGGGAGCGGCGGCCTACAACCGCATGAGCGGTCACCGCAGCGGCCGGCCGCGGGGCTGCCGGCTCGTCTGCCGTGGGCGTCTCGGTCATCCGTCTCTTCGCCGTGTCGTCGGGTGACGCGGTGGACGACCCCCGCCACGCCCCGCGCGGTGCCTCGGGGTGTGCGCACCATACGGGCAGGTGAAGCCCCCGTCACCGGTCTTGCGTACGGTCAACCGAACCCGTCCCGGGAGCCTGTCGGCCCGCTGGCGACAGTCACGCATGCCGACCTCCGACGGACGCCCACCGGTGCTTGGCGCGGTCAAGACCGTCCTTCCCGAGGAGCCGGACGACCGCCGCCTTCACACCTGCGCGGGCCAGTTCGCGGAACTGGCGCAGCGGTACCTGCGCGGCCTCTCGGAGCAGGTCTGCCCGCCCGGGGTCGGCGACCTCGTCGAGGAGACGTGGGAACGCGGGCCGGTATGGGGCCGGCGGCGTCCGCCGTCCTCGCACCCGATTGCTGACGTTGGCGCCGTGCACCACCTGGAGCCAGCCGGGCGCGCCCCGTAGCACGACCGCAGGCATCAACTCGGGCAGCCGGTTGTGCCACTCGCTCCAGCACGTCACAGGGTCGCGCCAACTCTCCCGAACCGAGCAGAAGGCGTTGTGCGGATCGGTCCGGCGGTACAGCCGTTCGCCGCTGATGATGAGGCCGTCGCCGAGGTAGACCGCCGTCGGGTCGCCGGCCGTCGGTGCTGACTGCAGCCTCGCGATGAAGTCCCGCGCCAGGCCGTCGTCGTTGTCGAGGTTCGTGGTGAGCAGGTCACCCCGCCCGTCCGACCCCGTGATGGCTTGGATGTCGGCGAGGAGGACGCGTCGGGGGACCTCCTCCCGGAGCACGGGATGGAAGTGGCGCTGGGCTTCGTGCCCGCGGACCCAGTCCATTAGCCAGCCGGGACTCTGCGGGTCGAGGTAGACGATCCAGGTGAACGACTGCTCGCTCTGTCCCAGCACGGTGGGCAGGCAGTACCGCTCGAAGAGCGACACCCGGTCCCGGAGCCAGTTCTCCTTGGCGCGGACGATGCTCTCGTGGCCCTTCGAGGGCAGGTTGAACCGCGTCAGGAGCACGTGGGTGAGCGGGGTGGTCCCCGCAGGCGCGGCGGGGACGCCGGTCCCGTGCGGGGCGCCGGCACGGGCGCTCAGATCGCTCATGACGTGATGGCGTCGGGCCTGCCGCCGCGGACCACCGTGTCGTGCCAGACCTCGAGGCCCATCAGGGCCCATAGACGACTCGCCTCGTTGCTGCGGCCCGCCTCGTGATCGTCCAGCACCCGGGTGACCGCCGCTCGGTCGAGCACCTCCCCTACGAACGACGCCGGCCGCAGCAGCAGGTCGCGCGCCATGTCCCGCAGGTCCCCGGCCTGGAACCACGCGTCGAGCGGGACCTTGAAGCCGGACTTCCGGCGGTCGACCACCTCGTCGGGCAAGTACCTCCGGGCCACCTCCTTGACCACCCACTTGCCGACGGGGCCCCGCAGCTTGACCTCCGTCGGAAGCGAGAAGGCCAGGTCGACGACCCGTGCGTCCAGGAACGGGGGGCGCATCTCGAGCGAGGCCGCCATCGACATCCGGTCGCCGCGCTCGAGGAGGTTGTCCGACAGCCAGGCGTGGCAGTCGGCGTAGAGCATCCGCCGTACGACGTCGCCGCTCGCCCGCCGATAGGCGGCCGCGGCGGGCCGGGACGGCAGGTCGCCGAGCAGCCGATGGCGCTCCCGCGGTGAGAAGGGCGCGAACCAGCTGCGCATACGCTCGGCCTCGTCGTCGGCGGAGAGGGCGCGCATGAGGACAGCGGCCCGGGAGAAGCGCGGGGGGAGGGCACGGGCAGCGGTGTAGAGGGCCGGCCCGCGGACCGCCCGGGGCACCCGGCCCACCCAGGACGCCAGCGCGGCGGCACGGTACTTGGGATAGCCAGCGAACAGTTCGTCGCTCCCCTCGCCGGAGAGCACCACGGTCACGTCCCGGCGGGCGAGCTCGGCCAGGCGGTGGACGGCGACGTCGGCAGGCTCGGACAGCGGAGCGTCCCGGTGCCAGGTGAGCTTTGGCAGCAGGGCGGTGAAGTCCGCGGCGCCCACCGTGACCTCGTGGTGGTCGGCGCCGACGAGGTCCGCGACCCTGCGGGCCCAGGGCAGCTCGTCGACCCGCGGATCGTCGAAGCCAGCAGCGTAGGTCGAGACTCCCCGCCGGCCACGGACCTCCGACACCAGCGCCACGATCAGGCTGGAGTCGATGCCGCCGGAGAGGTAGGCGCCGACGGGGACGTCGGCGACCAGCGCCTCCTCGACGGCCGCCCGCAGGGTCGCGTGCAGGTCCTCGACCGCCTCCCGCGGATCGTGCGCCCGTTCCGCTGGGGGGTCGGTGGGGAGCTCCCAGTACGAGACCTCCCTGATCCGGCCGCCGGGCTGCACGAGGAGCCGGTGGCCCGGACGCAGCTTGCGGACCCCGGAGACGAGGGTGTGCGGCGCAGGGACCGACCGGTGCGCCAGGTGGTCACCCAGGCTGAGCAGGTCGACGTCCACCGTCGGCAGCGCAGGCAGCAGGGCCTTGACCTCGCTGGCGAAGGCGACCATTCGGTCGTCGGCATACCAGTAGAGCGGGAGGACGCCCATGCGGTCGCGGACGAGGTGGAGCTCGCCGGTGTCGGCGTCGTGGAGTGCGAAGGCGAACTGGCCGCGTAGCCGGCGGACGCAGTCGACGCCCCACTGCCGGTAGGCCGCGAGGATGGCCTCGGTGTCGCCGTCGGTCGTCCACGGGTAGCCCGCACAGGCGCGCCGGACCTCGCGGTAGTTGAGCACCTCCCCGTTGAAGGTGAGGTGCTGCCGGCCGCCGGGACCGGCCATCGGCTGCGCCGAGTGCTCGAGGTCGATGATCGACAGACGGCGGTGGCCGAACCCGGTCCCGCCGGAGATCCAGTTGCCGTGCCCGTCGGGTCCGCGGTGGGCGAGCTGCTCGGTCATCGCGTCGAGCAGGTCCGGGTCGACACGCTCACCGTCCCACCGGTGGACGCCGGCGATGCCGCACATCAGCCGGCCGTCCCTTTCCGCTCGGCCGCGGTGATCAGGTCGGCGGCGCGGGCGTCCCACGAGTCGGACTGGACGGCGGCGCGCCGGCGCGCAGGGTCGGCCGGTCCGCCGTCCTTGAGGGCCCGCCGGACGAGGTCGACGAAGTCGTCGGGGCCCGCGGCGACGGCGACCGTGTCGACGTAGCGCCGGACCTCCGGGAAGTCGGTGCTCACCACCGGGAGTCCCAGCGCGAGGTACTCCTTCATCTTGATGGGGTTGCACCGGGCGATCCACTCGTTGTCGAGCCAGGGCATCAGGGCCACGTCGAAACCGGCGCCGTACCGCGGGATCTGCTCGTAGGGCCGACGGCCCAGCCGGTGCACGTTCGGGTGCCGGGTGAGCTGGTCGGTCGAACGGTCGGCGTCGCCGACGAGCACCAGGTGTGCCTCCGGCACCTCGAGGGCGACCCGCTCCAGCAGGTCGAAGTCGACGAGGAATGAGTCGAGGCCGCCGAAGAAGCCGATGCGAGGGTGGGTGATGGGCGCCAGGTCGGCCGGCTCCGGGCCGGCCGACGGTGCGAAGTGCTGCAGGTCCACGCCGTGGTCGAGGAAGCAGGCTCGCCCGCCGGTCAGTGCCGCCTCCTCGGACATCAGCGCCCGGCTCACGTAGAGAACGGAGTCGGAGTAGCGCAGGAGCGCCTCCTCGAGCGCGGCGATGGTGGAGCGGTCGCTCTCCGGGAAGTCGGAGTGCCGGTCGGACCGGTTGTAGAGGAGCGCGCGGCGGGACATCGGCCGCACGACGTCCCAGGCCGTCGGGATGGTGCAGACGACGACGGGGTCGGGCGGCATGCCGATGAGCAGGCTGACCAGGCGGACCTGAGCGCGGATGCTCCAGGCATTCAGGCGCCGCAACAGAGGCCTGCCGTAGAACGGCAGGACCAGCGGGGTCATCACATGGAATCGCGGCGTGTCCGGTAGCGGACGCCGGACGAGTTTCGCCGTGCTGGCCGCCTTCCGAGCGATGCGCCTCAGCACCTGCGAGCTGCGACCTGGCAGCGGCATCCGCAGGCCGATCGAGTTGACCAGCAGGACGGGGCGGGTCCGCGCGACCCGGCGCATGAGTTGGAAGTCCGAGTGGGCCTGGTTGTGATACCACCAGTCCTGGGCAGAGAAGCAGACGTAGCCCGGTGGGGAGTCGGCATCTGGCCGGCGGCGCACTCGTCCCGGTCCATCCCCGTTGCGCTGCATAGCGAGATGATGGCCGGGGCTCAGAGTCCTGACCATGGCCTCGCGCGCGGCTATCCGAGCGGTCACCGAGAGTGCGGGGAACGGAGCGTACAGCGCGCGCCGGGCCGTCGACGGGCTGTTCCCCCGTTCGAGTGGTTCCGCCGGGTTGCGGAAGGCCCTGTGCAGGTCGGCGCCTCACTACTGTCCGCCGCGCTCGCCGCGGACGGGACGGTCGCCGGAAGGACAACCCGTCACTGCGGGTCACTGCACGACGCCGTGCTCACCATGGGGGATGCATGTCCCAGCGCTCGAAGGCCCGAGTCCTCGTGATCGTCCAGAACCTCCCTGTGCCGCTCGACCGCCGGGTGTGGCTGGAGTGCCAGGCCCTCGTCGCTGAGGGGATCGGCGTCTCCGTCATCTGCCCCAAGGGCCCCGGCGACCCGTCGTTCGCGGTCATCGACGGAGTCCCCGTCTACAAGTACCGGCCGGCGCCGGCGACCTCGGGAGCGCTGTCCTACCTCTTCGAGTTCGTGTACTGCTGGATACGCACGGCGCTGCTGTCACTGCGGGTGTGGCGGCGCGACGGCTTCTCGGTCATCCAGGCCTGCAACCCGCCGGACACCTACTGGCTCCTGGCCCGGTTGTGGCGCACACGGGGTGTCCGCTTCGTCTACGACCAGCACGACCTCAACCCGGAGGTCTTCCGCTCCCGGTTCGGTGAGCCCCGCGGTGTGCGAGCCCGGCTGGAGTACGGCGCCCTCACCTGGCTGGAGCGCTGCACCTACCGCGCCGCTGACGAGGTCATCTCGACCAACGAGTCCTACCGCCGCGTAGCGGTCACCCGAGGGAACTGCGATCCCGACCACGTCACGGTCGTGCGCTCGGGGCCGGACACCTCGCGGATGCGTCCCCGGCCGCCGGAGCCGGGGCTGCGACACGATCGCTCACTGCTGGTGTACCTCGGGATCATGGGTCCGCAGGACGGCGTCGACATCGCGCTGCACGCGATGGCCGAACTGGTGCACGAGCGTGGCCGCGAGGACGTCCACCTCGCTCTCCTCGGCTTCGGTGACTCCCTCGGGGACCTGCGCCGTCTCGCGACCGAGCTGCGGCTGGACGACCACGTCACCTTCACCGGGCGGGCCGACACCGAGATGATCGCCCGCTACCTCTCCACGGCCGTCGTGGGCCTGTGTCCCGACCCGAGCAGCCCGCTCAACGACGTCTCCACGATGAACAAGGTCATGGAGTACATGTCCTACGCCGTTCCGGTGGTGGCCTTCGACCTGACCGAGACGCGGGTGTCGGCCGGGGACACCGGTGTCCTCGTGGACCCGCGTGCCGGCGCCGCAGGGCTGGCTGACGCCGTGGCCGCGCTGCTCGACGACCCCGACCGCCGGATCGCGCTGTCCCTGGCCGCGCGACAGCGGGCCGTCGAGGACCTCGACTGGGCGCAGCAGGCCATCCGCTACGTCGGCGTGCACCGCCGGGCGCTCGGGATGGCCGACGCGGTCGGGAGCGTGCGGCCCCGGGGCGTCCGCGCCGCCGCGCCAGCGGAGTCCGGCGCCGACTTGCTCAGGGCGCTCGTCGCGACCCGGATGCCTGCCGGCGCCGGACAGGACGACGACCGCGGCGACTGGATGCTCCCCAGTCCGCGTCCCGCTGCCGGGACCGAGTCGTGGCGTGCCGACCGTTCCGGGACCACGGACTCGCACACGGTCCGCCCGACGGCCGCGGACCTGGAACCCGTGGCGGTGACCGGACCGCTGGGGCCCGCGGCCTCCCGCAGCGTCGATCCGGAGCCGCTGGCATGAGGATCGGCGGCAGGGTGCGTGACCACCTGGTCAGGGCGGGCCGAGCCGTCGCGCGTGACGTGGTCGCACCTCCGTACACGGCGCCGGGCCACTTCTACAACCCGGCGACCACGCCGGCGGACCGGGAGCGGGCCATCGCCGGACGCAGCCGGCCGTCGAGGGCGGTCGACCTCCGGGAGGACGACCAGTGCCGCCTGGCGGGGCAACTGGACCTCAGCCGCCCACCGTCCGACCGCTGGATCCCGGACAACTCGATGTACGGCGCTGCGGACGCGTCCGTCCTCCGCGGCATGCTGCTGCACTTCCGTCCGCGGCGGATCGTCGAGATCGGCTCCGGGTACTCCACGGCGCTGGCCCTCGACGTGGCCGAACGACACTTGCCCGACCTGCGCATCACCTGCGTCGAGCCCTACGCGGACCGGCTTCGCTCCCGTCTGCGCCCGGGCGACGCCGACCGGCTGACCCTGCACGAGGAACCCGTCCAGGACGTGGGGGTCGGCGAGCTGACCGAGGGCATGACCGCGGGCGACGTCCTGCTCATCGACTCCAGTCACGTCGTCAAGGCGGGGTCGGACGTCGCATGGCTGTTGCTGCGCGTCCTGCCGGAGCTCCCGGACGGCGTCCTGGTGCACGTCCACGACGTGCACTGGCCCTTCGAGTACCCGGACCAGTGGCTGCGCGAGGGGCGGGACTGGAACGAGGCGTACTTCCTCGAGGCCTTCCTGGCCTACAACGAGCGCTTCCGGGTGCTGCTGTTCGTCGACTGGCTGGCGACCGAGCACCCTGAACTCGTCGCCCCGGAGAACCGGAGCGTCCGCGGCGGCGCCATCTGGTTGGAGAAGGTCGCTCCACGGGCTCGAGGCCGAGCCGCCGACCCCTTCCTGCCCACGACGGACGGCGCTCGCCCGTGATCCTCGGCTCCTCGGCAGCGGGATCGTTCCCTCCGGTCCGCACCCCGGCGGGCGTCCGGCTCGCGGACTAACCTCGGGATGGGCCCGGCGCCGCACTCGGCGGCACCTCTGCGGGCCGACCTACCCCGGAGGAAGTCCCTCGTGAGTCTGCGCGGCGTGCTCGACGTCGTCCTCACCGATCCCGGCGTGGCCCGCGTGGTGTCCGCCGCCGGGTCCGCCGAGCTCGCCGTGACCGCACCGCCGCCGGTGCAGCCGCTGGTGGCCGCCGCACTGGCGGCGCGGGCGCCGGGTGCCGGCGTGCCGGTGCTGCTGGTCACCGCCGGCGAGCGCGACGCCGACGCCGCGGCGGGCCTGCTGCGCTGCTTCCTGCCCGACCGCCGCGTGGAGACCTTCCCGGCGTGGGAGACGCTGCCGCACGAGCGCCTCTCCCCGCGGGCGGACACCGTCGGCCGCCGGCTGGCCGTGCTGCGCGAGCTCACCCACCCGGAGGGCGACGGCGGGATCGACGTGCTGGTCGCCCCCGTGCGCAGCGTGCTGCAGCCGCTGGCCCCCGGCCTCGGCGACCTGGTGCCGGTGGAGCTGAGGCCGGGCGACACCGCCGAGCTCGACGACGTCGCCCGCGCCCTGTCCGACGCCGCCTACACCCGCGTCGAGCTGGTCGAGAAGCGCGGCGAGTTCGCCGTCCGCGGCGGCCTGCTCGACGTCTTCCCGCCCACCGAGCCGCACCCGGTGCGCGTGGAGTTCTGGGGTGACGAGGTCGACGAGCTGCGCTACTTCTCCGCCGCCGACCAGCGCTCCCTCGACGACCGCCCCGAGCGGCTGTGGGCGCCGCCGTGCCGCGAGCTGCTGCTCACCGACGAGGTGCGCGCCCGCGCCGCCGCCCTCGCGGGAGAGCACCCCGGCCTGCTGGAGGTGCTCGGCAAGCTGGCCGAGGGCATCGCCGTCGAGGGCATGGAGTCGCTCACGCCGGCCCTGATCGGCGACGAGCGCATGCAGCTGCTCACCGACCTGCTGCCGGCGGGCACCCACGTGCTGGTCGCCGACCCCGAGCGGGTCCGCACCCGCGCGGCGGACCTGGTCCGCACCGCCGAGGAGTTCCTGGCCGCGTCCTGGGCCACGGCGGCCGAGGCGGGCGAGGCGCCGCTGGACCTCGGGGCGTCGTCGTTCCGGGACCTCGAGGACGTCGAGGCCGCCGCCCGCGGCCGGGGCCTGCCGTGGTGGACCACCGGCGCGTTCACCCTCGCCGTCGACGACGACGACATCCACGTCACACTCGACGCGACGACGGTCGAGCGCTTCGCCGGCGACGTCGACCGCGCCGTCGAGTCGCTGCGCGGCTGGACGCGGGACGGCTGGCGGGTCGTGGTGACCTTCGCCGGCCCCGGTCCGGCCCAGCGGGCCGCCGACCAGTTTACCGGCGCCGACCTCGGCGTGCGGCTGGTGCCCGGGATCGAGTCCGCGCCCGAGGCCGGCCTGACCTCGATCACCCAGGGCGGCCTGGAGTCCGGCTTCGCGCTGCCCGGCGTGGGCCTGGCGCTGCTCACCGAGCACGACCTCACCGGCCAGCGCGGCACCACGATGCGCGACGCGGTGAAGATGCCCGCGCGCCGCCGCAACGCCGTCGACCTCGTGCAGCTGCAGCCCGGCGACCTCGTCGTCCACGAGCAGCACGGCATCGGCCGCTACGTGGAGATGGTCAGCCGCACCGTGCACGGCGGCCAGCGCGACTACCTCATCGTCGAGTACGCGCCGGGCAAGCGGAACCAGCCGCCGGACCGGCTGTTCGTGCCCACCGACGCCCTCGACCAGCTCACCCGCTACGTCGGCGGCGAGCAGCCGGCGCTGTCCAAGCTGGGCGGCGCCGACTGGGCGAAGACCAAGGGCCAGGCGCGCCGGGCGGTCAAGCAGATCGCCGCGGAGCTGATCCGCCTCTACTCCGCGCGCATGGCCACGAAGGGCCACGCCTTCGGCCCGGACACCGTCTGGCAGCGCGAGCTAGAGGACGCCTTCCCGTTCCAGGAGACCCCCGACCAGCTCGCCGCGATCGACGAGGTCAAGGCGGACATGCAGAACCCGGTCCCGATGGACCGGATCATCTGCGGCGACGTCGGCTACGGGAAGACGGAGATCGCCGTCCGCGCCGCGTTCAAGGCGGTGCAGGACGGCAAGCAGGTCGCCGTCCTGGTGCCGACGACGCTGCTGGCCAACCAGCACTACAAGACGTTCTCCGAGCGGGTCGCCCAGTTCCCGGTCGAGGTGCGGGTGCTCTCCCGCTTCCAGTCCGACGCGGAGTCCACGCAGATCCTGCGCGAGCTGGCCGCCGGCGAGGTCGACATCCTCGTGGGCACCCACCGGCTGCTGCAGCCGACCACCCGGTTCAAGGACCTCGGGCTGGTCGTCGTCGACGAGGAGCAGCGCTTCGGCGTCGAGCACAAGGAGTACCTGAAGACGATGCGGACGGCGGTCGACGTCCTGTCGATGTCGGCCACCCCGATCCCGCGCACGCTGGAGATGAGCCTCACCGGCATCCGTGAGATGTCGACGATCCTCACCCCGCCCGAGGAGCGGCACCCGGTGCTCACCTACGTGGGCGCCTGGGACGACAAGCAGATGGGCGCCGCCATCCGCCGCGAGCTGCTGCGCGACGGCCAGGTCTTCGTCATCCACAACCGGGTGCAGTCGATCGACAAGGCCGCCGCGAAGATCCGCGGCCTGGTGCCCGAGGCCCGCGTCGCCGTCGGCCACGGGCAGATGAAGGAGCACGAGCTCGAGCGGATCATGGTCGGCTTCTGGGAGAAGGAGTACGACGTCCTGGTCGCGACGACGATCGTCGAGTCGGGCCTGGACATCCCCAACGCCAACACCCTGATCGTCGACCGCGCCGACACCTTCGGCCTGTCGCAGCTGCACCAGATCCGCGGCCGGGTGGGCCGTGGCCGCGAGCGCGCCTACGCCTACTTCACCTACGACCCCTCGCGGCCGCTGACCGAGACCTCGGTCGACCGGCTGACGACGATCGCGCACAACACCGACCTCGGCGCCGGCATGGCCGTGGCCATGAAGGACCTCGAGATCCGCGGCGCGGGCAACCTGCTCGGCGGCGAGCAGTCCGGGCACATCGCCGGCGTCGGCTTTGACCTCTACGTCCGGCTGGTCGGCGAGGCCGTGGCCGACTACCGGGCGCAGGTCACCGGCGAGGAGGCGCCGGCCGAGCCGGTCGAGGTCCGGGTCGACCTGCCGGTCGACGCGCACCTGCCGCACGACTACGTCCCCGGCGAGCGGCTGCGGATGGAGGCCTACCGCAAGGTCGCCTCGGTGCAGGACGACGACCAGGCGCAGGCCGTCCTCGACGAGCTCACCGACCGCTACGGCACCCCGCCGGCGCCGGTGCTCAACCTCCTGGCGGTGGCCCGCTTCCGCGTCGCGATGCGGGAGCTGGGGATCACCGAGGTGTCGCTGCAGGGCCGGGTCATCCGGATCTCGCCGGTGCCGCTGCGGGAGTCCCAGCAGATGCGGCTGGCCCGGATGGCCGACGGCGCCACGTACAAGTCCGCCGTCGAGACGGTGTCGCTCAAGGTCCCGGTCGGCCCCGACCGGCGCACCTCGCTGCGCGACGTCGCGCTGCTCGAGCACCTGCACTCGCTGCTGGAGGCGGTGCTCGAGCAGCCGCAGAAGGACCCCGTCCTCCCCGCCCTTCGCTGATCAGTACAGCTGGCTCAGGGCGGTGCCCTGGACGGGGCCGACCCCGGAGGCCTCCTGGTCCAGGGCCGCGGAGACGTGGCCGGCCAGCGTGCCGACGTGCCGGTCGCTGAGCATGCCGATCCGCTCGTCGTCGAGGTCGCCGTGCCAGCCGGGGACGTCGACGACCCGCAGCTCCCGGACCCGGCGCCGCCAGGCGCCCAGGGTCCGGGACGCCGCCGCCCGTGAGCCCTCGGCCAGGAAGTAGTCGACCGGCCCGTCGAAGCGGCCGGGCCGGTAGGCCTCCGACACCTCCTGCGTCCCGAGGAAGAAGCGCAGCTCGGGGTCCGGCGCCGCGGGGGCGGTCGCGGGTGCCGGCGGCCGTCGCCGGCCGGTCAGCCGCCGCAGCGCGCTGCGCAGCGGGTCGCCGGAGCGCAGCGTGGCCCAGCGGCCGGCCCAGCGGACCCGCTCGACCTCCCAGCGGCGCAGTGCCGCCTGCGGCGGCCGGGCGTCGAGCAGGCCCAGGCAGCCGACCGCCGCGCCCGCGGCGCGCAGCCGGGTCGCGACCTCGTAGGCCACCAGGCCGCCGAAGGAGTAGCCGAGCAGCGTGTAGGGGCCCTCCGGCTGGGTCTCGCGCACCTGCGCCAGCGCGTCGGCGGCGACGTCCTCGACGGTGCGGTGCCGCCCCTCGGCGTCCAGCAGCGGCAGCCGCAGGCCGACCACCGGCCGCGCGGTGGCGAGCCGGTCGACCAGCCCCGCGTACAGGTTGAGCTGGCCCCAGGCGTCCGGCACGAGGAACACCGGGCGGCCCTCCCCGGCGCGCAGGACGGCCACGCCCGCCGGGGCGGCGGAGGTCGCGGCCTCCGCGGCCCGGGCCAGGCCGGCCGGCGTCGGGTCCTCGGCGAAGCGCTGCACCGGGACGTCGGCGTCGAGCTCCAGGCGCACCCGGCGCAGCAGGCTGAGCACCTGGCGGGAGGTCCCGCCGAGGTCGGACCAGTCGTCGTCGGGGTCGGCGGAGCGCAGGCCCAGCACCTCGCACCAGATGCGGGAGACCCGGCCGACCAGGCCGTCGTCCTCCTCCGGCGCGGCCGGCGCGGCGGAGGCCGCGGCGACCGCCCGGCCGATCTCCTCCAGGCACCCGGGGTTCCGCAGCGCGACGGCGTTGGCGATCGGGTCGCCGTTGACGGCGTCGCGGGCCGCGCGCTCGGAGCGCTTCCCGTTGTGGGTCAGCGGCAGGTCGCCGACCGCGACGACCAGCGAGGGCACGTGCGCCGCCGACGCCTCCCGGCGCAGCGTGCGCCGGATCGTGCGGTCCAGGCCGCCGTCGAGCCGGGCGCCCTCGCGCAGGACGACCAGGAGCACCATGCGCGAGCCCCCGGGCCGGCTGCCGTCGCGCTGCTCCACCGCCATCGCGTCGGCGATCTCGGGCACCTGCCGCAGGACGGTGTAGATCTCGCTGGGCCCGATGCGCAGGCCGTCGATGTTGAGGACGCCGTCGGAGCGCCCGTGCAGCCGCGAGGAGCCGTCGGCGTCGAACTCGACCAGGTCGCCGTGGGTCCACATCCCGGGGTGGTCGGCGAAGTAGGCGTCGTGGAAGCGGCGGCCGTCGGGGTCGCGCAGGAAACCGACGGGACGGCTGGGGAAGGGGCGCCGGCACACGAGCTCGCCGACCTGCCCGACGACCTCGCGGCCGTCCTCGTCGACCGCCGCCACGTCGAGGCCGAGGCTGCGGGTCTGGCTGCGGCCCCGGCGGACCGGCCGGTCGGGGGCGCCGAGGACGAAGCAGCCGATGATGTCCGTGCCGCCGGAGATCGACTGCAGCGGCACCGGGCCGACGGCCTCGGCCACCCAGTCGAACTGCCAGTCGTGCAGGACGGCGCCGGTGGAGAGCACGGCCCTCAGCCGGGAGAGGTCGGCGGCCTCGGCGGGACGCAGACCGGCGTCCTGGCCGAGCTGCAGGTAGGCCGGGCTGGTGCCGAAGACGGTGACGCCGTGGTCGGCCGCCAGCTCCCACAGCGTCTCCGGGCCGGCGACGGGACCGTCGTAGACGACGACGTGCGCGCCGGTGACCAGGGCCGACAGCTGCCAGTTCCACATCATCCAGGCGGTGGTGGTGTGGAAGTAGAGCGTGTCGCCGGGGCCGAGGTCGACGTGCAGCCGGTGCTCCTTGACGTGCTCGAGGAGCGTGCCGCCGGCGCCGTGCACCATCGCCTTCGGCGGGCCGGTGGTGCCCGAGGAGAACATCACGAACAGCGGGGTGTCGAAGGCGTGCCGCGGCCAGTCGCGGGTGGGCTCGGCGTCCGCGGTGGCGTCGGCCAGCCGGTCCACCGGCAGGCCGAGGTCGGGCAGGGGACCGTCGTCGAGCAGCAGGACCCGGCGCAGGGTCGGCAGGCCGGCGACGACCTCGGCGACGACGTCGTCGCCGACCGCCCGGCGGTCGAGGACGAGCACCGCCGGGTCGACCTGGCCGAAGCGGCCCAGCAGGGACGCCGCGCCCATGTCCGGTGCGGCGGTGGAGACGGCGGCCCCGATGGCGGCCACGGCGAGGGCGGCCACGGCGGTCTCGCCGGTGTTGCCGGCGATGAGCACCACCCGGTCGCCCTCGGCGAGCCCGAGCCGGCGCAGCGCGGTCACCGTCCGCGCGACGGCGTCGCGCAGCTCGCCGCGGGTCCAGGAGTCGGCCGGGCGGTCGGCGTGCACCGCGGTGAGCGCGGGCGCGTCGTCCCCGGCGCCCTCCAGCGGGCGCAGCAGCGCCTCGGCGTAGTTCAGCCGCAGGTCGGGGAAGAAGCGGGCGGTCTCGACGTCGGTGCCGGTGAGGACGACGTCGGCCGAGCCGGACCACGGCACCCCGGACCAGTCGAGCAGGGTGCGCCAGAACTCCGCGGGCCGCTCGACCGAGAAGGCGTGCAGGGCTCCGGGCGCGTCCAGGGCGGTGCCGGCCACCTCCTCGCAGCGGGCCCGGAAGAGCGCGAGCTGGGGAGCGGCGGGGGCGAGCGTCATCGGGGGGTCTCCTCGTCAGGGGCGACCGCGAGGCTGGCCACCCACCCGTCGGGAACGGGCACGTCGTGCAGGGACCAGCCGGCCACCGTCCCGCCGGTGCGCCCGACGGCGGTGACCACGGCGGCCGGGTCGTCGCGCAGGCCGGTGCCGCGGGCCTTGAGGACGGCCTCCTTGCGGGTCCAGGCGCGGGTGGCCGCGGCCGGGCGGGCGGCGGGCGGCAGGGCGGCTATCGCCCGCAGCTCGACGGGGGACAGCCAGCCCTCGTCGGCGACGTCCGGCGTCCAGGGCGCCACCGGCTCCAGGTCGACGCCGATCCGGGAACGGCGGCCCACCGCGACCACGCCCAGGTCGCCGCCGGCCGAGCAGCCGGCGTCCAGGCGCGTGGCCGCCGGCAGCTCCGGGCGGCCCGTGGCGGCGGTGGTGAGCGGCACCCGGCGCGGGTCGGTGCCCAGCTCGGCGGCGAGCGCGGTCCGCAGGGCGGCACGCAGCAGGACCCGGCGCCGGTGGACGGCGGGCGTCCCGCGGCGGGCGCGGGCGAGCTCGCCGGGCGTGAGCACCGACTCCGCGCGCGCGAGCTCGTCGTCGCCGGCCACCAGGGGCACGACGGTGACGGTCACGCCCGGGGGCCCGGGCGCGCGCGGGCGGACGGCGGCATGCCGGCGATGCTGGCAGCGGCCGGGACCGCGGCCATCCCCCCTCCTGGGGACACCACCCTCCCGGGTGGCCCGCCGCCTGCGCCGTGCACCACACCGGGTGTGGCACGCTCCGCACGTGCTGACCCGCCGGCTGACCACGTCGCTCGCCGTCGGCCTGGCCGCCGTCGCCGCACTGGCCGGCTGCCGGACCTCGCCCAACGTCGCCGCGTACGTCGGCGAGGAGCAGGTGACGGTGGCCGAGCTGCAGTCCGCCGTCGACGAGCGGCTGGCCGACCCGGCGGTCGCCGAGGCGGTCGGCGGCGCCGGCAGCGGCTTCACCCGTCAGGTGCTCACGCTGCTCGTGCGCGAGGAGCTCTACGCCGAGGCGGCGCGGCGCAACGACGTCGAGGTCACCGACGCCGACGTCACCGCCTTCGTCGACGCGGCCCTGGCCGGCCGGGACGAGGCCGAGCTCTACGCCCAGGCCGCGGCGCAGGGGTACTCGCCCGAGGACGTCCGGGAGAGCGCCCGCCAGCAGCTGCTGCGCCGGGAGCTCGGCGTCGCCTCGGGGGAGGACCCGGGCACCGACGACGCCGCGCTGCGCGCCCGCTACGAGGAGGTGCGCGGCAGCCTCGAGCAGGTCGAGCTCGGCTACTTCGTCGTCCCCGACCAGCTCACCGCCGACGCCGTCGTCGCCGAGCTGGCCGCCGCCCCGGCGTCCTACCCGGCCGTCGCGGCCCGCTACCCGGGCGAGGTGAACCTCCCGGCGCTGCAGCCCACCGGCACCGCCGACGTGCCGCCGCCGCTGGCCGAGGGCGTCACCGCCGCCGCGCCGAACACCGGCTTCAGCGTCACCGTCCCCGACCTGCAGGGCGTGGTCGTCGCCTTCGTCGGGCAGCGGGTCACGCCGTCGTTCGAGGAGGTCCGCCCGCAGCTGGAGAGCGAGGCGGCGACCGGCGCGGAGGAGGCGGGGGCCACCGTCGTCGACGGCGTCCGCGACGACGTGGGCGTCACCGTCAACCCGCGCTACGGCGAGTTCACCGACGAGGACGTCGTGCAGGAGGCCCAGGGCGGCGTGGTCGACCTGCTCGACGACGGCACCGGCGCCGCTCCGGCGACCGCGCCCGGCACCGGGGGCTGACGCGCGGTGCCCGTCGCCGTCGTCGTCCCGGTCAGCGCGCGGCTGCCCGGCCTGCTCGGTCCCGCCGGCTGGGCCGCGCTCGCCGACCGCCCGCTCGCCGCGCTGCCCGGCGCGGCGGCCACCGCCGAGGCCCTGCGGGCCGCCGGCCGCGAGGTCACCGACGTGCCCGACGCCGCGGCCGCGGACGCGCTGCCCGGTGCGGTCGCCGTGCTGGCCGGCCCGGGGGAGGAGGTGCCCGGCGCGCCCGTCGCCGAGGCCGCGCCCGAGCCCCCCGGCGCCCGCCTGCTCGACGTCGTGGCCGTCATGGACCGGCTGCGCTCGCCCGGCGGCTGTCCCTGGGACGCCGAGCAGACGCACGCCTCGCTGCGCGGCTACCTGCTCGAGGAGGCGCACGAGGCCTACGACGCGATCGTCGACGACGACCCGGTCGCGATGCGCGAGGAGCTCGGCGACGTGCTGCTGCAGGTGGTCTTCCACGCGCGGGTCGCCGCGGAGGCGGGGGAGGGCCGGCGGTTCGACGTCGACGACGTGGCCGGTGACCTGGTGGACAAGCTCGTCCGCCGGCACCCGCACGTGTTCGGCGACGCCGGCCCGCGCGACGTCGCCGGCGTCGAGGCGGGCTGGGAGGAGATCAAGAAGGCCGAGAAGCAGCGGCGCTCGCCCACCGAGGGCGTCTCGCGCTCGCAGCCGGCCACCGCCTGGGGGTCCGCGCTGGTGCGGCGGGCCGCGCGCGCCGGGTTCCCCACGCCGGAGCCGGCCGACCTGGGCTCCACCTCGCCGGAGGAGCTGGGGGAGCGGCTGCTGGCCGTCGTCGCCGCGGCCGAGCAGCGCGGCTGGGACGCCGAGGACGCGCTGCGCGAGGCCGTGCGCCGCTACGCCGGTGAGCTGGACGCGGCCGCCGACGCGGCGGCGCCGGCCGCCCCTAGCTGACGGGGAGCGGCTCGGCCGGCGCGGTGGTGACCCGCGGCGCGGTGAGCATGGCCTTCAGGGCGCCGAGCACACCGAGCCCGGCGACCGCGGCGGCGCACCAGACGCCCGGCCCGAGCAGGCGGGCGTCCCAGCCGGCGTCCACCGCCCGGGCCACGACCGCGGCGGCCACGGCCAGCGTGACCGCCAGCGCCAGCACCCCGGACACCCGGTGGCCGCGCGCGGGACGGAGCAGCAGGAGCCCGAGGACGACGAGCACCGCACCGCCGACCGCCACCGCCGCCGGCTGCCAGAGGCCGGTGCGCCCGAGCTCGGCGACCCCCTCACGGACCGCGTCGACGGACCGCACCACCAGCTGCAGCCCGGTGGTCTCCCCGCCCCGTTCCCACGGGAGCCACATGCTCGCCGCGTCGGCGACGCCGGCCAGCAGCGCGAGCACCCCGCCGGCCAGGTCGGGGCGCCGCACGTAGACCAGCCCGTCGCGGGGGACCGCCACCCCGGCCACCTCCGTGCCGTCCGGGACCGGCTCCACGTCCTGGTCGGCGTCCTCGGCGGTGTCCGTCGGGAAGCCGAGGATGGACGGACGGGTCTCCGCGTCCGCGTCCGCGGGGAGGCGCTGCTGCTGGCGCTCGGTCATCGGGTCCTCCGACGGCGCAGACGTGCGGGGAGACGCCCGCAGGGACGAGATTACCGCCGGATCGGTTCCGCCGAGGCCGCACCGTGACCGCTCCGTTACAGGAGTCCCGCGCCCACGCGTCGTGGTCGGACGAGCCTGCCCTCCTCGCTAGGCTGCTCCCCGTGCCGAGCATCGATGCCGTAGGCGCGCGGGAGATCCTGGACTCGCGCGGTAACCCCACCGTGGAGGTCGAGGTCGCCCTCGACGACGGGACGATCGCCCGGGCGGCGGTGCCCAGCGGCGCCTCCACCGGCGCCTTCGAGGCGGTGGAGCTGCGCGACGGCGACGAGCGCTACGGCGGCAAGGGCGTGACCAAGGCCGTCGACGGCGTCCTCGACGTCATCGGCCCGGAGCTGGTCGGCTACGAGGCCACCGAGCAGCGGCTGGTCGACCAGCGCCTGCTCGACCTCGACGGCACGCCCGACAAGTCCCGGCTGGGCGCCAACGCGATCCTGGGCGTCAGCCTCGCCGTCGCCCGCGCGGCCGCCGACTCCACCGGCCTGCCGCTGTTCCGCTACGTCGGCGGGCCCTCGGCGCACCTGCTGCCGGTGCCGATGATGAACATCCTCAACGGCGGCGCCCACGCCGACAGCAACGTCGACGTGCAGGAGTTCATGATCGCCCCGATCGGCGCGGCGACCTTCGCCGAGGCGCTGGCCATGGGCACCGAGACCTACCACGCGCTGAAGTCGGTGCTGAAGAAGGACGGCCTGGCCACCGGCCTGGGCGACGAGGGCGGCTTCGCCCCGAACCTGACCAGCAACCGCGCGGCCCTCGACCTCATCGTCCGGGCCGTGGACCAGGCCGGCTACTCCGTGGGCACCGACATCGCCTTCGCCCTCGACGTCGCGGCGACGGAGTTCCACAGCGAGGCCGGCTACGCCTTCGAGGGCAGGACCCTGTCGGCCGCCGACCTGACCGAGTACTACACCGACCTCGTCGCGAACTACCCGATCGTCTCGATCGAGGACCCGCTGTCGGAGGAGGACTGGGACGGCTGGATCGCCCTGACCTCCGCCCTCGGCGACCGCGTGCAGATCGTCGGCGACGACCTGTTCGTCACCAACCCCACCCGGCTGGCCGACGGCATCGCGCGCGGGGCCGCCAACGCCCTCCTGGTGAAGGTCAACCAGATCGGCACGCTCACCGAGACCCTCGACGCCGTCAACCTGGCGCACCGCAACGGCTACCGCTGCATGATGAGCCACCGCTCGGGCGAGACCGAGGACACCACGATCGCCGACCTCGCCGTCGCCACCGACTGCGGGCAGATCAAGACCGGCGCGCCGGCGCGCAGCGAGCGGGTGGCCAAGTACAACCAGCTGCTGCGCATCGAGGAGGAGCTCGACGACGCCGCGCGCTACGCCGGCGCCGCGGCCTTCCCGCGCCTGCGGACCTCCTGACCCGGTGAGCGCCGGTACGGGGCGGCGGCGCTCGACCGGCCGCCCGCTGTCGCACGCCGCGTCCCGGCCCGTCCCGGCCGGGACGCGGTCGGGCGCCGGCAGCCGTCCCGACGCCCGGCGTCCCGGCCGGCGCACGCCACGCACGCCCGCCCGTCCCGCGGCGGCCCGCCGGCCGCTGTTCACCGGCCGGGCCGTCGTCTTCGTCGGCCTGCTCCTGCTGCTGTCGCTGACCCTCGCCGGTCCCGTGCGGCAGTGGCTGGAGGGGCGCGCCGAGATCGCCCGGCTGGCGGCCGAGAGCACCGCCTACGACGAGCGCATCACCGACCTGCAGGCCGAGCTCGAGCGCCAGTCCGATCCCGCCTGGACCGCCCGCGAGGCCCGCGAGCGGCTGGCCTACGTGCTGCCCGGTGACCGGCTCGTCGTCGTGGTCGACGGCGAGGCGGCCGAGGGTGACGCCGGCACGCTGCCCGCTGCCCTCGACGCCGCTCCGCGCCGCTGGTACGAGGAGCTGCTCGGCTCGGTGGCCGACGCCGACGGGGAGGACGGGTGACCGCCCCGGGACAGCGGGTCTCCGAGCCGATCACCCCGGAGGAGCGGGAGCTCGTCGGCCGGCAGCTCGGCCGGCCGCCGCGCGCGGTCCGGGCGGTGGCGCACCGGTGCCCGTGCGGCCAGCCCGACGTCGTCCAGACCTCCCCGCGGCTGGAGGACGGCACGCCGTTCCCGACGCTGTACTACCTGACCTGCCCGCGCGCGTCGGCGGCCGCCAGCCGGCTGGAGTCGGCCGGCCGCATGCGCGAGTGGCAGGCCGACCTGGGCACCGACGCCGACCTCGCCGCGGCCTACCGGGCGGCGCACGAGGCATACCTGGCCGAGCGCGACGCCCTGGGCGAGCTGCCCACCCGCAGCACCGCCGGCGGCATGCCCGACCGGGTCAAGTGCCTGCACGCCCTGGCCGGTCACGCGCTCGCCGCGGGGCCGGGCGTCAACCCGGTCGGTGACCGCGCGGTGGCCGAGATGGGGGAGTGGTGGGCCGCCGGCCCCTGCGCGCAGCCGGAGGAGGCGTCGTGACCCGTGTGGCCGCCGTCGACTGCGGCACCAACTCCATCCGCCTCCTGGTCGCCGACGTGCCGCCCGAGGGTGCGCACACCGACCTGCTGCGCCGGATGGAGGTCGTCCGGCTCGGCCAGGGCGTGGACGCCACCGGCCGCCTGGCGCCCGAGGCCATCGAGCGCACCCGCGTGGTGCTCGCCGAGTACGCCGCCCAGGCCCGCGACCTCGGCGCCACCGCCGTGCGGATGGTCGCCACCAGCGCCACCCGCGACGCCGCCAACCGCGCCGACTTCGAGGCGATGGTGCAGGCCACGCTCGGCCAGCCGCCCGACGTCGTCGCCGGGGACGAGGAGGCGCGGCTGTCCTTCCTCGGCGCCACCGCCTCCCTCGACGCCGCGGCCGCCGCCCACGGCGGCCCGCCCCCGCGCCCGCCGTACCTCGTCGTCGACATCGGCGGCGGGTCCACCGAGTTCGTCCTCGGCGACGCCGCCGGCGTGCGCGCCGCGCGCTCGGTGGACGTCGGGTGCGTGCGGCTGACCGAGCGCCACCTGCACGGCGACCCGCCGACGGCGGACGAGATCGGGTCCTCCGAGGCCGACATCCGGGCCGCGCTGGCCGAGGTCGCCGCGGCGGTCCCGGTGGGCGAGGCGGCCACCCTCGTGGGCCTCGCCGGCTCGGTGACCACCGTGGCCGCCCTCGCGCTGCGGCTGCCGGGCTACGACGCCGAGGCCATCCACGGCTCGCGCATCCCGGTGGGCGCCGTCCGCTCGGTCACCGCGGGGCTGCTGACCGCCACCCGCGAGCGGCGGGCCGCCTCCGCGGTGATGCACCCCGGCCGGGTCGACGTCATCGGCGCCGGCGCGCTGGTGCTGCGGGTGGTCATGGACGCCTTCGCCCTGGACGAGGTCGTCGTCAGCGAGCACGACATCCTCGACGGCATCGCGCTGCGGCTCGCCCGCGGATGAAGGACCCCCTTCCTCCCCACCCCTCGCAGGCTCGGGGCGGGACCCGGGAAGGGGCCGCGGGACCGTCGGCTCCGCCGCCTCAGCCGGCCTCGTTGAGCCCGGGCGGGAGCTTTCCGGTCAGGGACTGGTAGGCCGCGGCGGCACCCCGGGCGGCCAGCAGCCGGCCACCGGCCACCGTGAGCCCGGAGAACGCCGCCCAGGCCAGCGCCTCGGGCCACGTGACGCCCGGTGCGGCGGGGTTCTTCGGCGGGGTCTTGCCGCGGGCCGCGTACCAGGCCGCGTCGGTGAGCTTGCGGACGGCGATGCCGGAGAGGGTCGCCGAGCCGGTCCCCAGCAGCTTCCAGGTCAACGGCGGCTTCTGCTTGCGGGCCATGGGGGTGATCATGCCTGGCGTCCCCGCGGCCCGCGCGTCCCCGGCCGGGTGGACCCCCGGTCCGGGCGAGCTACCCGCTCGCGCGGAGCTGCCGGACGCGGTGCATGACCGCCCGGGCCAGCTCCCGAGCGCGGCCCGCCAGCACCCGCCGGGCGAGGGCCATGACGGCGGAGGACGCGGCGGTCACGGGGAGGTAGCCGCCCGACCCCAGCAGCCCCGGCCGCGCGAGCAGCACCCGCTCGGCGGTCACGTGGTCGGGGCGCCAGCGCAGCTTGTAGTCCTCGTCGCCCCGCAGGAACGAGTACTCCGCCAGCCCCAGCCGGCGGGCCAGTCCCAGCGCGCCGCTCACGAGCAGCACCGAGGTGTCGATGGCCTGCCGCAGCGAGGGGTCGATGCCGGCGAGGTAGTAGGCCAGCTGCCGCTCCCCGACGAGGTCGACCTCGCTGGCCACCAGCCGGCCGTCCAGACGGTACTCCACCACCACCGCCTGGCCGCGCTCCACCATCGGCACCAGGGCCCCGGTGAGGAACGTGCGGAACCGCGCGGTGAGGTGCTCCGGGTTGCCGCGCCGGCCCGCCCACTGCGCCTCGTGCAGCCGGACCAGCTCGGGCACGGCGGCGGGCACGGCGTCGGGCGTCAGCTCGGTGCGCTCGATGCCGGCCCGGTCGACCTTCTTCAGCTTGCGGCGCAGCGTCCCCGCCGTCCGGGCGGGGACCCGCGCGAGGACGTCGGCCTGCGGCAGCACGGGGAGCTGCAGGTTCAGCGACGACGGTGCGCGGCGGACCCGGCCGGGCCAGGTCCGCGACCACGCCTGCGCGGCGGAGCCGGGCAGGACCTCCGGCAGGTCCAGGACCCGCCACCCGGGCACCCGCAGCAGCGCCTCGGCGAGCCGCGCCCCCGCGTCCGGGACCCGCGGGTCGACCAGGACGTCGGTGGAGTCGCTGAGGGGGCCGCCCAGCGGCGCGAGGGTCACGACCGGACCGCGGCGCACCCGGTGCAGGGGCGCGGCGGCGACGAGCGTGTCACCGGTCCACACCGTGACGACGGCGAGCCGCCCGGCGGGGACGTAGGCCCGGGCCCAGGCGCTGCTCCACGCGTGCGTCTGGAACGCGGTGGCGGCCGGGGTGCGGCGCCAGAGGTCGTCCCAGGCCCCGGCCAGCGCGTCGAGGCCCGCGTGGTCGGCGACGACCGCGGTGCGCGGCCGTCCCGGGGTCGGTGGGGGAGGGATCGGACGTGCGGCCGCGGGCCCGGGCCCGCTCCTGGACGCACCCACGGCAGCACTCACCGGTTCCCACCCCTTCTCCGTCCGGCGCCTCCCGCCGTCCGGCCGGGTCGCTGACGACAGCGAGCGTAGGGACCGGGCGGCCCGCCGCCGACCCTCCGAAGGGGGAGATGCACGGGCGCACCCCACCCGGCGACCGCACCGCCGCCGGGTGGTCCACTGGGCGCGTGGCGGTCGACGCGCAGGGTTTCCCGGTCACGCGGACACCGGCGGGGGTGGCCCGCTCCGCGCGCGGCGCCCGCGACCTCGCCGTGCTCGACGCCCGCATCTCCGGTTGCCGCGCCTGCCCGCGGCTGGTCACCTGGCGCGAGGAGGTCGCCCGGGTCAAGCGGGCGTCCTTCCGCGACGAGGAGTACTGGGGCCGCCCGGTGCCGGGGCTGGGTCCCGCCTCCGCGCGGATCGCCGTCGTCGGGCTGGCGCCGGCCGCGCACGGCGGCAACCGCACCGGCCGGGTCTTCACCGGTGACCGCAGCGGGGACTGGATCTTCGCCGCGCTGTGGCGGGCCGGCCTGACCAACCAGCCGACGTCGACGCACGTCGGGGACGGCCTGGAGCTCACCGGGGTGCGGGTGGCCGCCGCGGTCCGGTGTGCGCCTCCCGACAACGCGCCGACGCCGGCCGAGCGCGACACCTGCTCGCCCTGGCTGGCGCGCGAGCTGGCGCTGCTGCCGGACCTGCGGGTGGTCGTCGTCCTCGGCGGCTTCGGCTGGACGGCGCTGTGGCCCGTCCTCGCCGGCGCCGGCTATCCGCTGCCCCGGCCGCGGCCGGCCTTCGGGCACGGCGTGGAGGTGACGCTCGAGGGTCCGCGCGGGCCGCTGACGCTGCTCGGCAGCTACCACGTGAGCCAGCAGAACACCTTCACCGGCCGGCTGACCGAGCCCATGCTCGACGCCGTCCTGTCCCGGGCCACGGAGCTCGCCGGCCCCGGCTGAACCGGGTCGCGGCCGGGGCGTGCGCCCCTAGGGTGGGCCCATGGCGTCTCGTCCGGATCTGGGGTCCCGTCCGGTGGTGCTGGTCGTCGGCGGGGGGTACGTCGGCCTCTACACGGCGCTGCGGCTGCAGCGGAAGCTGTCCCGGGGCCGCGCCGAGATCGTCGTGGTCGACCCGCAGCCGCACATGACCTACCAGCCGTTCCTGCCCGAGGCGGCGGCCGGCTCGGTGGAACCGCGGCACGTCGTCGTCCCGCTGCGCCGCACGCTGCCGCGCTGCCGGGTGGTCACCGGTGCCGTCGTCGGGCTGTCGCACGCCGACCGGAGGGCCCGGGTCCTCCCCGCCGAGGGCGACCCGTACGAGCTGTCCTACGACGTGCTGGTGATGGCGGCCGGGTCCGTGGCCCGCACGCTGCCGATCCCGGGGCTGGCCGAGCACGGCATCGGCTTCAAGACGGTGGGGGAGGCCATCTACCTGCGCAACCACGTCCTCGCCCGGCTCGACGCCGCCGCCTCCACCGACGACCCCCGGGTCCGGCAGCGCGCGCTGACCTTCACGTTCGTCGGCGGTGGATACGCCGGCATCGAGGCCTTCGCCGAACTCGAGGACATGGCCCGCTACGCCGTCACCCACTACTACCCGCGACTGTCGCCCGGTGACATGCGGTGGGTGCTGGTCGAGGCCACCGGCCGGATCCTGCCCGAGGTCGACCTGGACATGGCCGCCTGGACGGTCAAGCAGCTCACCGCCCGCGGGATGGACGTGCGGCTGAACACGCGCCTGGAGTCGGTCTCCGACGGCGTCGTCCGCCTCTCCGACGGCGAGGAGTACGCCAGCGACACCCTCGTGTGGACCGCCGGCACCAAGCCCAACCCGCTGCTCGCCTCGACCGACCTGCCCCTCGACGAGCGGGGCCGGGTGCGCTGCGAGCCGACGCTGCAGGTCAGCGGGCTCGAGGACGCCTGGGCCGCCGGTGACCTCGCCGCCGTCCCCGACCTCACCAAGCCCGACCCGGGGGCCACCACCGCACCCAACGCCCAGCACGCCGTCCGGCAGGCCAAGCGGCTGGCCGACAACGTGGCGGCGACCCTGCGCGGTGAGCAGCCGCGGCCCTACCGGCACGCCTACGCCGGGTCGGTGGCCAGCCTCGGCCTGCACGAGGGCGTCGCGCAGGTCTACGGGGTCAAGCTCAAGGGCTGGCCGGCCTGGTTCATGCACCGCAGCTACCACGTCAGCCGGGTGCCGACGTTCAACCGCAAGGCCCGCGTGGTCGCCGACTGGACGCTGGCCTCGCTGTTCCGGCGCGAGGTCGTGGCGCTCGGCCAGCTGCAGGACCCGCGCCGGGAGTTCGTCACCGCGGCCACCTCCGGCGGGACCGCGCAGCTGCCCTCGCCGTCGCCCGCCGACCGCGCGCAGGCCGGCTGACACCGGCGGGCCGACGGCCCGCACCGCCCCCGTGGCCCAACCGGCAGAGGCAGGCCCCTTAAAAGGGTCGCAGTGTGGGTTCGAACCCCACCGGGGGCACCCCAGCGGTCCTGCGCGGACCTCACGACTTCTTCCTGCCCTATACACCACCGGCCGCAGGAAATACAGGTCTTGACGTCCCCCGTGACCGTATTGACAGGGTTACCCCTCGTGAGCAACGGAGCTCACCGACGCTCGAGGGGAAAGACGTCCATGACCCAGTCCCATCCGTCCCGCCGATCGCGCATCGCCGTGGCCGGCACCGCCGGCGGCGTGCTGGCGCTGGCCGGCAGCGTGGTCACCGCGCTCCCGGCCGCGGCCGGCGGCGGCAACGGCTGCGAGAACCGCAACAACAACACCGTGGCGAAGCTGACCGAGTGCGTGACGCTCGAGGGTGTCACCGAGCACCTGGAGGCGTTCCAGGAGATCGCCGACGACAACGAGGGGAACCGCGCCTCCGGCACGCCCGGCTACGAGGCCTCGGTCGAGTACGTGGAGCAGCGGCTCCAGGCGGCCGGCTACGAGTCCACCCGCCAGTCCTTCGAGTTCCCGTTCTTCCAGCTGAGGAGCAGCTCGTTCAGCCGCGTCACGCCCGCGCCGGCGACCTACTCCGCCGCCGACTTCACCCCCATGACCTACACCGCCGCCGGGACGGTGGACGACGGCGTCGTCACCCCGGTCGACCTCCCCGCCACGGGTCTCGGCAGCGGCTGTGAGACCGGTGACTTCACCGGCTTCGCCGCCGGGACGGTCGCCCTCGTCCAGCGCGGTGGCTGCGCCTTCGCCGTGAAGGCGCAGAACGCCCAGTTGGCCGGCGCGAGCGCGGTCATCGTCTTCAACAACACCGCCGGGCCGCTCGCCGGCACGCTGGGCGCCCCCGGCACCAGGATCCCGGTCATCGGCGTCTCGACGGCCCTCGGCCAGGAGCTCGCCGCGCCGGGCACCACCGTGGACCTCGCGGTCGACTCGACCAGCGAGACCCGCACCACCTACAACGTCGTCGCGGAGCTGCCCGGCCGCACCTCGGACAACGTCGTCATGGCCGGTGCGCACCTCGACTCCGTCCTCGCGGGCCCGGGCATCAACGACAACGGCAGCGGCAGCGCGGCGATCCTCGAGGTCGCCGAGAACATGGCGGAGGTCAAGCCGGTCAACACCGTCCGGTTCGCCTGGTGGGGCGCCGAGGAGCTGGGCCTGCTCGGCTCCGAGCACTACGTCTCGCAGCTGAGCGACGCGCAGGTCGCCGACATCGGCCTCTACCTGAACTTCGACATGGTGGGGTCGCCGAACTTCGCCCGGTTCATCTACGACGGCGACCAGTCGGACTTCACCGCCCCGGTCGCCGTGCCCGAGGGGTCGGACCAGATCGAGTACGTCCTCGAGGACTACTTCGAGGCGCAGGGCCTGTGGTACGAGGGCAGCGAGTTCAGCGGCCGCAGCGACTACCAGGCCTTCATCGAGGCCGAGATCCCCTCCGGTGGCCTGTTCACCGGCGCCGAGGTCCTCAAGCAGGAGTACCAGGTCCCGCTGTACGGCGGTCTCGCCGGTGTCGCCTACGACCGGAACTACCACCAGGCCGGGGACACGATCGGCAACGTCGACCCGAAGGCGCTCGAGACGAACTCCGACGCCATCGCGTACTCCGTGCTGACGCTGTCCTACGACACCTCGCGGGTCAACGGCGCCCAGGGCCGTCCGGTGCCGGGCGGGACCTTCCAGGGGGACCCGACGGACCGCCAGTTCCGGGTGACGCCCGAGCAGAAGGCCGGCGGCGGCGGGCTCTCGCCGGACCACGACCACGACCACGGCGGTGAGGAGATCTGACTGTCCGAGCGACCCGGTCCGGGGGCGCGGCACCGCACGGTGCCGCGCCCCCGGCGTGTCCGGTCACCCTCCCGGGGTAGGTGGTCCCCAGCGGAACGCGCGGGCCACCTGCTGCGTTGTACCGACCGAGTGGGATGCGAGATCGTGGCCCACCGACCGACCAGTCACCTCGAGGAGATGACGATGCCCAGCCACAACCCGGTCTTCGGCCGGGGCTTCGCCAACGCCGGATCAGGCGGTGGCCAGCAGTACGGCCAGCAGGGCCCTGGCGCCCCGGGCTACGGGCAGCAGTACGGCCAGCAGGGGTACGGCCAGCAGCAGTACGGCGCCCCCGGCTACGGCGCTCCCGCCTACGGCCAGCAGTACGGCCAGCCCTACGGCGCCCCGCAGGGCTACGACCAGCAGTACGGCGCCCCGGCCCCCGCCGGCGCTCCGTACGGCCCGCCGACCACCCGCTACATGACGATGGACGACGTCGTCCAGAAGACGGGCCTGTCGTTCCTCGTCACCGTCCTGGCCGCCGCCGCCGTCTGGGCGCTGCCCGGCCAGGCCGCGTGGGGCCTGGCGCTGCCCGCCGTGCTCGTGGCCTTCGTCCTGGGCCTGGTGATCAGTTTCAAGCAGATCGCCAACCCGGTGGCGACGCTGGCCTACGGCGCGCTCTACGGTGTCGCCCTCGGCGCCATCAGCGAGGCCTTCAACACGATCTACCCCGGGATCGTGGTCCAGGCGATCATCGGCACCTTCGGTGTCTTCGCCGGCATGCTGGTCGTCTACAAGACCGGCGCCATCCGGGTCACCCCCAAGCTGACCCGCTGGATCGTCGGCGCGCTGTTCGGCGTCCTGGCGCTCGTCCTGGTCAACCTGCTCGTGTCGTTCTTCGTCCCGGGCGGCCTGGGCCTGCGCGACGGCGGCCCGCTGGCCATCGTCTTCAGCCTCGTCGTGATCGGTGTGGCGGCCTTCTCGCTGCTGCTCGACTTCGACATGGCCGACCAGGCGATCCGCCGCGGCGCCCCGGCCAAGTTCGCCTGGTACATCGCCTTCGGCCTGCTCGTCACGGTCGTCTGGCTGTACCTGGAGATCCTGCGACTGCTGTCCTACTTCCAGGACAACTGAGCAACGACCCGCTGTCCCACGCCCGGCGTGGGCAGCGGGGCCGCACACGACAGTGGCCCGGTCCCCTCGCGGGGGCCGGGCCACTGTCGTGTCAGGAGGTCCTCACATCAGCTGAGGCGCTCGAGCACCATCGCCATGCCCATGCCGCCACCGACGCACATGGTCTCCAGGCCGAAGGTGCCGTCCGTGGTCTGCAGGCCGTTGAGCAGCGTGCCGGTGATGCGGGCGCCGGTCATGCCGAACGGGTGGCCGACGGCGATCGCGCCGCCGTGCACGTTGAGCTTGTCGATGTCGATGCCCAGGTCGCGGTAGCTGGGGATGACCTGCGCGGCGAAGGCCTCGTTGATCTCGACCAGGTCGATGTCGTCGATGGTCATGCCGGCCCGCTGCAGCGCCAGCTTCGAGGCGTCGACGGGGCCGTAGCCCATGATCTCCGGCGACAGGCCGGTGACCGCGGTGGAGACGATGCGGGCCAGCGGGGTCAGGCCGAGGTCGCGGGCCTTCGTGTCGCTCATGACCACGACCGCGGCGGCGCCGTCGTTGAGCGGACAGGCGTTGCCCGCGGTCACCCGGCCGTCGGGGCGGAAGACCGGCTTGAGACCGGAGATGCCCTCGAGCGTGGTGCCGGCGCGCGGGCCGTCGTCCTTGCTGACGACCGTGCCGTCGGGCGTGGTCACCGGGGTGATCTCCCGCTCCCAGAAGCCCTCGCCGATCGCCTTCTCCGCCAGGTTCTGGCTGCGGACGGCGAACTCGTCCATCTCCTGGCGGGAGACGTCCTTGAGCAGCGCCAGGTTCTCGGCGGTCTGGCCCATGGCGATGTAGATGTCCGGGACGTCGCCGTGCTCGCGCGGGTCGGTCCAGGAGTCCGCGCCGCTCTCGGCGGTCTTGGCCACCCGGGCCGAGGCCTCGGCGAACACCGGGTTGTGAGTGTCGGGCAGCGAGTCGCTGTTGCCCTTCACGAAGCGGGAGACCATCTCGACGCCGGCGGAGATGAAGACGTCGCCCTCGCCGGCCTTGATGGCGTGCATCGCCATGCGGGTGGACTGCAGCGACGAGGAGCAGTAGCGGGTGATCGTGGTGCCCGGCAGGTGGTCCATGCCGAGCAGGACGCTGACGACGCGGCCCATGTTGTGGCCCTGCTCCCCGCCGGGCAGGCCGCAGCCGAGGATCAGGTCGTCGATGTCGGTCGGGTCCAGCGCCGGGACCTTGTCCAGCGCCGCGCGGACGATGGTGGCGGCGAGGTCGTCGGGACGCAGTTCCTTGAGCGACCCCTTGAACGCGCGCCCGATGGGGGAGCGCGCGGTCGCGACGATGACGGCTTCGGGCATGGGGTCCTCCGCGTTGAGGGGCTCCCGGGGCCGGGAGCGCCGGGATCGGTCACCCCGGAAACTACCCCCGTACCCCGGATCTCCTGCGGCCGCGCCTGCTACAGACCCCCGGGGTGTTACAGGCCGGCCTACCCGACCGGGACCTCCACGGCCTCGGCGGCCTCCCCGGCCTCCTCGGGCGTCGGCAGCTCGGTGGGCCGCCGGCGCAGCAGCCGCGCCCAGGTGCCCAGCGGCCCGGTGTGGGAGCCCCGGACCTCGGTGGCCCGGACCTCGGTGCCCGGCCGGCCGGCCGCCCGCGCCGCGGCCCGCGCCACGGGACGCACCGTGCCGCGGCGCTCCCGGCGGCGCCCGGTGGGAGTCGGCCAGACGCCGAGCGCGTCGGCCAGCGCCGGGAGGATCACGGCGGCGGCCTGCGCGTAGCCGGCGGCGCTCGGGTGGAACTCGTCGACGCTGAACAGCGAGCGGTCCTGCGCGAAGCTCGGCCCGAGCACCGAGCCCAGCGACACCGTCCGCCCGCCGGCCTCGACCACGGCGATCGTCTGCGCCGCCGCCAGCTGCCGGCTCCACCGCCGTGCGAGCAGCCGCAGCGGCTGCCCGATCGGCCGGACCGTCCCGAGGTCGGGGCAGGTGCCGACGACGACCTCCGCGCCCGACTCGCGCAGCCGCCGCACCGCGTCGGCGAGGTGGCGCACCGAGACCGCGGGGCGGGTGCGGGTGGTGACGTCGTTGGCGCCGATCATGATCAGGGCGACGTCGGGGCGCTCGGCCAGGGCGCGCTCGACCTGCGGGTCCAGCTCGCAGGACTCCGCGCCGGAGACGGCGAGCCGGACCAGCCGGACGGGACGCTCGGCGAGCTCGGTCAGCGCGGCGGCCAGCAGCACGCCGGGGGTCTCGGTGGCCCGCTCGACGCCCAGGCCCACGGCGCTGGAGTCCCCGAGCACGGTGAAGACCAGCGGCTTGCCGCGGCCGCGGCCGTAGACGCCGTCGCCGGGAGGCGGGTCCTGCTTCGACGTCCGCGCCTCCACCCGCCTGCGCGCCGCCCGGGCCTCGAGGCGCAGCAGCCCGAGGAGGCCCGCACCGGCCAGGCCGAGGCCGCCGCCGCCGTACGCGGCGGCGGACGCCAGCCGCCGTGCCGTGCCCGCTCTGGTCACCGCCACTCCGATCGTCCCCCCGCACAACCGCCTGTCCTGCAGGCTAGCCGCCCTCTACGGTGCCCCCCGTGCCCGAATCCCCCCGACGGGTGGCCTCCGGGAGAACGTCCGGGGACCGCTCGCAGCTGATCGTCGACGTCCTGGTCGAGGCCTTCTCCGAGCTCATGGCCGCCGACGCCGACGCCTTCCGCACCAAGTTCCGCAAGATGGCCGCCGACCCCTTCGCCTTCTACCGCGGCAGCGCCTGCCTCTTCTACGCCGACATGGCCGCCTCCGACGACCCGTGGGTCGACGAGCGGACCGCCCGGGTGTGGATCCAGGGCGACCTGCACGCGGAGAACTTCGGGACCTACATGGACGGTGCCGGGCGGATCGTCTTCGACGTCAACGACTTCGACGAGGCCTACGTCGGGTCGGTCACCTGGGACCTGCGCCGCTTCGCCGCCAGCTTCGCGCTGCTGTCGTGGAGCAAGGCGCTCGGCGACGACGTCATCGCCGACCTGCTGCGCACCTACCTGGGCGCCTACCTCGACCAGGTGGAGGCGTTCCGCCGCTCCGAGGACGACCGCAGCTTCGCGCTGACCCTCGCGAACACCGAGGGCGCCGTCCGCGAGGCCATCCTCGAGACGACGACGCGGACGCGGGCCTCGCTGCTGGAGCGGATGACCGTCGTCGAGGGCTACCAGCGGCGCTTCACCGACGGCGGCCGGACCCGCCGCCTCGACGACGACGAGCGCGGGCGGGTGCTGGCCGCGCTCGACCGGTGGCGGGAGACCGTCCACCCGCCGGTGCGCCGCCGCGACGTCGCCTACGACGTCAAGGACGTCATCGGCACCGGGGGCTTCGGCATCGGCAGCGCGGGGCTGCCCGCCTACAACGTGCTGCTCGAGGGCTACGACCAGGCGCTGGAGAACGACGTCGTCCTGTCGCTGAAGCAGGGCAACGTGGCCGCGCCGAGCCGGATCGTCCGCGACGAGCGGATCGGGTCGTACTTCGAGCACCACGGGCACCGGACCGCGGTCAGCCAGCGGGCACTGCAGGCCAACGCCTCGCAGTTCCTCGGCCACACCGAGATCGACGGCGTCGGGTTCGTCGTCCAGGAGCTCTCGCCCTACGAGGTCGACCTGGACTGGGACGACCTCACCGAGCCCGAGGAGATGGCGCCGGTCGTGGCCCAGCTCGGCCGGGCGACGGCCAAGATGCACTGCGTCGGCGACGCCGACAGCGACCACACCCTGGTCGACTTCCAGACCGAGGACGCGGTCGCGGCGATGGTCGGCGACCGGCGCGAGGAGTTCGTCGCCGACCTGGTCGACTTCGCGCACTCCTACGCCCGGCAGACGCAGGAGGACCACCGGCTGTTCGTCGACGCCTTCCGCGCCGGGCGCATCCCGGGCATCAGCTCGAGCGGCTCGCACCCGATCCGCCGCTGACCGGCAGGGAGGCGGCCAGCACGTCGGCGAGGCCGGCCGCCTCCCAGCGGTGGTCGCGGCCGGGCACCTCCACGCGCTCCGCGGAGGTCAGGGCGGCGACGAGCGAGTCGGCCGCCCCGGCCGTGAACGGGGAGGTCTCCGTCCCGAGCAGGACGACCGCGTGCGCGGTGACCGGAGCCCACAGCCGCGCCCGCGGCGCCGCCTGCGTCAAGGCGAGCGCCTCGGCGTCGGCCTCGAGGGTGGGCGCCATCCGCTCGAACAGCGGCCACTGCGGCCCGGAGCGGTGCGGGTGCCCTCCGCGGTGCGCACGTACCCGGTCATGCCAGGGGTGACCGGTCGGGCCGACGGGACTCAGCGGCCGGGCACGGGGGCGAGCATGCCGACGTGCGGGCCGATCGGGTCGACGTCGAAGGCGTCGGTCACCACGGTGAAGCCCATGTGCTCGTAGAAGCCGGCCGCCGTCACGCGCGCGTTGCACCACAGCAGGTCGCCGCCGCGTGCCGCGACCACCGCCAGGCACGCCGCGGCCAGCGCGCGGCCGGCGCCGGTGCCCCGGACCCCCGGGTCGGTGGCCATGCCGCGCAGCTGCCACGGTTCCCGCGCCGGCCGCCACGGGCAGGGGGCGGGGGCGAGCCGGACCACGCCCACCACCCGGCCGTCGGGGGTCCGCGCGGCCAGGTGCACGGTCGCGGGGTCGTCGTCGCCGGGGAGCGCCGCCGGCCCGCCGTCGCGCAGGACGGCGCTGCGCAGGGGCAGCACCACGTCGACGCCGACCTCCTCGACCGAGACGGCCGCGGGCTCACTGGTCACCGGCCCAGTCTCCTCGACGTCGTCCGGCGGGCCGCCGCGGGCGCGCAGCCCGCGGCGGCCCGGTCAGCGCGCCCGGCGCCCCGGCGGGTGCGCAGGTAGTCCGCGACGACGTACTCGCCGAGCCGGTCGCTGTCCGGGGTGAACACCCGGCCGCCGGCCCGCGCGGTGATGTCGTGGACGAAGTGCACCAGGCTCGGCTCCGGGTCGAGCGCGAACACGTTCAGCGTCGCGCCCGACCGGGCCACCCGCTCCACCTCCGCGACGGTCCTGGCGATCGTCTCGGGCATCGGCGGCCAGCAGAAGTACGGCGTGCCGTCCTCCTCCAGGTGCGCCGTCGGCTCACCGTCGGTGACCACCAGGACCACCGGCTCGGCGTCGCGGTGCCGGGCCAGGAACCGGCGGGCCAGCATCAGCCCGTGCTGCAGGTTGGTGCCCTGCAGCGTGTCCACGGACAGCTCGGCCAGCGTCTCGGGCTTGAGCACCTGGGCGGTGGAGGAGAAGCCGATGATCTGGATCGCGTCCTGCGGGAAGCGCGTCGTCACCAGCGAGTGCAGCGCCATCGCCGTCGACTTGGCCGCACCCCAGGTGCCGCGCAGCGCCATCGAGTAGGACAGGTCGACCAGCAACGCGACGGCGGCCCCGGTGCGCCGCTCGGTCTCCACGACCTCGAAGTCCTCGACCGCGATGCGGACCTTCCGGTCGCCGTCCCCGGAGGGTGTGCCGGCGGTGCGCAGCACCGCGTTGCGGACCGTCCGGACGACGTCGAGCGGCTGCTCGTCGCCGAACTGCCACTCCCGCGAGCTGCCCGTGAGCTCCCCGGCGGCACCGGCGTCGGCGACGTCGTGCTCCCCGCGGCCGGCCGCGTCGAGCTTGGCGAACACCCGCCGCAGCGCGGTGGCGCCGAGCCGGCGCACCGCCTTCGGGGAGAGCTCCAGCTTGCCGTCGGAGCGGTTGAGGTAGCCCTGCCGCTCCAGCTCGCGCTCCATCTGCCGCAGCGCGGCGAGGTCGTCGACGGCCTCGCGGCCCAGCGCCTGCTCGAGCAGCTCCTCGTCGACGTCGGCCAGCGAGGCGCCGGCGTAGCCCTGCGAGAGCTGGTTGGACAGCGCCTCGAGGTCGGCCAGCTCCGCGACGGCGCTGGTGGCGTCACCGAGGCCGAGGGCCTGCTCGCCGTCGGGGACCTGGCCGCGCTGGCCCCAGGGGAGGTCCGGGCGGGCCCGGCGCAGCGCGTCCTGCAGGTGCGCCATCTCGCTGGCCAGCCCCATGTCGGACATGGTCTGGGCCATGAGGTCGGCCAGCTCGGCCCGCTGCTCCGGCGACAGGCCGGCCATCATGCGTTCCTGGGCGGCCGCCCGGCGGGCGAGGGAGTCGATCAGCTCCTCCACCGACTGCGGGTCGTCGGGGAAGAACTGCCCGTGCCGGTCCATGAACTCGCGGAACTGCTCGTCGGTGTCCTCGCCGCGGTTGTGCGCGTCCACCAGCCGGGACAGGTCCGCGACCATGTCCTTGACCGCCTGCATGTCCTGCTCGCTGGCGTTCTCCAGCGCCTGCTTCATGTTGGCGAAGGAGCTGTCGAGGACCTCCCGCCGCAGCAGGTCCTGGATGCGGTCGTAGGCCTCCCGCGCCTCCGGGGAGCGGAACGGGTAGTCCTTGAGCGCCCGCACGGCGCCCGCGGTGTCCTGCGGGAGCGCGTCGAGCTCGGCCTCGGCCAGGCGGGCGGCGTCGTCGGGGTCGGGGAACAGCGCGCGGCGCTCGGCGTCCAGCGCCCGGTCGAGCAGCTCGCGGACCTCCTGCAGCGTGCCGTCCATCCGGCCGGCGGTGCGCGCCTGCCGCAGCCGCTCGCGCACCGAGCGGCGCAGCTCGTCCAGGCCGCGCCGGCCGTCCATGCCGCGGCGCAGCAGCTCGCGCAGCGCCTCCCGCACGCCGCTGCCGCCGAGCACGGAGTCACCGATCTCGTCGACGGCGCTGCCCAGGTCGTAGGGCGGGGCGAGCGGGTCGGGCCCGCCCCGCCAGCGGCCGTACCGGTAGCCCCTGCCGGGGCGGGGACGGCTCATGCGCCGTAGACCGTCCGCGTGCCGTCGGTGTCCTTGGCCAGCCGGCGGGTGAGGTAGAGGCCCTCGAGGGCGAACTCGACGGCGGCGGCGGCCTGCTCGGCGGACTCCTCGCCCTCGGGCACGCCGAGGCGGCCGAGCAGCTCGGCCAGCCGCGGGATGGTGCCCAGCTGGCCCAGCAGCGCCGCGCCCGGCACGAGCTCGCCGGACTCGACGGTCTCCCCGCCGGTGAAGTGCTCCTGCAGGCCGGTCAGGTCCAGCCCGCCGCACCGGGCGCGGAAGGTCTGCGCGGTGGCCTGCCGCAGCAGGTGCTCGAGTACCTCGGTCTCCCGGTCGTCGTCGGGGTCGCTGCCGGAGTCGGCGAACTCGACCTTGCCGCGGCTGGCCGGGACGATGCCCGGCAGGTCGACGACGCGCGCCACCGGCCGGGTCTCCCCGGCGATCGCGGCCCGGCGGACGGCGGAGGCGGCGACGGTCTCCAGCCCCGCGATGGCGAACCGGGCGCTGACGCCCGAGCGCTGGTCCACGTGGCTGGACTCGCGCACCAGCCGGGTGAACCGGGCGACGATCTCGACCAGGTGCTGGGGGACCACGGGAGCGTCGAAGCCGTCGTGCCCGCTCGGCGCACCGAGCCCGCTGGTCCGCGCCTCCTGCTGGAGCAGCCGGATCTCGTCGGCCAGCTCCAGCGGGTAGTGCGTGCGGACCTCGGCGCCGAAGCGGTCCTTGAGCGGGGTGATGATCCGCCCGCGGTTGGTGTAGTCCTCGGGGTTGGCGCTGGCCACGAGCAGCAGGTCCAGCGGCAGCCGCACGCGGTAGCCGCGGATCTGGATGTCGCGCTCCTCGAGCACGTTGAGCAGCGCCACCTGGATGCGCTCGGCGAGGTCGGGCAGCTCGTTGACGCTGAAGATGCCGCGGTTGGTGCGCGGGACCAGGCCGTAGTGGACCGTCTCGGGGTCGCCCAGGGTGCGGCCCTCGGCGACCTTGATCGGGTCGACGTCGCCGATGAGGTCGCCGACGCTCGTGTCGGGGGTGGCCAGCTTCTCGCCGAAGCGCTCGCTGCGGTGCAGCCAGCCGACCGGGGTGTCCTCGCCGTGCTCGGCGATCTGGCGGTGCGCCCACACGCTGACCGGGTTCAGCGGGTGCTCGTTGAGCTCGCTGCCGGCCAGGACCGGCGTCCACTCGTCGAGCAGGCCGACGAGGGTGCGGATCAGGCGGGTCTTGCCCTGGCCGCGCTCGCCGAGCAGGACGAGGTCGTGGCCGGCGATGAGGGCCCGCTCGACCTCGGGGACGACGGTGTCCTCGAAACCGACGATGCCGGGCAGGCTGGGCTCGCCGGTGCCGAGGCGGGCGAGGAGGTTGGCGCGGATCTCGGCCTTGACCGGCCGGAAGGCGGCTCCGTCCGCACGGAGCGCGCCGAGGGTCGTGGGTGCGGGTGGGGTCTGCGCTGGGGCGACGTCCGTCACCTCAGCCACGGTACGACGACCAGCGAGGATGCGGGAGCGGCCCGGCCGCCCCTGGGAGGATCACGGCATGGGAGCCGACCTCGTCACCGGTGCCGACGTCGCCGCCGCGGCCGACCTGCTCGACGGCGTCGCACGCCGCACGCCGCTGGAGCACTCGCGCGCGCTGGCCGAGCGGGTCGGCGGCCCGGTGCACCTCAAGTGCGAGAACCTGCAGCACACCGGCTCGTTCAAGTTCCGCGGCGCCTACGTGCGGTTGTCGCGGCTGACGCCGGAGGAGCGGGCGCGGGGGGTGGTCGCGGCCAGCGCCGGCAACCACGCGCAGGGCGTCGCGCTGGCCGCCCGCATGCTCGGGATCTCGGCCACCGTCTTCATGCCCGAGTCCGCGCCGCTGCCCAAGGTGGCCGCCACCCGCGGCTACGGCGCCGAGGCCCGCCTGGGCGGCGTCGACCTCACCGCGGCGCTGGCCGCGGCGGTCGCGCACGCCGAGGCGACCGGCGCGGTCTTCATCCACCCCTTCGACCACCCCGACGTCATCGCCGGGCAGGGGACCGTGGGCGCCGAGGTGCTCGAGCAGTGCCCCGACGTCGCCACGCTCGTCGTCTGCACCGGGGGCGGCGGGCTCGTGTCCGGCGTCGCCGCCGCCGTCCGCGCCCGGCGGCCGGAGGTGCGGATCGTGGCGGTGCAGGCCGCCGGGGCCGCCGCCTTCCCCGGCTCCCTGGCGGCCGGGTACCCCGTGCCGCTGACCGGGGTGTCCACGATGGCCGACGGGATCGCCGTCGGCGCGCCCAGCGACCTCACGCTCGCGCACGTCCGCGACCTGGTCGACGAGGTGCGCACGGTGGGGGAGGAGGACCTCTCCCGCGCGCTGCTGTTCTGCCTGGAGCGGGCCAAGCTCGTCGTCGAGCCGGCGGGGGTGGCCGCCGTGGCGGCGGTGCTGGCCGAGCCGGAGGCCTTCCCGCCGCCGGTGGTCGCCGTCGTGTCCGGCGGCAACGTCGACCCGGTGCTGCTGCTCAAGGTGGTCCAGCACGGCATGGCGGCGGCCGGCCGGTACCTGCGGCTGCGCCTGGCCGTGCCCGACCGGCCGGGGTCGCTCGCGGCGGTGCTCGCGGTCCTCGCCGAGGGTGGCGCCAACGTCCTGGAGGTCGAGCACGAGCGGACCTCGACCCGCCTGGACCTCGGGCAGGTCGAGGTCTTCGTCGTCCTCGAGACCCGGGGCCCCGACCACGCGCGGACCGTCGTCACCGCGCTGGAGGACGCCGGGTTCCCCGTCTCGGAGGGCTGAGCCGGCGCCGGCGATGAGTTCCCGCCGTCGCCGCGGTCGGTGTGGCATGGAGATGGTCCGCGGTGCGCGACGAGGGTCCGGGAAGTGTCGGTGCTCACACCTAGGTTCGCGGGCATGAGCAACGCCATCCTCGTCGAGGGACTGCAGAAGCGCTTCGGGTCCAACACCGCGCTGGCGGGGGTCGACCTCGCCGTTCCCGAGGGCAGCGTGCTCGGCCTGCTCGGGCCCAACGGGGCGGGCAAGACCACCGTCGTCCGCATCCTCACCACGCTGCTGCAGCCCGACGGCGGCCGCGCCGAGGTGGCCGGGGTCGACGTCCTGCGCGAGCCGGACCGGGTGCGCTCGCTCATCGGGCTGACCGGCCAGTACGCCGCGGTCGACGAGTACCTCACCGGCTTCGAGAACCTGGAGATGGTCGGGCGGCTCTACCGGCTCGGGAGGCAGCAGTCGCGGGCGCGGGCGGAGGAACTGCTCGAGCGCTTCGACCTCACCGACGCGGCGGCCCGGCCGGCGAAGACCTACTCCGGCGGCATGCGGCGCCGGCTCGACATCGCCGCCTCGCTCATCGCCCGCCCGCGGGTGCTGTTCCTCGACGAGCCGACCACCGGTCTGGACCCGCGCAGCCGGCTGGGCATGTGGGAGTTCATCGCCGACCTCGCCGGCGGCGGGACGACGATCCTGCTGACCACCCAGTACCTCGAGGAGGCCGACCGCCTGGCCGAGCGGATGGTGGTGATCGACCGCGGCCGGGTGATCGCCCGCGGCACCGCCGACGAGCTCAAGGCCCAGGTCGGCGGGCAGCGGCTGGAGCTGACCGTCGGCCGCGCCGGGGACCTCGCCGAGGCCGCCCGGCTGCTGGTGCCGCTGTCGGCGGGCGGCGCCCACCCCGACGAGCAGACCCGGCGGCTGAGCCTGCCGGTGCGCGGGGGCACCGACTCGCTGGCCGAGGCGCTGCGCCTGCTGGCCGGCACCGACGTCGAGGTGCTCGACATCGGGCTGCGCCGGCCCGACCTCGACGACGTCTTCCTCAGCCTGACCGGCCACGCGGCCGAGGACGGCGAGCAGGACCCGGACGCCGGGGAGACCGCCGGGCGCGTGCCCGCCGAGACCGCAGGGAGTGCCCGATGAGCTCGCTGTCCGTGGCCGTCAGCGACAGCCTGACGATCACCCGCCGGAACCTGATCAAGGTCAAGCGGGTGCCCGACCTGCTGTTCTTCGCGACGCTGTCGCCGATCATGTTCGTGCTGCTGTTCCGCTACGTCTTCGGCGGCGCGATCCAGGTCCCGGGCGACCTGTCCTACGCGGAGTTCCTGCTGCCCGGGATCTTCGCCCAGACCGTGGTCTTCGGCGCCACGATCACCGGGGCGAGCGTCGCCGACGACCTGCAGAAGGGGCTCATCGACCGGTTCCGGTCGCTGCCGATGGCGTCCTCGGCCGTGCTCGTGGGCCGGACGGTCGCCGACGCCGGGCTCAACGCGCTGTCGGTCGCGGTGATGGCGCTGACCGGCCTCGTCGTCGGCTGGCGGATCCACACCTCGGCGGGTGAGGCGGCGGCCGGCTTCCTCGTGCTGCTCGTGTTCTCCTACGCGATCAGCTGGCTGATGGCGGTCGTCGGGCTGCTGGTGCGGACGCCGGAGGTCGTGAACAACGCGTCCTTCATCGTGATCTTCCCGTTGACGTTCGCCTCCAACGCCTTCGTGCCGCTGGAGAGCTTCCCGTCGTGGCTGCGCGCCTTCGCCGAGTGGAACCCGGTGTCGGCGGTGGTGGAGGCATCGCGGCAGCTGTTCGGCAACACCGTGCCCGGCCTGCCGGCGCCGGAGGCCTGGTCGCTGCAGCACCCGGCGCTGTACTCGCTGCTCTGGGCGGCGGTGATCGTCGCGGTGTTCCTCCCGCTGTCGGTGCGGCTCTACAAGCGGACCGCCAGCCGCTGAGCCCCTCGTCCCGGCGCCGCAGACGCCGTCGCCGGGACGGGGAGGCCCCTGCGGAGGGGCCGGGCGGGGGCGGAGGATGGCGCTCGATGAGCGCCGATCCCGCCCCCGCCGTGTCGTCCAACCCGCTGCTGTCCGAGTCGCCGCTGCCCTACGGGCTGCCGCCGTTCGCCGACACCACCCTCGAGCACTGCCGCGAGGCGGTGCTGGCCGGGATGGCCGAGCAGCGCGCCGAGCTCGGCGCGATCACCGGGTCGGCCGAGCCGCCCACGTTCGAGAACACCGTCGAGGCGCTCGAGCGCTCCGGTGCGCTGCTGCGCCGCGCCGAGGCGGTGTTCGGCAACCTCTCCTCCTCGCTGTCCTCGCCGCGGCTGCGCGAGATCGAGCGCGAGCTCGCGCCGCTGGAGGCCGCGCACGCCGACGCGCTGCGGCTGGACCCCGTGCTGTTCGCCCGCGTCGACGCCGTCCACGAGGCGCGACACGCCTCGGGGCTGGACCCCGAGGCGGTCCGGCTGGTCGAGCGCCACCACCTCGACCGCGTGCTCGCCGGCGCCCGTCTCGACGATGCCGGCCGCGCCCGGCTGTCGGAGATGAACCGCGAGCTCTCCGAGCTGTCCACGCAGTTCGGGCAGAACCTGCAGCTGGCCACCGAGGCCGCCGCCGTCCGGGTGGCCGACGCCGCCGAGCTCGACGGGCTGGGCGAGGAGGAGGTCGCCGCGGCGGCCCGTGCCGCCGCCGACCGCGGCCTCGACGGGTACGTGCTGCCGCTGCTGCTCCCGACGGGTCAGCCGGTGCTGGCCAAGCTGCGCGACCGGGAGCTGCGCCGCCGGGTGTTCGAGGCGTCGGTGACCCGCGCGTCGTCGGGCGAGCACGACAACGGCCCGGTCGCCGCGCGGATCGCGCGGGTGCGCGCCGAGCGGGCGCGGCTGCTGGGCTTCGCCACCCACGCCGACCTGGTGCTCGCCGACCAGACCGCCGGGAGCACCGCCGCCGTCGACGCGATGCTCTCGTCGATGGTCGGTCCGTCGACGGCGAACGCGCGGGCCGAGGCGGAGGTGCTGGCCGAGGCCGCCGCCCGGGACGGCGTTGACGAGCTGGCGCCGTGGGACTGGGCCTTCTACAGCGAGCGGGTGCGCGCCGAGCGCTATGCCGTCGACACCGCGGCGCTGCGGCCGTGGTTCGAGCTGGACCGCGTCCTCGTCGACGGCGTCTTCCGGGCCGCCGAGCTGCTCTACGGCTTCCGCTTCAGCCCGCGCCCCGACCTCGCCGGCTACCACCCCGACGTCCGCGTGTGGGAGGTCAGCGGCCCCGACGGCGAGGCGGTGGGCCTCTACCTCGGTGACTTCACGGCCCGCGAGGGCAAGCGCGGCGGGGCGTGGATGAGCTCGTTCGTGACCCAGTCGCGGCTGCTCGGCACCCGGCCGGTCGTCGTCAACAACCTCAACGTGGCCCGGGCACCCGAGGGGCGGCCGACGCTGCTCACGCTCGACGAGGTCGACACGCTGTTCCACGAGTTCGGGCACGCCCTGCACGGGCTGAGCTCGGCGGTGACCTACCCGCGCTTCGCCGGCACCGCGGTGCCCCGCGACTTCGTCGAGTTCCCCAGCCAGGTCAACGAGATGTGGGCGCTGTGGCCGGAGGTCCTCTCCGCCTACGCGCGGCACGTCGAGACCGGCGAGCCGCTGCCCCCGGCCGTCGTCGAGGCGCTCGACGACGCCCGGCTGTGGGGCGAGGGCTTCGCGACGCTGGAGTACCTCGCCGCCACGCTGCTCGACCAGGCCTGGCACCGCATCACCCCGGAGACCGAGATCGGCGACCCCGCGGAGTTCGAGCGGCGGGCGCTGGCCGACGCCGGCGTCGCCGACGACCTGGTGCCGCCGCGCTACCGGACGACGTACTTCCAGCACGTCTTCGCCGGCGGCTACGCGGCGGGCTACTACTCCTACATCTGGTCGGAGGTCCTCGACGCCGACACCGTCGAGTGGTTCCGCGAGAACGGCGGCCTGCGCCGGGAGAACGGCGACGTCTTCCGTGAGCGGCTGCTCTCCCGCGGCGGCTCGGTGGACCCGCTGGAGGCCTTCCGCGCCGTCCGCGGCCGCGACGCCGACCCCGCCCCGCTGCTCCGCCGCCGGGGCCTCGCCCCGGCCTGAGGGAGCGCACCCCTGAGGTGCTCCTCGTGCCTCAGGGGTCCTGCAGGACCCCGGGACCGCGAGGAGGACCCCAGGAGTGCGTCACAGCCAGGGCAGGGAGAGGACCAGGTCGAGGTCGTCGGGGGCGTCGCCGTCGCGGACGAGCCGATTGGGCTGGCGGTGGCCGCACGCCGTGCAGCGGTGGACCACCTGCCAGCCCTTGCCGGACTTCTCGACCAGCCCGATCGGCTCCATCGGCTGCCGGCACTCGCTGGCGCGGTCACCGGGCAGGTCGTCGACGTGCAGCGACCACAGGCAGGCCGGGCAGTGGTTGCGGTAGTGCCCGTCGCTGTTCGCGGGGACGTCGGCGGCGCAGTGCACGCAGACGAAGCCGGTGTTCTCCGCCCGCCGGGAGCGGGTCATGCCCGTGACGGGGCGCGCGGCCCGGGTCAGGGGACGAACGGCTCGACGGCGACGACCTCGACGGTGATGTCGCGGCCGTTCGGCGCCTTGTAGGTGACCGTCGTCCCCGGCTCCGCGCCCATGATCGCCGAGCCCATCGCCGACTCCGGCGAGTAGACGGCGAGGTCGGTCGTGCCGGCGATCTCGCGCGAGCCGAGCAGGAACTTCTCGGTCTCGTCGTCGCCCTGGAAGCGGATGGTGATGACCGTGCCCAGCTCCGCGGTGGTGGCCGTCGTGGGCGGCTCGCCGACGCGCGCCTTGCGCAGCAGGTCGGTCAGCTGCCGGATCCGGCCCTCCTGCTTGCCCTGCTCCTCCTTGGCGGCGTGGTAGCCACCGTTCTCCTTGAGGTCGCCCTCCTCGCGGCGGGCGTTGATCTCGGCGGCCATGGCGGGCCGGCCGGCCACCAACTGGTCGAGCTCGGCCTTCAGCCGGTCGTGGGCCTCCTGGGTCAGCCAGATGCCCTGCTCGTTCTCAGTGGGGGTGGTCACGCGCGGTACTCCTGCAGCTCGGGGCCACCTCCCCGGTCGGGGAGGCGGTCGACGTCGATCCGGCCAAACTAACACCGGCCGAGAGGCCGTTGCAGGGACTCGGGCGACCCCGCAGGGGAGCGGACCGTACTCGACGCCCCCGTGACGAGCACCACATCCACGCGTCCGGGGGACGGGGCTCGCGGCGTCCCGTCGTCGCCTCGGGGGACACTGGGCGGGTGACCGAGGACCACCAGTTGCGCCTGCTCGCCGTGCACGCCCATCCCGACGACGAGTCGAGCAAGGGCGCCGCGACCATGGCCCGGTACGTGGCCGAGGGTGTCCAGGTGATGGTGGCGACCTGCACCGGCGGCGAGCGCGGTTCCGTGCTCAACCCGGCGCTCGACCGCCCCGAGGTCTGGGAGCGCCTGCCGCAGCTGCGCGTCGAGGAGATGGCGCGCGCCCGCGAGATCCTCGGCGTCGCGCAGGAGTTCCTCGGTTTCGTCGACTCCGGCCTGCCCGAGGGCGACCCGCTGCCGCCGCTGCCCGAGGGCTGCTTCGCGCTGGTCCCCACCGAGGAGGCCGCCGCGCCGCTGGTCGAGCTGATCCGCCGGTTCAAGCCGCAGGTCGTGCTCACCTACGACGAGAACGGCGGCTACCCGCACCCCGACCACATCAAGACCCACGAGGTCTCGGTGCACGCCTTCGAGGCCGCCGGTGACCCCGAGCGCTATCCCGACCTGGGCGAGCCCTGGCAGCCGAGCAAGCTCTACTACCACATGGGCTTCACGCTGACCCGGATGCGCGCGCTGCACGAGGCGATGCTCGAGACCGGCGCGGAGTCGCCCTACGCCGAGTGGCTGGCGAACTGGGACCCGGAGCGGGACATGTCCGCCCGCGTCACCACCCGGGTGCCCTGCGCCGAGTACTTCCCGGTCCGCGACGCCGCCCTCATCGCGCACGCCACGCAGATCGACCCCACCGGCCGCTGGTTCGCCTGCCCGATGGAGGTGCAGCAGCGGATCTGGCCCACCGAGGACTACGAGCTGGCCCGGTCGCTGGTCGACTCGCCGCTGCCCGAGGACGACCTGTTCGCCGGCATCCGCAGCGAGGTGCCGGTCCCGTGAGCGCCGGATCGATCCAGGGTGTCCTGGCCGGCAGCGTGCTGGCCGTCGAGGAGCAGCTGCCGGAGGACGTCGGCAAGTCCGGCCCGCTCGGCCTCTTCCTGCTCCTCCTGCTGCTGGTCGCCGTCGCGCTGCTGGTCCGGTCGATGAACCGGCACCTCAGGGGCCTGCCGCGCAGCTTCGACGAGGACGCCGGGCCGCGGGTCGTCGTCCCCGACACCCCGGCCGAGCTGGTCGAGGAGCAGCGCCGGCCCGGCCAGGACCTGCTCGACGACCTCCGTCGCGCCCCGCGTGCGATCGAGGGCCCGCGCCCCGAGCGCCGCGACGACGACCGGAGCGACCCGCCGGCGCGCTGACGCCGGCGGGCCCCGCGGGGTCACCGCGCGGTCAGGAACGGCTCGATCTCGCGGGTGATGGCCGCCCGCGGCCGTGCGCCGACGACGGTGGCCACCATCTCGCCGTCGCGGAAGAGGCTCATCGTGGGCAGGCCCATGACCCCGTAGGCCCGCGCGGTCCGGGGGGCGGCGTCCACGTCGACCTGGACGACCCGCAGCCGGTCGCGCTCCTCGGCGGCCAGCTGCTCGAGCACCGGCGTCACCATGCGGCACGGCGGGCACCAGGCCGCGGTGAAGTCGACGAGCACGGGCACGTCGCTGCCGAGGACGTCGGCGGCGAAGGTGGCGTCCGTGGTCTGGGGCAGGGTGCTGCTCACGGGGTCCCCTCTCTGAGGACGGAGGCGACCAGCCGGTCGCCGTGGGTGATCTCGGCCCCGCAGTCGCACACCAGGTGCGCGCCCACGTGGCCACCGCAGCCGGCGTGCCGGTAGGTCACGTCGGCCGGGCGGTCGTCGGCGAGGTGCCGCGCCGCCCAGTCGGAGAAGGCGGCGAGGACCGGCAACAGGTCGCGTCCGGCGTCGGTGAGCACGTACTCCTGCCGTGGCCGGGCGCCGGGCAGGACGTACTCCCGCTGCTCGAGCACGCCCGCGGCCACCAGCCGGCGCAACCGGTCGGACAGCACGGTGCGGGGTGCGCCGGTGGTCTGCTGCAGCTCGGTGAACCGGCGGACGCCGAGCGCCGCCTCGCGGACGACGAGCAGCGCCCAGCGGTCGCCGAACACGGAGAGTGCCTCGCCCAGTGCCACGGTGCTGAGTATGGACCCAGGACCAAGGCAGCGTCGAGAGGTCAGCTCTCGACGACGTGGTCGAAGGCGATGACGTACTCGGTGACCCGCCCGTCCCGGACCGTGTACCGGGCGCGGCCGTGCTCGACCACCCGCAGCCCGGTCGCCGGGTCGGGGCGGCCGACCTGCCGCCACTCCGCGGCCACGCCGTCGCCGTCGGGGGCGAGCCGGGTGACGGTGAAGTCCCACGGGCCGTGCTCGGCGAGCATCTCCCGCACGTGGTCGGCGTAGCCGGCCGGCGTCCGGCGGACGACGACCCCCGAGTCGCCCTGGTGGGCGAGGACCTCGGGTGCCATGAGGGCGGCGGCGCGGTCGGGGTCGACCCCCGAGCGCACGGTGGTCAGCAGGTCGGCGACGACGTCGAGGGGGGTCCGTTCGTCCACGGCGCCATCCTGGCGGGCGGCCGGGCCGGGCGTCCCCGGCCCGGCCGCGGTGCTCACCAGGTGTGCGCGACGTCGACGACGAGGCGTGCGCCGTCGCCCGGGCCGTCGAGGACCGTCACGCGGAACGGCAGCCGGGCGCGCACGCCGAGGCCCACGGTGCTGGTGCCCTCGAACGACTGCGCCCAGGCGACCTGGCGGAAGGTGCGGTAGCCGCCGACGGCCACCGCCTCGGCGTCGACGCGCGGGTCGTAGGTGGCCCTCCCGCCGTCGTACGCCGGGGTGTGCACCGCCACCTGGAGGTCGGCGGCCCCGCGCAGCGGCACCGGCCGGCCCGAGCCGTCCTGCACGACCTGGCCGACGTAGCGGACGTCGTAGGACACGTCGGCGGCGTCGATCCCGTCGAGGTCGAGGACCAGTCGGTCGTAGCACTCGTGCCGGCCGGCGCGGACGTCGTCGAGGGTGCCCCCGCCGCGGTCGTCGACGGCCTCGGGCAGCGAGCCCCAGGCGGTGCTGCAGCCGGCGGCGGAGGCGGCGGGCAGGGCGGTGCCGAGGGTGGCCGTGCCGAGGGTGGTGGCGGCGGCGGCCAGGACGACGGCGACGCGGGTGCGGATGGTGCTCATGTCGGGCTCCCGGGGTCAGGGGGACGTGCTGACGCCGGCGAGGATCCGCCGACGCCCACCCTGTGCACCATGGCCGGGATCGCCCACGGACGTCGATCCTCGGGGCGTACAGATGTGCACAAGTGACAGAAAACGGGCGCTCGGGCGCGACACGGAGTGGCAGGTCCGCTTCCGTCGTCAGGTGATGACGGTGGGTGCTGTCCGCTCACGGCGGAGCGCGGGGGACTCGTCACCTGTCCCCTCAGCGTCTTACCGTGTAAGCGTGTAATCGCCGCTGCCGAGGAGGCTGCTGTGCACCGATCCCACTCCCGATTCGCCGACTCCCCCTTCGCCCGGATGGGCGCCCCGGGCTTCCGCCGCCGCGGCCCGGGCGGACGCGGGGGCGACGCCCCGCCGCCGGTCGACCGCGCCGAGGTCGCCGGCTGGTTCGCGGGGCGGCTGCCCGACGGCTGGTTCACCGGCCCGGTGGACCTCGTCGTCGACCGCGACGAGATCACCGTCGTCGGCCCGCTGGCCGAGCCCGACGCCGGCGAGGGCGACCCCGCCGCCGCGCGCGCCGGTCGCATCGCCCGCTTCCGCGAGGACACCCGCCAACAGCGGATGGCCATCGTCGACGCCGCGCAGGAGCGCTACGGCCGCTCGGTGGCGTGGGGTGCCTCGTGCGGCGACGTCCGCGAGGTGTTCACCAACGCCTCGGTACCGGTGATGACCCGGCTGCGCCAGAACGAGCGGCTGGTGCTCGACACCCTCGTCGACGCCGGCGTCGCCCGGTCCCGCTCCGAGGCCCTGGTCTGGGCGGTGCGGCTGGTGGGTCAGCACGCCGACGCGTGGCTGACCGAGCTGCGCGACGCCATGTCCTCGGTGGAGGAGGTCCGGGCGCGCGGCCCGCAGCTCTGAGTCCGGTTCAACCGTGGGCGGAGTCGCCCGGCCGGGCAGCGGTCGGAGTCTTGACCGACCGATCGTCGGCACCCGCCCCGGACCCCAGGAGGTCCGGGGCGGGTGTCACCAGGGGAGCGCCGGGAGGACCAGCCGCATCTGAGCGGCCAGCTGCGGGGCCAGGGACTCCGCGAACGGCGTCGACAGATGGCTGTCGTCGCGGAACACCAGGAGATTGCCGCGGACCGCCGAGCACATTTGCTCATCACAGATGTCATCGTCCAGGCTCACGAAGTGCGCGCCGGCGGATGTGACGGTCACCTCGTCCGTGGCTCGGCGGTCCTGCGCGAAGCCGACCTCGGTGGGCACGGCGCACGCTCCCGCGTTGTCCAGGTTCTCGGCGAGGCACGCCGGGATGTCCTGGGAGGGGTGTGGCGTGTCGGCCAGCACCATCGTCGGCGCGACCGGGGTGAGTCGCGCCAGCGTGGTCTGCCAGCCCTCGGCCCACCAATCCAGCGCAGGGCGGCCGGTGGCGCCGTTCTTCGGAAGGTAGCTCTGTAGGCCGCTGACGACGATCAGGTCCGGGTCGGCATCGACGATGCGCTCGAAGGCGTGCAGGCGCCACTCGTCGCAGGCCGTGTACGGGGAGCGTGAGTCGAACTTCCACACTGACACGCTCGGTGCCGGACAGCCGGACTTGACCATCGCCAGGACATTCCACCCGTGCTCCCGGGCCAGCCTCTGCAGGGCCGGGAGCCATTGGCCAGCGTGGCTGTCGCCGTAGAGGGCGATCGTCGTCTCCGCGTCCGGGTCCCCGTAGAGGCAGTAGCCGGACCTCGCCGTCTCGGTCTGGCATCCGTCGTCCTGGCTGTCCGGGGCGTCAGTTGCGGCGTCGAGCAGTGCTGGGGTCAGGTCGGCCGGGACCGCGCCACCGTCGAAGTCGACGACGCTGGCGGCCGTCACACTGCCGTTGCCGTCGAAGGTGACCGTGGTGACCACGTCGGGGACGGCCACCACTCCCCAGGCCGTCACGAGGCTCATGGCGAGCCCGAAGCCGACCCCCTTGATGCTGCCCCGCAGCAGGGTCGACCGGCGGGCGGGGTCCTCGACGAGGCGCATGGTGATCTCGGCCGCGACGATCGAGGCGAGCACCGCGGCGGCGTTCTCGACGAGCGTGAGCGGTCGGCCCAGCGCCTCTGCCGGCATCACCAGCATCGGCCAGTGCCACAGGTAGAGCGAGTAGGACAGCTTCCCCAGCCGCTGGAGCGGCGCTGCGGACCAGATCCGGTTCAACGGGTTCGCGCCGGCGGCGCCGCCAGCGAGGAAGAGCGCGGTCCCGGCCACCGGCACCAGTGCGGCCACGCCCGGAAACGCGGTGGCGTCGTCGAAGCGGAGGTCCGCGATGACGATCAACGTGACACCTGTCAGGGCGGTCAGTGTCGCGAAGACGGCCCCGCGGCGGGCCAGCAGTCCAGCAGCCACGGCGACCGCGGCACCGGCTGCGAACTCCCACGCGCGGACCGGGGACAGGTAGAAGGCCCAGTTCGCATAACGCGGCGTGAGGAACACCGAGGACGCCAGCGAGACGGCGAACACGACGCCGATCGCCACGGCGGCGCAGCGAAGGGGCGACCGGACCTGGTCATCCCTCCGGCGGAGCAGGAGCAGGAGCAGCGCCGGCCACAGCAGGTAGAACTGCTCCTCCACCGCTAGGGACCAGAAGTGCAGGAACGGGCTGGGGGCATCGCCGACGTGCAGGTAGTCGGTCTGGGCCTGCGCGAAGCGCAGGTTGGACACGTAGAGCGCGGCCGCCGCCGCGTCACCTCCTAGCTGGGGCAGGCGCAGTGGTGACAGGAACACCGCCGCGGCGGCGATGGTGACGAGCAGGACGACCGATGCGGCCGGGATGAGTCTGCGGGCGCGGCGGGCGAAGAAGGCACCCAGCCGGATGCGACCCGTCTCGCCCAGTTCCCGCAGTAGTTGGCCGGTGATGAGGAAGCCGGAGACCACGTAGAAGACGTCGACACCGACGTATCCACCGCCGAAGCCCAGGAAGTGCGCGTGGTACGCGACGACGAGGGTCACGGCTAGAGCCCGCAGCGCCTGGATGTCAGGCCGCAGGGCGCGGCCGGATGTGGACACGGGTGGTCTCCTTGGTCGGAACGTGGGGGAGGGATCCCGGATTGCGCCCGGGGAGCGCCCGTCCGACGGGGCCGGGCGGCGGCGCGTCAGCGGCCCGGGGTCGGCGCCGCGGACCTGGTCCGGGCGGGCACGAGGTGTGGACCGGCCCCGAACCCACCGGCGCGCACCGCCTCACCGAGCGCGGCGGCTGCCGCCGGGTCGTCGTCGACGGACCAATCGGCGCGTTTGGCCACGTCGAACCACACGAAGCCGATGAACCGGGGCGTGCTGAGGACGCCCTCGACCAGGTCACGGATCTGTGCGGCACGGTTGGAGGTCCGTTCGACGGCCGTCTCGGCCAGTACGACCGGCTTCGCCGGGGCGGCGAGGTCCAGCTGTGCAAGCGTGGGGGTCATGCGGTTGGCGAACGTCTGCGTCGCGCTGGTGATGTAGCCACTGAGGCCGACCCAGTCGACGACGTCGTCGCCCGGGTACACCGATGCCAGTGGAACGGCCGGCTCGGCGTCGATGAGGTTCGGCGACCACATCCACACGACGTTCATCGCACCCGCGGCGGTGACGACGTCGTGTACGTGCCGGTAGGCGGCGATGTAGTCGGCGGCCGAGTTGCCGGGCGCGGTGATGCCCCACGGGTACCAGTCACCGTTCATCTCGTGCCCGAATCGCACGACGAGCGGTCCGTCGACGGAGGCGAAGCGGGCGGCCTCCTCGCGGAGGTGGACGTCGAACTGTCCCGCCGCGATGGCCTGCAATGGGAAGGCGTTCACCGTAGGAGTGCGGTGGTCGAAGGGCTCCCAGGTCAACATGGGCAGCCGGCCGGCCGCGGTGATCCGGCGGGCGGCGCCGACGTCGAAGGAGCCGGCGAACGACCCGAAGAACATCTGCAGGGTGGGTGCCACCCCGACCGCGCTGGTGAACGCCGCCGACGGGTCGCCGGCACCGGCGACCTCGGCGACCGACACGCCGAAGTACCGGCGCTCGTCGGTCGGCAGTGCGCTGAGCACCTGGGCCTGCGTGGGCTCCGCCGTCTGACCGCCGAGAACGGGTGTCGTCGAGGACGCGTCGGCACGACCGTCGCCGAGCAGCGGTGCTGCCAGCGCTGACAGCAAGGGCGGATGGACCGCCAGTGCGACGGCCACGGCCATCACCACGACCACCAGTGTCCCGGCCAGCATGCGGCCGACACGACGCCCCTCTCGGGGTGCGTGGGTGGGGACTATGGAACGCATCGCGGGGACCTCTCCGACCGACAGCAGGCCGACTCAAGGTAGGTGTCGGTTGCTCGCCACGGCGGTCACCAGGCCGGTGGGTGCGGCGTCAGGGCACCCTTGTGTCGGGTTGTCGCGGATGAGGTAGCTGTGGTGCCTGTGGCGCATGGGTCGTGAGCGGACAGCTGAGGCGTGATGGGCGCGATGTGGCGGACCTGCAGCTGTCACGGGGCGTTAGTGGATGGCTTCGTCTCGTAACGTGCTCTCCATGCCTCGGCCGCAGCTGCATCAGCACGACCCGCGGCGAGGGGTGGCCTCCGTGGTTCCGGCGGACTCTCTCGACGAAGCGGTCACCAGGGTGTTGCCCCCCCTCCCCTCGGAGCCCCTCGTCGGACACCGGCGCACGGACTTGCCTCTGCTGATCCTCCCCACGCCGCCGACCGAGGAGGAGAAGTACTGGTACCTCGGTCACCAGAATCGGTGGTTCCTGTGGGCGGCGGTGGCCGCAGGCGTGCTGGTGCTGGCCAGCCTGGTCGAGTTCGCGCTCAGCCACCCGGTCACCTGGATCTTCCTCGCCCTGGTGGTGCTTCGCGTGGTGACCACCGCCGTCGGCCTGGGGACCTCTTCACGTCGCCGGCGGGTCACCTACAGCAGTCACGTGGAGAAGGTCGGCAACTGGCAGCCCGACGTGTACCCGAGTGTCGACGTGTTCCTGCCGTCGGCCGGTGAGGATGTTCAGGTCCTGGCCAACACCTACTGGCACGTGGCCAGGATGGAGTGGCCCGGACGGCTGGTCGTGCACGTCCTCGACGACTCCGGCCGTGACGAGGTCGCCCAGCTTGCCGCCGGCTATGGCTTTGCCTATCACTCCCGGCCCGACCGGGGGCGCATGAAGAAGGCGGGGAACCTCAAGTACGGCTTCGAGCACTCCTCCGGCGACCTCATCGCCGTGTTCGACGCTGACTTCGTGCCGCGCCGCGAGTACCTGCACGACCTAGTGCCGTACTTCGACGACCCCAGGGTCGGCATCGTCCAATCGCCGCAGTTCTTCGACACCAGCAGCGGGATGAACTGGCTGCAGCGGGCCGCCGGTGCGACCCAGGAGCTGTTCTACCGCTTCGTGCAGCCGTCCCGGGACCGGGCCGATGCCGCCATCTGTGTGGGGACCTGCGCCCTCTATCGTCGCGCGGGCCTCGAGCGGTCCGGCGGATTCGCCCAGATCGGGCACAGCGAGGACGTGCACACCGGTGTCAACCTGCTGAAGGTCGGCTACGTCGTCCGGTACGTCCCGGTGCTCGTCGCGAAGGGCCTGTGCCCCGACAACCTGTCGGGCTTCCTCAACCAGCAATACCGCTGGTGCTCCGGATCGATGAGTCTCCTGGCTGATCCCAAGTTCCACGCGGCTCCGCTGACGCTGCGCCAGCGACTGTGCTTCTTCAGCGGGTTCCTCTACTACATCTCCACGGGGCTGTTCGTCTTCACCGTGGCGCTGCCGTCACTGGTGATGCTCTGGCTCTTCCCGTACGAGATCTTCGTGGGGAACTACCGTGTGCTACTGCCGGCGCTCGCGGTGACATACGCCTTGACCCCACTCGTCATGCGCAGCACCTGGAGGCCCGCGGTCCTCCGCGTGCAGATGCTCTACAGCTTCGCGCACGCCCTGGCCATCTGGCACACGCTGGGGGGCCGAACGGCGGATTGGGTCCCCACGGGCGCGGCGGGCAAGGGCACCCCACTGGCGGTGACCATCCGTCGCGTCATGACGGCGACGGTGCTCAGCACTCAACTGGCGATGTGGAGCGGCATCGCGTGGAACTGGTCTCAGCTGGGGGTGCAGCGACTGTGGCCCATGCTCGTGCTCGCGGGCGTCAGCATCTACATCCAGGTGCCGGCGCTCCTCCCCCTCCGTGACTCCCGTCCTTGGGGGGTGGTCCGCCGTCCGGTGTTCCCCGTGGCCCCTGCCGGAGCCCCGGCTCCCGCGTCGGCGCACGGCCCGTCCCTGGCGCCTCTCTCCGGGGCCCGCACTGCCGTCGTGGCACTGGTCCCGACTGCTGCGCCGACCTGGGACCTTCACCCGGCGGCGGGCAGGGCCGTGTCGGCCGCCGTGATCGCTCCGCCCGGCTTGCACCCCGGCTATGTCGCCGCCACTCCACCCCGCGGGCGGTCGGGGTTGCCGGCGGTCCCGCCACCCCGCCGTCGCTCGGACGAACCGCAGACGGTCATCAGCCGCGTCATCCCACCGCCTCCTGCTTGCTCGGAGCCCGAGGCGATGCCGATGGCCGAGCTGGTCTGAGTCCGCTCCACCCACCGGTCACCGCGTCCGTCCTCCCTGGTGCGGACCCCACTTCGGAAGGTTCTCCATGCGCGTCTCGGTCATCGGTTGCGGTTATCTGGGTGCGGTGCACGCGGCCTCGATGGCCGAGCTCGGCCACGAGGTGGTCGGCATCGACGTGGACGAGCGCAAGGTGGCGACCCTGCGCGACGCCCGGGCACCCTTCTACGAGCCCGGGTTCGAGGACCTGCTCCGCCGCACCCTCGGCACTGGCCGGCTGTCGTTCTCCACCGACGTGGCCGACGCGGCCGGCGCCCGGGTGCACTTCCTGTGCGTGGGCACGCCGCAGAAGCACGGCGAGTACGCCGCCGACCTGCGGTTCGTCCAGGCCGCCGCAGAGTCTCTACTGGAGGTCCTCGAGCCCGGGGACCTGGTGGTGGGCAAGTCCACCGTCCCCGTGGGAACCGCGGCCGAGCTGGCGGCCGTCATCGAGGGCAAGGTCCCCGGGGCGCTGTTGGCGTGGAACCCGGAGTTCCTGCGCGAGGGGTTCGCCGTCCGCGACACCCTGCACCCCGACCGCCTGGTCTACGGCCTGCCCGCCGGCCCCGACGGCGAGGTGGCCCGGCAGCTGCTCGACGAGGTGTACGCGCCGATCGTCGCCCGCGGCACGCCGCAGGTCACCACCGACCACGCCACCGCCGAGATGGTGAAGACGGCGGCCAACTCCTTCCTCGCCACGAAGATCTCCTTCATCAACGCGATGGCCGAGCTGTGCGAGGCCACCGGTGCCGACGTCAAGCTGCTGGCCGACGCCATCGGCTACGACGACCGGATCGGGCGGAAGTTCCTCAACGCCGGGCTCGGGTTCGGCGGCGGCTGCCTGCCCAAGGACATCCGCGCGTTCATGGCCCGTGCCGGCGAGCTGGGTGCCGACCAGGCGCTGACGTTCCTGCGCGAGGTCGACAACATCAACATGCGCCGCAGGATCCGCATGGTGGAGCTGGCGCGCGAGGTGCTCGACGGGTCGCTGCTGGGCAAGCGGGTGGCGGTCCTCGGCGCGGCGTTCAAGCCCGACTCCGACGACATCCGCGACTCCCCGGCGCTCAACGTCGCCGCCCAGCTGCAGCTGCAGGGCGCGGTGGTCTGCGTGACCGACCCCGCCGCGGTGGACAACAGCCGCCGGGAGTGGCCGCACCTGGACTACGCCGCCACCCCGGAGGAGGCCGCGGCCGACGCCGACGCCGTCCTGGTGCTCACCGAGTGGCGCCAGTACCGCGAGCTCGACCCGGCCGCGTTCGGGGAGCTGGTCCGGCAGAAGCGGGTCCTCGACGGGCGCAACGCGCTCGACCGCGAGGCCTGGACCGCCGCCGGCTGGACCTACCGGGCCCTGGGCCGCCGCGCCGGCTGACCCCGGCGGTCCGGCAGGCTCCTATCCCGTGAACGTCCCGCTCACCGCCGGGGTGGTGGACCCGGGGCCACCAGCCCAGATACCGGCGACCGCCCGCAGCTCCCAGGAGACGACCTGACCGGACAGGCTCGTGAACTCACTCATGACCGTCCCGATGGGCAGGTCGCGGGTGACGCCACCGACTGTGAGCCGCCACGCCGTCGCGCCCGTCGGCGCGACACGAGGCAGCTGGACCGTCGCAGTACTCGACCTCACGGAGATCCAGGGAGCGTAAGGAGCGGGCATCGGCACCGCGGTACCGGTGGTCGCCGGACCGGTCGTGCTGGCCGAGGAGCTCATGTGCACGGCCGCGAGACTGAGTGAGTAACTCCGGCCGTTCGTCATACCGGTCAGCCAGTAGTCGGCACGGTCGATGCCGACGAGCTGCCTCGCGACGCCGTCGACCGTCAGCCTCCAGTGAGTGGCGTCCGCCGGAGGACTTGGGAACACGACCCGAAGCGCGCCGTCGCGGGCCTCAACCAGCGGGGCAGCCGGCTGCCCCGGTACGACGCTGGCCGGGGTGAATGTCCCGGAGGCGGCAGGTGTGACCGAGCCGGACTGCCCATTCCAGGTGCCGGCAACTGCGCGAAGCTCCCAGCGGGTCGCCGCTCCCGGGACGAGGCCGGTGAACTGACTGGTGGTGGTGCCGACCGGCAGGATGCGCGTGACGTCGCCCACGGTCAGCTGCCAACCGGTCGCGCCGACCGGGACCGTGCGCGGCAGGGTCACCGTGGCCGTGGTGTCGACGACGGTCACGACCGGGTTCCACGGAGCCGGCATGGGGGCTGCGGTGCCAGAGGTGGCCGGACCGGTCGCCGACGCGGTGGCCGTCACAACTGCGCCAGCCAGGCCGATCGTGTAACTCCGACCGTTGGTCAGGCCGGTCAGCCAGTAGTCGGCTCGGCCGACCGGGATCAACTGCTTGGCGACTCCGTCGACAGTCAACTGCCAGTGCGTGGCCCGAGCTGGAGCAGGGGGGAACACCACCCGCAAGGCGCCGTCGCGGGCCTCGACGAAGGGGACCACAGGTGAAGCCGGCAATTGTTCCGAGGTGACCGGGGTGAAGATTCCCGACGCGGCTTGCGAGGTGCCCGGTTGCCCGTTCCACCCGCCAGCGAGCGCCCGCAGCGTCCACGGCGTCGCCACACCCGGGGGCAGGCCGGTGAACACCTCGGGCCTGGCGTCGAGCGGCAGGTCCCGGATGGCCGTACCGACCGTCAGTCGCCAGCCGGTCGCCCCGGTCGGGGCCGTCCGTGGCACCTGCACCGTCACAGTCGTGCCCGTGACGCTGACGGAGGGATTCCAGGGGAAGGCCATTGGCACCGCGGTGCCCGTGGTTACAGCGGAGGACAACGCCCCGGTCGACGATGCAGAGACCGCGGCCAGCGACAGGTCGTAGCTCGTGCCGTTGCTCAAGCCGGTCAGCCAGTACGTGGTCGTGCTGACCGGGATGAGCTGCTTGGGGGCGCCATCGATGCTCAGCCGCCAGTGCGTCGCCCCAGTGGGAACGGTCCGGGGGAAGACGATCTTCAGTGCGCCGCTATACCCCTCGACGGTTGGAGCTGCCGGCGTGGCGGGGGTCATCAGGACCGCCTGCGTGGGTGCGGACCAGGCGACCACGGAGCCGACGTCATTGCTCGCGGTGACTGCGACGCGGAGGAAGGCGCCGACGTAGCCGGACCCCGGCACGAAGCCGCCGCCCGTGTACGCCGTGGCGACGCAGGACGACGGGCTGACCGGGTCGGTGCAGCGGTACCACCGACGGGCGAGGGTCAGGGCGCCGGACTCGGCCGTCGCGCGCCAGGAGCCGGTCGAGGAGGCGAGGGTCTGACCGACGTGCGCCGTTCCGGTGATCCACGGTGGGCCCATGGCGACCGGCGGGGCGACGACAGGGTCGTCGACGTGCCCGGCTCCTCCGAAATAGGGGGAGGTGAGCGCCTCGCGCAGGGCAGCCGCGGCCGTCGGGTCGTTCTCGATGCGCCAGTCGTGCCGAGAGGGGTGGTCGAACCAGGTGAAGCCGACGAGCCGCGGGATGGCCAGCAGCCCGGCGACTTGGTCGAGGATCATCGCTGGCCGAGTGCTGCCGGGGAGGACCGCTGTCTCAGCGACGTAGATCGGCTTGGCGGGCGCGACCCGATCCAGCTGGCCGACGGTGGCGGCGAACAAACGGGCGGTGTCGTTCGTATCGTCGAAGTAGGCGTCGAAGCCGGCCCAGTCGACGTAGGCGTCTCCGGGGTAGTACGGGCCCACGTCCCCGGGCGTCGGCCAGTCGACCACGTTGGGCGCCCACACCCAGACGGCGTTCGTCGCGCCTGCGCCGGTGACCACGTCATGGACGTGCCGGTACGCGGCCACATAGTCCGCGGGCGTGTTGCCGTTCACCCCCGCACCCCACGGGTACCAATTGCCGTTCATCTCGTGTGCGAAGCGGATGGCGACCGGGCCGTCGACGGCGGCAATCCTGCTGGCTTGTTGGCGGAGGTAGGCGTCGAAGTCGCCGGCCGCGATGCGGCTCAACGGGTAGGGGTTCGCTGTCGGCTGAGTGGAGTCGTACGGCTCCCAGGTCATCATCGGCAGCCGATCGTCATCGACCAGTCGCTGTAGCGCCTCCCTGTCGACCTGGTAGTTCAGGCCAGCGAAGAACAGGACCACCGACGGGTCGACGCCCGTGGCGGCTGTGAAGGCGGCGGTGGCGTTCGGGTCGCTGGGCAGGCCTGGGACCGAGGCGCCGACGTAGACCCTTGAGGGACAGACCACGGCGTCGTGGGTGCAGCCGGGTGGGGCGGCTTGAGCGCTCACGGCCGGCAGGAGAGCACCCCCGCTGAGGAGGACCGCTGCCGCCGTGGCGAGGACCGCCAACCGGGCCCAGGTGCCGGTGATCGCCATGCCTTCTCCGCACGTCGTTGCGCGGCTCCGTGGCCGCCGTCGGCCGCCATCTGCTCCGCTGTTCGGACTCTCGTCCCGAGGAGCATCGGCACGCAGCACCGCGGCTGGTGCCGACACGGATGCCGCCTCACCCGGACGGGCCAGCGCGCACGTCCGACCGGCCGCACGAGCGGCGTGTGTGCTCTCGCGGCCGGCCCAGGACCGTTCTGGCTACGTCCCCACAGGCGTAGTCGGCGCCCGTCGTTGAGCGCGGCCCGCAGCTGTGAGCTGCCAGGCTGCCGGGGTGAGCCTGGAGCTGCTGCGGTCCGCCTACGGCGCCCTGTCCGGCCTGGTCGGCGACCTGACGCCGGAGGAGGGGGACCGGCCCAGCGGCTGCGCGGGCTGGGCGGTCCTCGACCTCACCCAGCACCTGCTCGACGACGCCCGCCGGGGACTGGTCGCGCTGGCCACCCCGGCGGCCGGGCCGGCCACCACCGACGCCGTCGCGTACTGGCGCTCGTGGCAGCCCACGCCCGAGGACGACGACTCCACCGCGTGGCGCACCCGCGTGCGGGCCAGCGTCGCGGGCGGCATGCCGAACCTGGCGCCGCTGTACGCGGAGACGGCGGCCGCGGTCTGCGTGGCCGCGGGCCGCGTCGACCCCGGCGACCTCGTGGCGACGCAAGGCCGGGTGGTCCGTGCCGGCGACCTGACGTCCACGCTCGCCGTCGAGGCCGCGGTGCACCACCTCGACCTGGTGGCGCACCTGGACCGGCCCGGGCCGCCGGCCGACGGGCTGGCCGAGGTCCGGCGGGTGCTCGGGGCGCTGCTCGGCGGCGCCCTCCCGGACGGGTGGGACGACGCCACCGCCGCCCGCCGCGGCACCGGCCGGGAGCCGCTGACCGCCGCCGACCGCGCCGCGCTGGGCGGGTCCGCCGGCCGCTTCCCCCTGTTCGGCTAGCGCGCGGCGCTGACCAGGGACACTGGGGGCGTGCCCGCCGCCGCTGCCGTCCCCACCGCCACCGACGTCCTGGTGGTGGGAGCCGGGCCGGCCGGATCGGCCGCCGCCGCGTGGGCGGCGCGCGGGGGGGCGACGTCCTGCTCGCCGACGCCGCCGTCTTCCCGCGCGACAAGGCCTGCGGCGACGGGCTGACGCCGCGCGCGGTCGCCGAGCTCGACCGGCTCGGCCTCGGCGACTGGGCGCGCAGCAGGGCCCGCAACCGCGGCCTGCGCGCCGCCGGCTTCGGCCGGGTCTGGGAGCTGCCCTGGCCCGGCGGGGCGTTCCCCGACCACGGCAGCGCCGTGCCGCGCACCGAGCTCGACGCCCGCATCCGCGCCTGCGCGCTGCGGTCCGGCGCGACGCCGCTGGAGGGTGCCCGGGCGGTCGACGTCGAGCGCGACGGCGACCGGGTGCGCGGCGTGGTGTTCGACGTCGGCGGGGAGCGGTCCACCGTGCGCTGCCAGCGGCTGGTCGTCGCCGACGGCGTCCGCTCGCCCCTCGGGCGGGTCCTCGGGCGGGAGTGGCACCGCGACACCGCCTACGGCGTCGCCGCCCGCGGCTACGTCGCCTCCGGGCGCAGCGACGACGAGTGGATCTCCTCGCACCTGGAGCTGCGCGACGCCGAGAGGGAGCTGCTGTCGGGCTACGGGTGGGTGTTCCCGCTCGGCGCGGCGGCCGGGCAGGTGAACATCGGCGTCGGCACGCTGGCCACCGCGCGCCGGCCGGCCGGGGTGCAGCTCAGGGCGCTGCTGGAGACCTACGCGACCGCCCGCCGCGGGGACTGGCAGCTGTCGGGACCGGTGCAGGCGCCCGCGTCGGCGCTGCTGCCGATGGGCGGGGCGGTGTCCGGTGTGGCCGGGCGGAACTGGGCGCTGGTCGGCGACGCCGCCGGGTGCGTCAACCCGCTCAACGGCGAGGGCATCGACTACGGCCTGGAGACCGGACGCACGCTGGCCGGGATGCTCGGTGAGGCCGACTGGTCCGCGGCGTGGCCGGCCACCCTGCGCGGCCACTACGGCGAGGCGTTCTCCATCGCCCGCCGGCTGGCCGGGTTGCTCACCCTGCCGCGCCTGCTGCCCGCGGCGGGACCGGTCGGCATGCGCTCCCGCCTGCTGATGACGGTGGCGCTGCGGGTGATGGGCAACCTGGTCACCGACGCCGACCGCGACGTCGTCGCCCGGGCCTGGCGCCTCGCCGGCCGCGTCTCCCGCCGCCTCGACGAGCGTCCGCTCTTCGCCTGAGCGGGACCCGCGCGGGTCAGCCCACGAACGGCGAGTTGTACATCGCGAAGTAGACGGCGATGTAGTGGCAGATCGCGGCCACGATGGTCATCGCGTGGAAGACCTCGTGGTAGCCGAACACGCCCGGCCACGGGTTCGGCTTCTTGATCGCGTAGGCCACGCCGCCGACCGTGTAGAGCACCCCGCCCGCCGCGAGCAGCACCAGCGACGTCACGCCGGCGATGTGCAGGATGTCGGTGAGGATGAAGACGGCGACCCAGCCCAGGCCGATGTAGAGCGGCACGCCCACCCAGCGCGGCGCCGTGGGCCAGGTCAGCTTGAGGCAGACGCCGGCCAGGGCCCCGGCCCAGACGCCGCCGAGGATCCAGTAGCCCAGGGGCTGGTCGACGGCGAGCAGCGAGAACGGCGTGTACGTGCCCGCGATGAACAGGAAGATCATCGAGTGGTCGAGCCGCTTCATGATCCGCCAGCCGCGGGGTGACCAGCGCCGGCGGTGGTAGAGCGCGCTGATGCCGAACAGCCCGCAGATCGTGAGGCAGTAGACGGCGACGGAGAAGCCGGCCCGGGCGCCGAGCACCGAGCCCAGCGGGATGAGCACCGCGCCGGCGGCGATCGCGCCGAAGAACGCGAACAGGTGCAGCCAGCCGCGCATCCGCGGCCGGGTGTCGGGGTGGTCCCAGTCGTCGTCGTCGAAGTCCTCGGCGGTCCAGGTCCCCTCGACCTGCTGCCCCTCCTCCAGGACCGTGGCCACGGCCGGACCGCGCGGGGCCTCGAGTTCGGCCCCGTCGTCGGCCTGCACCCGGACACGCCGGCGGTCGTCGGGGGAGAGGCTCATGCACCGAGGTTACGGAGGCGTAGGTCGGCCTGCACCGGCAGCGACCTGTGAGTTCGCCGTCATCCGCGCGGAGCCCCGACGCGCGCCCGGGAGGCTGCGGAACGGCGGCGTCCCCGGACGCCTAGTGTGGGCGCCGTGGGGGCGCGCCAGTGGGTCCGCGACGCGCTGACCCAGCTCTACGAGCGCCGGCTGGCGCAGCAGCTGGTCGGCGCCGACGTCCCCCGCCACGTCGGCGCGATCATCGACGGCAACCGCCGCTGGGCGCGCGCCACCGGGCTGCTCGACCCGAACGCCGGGCACCGCCGCGGCGCCGACCGGATCGCCTCCTTCCTCGGCTGGTGCGACGAGGCCGGCGTCGAGGTGGTCACCCTCTTCCTGCTCTCCACCGACAACCTCTCGCGGCCCGAGCCGGAGCTGACGCCGCTGCTGCGGATCATCGAGGGCGTCGCCCTGGACCTCTCCGCCCCCGACCGCCGCTGGCAGCTGCACCCGGTCGGCGCGCTGGGCCTGCTGCCGGCCGAGACGGTCACCGTCCTGAAGGAGGCCGAGGAGGTCACCCGCGCCCGGCCGGGCGCGACGGTCAACCTCGCCGTCGGGTACGGCGGGCGCCGGGAGATCGCCGACGCCGTCCGCTCGCTGCTGGCCGACCACGCCAGCCGGGGGACGTCGCTGGACGAGCTGGTCGAGTCCCTCGACGTCGAGCACATCGCCGAGCACCTCTACACCCGCGGCCAGCCCGACCCCGACCTCGTCATCCGCACCAGCGGCGAGCAGCGGCTGTCGGGTTTCCTGCTCTGGCAGACGGCGCACTCGGAGTTCTACTTCACCGACGTCTACTGGCCCGACTTCCGGCGGGTGGACTTCCTGCGCGCGCTGCGGGCCTACGGGGCGCGGCACCGCCGTTTCGGTGGGTGACAGACTCGGGCGCATGTCTCCCGGCGCCGTCGACGTCCCCCTCGAGTACGTGCGGCTGGGACTGCGCTTCGACCGGCTGGAGGCCGGCTTCGTCGACGCCTACACCGGGGAGAAGCGGATCCGCGCCGAGGTGGAGAGCGAGCCGGCGCCCACCCCGCAGGGGCTGCGCGACCAGGCCCGCGCGCTGCTGCGCGAGCTCGACGCCGCCGGCCTCGCCGAGGACCGCACGGCCTTCCTCCGCGGCCAGCTGACCGGCCTGGAGTGCAGCGCCCGGAAGATGAGCGGTGAGCCGGTCGGCTTCCTCGACGAGGTGCGCAGCTACTTCCAGGTCGACCTCGTCCTCGGCGACGCCGCCTCCTACGCCGCCGCGCACGCCGAGCTCGACGCGCTGCTGCCCGGCGACGGCACGCTGGCCGAGCGCTACGCCGCGCACCGCCGTCGCGAGGAGTGCCCGCCGCAGCGGCTGGAGGCGGCGGTGCACGCGCTGTCCAGCGCCCTGCGCGACCGGGTGCGCGGCCGCTACGGCCTGCCCGAGGTCGAGACGGTCCGCTACGAGGTGGTCACCGACAAGCCGTGGTCGGGCTTCAACTACTACGAGGGCGACTTCCGCTCCCGGGTGGCCATCAACGCCGACCTGCCGCACCGGCTCAGCCAGCTCGCCCACCTGGTGGCGCACGAGTCCTACCCCGGCCACCACACCGAGCACTGCCGCAAGGAGCGCGGGCTGGTCGAGCGCGACGGGCACCTCGAGCACACGGTGTTCCTGGTGAACACGCCCGAGTGCCTCATGGCCGAGGGCCTGGCCGACCTCGGCGTCGACGCCGCCGTCGGCAGGGGGTGGGGTCCCTGGGGCGCCGAGGTGCTCGGTGACCTGGGACTGCGCTTCGACGGGCACCTCGCCGAGCGGATCGCCGCGGCCGCCGCGCCGCTCAACCGCGTGCGCCAGGACGCCGCCGTCATGCTGCACGACCGCGGTGCCGACGCCGACGAGGTGGCCGCCTACATCCAGCGCTGGTCGCTGGTCAGCCCCGACCGCGCCCGGCAGCAGCTGCGCTTCCTCACCCATCCGCTGTGGCGGGCCTACATCACCACCTACGTCGAGGGCTACGACCTGCTCCAGCGCTGGCTGGCCGCCCGGCCGGAGGGGCAGGACGTCGCCGACCGCTTCGTCCGCCTGCTCGACGAGCCGCTGACCCCCGCCGTCGTCACCGCCGAGCTGTCGGCCGCCTGACCGGTGCCCCGCCGCGATCCCCGGGAGGCCCGCGCACTCGGCCTGTGGACGGCGGGCTGGCTGTTCGCGCTGCTGCTCGCGGGCCTGGTGTGGATCGGCGACCTCCGCGTGCAGTGGCCGGTGCTCGCGGTCCCGCTGGTGTGGGCGCTGGTGGCGCTGCGGCCACGGGGCGGCCGGCGCTCCCGCGACGAGTGGCCCCCGGACGACGACCTGGCCGGCTGGCCACCGCCGGACGACGTCCCGCCGCGGACGCCGCCCACCCGCGAGCTGCCCTGGCTGCCCGACGTGCCCAGGGACCGCCGCTCCGAGTGAGGTCGCTGTCCCGGCGCGGTCCCGTCCGGGCACAGTGGGCGCATGTCGACCACGCGGCTGCTGCTGCTCGGGGCGGTGCGGGTGTTCCAGCCGGTGCACGGCTACCTGCTGCGCCGCGAGCTGCTGAGCTGGCAGGTCGAGGACTGGGCGCACGTCAAGCCGGGCTCGATCTACTCGGGCCTGCGGACGCTGGCCAGCCACGGCCTGGTCGACGAGGTGCCCGGCGACCCGGTGTCCTACCGGCTCACCCCCGACGGCGAGGTGGAGTTCCGCCGGCTGCTGGACCTGGCGCTGCGCGAGCCCGCACCCGGTGACCCCTCGCGGCTGCTGGCCGGGCTGTGCTTCGTGACGGTCCTGCCGCGGGCGGAGGTGCGGGAGGCGCTCCGGGCGCGGGCGCTGCACCTCGAGGCCGCGGCGTCCGGCACGGCGGCACGGGTGCGCAGCGTGGTCACCGACCGGCTGGCGCCGGCGACCACCGCCGAGCTGTTCCAGGTCACCGGGCACTGGATCGAGGGCGAGCGCGCGTGGGTGCGCGAGGTCTGCGGGCGCCTCGACGCCGGGCACTACCGGTTCGCCGGCGAGGAGCCCGGCCCCGACCTCCCGGTCGACGGCGTCTGGCCGCCGGCGGTGCTGGGCGACGCGCCGGAAACGGGTTGACCGCCCGCTAGTCAAAGTTGAACACTGCCCGCGTGATCGAGGCCCGCGGGCTCGCCCGCACCTTCCGGAGGAAGAAGCAGGAGGTCCGTGCCGTCGCCGGTGTAGACCTCGACGTCGCGGCCGGCGAGATCGTCGGCTTCCTGGGTCCCAACGGGGCCGGCAAGACCACCACCCTGCGCATGCTCACCACGCTGCTGGTGCCCACCGCGGGCACCGCGACCGTGGCCGGCTGCGACCTGCTGGCCGACCCGGTCGGCGTGCGCCGCCGCATCGGCTACGTCTCGCAGAGCGGCTCCACCCAGCCCGAGGCGCTGGCGGGGGAGGAGGTCGTCGACCACGGCCGCCTCTACGGCATGAGCACCGCCGACGCCACCGCCCGCGGCCGCCGGCTGTTCACCGAGCTCGACCTCGAGGGGCTGTGGGAGCGCAGGCCCAAGGCGATGTCCGGCGGCCAGCGGCGCCGCCTCGACATCGCGATGGGGCTGGTGCACGAGCCGGGGCTGGTCTTCCTCGACGAGCCCACGACCGGCCTCGACCCGCAGGCCCGGGCCAACCTGTGGCAGCACGTCCGCGGACTGCGCGAGGAGCGGGGGACGACGGTCTTCCTCACCACCCACTACCTCGACGAGGCCGACGCGCTGTGCGACCGGATCCTCGTCATCGACTCGGGCGCGATCGTCGCCGAGGGCACGCCGGACGCGCTGAAGTCCGGCGTCGGCGGCGACGTCCTCACCGTCACGGCCGCCCGCGCCGACGAGGCGGGCGAGGTCGCGCGGCTGGTCGCCGGGCTGCCGGGTGCCGAGGCCCCGCAGGTGCACGGCGACCGGGTGGTCGGCCGCGTCCCCCACGGCGGCGCCGCCCTGGTGCAGCTGGTCCGCGAGCTCGACGCCGCGGGCCTGGGCATCGCCGGCATCGAGAGCCGCCGGCCCAGTCTCGACGACGTCTTCCTCGGGCTGACCGGGCGGTCGCTGCGCGAGGAGGGCACGCCCGTCGCGCCCGTCGTCCCCCAGCCGGAAGGAGCACTGCGATGACCCTGCCGGTCGCCACCAACGGCATCGGCCGCGACACCTGGACGGTCTTCGCGCGCGCGATGCGGCTCTCGCTGCGCAACCCGGCGTGGGTGGTCATCGGCCTGACCCAGCCGGTGCTCTACATCCTGCTGTTCGGGCCGCTGCTGGAGCCGCTGTCGGGCCAGCTCGGGTCGGGCAACGCCTACCAGGTGTTCGTGCCCGGGATCCTCGTGCAGCTGGGCATCTTCGGTGCGCTGTTCGTCGGCTTCGGCCTGATCGCCGAGTGGCGGGCCGGCGTCGTGGAGAGCCAGCGGGTGACCCCGGCCAGTCGCACGGCGCTGCTGCTGGGCCGGGTGCTGCGCGACGTCGTCGTCCTGCTGGTCCAGGGGACGGTGCTGGTGCTGGTGTCGCTCCCGCTCGGGCTGCGGGCGCCGGTGCTGGGGGTGGTGCTGGCGCTGGCCCTCGTCGCGCTGCTGGGCGCGGCCTTCTCGGCGGTGTCGTACGCGCTGGCCCTGACGCTGAAGAGCGAGGACGCGTTCGCGCCGCTGCTCAACGCCGTCGTCCTGCCCGTCCTGCTGCTGTCGGGGATCCTGCTGCCGATGAGCCTGGCGCCGGGGTGGCTGCAGGCGGTCAGCGACGTCAACCCGCTCAAGCACGTCGTCGACGGCGTGCGGTCGCTGTTCGACGGTTCGTACACCTCCGCGACGGCGTGGTGGGGGCTCGGGCTGACCCTGGCGATGGCGGCGCTGGGCTGGTGGTTCGGCGTCCGGCGGTTCCGGCGGGAGTCCAGTTGAGCGACGGGAGGGACTCGTGGGTCCCCCCGAGGGATGACACGCCGCCTCGTCGTCATGTGACTGTCACCTCACGGCTCTAGCGTCCGGGGTGGACGACGGGCCCGCTCCGCCGTCCACGGGAGGCCCGGTTGGTGCTGACGTCCACGTCCACCGAGGGGGCCGGTCCCCGGCCCCTGCGCCGGGACCCGGCCACCTTCGAGCCGGGGCGCAGCACGCGCCCCATCGGGAGTCGACCGTGACCATGCGCCGCACGTACGTCCTCGACACCTCCGTCCTGCTCTCCGACCCCCGCGCGCTGCTGCGCTTCGGCGACGCCGACGTGGTGCTCCCGCTGGTCGTCATCGGGGAGCTCGAGGACAAGCGGCACCACCCCGAGCTCGGCTGGTTCGCCCGCCAGGCGCTGCGACTGCTCGACGACCTGCGGGTCACCCACGGGCGGCTCGACGCGCCGGTGCCGGTGGGGGAGGACGGCGGCACGCTGCACGTCGAGCTCAACCACAGCGACGCCGCGGTGCTCCCGGCCGGCTTCCGCAACGACAGCAACGACAGCCGGATCATGGTGGTGGCGCTCAACCTGCGCGCCGAGGGCCGCGACGTCTGCCTGATCACCAAGGACGTGCCGCTGCGGGTCAAGGCGGCGGCGGTCGGCCTGGACACCGACGAGTACCGCGTGCTCGACGCCGTCGACGCAGGCTGGACCGGCATGGCCGAGCTGTCGCTGGAGGACGCCGAGCTCTCGGCCCTCTACGACACCGGCGAGGTGTACGTGCCGGCGGCCGCGGAGCTGCCCGCGCACACCGGGCTGGTGCTGCTGAGCTCGCGCGGGTCGGCGCTGGGGCGGGTGACGCCGGACAAGCAGGTGCGGCTGGTGCGCGGCGATCGCGAGGCGTTCGGGCTGCACGGGCGCTCGGCCGAGCAGCGGGTGGCGCTGGACCTGCTGCTCGACCCGGAGGTCGGGATCGTCTCGCTCGGCGGGCGGGCGGGCACCGGCAAGTCGGCGCTGGCGATCTGCGCCGGGCTGGAGTCGGTGATGGAGCGGCGGGCGCACAAGAAGGTCGTGATCTTCCGGCCGCTGTACGCCGTCGGCGGGCAGGAGCTCGGGTACCTGCCCGGCAGCGAGGGCGACAAGATGTCCCCGTGGGCGCAGGCGGTCTACGACACCCTCGGCGCGCTGGTGTCCACGGCGGTCCTCGAGGAGATCGCCGCGCGCGACCTCATCGAGGTGCTGCCGCTGACGCACATCCGCGGGCGCTCGCTGCACGACTCGTTCGTGATCGTCGACGAGGCGCAGTCGCTGGAGCGCGGCGTGCTGCTGACCGTGCTGTCGCGGCTGGGCAGCGGGTCGCGGGTGGTGCTCACCCACGACGTCGCCCAGCGGGACAACCTGCGGGTCGGCCGGCACGACGGCGTGGCCGCGGTGGTCGAGCAGCTCAAGGGCCACCCGCTGTTCGCGCACGTGACGCTCACCCGCTCGGAGCGCTCGCCGATCGCCGCCCTGGTCACCGAGATGCTGGAGGACTTCCCCCTCTGACCGGCTGACCGACCGGGCTCTTGCGGTGTCCCGACCGCTCTCGCGGCCCTGCAGGACCGCGGGAGCGACGGGAACACCGCAAGAGCCGGTCAGCGCGGTCGCCCGGCCCGGCTGGGCGCCCGGCGGATGCGGCGATCGACCACGGACGGGGTGTCGAGGTCGGCCCAGGTCCAGCGGGCCACCTCCCACCCCGCGTCGCGGATCTCGTCCTCGCGGAGCTCCTCTCGGAAGACGACGTCGCCCGGGTCGCGGCCCTCGTCGGCCCGGTACTCCACACGCCCGTCGAACTCGCCGACGGTCCGGTGCTCACGCCAGCCGAAGTCGCACCGGCCGATCACCGACCGGTTCGGCCGCAGGAGCCGCACCTGCAGGTCGGGAGCCGGGATCCCGAGCCGGTGGAGGAGCACCCGGCTGCGGCTCTCGCCGACGCTCTCGCTGCGTCCGTCCGCGAACGTCGTGACGCGTGCGGCGCGGCGGGAGCCGGGCACCGGACCCATCCGCTCGAGGCAGGCGGTCAGGTCCTCCCGCGACAGGTGACCGCTGGCCAGCGCGGCGTCGACGGCGCTGTCGCAGCACCGCAGGAGCACGAACGACGCCGCGGGAGCGGGTCAGGGGACGGGGGCGGGGTCCTCGTCGGGGAGGGCCGACGTCGCGCGGGCGCGGCGGTCGGCGGGGCGGGTCCGCGGCGTCGCGGCCCAGCGCAGCAGCGCCACCGCGCCCCAGCCGGCGAGCAGGCACCAGGGCAGCCGGGCGGCCACCTCGTCGACCGTGAAGTCACCGCGCAGGTACAGCGCGAGCACCGGCAGGGCCAGCACGAGCCCCACCGTGAGCACGTCCCAGCGCAGCGGGCTCATGACTCAGCGCTCTCCAGCCGCTCGCACAGCAGGGAGGCCCAGCGGTGCGCGGTGGCCCGCGCCCCGTCGATGAGGGCCACCGGCACCGTCGTCCGGCCCAGCACGGCGGCGGGGTCGGCGGTCAGGTCGGTGTCCTGGACGACGAGGGCGTCGACGCGGGGGAGCGCGTCCAGCCACGGGCCGACGTCCTCGGGCTTGCGGGTCGCCTCGACGACGGCCCACACGCCCGCCGGCGAGAAGATCGCCATGATCTGCTCCAGCCACGTGCGGGCACCGGCGCGCATCGGGGCGTCCACCGCCACGACGGTCGGCGTCCCCGCGACGGCGGCCTCCTGCTTGCGGGCGATCGCCGTGTCGACCGAGGTGATCCGTCCGCCCTCGGGCGCCAGCGCGGCGAGGTCCCCGCGGGTGGCCCACTGCAGCCGGTCGGCGTCCAGGCGCATGGTGGCCGCCAGCGAGCGGGCGGCGGCGAGCGTCTCGACGCCCGGACCGACCACCAGCAGCACCTCACCGGCGCCGGTCGGGGCCGGCGGCGCCACCGGCAGCGCAGCGCCGAGCGCCCGGGTGAGCGCCGCGTAGGTGCCGGCGTCGGCGACCTCGCCGGTGAAGCCGGCGCCGAGCAGGTCCTCCGGGACACCGAGCGCGCGCAGCCGCGCGACGGTCCCGGCGGCCTCGACCAGGCGCGGGTCGACCCAGCCGCGGCCGGCGGGCGTGGTGCCGGCCTCGCGGACCGACGACACGACGACACGACCCGGGGTCCAGCCGCGGCCGGCACGGGCGTCGACCGGCAGGCGGGTCACGGTCGCCAGGCCCGGCGCCGGGGCGGCCACGCGGGCGACGGCCTGGCCGGGCACCGGCGGCAGGCGGCGGGCCGGCGGCACGGGCGGGCGCCCGAGGAGCCGCGGCACGGCCAGCTCCGCGCCGGGGGTGGGCGGCGGCAGCAGGGACAGCGGCGGCAGGACGGCGGTGGAGTCGAGCGCGAGCGGCGCGGGGTCGCTGGCGGTCGGCGCGAGCACCGCCTCCTCGACCTCCCACTCGTCGGACTCGGCCGAGGCCTCGACCCAGGCCGGCTCCTGGTCGGCGCGCTGCGAGGGCGCCGGGACCGGCGGGCGGCCGCGGTGCACGCCGCCCTGCGTCGAGGCGCTGGCGAGCACGCCGCGGAGGATGTCGGTGAGGGCGTCGTCGGGGGTGTCGTGCGCCAGGGCGGCGCGCAGCACCTCGGCGATGGCCTCCTCGCGCCCGGTGACGGGGCCGGTGAGGTCGGGCTCCGCGGCCCACTCGGCCACCGGCCGCGGCGCCGGCACCTCGATGGGCTCCGCGACGACGGCCGGCAGCACGTCCGTGACGGGCTCGTCGTCGAGCACGAGGGCCACGGCGGCGGTCCCGACGGCGGGCTCCTCGACAGCGGGCTCCTCGACAGCGGGCTCCTCGACGGCGTGCTCCTCGACGGCGGGCTCCTCGACGGGCCCGAGCAGGTCGGTGAGCAGCGAGTCCTCGTCGTCGGCCGGGACCTCGTCGTCGGCCGGGACCTCGTCGGCGGGCTCCTCGGCGGCCTCCTCGAGAACCTCGTCGACGACGTCCTCGTGGACCTGGGCGACGGGCTCGGGGGAGACGGCGGGACAGGAGACCGGCACGGGGTCGGCCCACATGTCCACGCCGGGCACGGCCACCTCGACGGCCTCGGCCACCTCGACGGCCTCGGCCACCTCGACGGCGGGCTCCTCGACGGCGGCCTCCTCGACGGCGGGCTCCTCGACGGCGGGCTCCTCGACGGCGGGCTCCTCGGCGAGCGGCGCGACGGGCGCAGGAGCCGGCGCGGCAGCGGGTGCGGCCATCGCCGCGGCGAGCGCGGCGGCCAGCGGCGTCGACGGCGCGGGCGCCGGCTCCGGCGTCCGCAGCACCGAGGACAGCTCGGGCTCCTCGTCCCTGGCCGTCGCGGCGGCGGTCGCGTCGGCGACCTCCTGGACCGCGCGCAGGGCCTCGGCGGCCGACAGCGCGGCGGCCGAGCGGACGGCGTCGTCCACGGCCTCGCGCACCTCGCGGTCGCCGGCGACGACCTGGGCCAGCGCGGCGGTGAACAGCGACGGGCCGGCGGCCTCGGCCGGCGTCGCCGGGGGCCGCACCGGGGCGCGGCCGGTCCGGCGGGCGGCCGGAGCGGGAGCAGCGGGAGCCGCAGCGGCAGGGGCCGCGGTGCGGGGTGCGGCAGCCGGGCGGAACGCGGCGGCAGCGGGAGCCGGGCGGCGCGCGGCGGCAGCGGGAGCCGGGCGGCGCGGCGTGCTCACCGACGCGCGGGAGTACAGGCCGGCGCCGGGGTCGCCGTCGGCGGAGCCGAGCAGGCCGGCCAGCTCGGCGACCGGGTCGGGCAGCTCGCGGGGCGCGGCCGGTCGGGCGGTGGGGCGGGCCGCCGCGGGCCGGCCGCGGTGCATCTCGGTCGCCCGCAGGAAGGCGCCGGTGTCCTGCAGCGGGCCGGGGTCACGGCTGAGCGCGGCCTCGATGCGGCGCGCGGACTCCGACTTCGGCGCGGGGGCGCGCCGGGCCGGCTCGACCTCCTCCACCTCGGCGACGAAGCGCTCGGTGGCGAAGAAGCCCAGCACGCCGCCGGAGCGGATGCGGCGCACGCCGACGATCCGCACCGCGTGCCCGTACCGCTCCCGCGCCGCCGCGACGGCGGCCTCGGGCGTGGGCGCCTCAACGGATGGCAACGGCACCGTTCACCACTCCCAGTGACTCGATCTGGGCCGTCCGGGAGACCTCGGAGTACGAGATCACCGGCAGGCGGGGGAGGACCTGACGCATCAGGCGGGACAGCGCGGCCCGCACCTGCGGGGAGCACACGAGGACGGGGGACAGACCGTGCTGCTCGGCGTCCTCGAGCAGCCCGCTGCAGCCGGTCACCAGGGCGTCGACCGAGCCGGCGTCCAGCGCCAGCACCTGGCCGCCGTCGCCGTGCCGGACCGCCTCCAGCAGCCGCTGCTCGAAGCCGGGCTCGACGGTGAGCACGTGCAGCCGCTCGTCGGGCGTGACGTAGGGGTGGCTGATCGCCGAGCCGAGCGCGGAGCGCACCGCCTCGACCAGCCCGTCGAGGTCGGTCGAGGTCTTCGCCCGCAGCGACAGCGCCTCGAAGATGCGCACCAGGTCGCGGATGGAGACGTTCTCCTCGAGCAGCGCGTGCAGCACCCGCTGCACCTCGCCGAGGGTGAGCAGCGCCGGGGTGAGCTCCTCGACGACGACCGGGTGGGTCCGCTTGACCATCTCCACCAGCAGCCGCACGTCCTCGCGGCCGAGGAGCTCGGCGGCGTTCTGCCGGACCACCTCGGCGAGGTGGGTGGTGATGACGGAGGAGCGGTCGACGACGGTGGCGCCGGCCATCTCCGCCTGCCGCTGCAGCTCGACCGGCACCCACTTGGCCGGCAGGCCGAACACCGGCTCGCGGGTGGGCCGGCCGGGCAGCCCGTCGAGGGCGTCGCCGATGGCCAGCACGGTGCCGGCGGGCGAGATGCCCTTGGCCGCCGGGACGCCGTTGAGCCAGATGACGTACTGCGACGCCGGCAGGTCGAGGTTGTCGCGGGTGCGCACCAGCGGGATGACCAGGCCGGTCTCCATCGCGACCTTCCGGCGCAGCGCCTTGACCCGGTCGAGCAGGTCGCCGCCGCGGGAGGAGTCGACCAGGTCGACCAGGTCGAAGGCCACCTCGAGCTCCAGCGGGTCGACCCGCATGCGCTCGGCGATCGCCTCGGGGGAGTCGGGTGCCGGCTCCTCGGCGGCGGCGATCGCCGGCGTCTCGTCGTCCTCGGGCGGGACCTCCTGCATGCGGGAGGCCATGAACAGGAAGACCCCGCCGATCACGAGGAACGGCAGCTTCGGCAGCCCGGGGATCAGGCACAGCGCCAGCGCGGCGCCGCCGGCGATGCGGACGGGCTGCCTGAACCGGCCGAGCTGGGCGAGCAGGTCGGTGCCCATGTCGGCCTCGCTGGCCGAGCGGGTCACGATGATGCCGGTCGCGGTGGACAGCAGCAGCGCGGGGATCTGCGAGACCAGGCCGTCGCCGACGGTCAGCAGCGAGAAGGTGGCGACGGCGTCGCCGGGCGCCATCCCGCGCTGCATGACCCCGACGGCGAACCCGCCGACCAGGTTGATGATCGTGATGATGATGGCCGCGATGGCGTCGCCCTTGACGAACTTCGAGGCACCGTCCATCGAGCCGTAGAAGTCGGCCTCGGCGGTGACCTCGGTGCGCCGCTTGCGCGCCTGCTTCTCGTTGATCAGCCCGGCGTTCAGGTCGGCGTCGATGGCCATCTGCTTGCCGGGCATCGCGTCGAGGGTGAAGCGCGCGCCGACCTCGGCGACGCGGCCGGCACCGTTGGTGATGACGACGAACTGGATGATCGTGAGGATCACGAAGATCACCAGGCCGACGACGAGCGAGCCGCCGATCACGAAGTGCCCGAACGCCTCGATGACCTTGCCGGCGTAGCCGTCGGTGAGGACCAGCCGCGTCGAGGAGACGTTGAGCGCGAGGCGGAACAGCGTCGCGATGAGGATCAGCGAGGGGAAGACCGCGAAGTCCAGCGACCGCTTGATCTGCATGGCGACCAGCAGGATCAGCAGGGACGCGGTGATGTTCAGGCCGAGCAGCAGGTCCAGCACCGCCGCGGGCAGCGGCACGACCAGCATGAGGACGATGGCCACCACGCCGATGGGCACGGCTGCCTTGGTCATCCCTCGCACGGGCAGTCCATCGGCAGCCGGGGGTGCCCGGCCGACCGCGGACGCCGCACCAGTCACAGCCGCCCCACGCCGGGGCGAGGCATGGGAGGCCCTCCGCACGTATCGGCAGGCGGGACGTGCGTATCGCCTCCAATGCCCCGTGAGGTCAGGACGCGATCGGGGTCCTCCGGCGGCCGGCCCGCGGCAGGTCCGCGACGTCGGGTGCCTGGAAGCCGGGCCGGTGGAACCCGCCGCGCACGCCGCGGGCGCCGAGCTGCATCACGAAGGCGAGCACGCGGGCGACGGCGGTGAACAGCTGCGGCGGCACCTCCTGGCCGAGCTCGCACGAGGCGTGCAGGGCCCGCGCCAGCGGCACGTCCTGGACCATCGGCACCCGCGCCTCGGCGGCCCGCTCGCGCAGCCGCGCGGCCAGCTCGTCGGCGCCCTTGGCCACCACCCGCGGCGCGCCCCGCTCGGGCTCGTAGCGCAGCGCCACGGCGACGTGTGTCGGGTTGACCAGCAGGACGTCGGCGGTGGCGACCTCGGCCATCATCCGGTTGCGCGACATGGCCAGCTGCATGGAGCGGCGCTGCCCCTTCACGTGCGGGTCGCCCTCGGACTGCTTGTGCTCCTGCTGGATCTCGTACTTGGTCATCTTCAGCTTGGCCATCGTCTGCTTGCGCACGACGACGTAGTCGGCGATCGCGATGACCAGGCCGGTGATCGCCACGACGCGGAACATGAGGACGGCGGAGGAGGCGAAGGTCGCCACCACCGCCGACAGCGGCAGCGCGCCCGACGCCGACACCAGCGCCTGCGCCCGGTCGCTGGTCACGACGACGACGGTGCCGAGCGCGGCGGTCTTGATGACGGCCTTGAGCGCCTCCCAGAGCCCGTGGGTGCCGAACATCCGCTTCATCCCGGGGAACGGGTTGAGCTTCTTCAGCGTCGGCTTCATGCCCTTGGTGGCCAGGGCGACCCCGCCCTGCGCGGCCGACGCCAGCACCCCGACGAGCATCAGCGAGAGCGCCATCGGCAGCAGCGTCTCGAGGAAGACCGTCAGCGCCTGCCCGAGCAGCACGCCGACCGCCTCGGCCTCCGGCTCGTCGACCACCGTCCCGAACTGCACGAACAGCCGGCCGATCGCGTCGAAGCCGTTCGCGACCAGCATCGGGAGGAAGACGCTGGCCGCCGCCACGCCGGCCCAGGTGCCCAGCTCCTGGGTCCGCGGGATCTGCCCCTCCTTGCGCGCCTCCTTGAGGCGCTTCGGAGTGGGCTTCTCGGTCTTCTCACCCCCCTGACCGTCCTTGGCCACCCCGGCTCACCCGCTCCGGAGACCGACGACCGCGCGGGTGGCCTGCTCCAGCAGCGCGTCGAGCGCCGGCGGCAGCAGGGGGAAGGTCAGCCCGAGCAGCGCGAGGGTCAGCATGATCTTCACGGGGAAGCCGATGGCGAAGATGTTGAGCGCCGGGGCGGCCCGGGACAGCAGGGCCAGGGCGACGTCGGCCAGCAGCAGCACGGCCACCATCGGGCCGGCGATCTGCAGCGCGGCGAGGAACATCGTGGAGAACGCCGTCAGCACCACGGAGGCGACGTCCCCGGCGGGGTAGCCGCCGCTCACCGGCAGCCCCTCGTAGGAGGTGGCGAACCCGCGCACGATCAGCAGGTGCCCGCCGCTGGTGAACAGCAGCGTCGTCGCCAGCAGGTAGTGCAGCTTGCCGATGACGGAGTTGGTGGTCATGGCCAGCGGGTCGTAGGCCGGCTGCAGGGAGAAGCCGCCGGTGACGTCGATGAGCTCACCGGCGAACTGCACCGCGGTGAAGAACAGCTGGACGACGAAGCCCAGCGCCGCGCCGATGGCCACCTCGCTGACGGCGGTGACGACGAGGAACCCCGTCGTCGGCTCGGGCAGCCCGGGCGCCACGCGGTCGACCAGCGCGACCGCCAGCGCCAGGGCCAGCGCGCCCTTGACCGGCGCCGGGATGGTGCGGGTGGTGAACGGCGGGGCGAGCAGGACGAAGCCGGCCGCGCGCGCGGTGGCCAGCAGCAGGGCCGCGAGCGTGACCGCCGGGACCTCGAGGTCCATGCCGGTCAGGTCCGCCCGAGCAGGTGCGGCAGCTGGGCGAACAGGGTGTGGGTGAAGTCGACCAGCTCGGCGAGCACCCAGTTGCCCGTGACCAGCAGCGCGATGCTCACCGCGATCATCTTGGGGACGAACGACAGCGTCGGTTCCTGGATCTGGGTCGCCGCCTGGAACAGCGAGATCAGGAAGCCGACCAGCAGGGCGGTCAGCAGCACCGGGGCGGCCACCTTGGCGGCCACCATCATCGTCTGGATGGCGATGTCGGTGACGTCGGCGTCGCTCACGTGTACGACCCCACGAGCGACGTGGTGATCATCGCCCAGCCGTCGACCACCACGAAGAACAGCAGCTTGAACGGCAGCGACACGATCGACGGCGGCACCATCATCATGCCCATCGCCATCAGCGAGGCGCTGACGAGCATGTCGAGCACCAGGAACGGGATGAACACGACCAGCCCGATGATGAAGGCGCTCTTGAGCTCGGAGAGGACGAACGCCGGGACCAGCGTCGTCATGCTCACCGCCCCGCGGTCCTCGGGCTGCTCCTCGCCGGAGAGGCCGACCATGAGCTGCAGCTCGTCGTCGCGGGTGTTGTCGAGCAGGAACTCCTTGAGCGGCACGACGCCGGCGTCGTAGGCCTGCGAGACCGTCATCGCGCCGTCCATGTAGGGCTGGACGGCGACCTCGTTGACGTCGGACAGGACCGGGCCCATCACGAACAGCGTGAGGAACAGCGCGATGCCGGTGAGGACCGAGTTCGGCGGTGAGGACTGCAGGCCCAGCGCGTTGCGGGTCAGCGACAGGACGACGACGATCTTGGTGAACGACGTGCAGAGCAGCAGCACCGCAGGGGCCACCGACAGCACGGTGATCGCGAGGATCAGCGTGATCGAGGTGCTCGGGCTGCCGTTGCCGACCGAGATGTCGACCCCGCCGTCGACCGCGGGCACGGTCGGTGCCGTGGGCGGGGTGGGGGCGGTCGGGGCCGCGGCGGCCGGCCCGGCGAGCAGGACACCGGCGACGGCGCAGCCCAGCAGGGCCAGCAGCACGGCGGCGGCCCGGCGCGGCAGCGACCGCAGTGGCGGGGGAGCGGTCATCAGCGGCGGACCGTCCGCTCGCGCAGCGACGTGACGAAGCCCGCCCAGCCCTGCCGGTCGAACACCGAGCCGGCCAGCGCGCCGCCGACCCGCACGCCGCCGGGACGCGGCGCCGGGACGGCCGGGCCGCCCTCGGCCGGGGAGGCCGTCGCGGCCCGCTCGGCCAGCGAGGTCTCCACGGCGTCGCCGTCGAGCTCGGCGAGCAGGGTGACCTGCTCCTCGGTCGCGCCGACGACGAGGACGCGGTCGGCGATGCGCAGCACGTTGACCGTGCTGGTGCGACCCATCCGCTGACGGGCCACGACCTCGACCAGCCCGCCGGTGGAGCCCAGCCCGCGCTTCCTGGCCAGGCGCGCGGCGAACCACAGGACGCCGCCGACGAAGGCCAGCGACAGGATCAGCCGGATCAGCATCCAGGTCATGCCTGCGCGGCTCCCAGCTCGGCGGCGGCGTCGCTGACGATCTCGCTGATCCGCAGGCCGAAGTCCTCGTCGACGACGACGACCTCGCCGCGGGCGATGAGCGTGCCGTTGACCAGCAGGTCGGCCGGGGCGCTGGCGGCGCGGTCGAGCTCGACCACCTCGCCCGGGTGCAGCGAGAGCAGCTCGCCCACGGTCATGCGGGTGCGGCCGATCTCGACGGTGACCTCCATGGCCACGTGCCGCAGCAGGTCCAGGCTGTTGCGCGGCGCGCGGGCCGCGGTCGGCAGGGTCACCTGCAGCGCGAGCGTCGCCTGGTGGTCGGTGCCGGCGGCCAGCGGGACCGCCACGAACATGCCCTTGTCCCGCAGCCCGTCGAGCGCGGTGACCGGGTCCTCGGTGCGCTCGGCGTCCACGCGGACCCGGCCGAGGGTGGCCGCGGCCGCCTCCAGCGCCGGGCGCAGCGCGGTCGCGACGTCCATCGGGCCGACGGGGGAGTTGTCCAGCGCCTCGACGACCTCCGCGGAGAGCACGAGGACGACGTCGCCGGTGATCTCCCCGGAGAGCCGGGCGCCGACGGCGACGGCCGCGGCCGGCGGGACCGGGACGGCGTCGGGGTCGGTCACCGCCGGGCCGGGGTGCAGCTCGGCACCGGCCGGGACGAGCGCGGCCGCGGCACGGGCGGCGGCCACCACGACGGCGGTGATGGTCTCCGCAGCAGCGGAGGTGGCGGCCTGGGCGGGTTCGAGCGTGGCGGTCATGCGGGGTCCTTCGGCGCGGCGGAGGGGGCGGGGACGATGGCGGCGGCCAGGCGGCGGCGGTGGTTGCTGGCGATGGCGTGGGCGAACACGGCGTCGTTGGTGGTCACCTCGAGCGGGGCGTCCCGCGGGTGGCGCAGCAGCAGGACGTCGCCGACGGTGAGGGACAACAGGTCCTCCGAGGACACCTCGAGGGGGCTGAAGCGGACGCTGACGTCGACCGGGACGAGCTCGAGGCGCTCGGCCAGCAGCTGCGCGGCGCGCTGCCGCTTGCGCTGCGCGGACTCCGACAGCTGCGGCGAGGCGGCGTTGGACAGCGCCGGCGCGAAGGAGGAGAAGGGCAGGACCAGCGAGGCGTTGCCCTCGCGGCTGCCGATCGACATCGTGAACCGGGCGACCATGACGGTGTCCGAGCCGGCCGCGGCCTGGGCCAGCGCGGGGTTGTACTCGACGTCGTCGGCCACCGGCTGCATCACGGCGATGTGCGCGAACGCGGCGGCGAACTCCTGCAGCAGCCGGGTCATCAGCTGCCCGGTGATGGTGGTCTCCATCGCCGTCATCGGCCGCTCGGGCTGGGTGGCGGCGCCCGAGCCGCCGAGCATGTGGTCGACGCTCGCCATCGCGATGTCGAGCGGATAGGCGAGCAGGCCCTTGCCGGCGAGCGGCTCGATGGTGAACGTCGTCAGGAAGCACGGGTCGGGCAGGGTGGCGACGTAGTCGTCGTAGGAGTGCTGCTCGATGCCGTGCAGCTCCAGCCGGGCGCCGGTGCGCAGCATCGTGGTGAGGACGGTCGTCGCCTGCCGGGCGAAGGCCTCCTGCGCGATCTGCAGCACCCGGACGTGCTCGCGGCCGAGCTTGGTGGGACGGCGGAAGTCGTAGGTGCGGGGGGCACCGCGCCGGCTGCGGCCACCGGCCGGCGCCTGCGGCCCGGGCCCAGCGGGCGCGGTCGCGGTGTCGGGGCGGGTCACGGTCCCCTCATCGGCGGGGCCGGAACGCGAACTGACCGGCGGCGCGGGGCGCCGCCGGTCAGCCGGGGAGGGTGGGACGCGTGGTGCGTCCCGGGGTCACTGGGGCGGGACCGGTGGGGCGGTCCTGCCCCCCGTGGCGGTGGAGCAGGGGGTGGACGGGCGGGCGTGTGCGCTGGGGCCGGGTTCCGCGGTCCGGAGTGCGGCCTGCGCGCACACCGTCGACCCCTGCGGCCGCTACTGGGTCACGTACTCCGTGAAGTAGATGCCCATGACCATCTCGACCCCCTCCTCGTCGGTGTAGGCCTCGACGATCTGGTGCTCCAGCGACTCCTTGAGCGCCTCGCGGGCGCCGGTGACGTCGGCCGGCTGGGCCTGCGAGTACGTGGAGATGACGAGGTCGAGGGCCTTGGACCCGTCGACGCCGCCGCCGCCGTGACCGCCGGAGGCGGCGTCCTCGGTGGTCTGCAGGCTGATCCCGATCTTGAGGTACCCGCCGCCGGCCAGGTTGACCGTCACCGGCTCGAGGGCCACGACCTCGCCGGCCACCGGCTCCTCGGCCTCGGCCTCCCCGGTGAACAGGAAGAAGTACGCGGCGGCGCCGGCGACGACCAGGAGGACGGCCAGCACCAGGAGGAGCTTCTTCTTGCCGCCCTTCGCCTCCTCGCCGTCCGCGGGCGCGTCCTTGTCCTTGGCGGCCTTGTCCTTGGTCTTGGTGCTCACTCGTGGGTGCCTTCCTGTGCGGGGGCTGCCGGTGCGGGGGCCGCCTGTGCGGGGGCGTCGAGGCCGGGCAGCAGCTCGTTGGCCTCGGCGGAGGCGTCGGACAGCACGACGATGTCGACGCGGCGGTTCAGGGACAGGGCGCCGGGATCGGACGCGGGCACCATCGGCCGCGTGTCGGAGTAGCCGGTCCCGGACAGGCGGTCCTGCGGGACGCCCTCGGCGGCGAGGTGGCGCACCACCGTCGTCGCCCGGTAGGCCGACAGCTCCCAGTTCGAGGGCCACGGCCCGCCCGGCGTCACCGGCAGGGAGTTCGCGTGCCCCTCCACGGTCAGCCGGTTGGGCAGGGCGGCCAGCGTGGGGGCGACGGCGTCGAGGATCTCGCGGCCCTGCGGCTGCAGGGTCGCCTCCTCGGGGCCGAAGAGGACCGGGTCGGAGACGATGTGCACGACCAGGCCGCGCTCGTCGATCTCGTAGCGGGCCGTGTCGGCGTGCCCGGCGGCGGCCAGCGCGGCGTCGATCGCGTCGCGGGCGGCGGCGAGCTGGTCGTACTCGGCCTGTGCCTCCGCGGCGACCCGCGCCGCCTCCTGGGCGGCGGCCTGCGCGGCGGCGGCGTCGACCGACTCCTCGTCGGCGGGGGCCGGCGGGATCTGCACGTCGACGGCGGCGTCGAGGGAGTCGAGGACCGAGGCCTCGGGGTTGCTCCCCGAGCCCTGCACGGCGGTGACCGGGGCGCCGAAGGCCTCGGAGAGGCCGCTGGCCAGGGCCGCGAACTTCTCCTTGTCGACCTGGCTCATCGCGAAGAGCACCACGAAGAGGACCAGCAGCAGCGTCATCATGTCCGCGTAGGACACCAGCCACCGCTCGTGGTTCTCGTGCTCCTCCTCCTCGTGCTTCTTGCCGCGGCGGCGGCCGCCGTGGCCGCCGCCGCTCACGCGGCCTCCTTGGCGACCTCACTGGGCGGGATCAGGGAGTTGAGCTTGAGCCGGACGGCGCGCGGGCTGGTGCCGGCCTGGATCTCGGCGATGCCCTCGACCAGCAGCTCCATCTGGGCGGCCTGCAGGTCGCTGACCCGCAGGATCTTGGCGCCCATGGGGAGGAACCAGAAGTTGGCGGCCATGACGCCCCAGAGGGTGGCGACGAACGCCGAGGCGATCATCGGGCCCAGCGCCTCGGGGTTGCTCAGGCTCCCCATGACGTTCATCAGGCCGACGATGCAGCCGACGATCCCGATGGTCGGGGCGTAGCCGCCCATCGTGGTCATGAACTTGGCGGCGACCTTGTCCTCCGCCTTCTTGGCGGCGATCTCGCTCTCGAGGACGGCGCGCAGCTCCTCGGGGTCGGTGCCGTCGATGCCCATCTGCAGACCGCGCTTGAGGAAGGGGTCCTCGATCGCCTTGACCTGCGCCTCCAGCGCGAGCAGGCCCTCCTTGCGGGCCTTCTCCGCGAGGGTGACCAGCGTCTGGATCTGGTCCTTCGCCGACGGCACCTTCGCCGGCATCAGGCCCATCTTGAACCAGCCGCCCACCTTCTTGACGTCGTCCATCGTCTGGCCGGACATCGCCGCGCCGAAGGTGGCGACGATGACCAGGACGATCGCCGGCAGGAAGAGCAGCGACGTCGGGTCGGCACCCTCCATCACCATGAAGACCAGGAGGGCGACGAGGGAGACGACGAAGCCGATCAGGGTGGCGGGATCCACGGGTCAGCGCTCCTCACGGGCCGGGAAGGGCACGACCGACGCCCGGCGGGGCCCGCCGTCCGCGTCGGTGCTGCCCACGGTGGTGCGGTAGGTGCCGCGGTCCATGGCGTAGGCGGTCGCGAGGATGCTGGCCCGGTACTCGCGGATCTCGTCGAGCACCGCGTCGACGTCCTCGCTGACGACGTACTTGGTGCCGTCGACGAGGAAGACGACGGTGTCGGGGTGGCCCTCGACCCGCTCGATCAGGTCGGGGTTCAGCGCGAAGTGCTCCCCGTTCAGGCGCGTCACTCGGATCACGGGTGGGTCCTCTGGCTCGGTCGGGAAGGGGGAGAGGCAGCCGCGACGGTGCGGCGCCGGCTACAGGGACCATCGGTCCCGCGCGGGGACTGCTTGAGCCGAACCGCGCCCGCCGCATCACCCCCGGGGGTGAGCCCGGCACCGCGTTCCCGCACGTCACACGCGTACCGGCGTCGTGAGCGGGGCCGCGACGCGCCGCGGCCCGGCACCCCGGGGAACGGGTGCCGGGCCGCGGGGGCCGTGCGTCACCGCTTGAGGTTGACCAGGTCCTGGAGGATCTCGTCGGAGCTGGTGATCACGCGGCTGTTCGCCTGGAAGCCGCGCTGGGCGACGATCAGGCCGGTGAACTCCTCGGCGAGGTCGACGTTGGACATCTCCAGCGCGCCGGCCGTCAGGGTGCCGCGTCCGCCGGTACCGGCCTCGCCGACGACGGCCTGGCCGGAGTTGTCGCCCACCCGGTAGCTGCTGTTGCCGGCCTTCGACAGGCCGCCGGGGTTGGCGAAGGTGGCCATGGCCAGCTTGCCGATCGGCTCGCGCAGGCTGTTGGAGTAGACGCCCATGATCGTGCCGTCGCCGCTCAGCGAGATCGACTGCAGCGTGCCCATGGCGTTGCCGTTCACGCCGCTGGGGGTGAGCGAGGTCTTGCCGCCGTACTGGGTCATCCCGTCGAGGTCGATGCGCATCGAGCCCGTGCCCACCGCCACGTCGACGGACGTGCCGTCCGCCAGGCGACCGGACGCGTCGAAGGCGATCGCGCCCGACCCGCGAGGGGCCCCGTTCTCCGTCGCCGCGACGTCCCAGCCGGCGGCGGTCCGCCTGAAGCTCAGCGCGATCTCGTGCGCGGTGCCGACGGCGTCGTAGGCCGTGACCTGCGTCTCGACCTCGTCACCCACGGCAGCCGACGTCGACAGGTTGCCGAGCAGCGTGCCGGCGTTCGTCGCCTTGGGGGCCATCACCTGGCCGAAGGGGATCTTCAGCGCGTCGATCGGCCCGTTGGGGTCGACGGAGCCTCCCCGGGCCAACCAGCCCTGCAGCTGCGCGCCGTCGGGGGTGACCAGGTTGCCGGCGCCGTCGTAGTCGAAGGACCCGGCGCGGGTGTAGAGGTTCTCGTTGCCGGCCTTGGTCACGAAGAAGCCGTCACCGCTGATCATGAAGTCGGTGGCGCGGCCGGTGTTCTGCGTGGAGCCCTGGCCGAAGTTGGTGGTGATGCCGGCGACCTTGACGCCGAGGCCGACCTGCGCCGGGTTGGTGCCGCCGGTCTCGGCGGTGGGCGCCGAGCCGTTGCGGATCACCTGGGACAGGGTGTCCTCGAAGACGGTCTGGCTGCTCTTGTAGCCGACGGTGTTGACGTTGGCGATGTTGTTGCCGGTCACGTCGAGCTTGGTCTGGTGGGCGCGCAGGCCGGAGATGGCCGAGAACATCGAACGGAGCACGGGGGGTCCTCTCGGGAGGGGGGAGCGGGGGCTTGCCTTACGCCGGCAGGGAGACCTCGGTGAGGCGGCCGATGGGCACCTCGGTGCCGCCGACGACGGCGCTCGCCCCGTCGGAGCCGAAGCGGACGGAGGAGACCGTCCCGGACCTCGTGGTGCCGTCCTCGGCGGTCCAGCTCACGGCGTGGCCGACCAGCGCACCGGCCGAGAGCGAACGCTGCAGCGCGAGCAGCTCGGCGTTCTGCGCGGCGATCTCCTCGAGCTTCTCGACCTGCGTGAACGTCGCCGTCTGCGACATGAACTCGGTCGTGCTCGTCGGGCTGTTGGGGTCCTGGTACCTCATCTGCGCGACCAGCAGCTGCAGGAACGTGTCCTTGCCCATCTGGTCGCTGCGGTCCACGGCCGTGCTGGCCGTGTACGTGGCCGGGCTGCTGCCCACGCCGCCCACGGGGTCGGTCATCGTCGGCTCCTCTCAGGCCCGGACGTCGAGGCCGCTCGACGCGGGGTGGACGGGGGCGGCGGCCGGGCGGCCGCCGTCGGGGTCGGCGTCGCGCAGCCACGGGCGGCCGCGGTCGTCGGCGGGTCCGTGTGCACCGCCGCGGCCCTGCCCGCCGGCCTGCTGCTGGGCCTGCTGCCAGCCGGCCTGCGCCTGCGACGGGCCCGAGCCGGCCGGGTCGCGGTCGACCTGCAGCTTCGAGCAGGTCAGGCCGGAGGCCTCCAGGTCGCGGCGCAGGTCGGGCAGCGCGTCGAGCAGCGCGGCGCGGCCGGCGTCGGAGGCGCCGCGCAGGCTGAGGTCGAGCCGGCCCTCGTGCACGGTCACCCGGACCTCGACCGGCCCCAGTGTCTCCGGCGTGAGCACCAGCGTCATGGTGTGCGTGCCGTCGGGTCCGTCGGCGAGCGTGGCGACGGCGGGGGCGACCTGGGCGGCCACCGGCTGCTGCGGGACGTCGGCCCGGGCGGCGGGAGCGGCCGGGGCCGTCGACGCGGGGGCCTGGGCGGGTGCCGGTGCGGCGGTGGCGGCGGTGGGGACCGGCCCGTCCGCGGTGCCGCGGTCCTGCTCCCGGGGACCGCTGTCGGCGGTGCCGCCGGAGGACGGGACGACCGGGACCGGGGGCAGCGGCTCGGCGAGGACGGGGACGGCGGCCGTCGTGCCCGTCGCGGGTGCCGGGTCGGCGGCCCGGACGACGACGAGCCCCTCGGGGAGGGCGGGCGCGCCGGGGACCGCGGGGGCGGTCGCCGGGACCGGCGCCGGCGCGGCGGGCACGGCGCCCGGGTGCGGCGCGGCGGGGGCACCGGCCGGGACGGAGGCGTCGGCGGCCGCGGCCGGGAGGGCCTGCGGCGGTCCGGCGGCCACAGCCGGCACCGCGCCGGTCCCGTCGGCGACGGCGCCCTGCGCGGCGGCCGGGCCGGCGGCGCCGGCGGCCGGGGGAACGGCGGTGGGGACGGGGGTGCCCAGCGCGAGCGCCAGCGCCCAGCCGGCCGGGAGCGCACCGGGCACGGCGGCGGTGTCGACGGCGGGAGCGGTGCCGGTGGCCGCCGCGCCGTCGGCGGCGGCACCGGCGTCGGCGGCCTCCGGACGGCCGGGCTCCCCGTCGCGGCCGAGGGCGCGGCCGGGGCGCTCGCCGTCGCGGCCCACGGCACGGCCGGGGCGCTCGCCGTCGCGGCCGACCCCGCGCTCGCCGGACGGGCGGTCGGCGGCCGGGCGCTCGGCGACGGCGTCGTCGAGCGCGGACGCGAAGCCGGCGGCCGAGGCGGGGTCGGAGCCGCCGGCCGCGGGAGCCGGGGCGGGCGCGGCCGCGGTGGTGGCGATCAGGGCGGGTGCTGTCACGAGTAGGCCTCCGCGGCGCTGGTGACCCTGCGGACGTAGGACTGGGTCTCGGCGTACGGCGGGATGCCGCCGTGGCGGGCGACCGTGCCGGGACCGGCGTTGTAGGCGGCCAGCGCCAGGTCGGTCGAGCCGAACCGGTCGGTGAGCTGGCGCAGGTAGCGCGCAGCGCCGTCGACGGACGACGCCGGGTCGGTGGCGTCGACGCCCAGACCGCGGGCCGTCGCCGGCATGAACTGCATGAGGCCGGTGGCGCCCGCCGACGAGACGGCGGCGGAGTCGAATCCGGACTCCACCTTCGCCACGCCGGCCAGCAGCGCGGGGTCGACGCCGTGCCGGGCGCCGGCGGCGGTGAACAGGTCGGCGTAGGGGACGCCGGCCAGCCCCGCTCCGCCGGCGGGGGTCGGCGCCGGGGAGGCGGCGGAGGAGGGGAGCACCCGGCGGATGAGCGCCGGGTCGCCCACGTCCTGCACCTTGACGACGTCGCCCTCCTGCGGCGCGGCGATCATCTTCCCGTCGCCGACGTAGATGCCGACGTGGTCGATGCCCGGGCGCGACGGGGAGTTGTCGAAGAAGACGAGGTCGCCGGGGCGCGCCTCGGGGAGGCTCGCGACCGGTGTGCCGGCGGTGGCCTGCTGGGAGCTGGTGCGCGGCAGGTCGATGCCCAGGTCGCCGAAGACGCGCTGCACCAGCCCGGAGCAGTCCAGGCCCACCGACGGGTCCGTGCCGCCCCAGGCGTAGGGGACGCCGAGGTAGCGCTGCGCCGCGGCGACGACCTGCCCCTCCGTGCCGGTCGCCGTCGTCGCCGCGGCGGCGGTCGCGCCCGTCGCGGAGGTGCCGGTGAGCCCGGCGGCGGAGGCCGCGGTGGCCCAGGCGGCCGAGGTCGACGTCGACGACGCCGAGGCGAGGGTGAGGATCCGGTTCTGGATCTCGGCGATGCGGCCCTGCACCGCGCTCAGTCCCTCCACGGTCCCTCCTCTCCTCCGTCGGTGCCGGTCCCGGCGTGCCGGGCGGTGACCAGGTCGTCGACCGCGCGCTCCTCGGCGGAGAGCTCGGTGTGCCGCTGCGCGAGGAGGTGCCGCTCGCGCAGCTTCTCCAGCGCCTTCGTCTCCTGGGCGGCGGCGGTCCACCGCGCGCGCAGCAGCCCGGCCTGCTCGGCCGAGGCCTGCGCCGTCGCCCGTGCAGCTGTCACATCGGCAGCCGCGGCGGCCGATGCGACCATCGCGGCGAGGAAGACGTGTGCCGGGGACGACACGGGCGGCACCCGGGTGGCCAGGGCGGCGGCCTGCTCCTCGGCGCGGCGCTCGGCCTCCCGTGCCGCGGCGGCGGCGTCGGCGGCGGCCCGCTCGGCGGCCTGCTCGGCGGCCCGGCGCACCCGCAGCACCGGCTCGAGGCGGAAGCCGGCCCGCTTGCCCACGTCAGCCGGCCGTCACGAGCCGGTGCAGCATCGACCACGCGTCGTCGGGAGCGGTGCGGTCCTCCAGCGGCTGGCGCAGGAAGGCGTCGAGGACGGGCGACAGCGCCCGGGCGCGGTCGACCAGCGGGTCGCTGCCGGCCTGGTAGGCGCCGATCTCCACGAGCTCCTTGACGTCGCGCAGCGCGCCCAGCAACCGCCGCGCCTCGCGGGCGTCGGCCATGCGTGCCGGCGACACCACCGCACCGGCGACCCGGGAGATGGACTCCAGGACGTCGATGGCGGGGAAGTGGCCGGTGGTCGCGAGCGTGCGGGTGAGCACCACGTGCCCGTCGAGGATCGAGCGGGCGGTGTCGGCGATCGGCTCGTTGTGGTCGTCGCCCTCGACGAGCACGGTGTAGAGGCCGGTGATCGAGCCGGTCGCGCCGGGGCCGGCCTTCTCCAGCAGCCGCGGCATCATCGCAAAGACGCTCGGCGGGTAGCCGCGGGTCGCGGGGGGCTCGCCGGCGGACAGGCCGACCTCGCGCTGGGCCATGGCCGTGCGGGTGATCGAGTCCATGAGCAGCAGCACGTCGCGGCCCTGGTCGCGGAAGCCCTCGGCGATGCGGGTGGCCACGAACGCGGCCTTGAGCCGCACCAGGGGCGGCTCGTCGGAGGTGGCGACGACGACGACGGTGCGCGCCATGCCCTCCGGGCCGAGGTTCTCCTCGAGGAACTCCTTGACCTCGCGGCCGCGCTCGCCGATCAGCCCGATGACCCGGACGTCGGCCTCGGTGCCGCGGGTGATCTGCGCGAGCAGCGTGGACTTGCCGACGCCGGAACCGGCGAAGATGCCCAGCCGCTGGCCCTTGCCGACCGGCACCAGGGTGTCCAGCGCGCGCACGCCGACCGGCAGCGCCTCGTCCACCCGGCGGCGGGACAGCGCGTGCGGGGTCTCGCTGGCCAGGTCGACCCAGTCGACCCCGGCGCCGAGCGGGCCGTGCCCGTCGACGGGCCGGCCGAGGCCGTCGAGCACCCGGCCGAGCAGCGCCTCGCCGACCGGCACCTGCAGGGGCATACCGGTGTTGCGGACCGGGGCGCCGGCGTGCACGCCGCCGAGCTCGCCCAGCGGCATGCAGGTGAGCCGGTCGCGGGAGACGGCGACCACCTCCGCCATCAGCCCGCGCGGGCCGGGGTCGACCTCGACGAGGTCACCCACGGCGGCGACGACGCCCTCGACGGTGAGCGTCAGCCCCATCGCGCCGACCACCGAGCCGGTCAGCTGCGGGCGGGCGGCGAGGCGGGCGCGCTCCAGCAGCGCGGTCGTGCTCACGCGGACAGCACCGCCCGCACCCGCGCCAGCGCCGTGGACAGCTGGGCGTCGACCCGCCGGGCACCGCACTCGGCGACCGCGCCGGCGCGCTCGACGTCCTCGTCGCCGACGACGCGGACCGACGGCGGCAGCGCCGCCAGCGCCTCGGGGGGACCTCGGCCAGGTCGTCGGGGTGCAGCCGGACGACGGCCGGGGCGTCGGAGGGCAGCAGGGTCAGCGCCCGGCGCACCGCGTCGAGCCCGGCGGTGGTCGACGCCGACACCTCCCGCCCGAGCAGGTCCTCCACCAGCGTCAGCACGCCGCCGAGGAGGGTCTCGCGGACGTCCTCGGCGGTGGGCACCGCGGCGGCGTCGAGCGCGGACACGGCGGCGCCGAGGGCCGCGGTGGCCGAGGCCATCCGGCGTTCCCAGCGGGCCTGGACGTCGGCCAGCCGGGCGGCGGCGTCGGCCTCGGCCCGGGCGACGACCCGGCCGGCCTCGGCCAGGCCCTCGGCGTGGCCGGCGTCGTACCCCTCGGCCCGCGCGAACTCGCGCAGCCGGGCGAGCTCCTCGGCGTAGACGTCGCCGAGCCGCCGCACGCCACGGCCGTTGGGCACGGGGACGTCCGCGGCGCGGCGGACGGTGCCGCGCCGCTCGACGACGACCTCGGGGGCGGTGGCGACGACGGGGGAGGGCCCGGCCTGCTGGGGCTCCGGCCGCGGGCGCGGCGGCACCGTCGTCCCGGGCACCGAGCGGTAGGGCGCTGCCGCCGTGGCCGAGGCCCCGCGCAGCAGCACCGACGGCCGTGTCCCGCGATCGGCGCCGTCCAGGGTCCCGCCCCGGGCGTGCGAGGGGTGGGGGGGACGGGCTGCTTCAGGCGACGAACTCATCGTCCCCGCCCCGCGAGATGGTCAGCACGCCCTGCTCCTCGAGGGTGCGGATGACGGCGACGATCTTGCCCTGGGACTCCTCGACCGTGCGGGCGCGGACCGGGCCGAGCAGCTCGATCTCCTCGGCGAGGTTCTCGGCGGCGCGCTCGGAGAGGTTCCGCACGACCTTGTCGCGGACGTCGGGGCGCACGCCCTTGAGCGCGGTGGCCAGGTCGTTGGCCTCCACCTCGCGCAGCACCAGCTGCATGGAGCGGTCGTCGATGGTCGTGATGTCCTCGAACACGAACATCTGCGCGCGCACCTGCTCGGCCAGCTCCGGGTCGGAGGTGTCCAGCCACTCGAGGATCGAGCGCTCGGTCGGCCGCGGGGAGCGGTTGATGATCTCGACGAGCGTCTCGACGCCGCCGACGGTGGACATGTCCTGGTGGGCGAGCAGCGAGCCCATCCGGCGGCCGAGCTCCTCCTCCACCAGGCGGACCATCTCCGGGGAGGTGCGGTCCATCGTGGCGATCCGGTGCGCCACCTCGGCCTGCTGCTCGGGGGAGAAGCCCGAGAGCACCTCGGCCGACTGCGCGGCCGACAGGTGGGCCAGCACCAGGGCGATGACCTGCGGGTGCTCGTCCTTGAGGAAGGTGACCAGCTGGCGGACGTCGGCGTTGCGCAGCGAGGCGAAGGGCACCTCGGTGTAGACGACGTTGAGCCGGGCGAGGATCCCCTCGGCCTTGTCCTCGCCGAGGCCGGCCGCCAGGATCTCGCGGGCGAAGTCGACGCCGCCGCGGCCGACGAAGCGCTGCGCGGCCATGAGCTCGTGGAACTCGCTGAGCACGCCGTCGACGTCGGCCGGCTCCACCGAGCCGAGCTTCATGATCTCGCGGGTGAGGGCCTCCACCTCGCGGGGACGCAGCTTGGACAGCAGCAGCCCGGCCTCGTCCTTGCTCATCTGGGCGAGGAAGACGGCGGCCTTGCGCAGGCCCGGCATCTCGGGCCGGGGCCGGGCCGGCGGCAGGGCGGGCAGGTTGGTCCCGCCCGCGCCCACCAGCTGCTCGACACTGGCGAGCGTCACAGCTCCTCCTCGCTGGCGCTCGTAGGACCTGCTCCGCAGGTCGCGGTACCCATGGGTGACCTCGCGAGCTCGGTCACTTCACATCACTCAGCCAGCCGCGCAGCATCTGCGCCACCTCGTCCGGACGTTCGCTGACCATCGTGGCGATCTCCCCTCGCACCCGCTGCCGCTCCGCGGCCTCCAGTTCCAGCGCCCGGTTGTCCAGGACGGCGGTGTCGTCGCGCGAGCTGGACACCCGCAGCCGCTCCAGCTCGGCGATCAGGCCCTCGTCGAGGGCCAGCGGCTCGTCGTCCTCGTCCTCCTCGTCGTCGTCGCGGCGGCGCGAGCGCAGCCAGACGACGAGCACCAGCAGCGCGATCCCCAGGCCGATGGCGCCGTTCTTGACCAGCGACCACATCTGCGCCTGCTGCTCGGCCTCGCGGGCCGCGGTCATCTCCGCGGCGGCCTGGTCGGCGGCCGTGGTGTCGAAGGCCAGCGAGGCGACGCTGATGCCGTCGCCGCGCGCCGGGTCCAGGCCGACGGCGTTGCCGATGAGCGCCTGCACCTGGGCCTGGTTGAGGCCGCCGGCCACGGTGTCGTCCAGGACGACCGCGACGGTGAGCCGGTTGACCTCGCCGGGGGCGGAGACGGTGTTGGTGACCGTCTGGTCCACGGCGTTGTTGGCCGTCGTCGACTCGGTCGCGTACTCCGAGGTGCCGCCGCCCGTGCCGTCCGCGGCGTCCGCGGTGTTCTCCGGGCCGAGCACGCCGCCGACGACGGCGCCGTCGCCGGTGTACTGCTCGCTGGAGTTCTGCTCGGACACCGGCGGCGTGCCCTCGGTGTAGCCGTAGGTCGTCGCGGTGCTGTCGCGCTGCGACATGTCCAGGTCGGCGCGGACGGCGACGCGGGCGTGGCCGGGGCCGAGGACGGTGTCGAGGATGGACTGGGCGTTGGCCGCCAGCCGCGTCTCGTAGTCGGTCTCCATCTGCGAGCGCGCGTCGCCGGAGGCGGAGGTCACGCCCTGCCCGGCGGCCGACAGCAGCTGGCCGGTGGAGTCGGAGACGGTGACCTGCTCGGGGTCCATCCCCTCGATGCTGGAGGAGACGAGGTTGGTGATCGACTGGATCTGCTCGCCGGAGAGCTGGGTGCCCGGCGTCAGGTCCAGCAGGACCGACGCGGTCGGCTCGCCCTCGTCGCTGGCGAACACCTCGTCCTCCGGCAGCGCGACGTGCACGACGGCGGTCTGCACCCCGTCGAGCGCCTCGAGGGTGTTGGACAGCTCGCCCTCGATGGCGCGCTGATACTGCACCTGCTGCTGGAACTCGCTGGTGGTGATGCCCTGCTCGTCGAGCAGCGCGTAGCCGGTGTCGGAGCCGGCCGGCAGGCCCTTGCCGCTCATCTGCAGCCGCAGGTCGTACACCTGGTCGTTGGCCACGAGGATCGTCTGGCCGCCGTCGGACAGCTCGTAGGAGACGCCGCCGGCGTTGAGCTCGTCGACGATCGCCGAGGCGTCGGCCGAGGCCAGGTTGGAGAACAGCGGCGCCATGGTCGGCGTCGTGATCCACCGGTAGAAGAAGAAGCCACCCAGAGCCAGCCCGAGGACCAGCAGGCCGATCACGACCTTCTGGCCCACGCTGATGGTGGCGAGCGTGCCGCGCAGCTTCGCCAGCGGCCCGGCCAGTGCGGCAGGCATCAGACGGGCATCCTCATGATCTCGGTGAAGGCCTCGACCGCCTTGTTCTTGAAGGTCACGACCATCTCCGTCGCCACGGAGGACTCCTGCGCGGCGATCATGTAGTCGTGCACGTCGCGCAGGTCACCGGTGGCGGCCTGCACCGCGAGCTGGTCCTTCGCCGACTGCAGGCTCCCCAGCTCGTCGAGGGCGCCGGTCAGCGCCGCGGCGAAGCCCTCGCCGGACGCCGAGGTGGTCGCCGGCGCCGCGGCGGTGGGACCGTCGACTCCGCCGAGCGCGCCGACGGTCGGGAAGCCGGGCAGCGAGAGGCCGCTGATGGGGGAGGTCATGCTCAGCCCTTCCCGAGCTGGAGGGCGGCCTGGTAGGCGGTGGTCGCCCGCTCCAGGGACGCCAGGTTCGCCTGGTAACCGCGCTGGGCCATGATCAGCTGGGTCATCTGGTCGCCGAGGTCGATGTCCGGGTAGCGGACGTAGCCCTCGGCGTCGGCCAGCGGGTGGTCGGGCTCGTACACGAGCCGGCCCTCGCCGCTGCCGAACTCGGCCCGGGCGGCGCGCACGCCGCCCTCGCCGGAGCCGTAGTCCACGGCCTGCGCAACGACCATGCGCTCCTTGAACGCCTCGCCGTCGGTCGAGCTGACCGTGTTGATGTTGGCGATGTTGTCCGAGACGGCGTCCATCCAGCGGCGGTGGACCGACAGGCCGGACCCGGAGATGTCGAGGCCGTCGAACACGTCAGGACGTCCTCAGCGCCGTGCGCAGGCCGCTGTACTTGCCGTCGAGCGCGGTGAGGGCGAACTGGTAGCGCAGGCCGGTCTCGGTGGCGATGACCGTCTCGCTGTCGAGGTTCACGTTGTTGCCGTCCTCACGGGTGGGCTCGAGCGAGCGGGCGACCGAGCCGCCGGAGACCGTGGGCGTCCTCCCCTGGCGCAGCTCGGTGCGCAGCGAGGACTCGAAGTCCGTCCGGCCGGCGAGGAAGCCCGGGGTCTGGACGTTGGCGATGTTGTCCGCGGTCACGCGCTGGCGCTGGGCCAGGCCGGTCAGCGCCGCGTGCAGCGTGGTCATCGTGGCGTCGCTGATCAGCATCGGGCGGACCGCCGGCGGGCAGGACGGCAGGGCACGACTGGCCTCCGGGTACGTCGGGGACCCCCGCGCGCGCGAGGGCGCAGGGGAGGGGCCGCCGATCCGTGGCGAGGGCTGTGCTGTCCGTGCAGGGGTGGCATCGGCAGCGGTCCGTCAGACCTTGACCACCCGGCGTGACTCCGGGGACGGGTGTGACGGACGGCGTGGACGAGCCGCAGGGGCGCCGCTGGGGTCGGTGGTGCCCCGTGAGTCGCCTCCCGTGCACGGGAGGCGGGGACCGGCCGGGAACGACGACGGCCGGGCCCGCCGTCTGGCGGACCCGGCCGGGTCGGGGACTGTCGAGAAGTGCTAGAGGGCGCGGTCGATGAAGGCGGCCACCGGGCGGGGGCGGTAGGCCATGCGCGCGGCGACGTCGCGCTGGCGCTGGGACTGGGTGATCCGCTCGACGAGCTCCTCGGCGACGGCGAGCTGGTGCTGCAGCAGGCGGGCGGCCCGCTCGCGCAGGTCCACGGGCACCGGGCCCAGCACCGACGGCGGGGTCCAGTCGGCCATGCGCCGGCCCCAGGCGGCGATCTCCTCCGCGCGGTTGCCGCGGATGGAGCGCTCGGCGTCGAGGACCTCGACCTCCATCTCCTCGAGGACGGTGGTCCACTCCGCGCGGCGCTGCTCGTCGGCGGAGTGTGCCGCGGTCATGCGGTGCCGGCCGCGAGACTGGCGGCCGCCTGGCGCCACGCGTCGCGCAGCGGCTCGACGACCCTCAGGCACGACTCGACGCGGTTGCGGTCACCCTTGACGTTGGCCTGCACGAGCTCGGTGATCAGCCAGCCGTACAGGGCCGCGAGACGCGGACCGCCCTCCCAGACGTCGACCCGCAGGCTGCTGCGCAACTCGATGACGATCTCCTGGGCGTGCTGGAGCTGCTCGTTGGCGGTCTCGCGGTCGCCGGCGGCCAGGGCGGTCCCGGCGCGCTCAAGGTCCAGGGCCAGCCGGTCGTAGAGCATCACGAGCAGCTGCTGCGGGGAGGCGGTGGCGACAGAGTCACCCATGTACCGGGCGCGTAGAGCTGCGGCACTCATTGGAAGTTCCTCCGGGAGAGCGGGATCAGGAGTCGGACGAGGACCAGCGCGGGAGCGAGCTGATCTGAGAGGACAGCCAGCTCGATTGGCTCTGCAGGGTGCCGAGCATGGTTTCCATGGCGGTGAACTGGGCGGTCAAGGTGGCCTTCCTAAGCTCCAGGCGACGGTCCCAGTCCTCGATCCGGACCTGGAGGTCGGCAGCCTCGTCGTCCTCGCTTTTGACCTTCTGGGTCAGGATGCCCGAGACCGTGTCCGTGACGCGCTGCGACAGCTCGAGGAGCCGCTGTGCCACCCCCTGGACGGCCGCTGTGTCGTCGGTGGTGCCGGCGACCTGGTCAGCGCCCGTCGTGGCGACAGTCCCGTTGACCAGCCGCTGCGCGAGCTTCGGGTCGGATTGCAGTGTGGCGAGGAACTTCGTCTTGTCGAAGGTCACCTCGCCGTAGCGGTTCAACTGGAGTCCAGCCGTGGCGGCCGAGCTTGTGCCGCCGATCGCTGTGGAAATGGCCTCGAGGACCCGGCCGGTCAGCGAGCGCAGCGTGCTGTCTCCCTTGAGCACTGCGTCGCTGCCCGTGGTGGTGCGGGTGTGGCCCTTGATGCTCGACAGCACTGCATTCGTCGCGGTGACCAACGCCTGAACCGCGGTGGCTACCGCCTCCGGGTCGCTGGACACTGCGACGGTCGTCCGACTGCCGGGGTCGGCCTTGGTCACGGTGATCGTGACGCCGGGGACCAGGTCGGCAAAGGTGTTCGTCGGTGAGGTGGCCATGATCCCGTTGCCCAGGTCGAGCGTGGCGTTCTGGCCCTGCGTCGTGGTGACGAGTCCGGCGCCGGTGACGCCGGTGGCGTCGGTGACGCTGAAGACGCCGGCGCCGCCGCCGGTCGTGGCGGTGAACTGCAGGCGAAACCGGTCTCCGGCCAGCTGGACCACGCTCGCCTTGACGCCCAGGCCCGCCGCGTTGATCGCAGCGGCGGCGTCGGCGAGGGTCCCGCTCGCGGGAAGCTCAATGGTGGCTGTCTTCCCGGCGCCGTCCTTGATGGTCAGCGGCCAGCTGGGGCCGCCGCTGGCCGCGGACGCTGTCGCGTTGCTCCACTCGCCAGCGGTCATCATGCTGTGGGTCTGAGCCAGCTTGGTCACCGCGAAGGTCACGCTGGTGCCGGCGGGTGCGTTCGTGGCGGCGGTCGCGACGACGTCGGTGCTCGTGCTCGTCGCCTTGGCCGAGGCCCAGGTGGCCGTCTTGGTCAGTGCCTCCGCGGCGCTGCGCAGTGCGTCGAACTTGGTGTTCACAGCGCGGTAGGCGTCGGCGTCGTCCTGGGAGGCGGCGAGCTTCTGCTTCAGCAGTGTCTGCGGGTTTGCTTCCACCTGCATCAGCTGCGTGATCATTGCGTCGTAGTCGATGCCCGAGATCAGGCCCGTCGTCACGCTCATGCCGGCCAAGTCGGTCTCTCCTGTCCCGGGAGGTTGGGTGGTGGTGCGGTGAGGGGGGAGGCCGGATGGCCTCCCCCCTCACCGGGTGTTCAGGTGGTGCGCGGTGCTCAGCCGAGCAGCTTGAGGATGCCCTGCGAGGACTGGTTGGCCTGCGCGAGCATGGCGGTGCCGGCCTGGCTGAGGATCTGGGTCCGGGAGAAGTTGGTCATCTCCTGGGCCATGTCGGTGTCGCGGATCCGGGACTCCGCGGCGGAGAGGTTCTCCACCGAGGTGTTCAGGTTGTTGATGGTGTGCTCGAACCGGTTCTGCAGCGCACCGAGCGTGGCCCGAAGCGTCGACGTGTCCTTGATCTTGCCCTGGACGTCATTGCTCGTAGAGCCCGCGATGGTGAGGCCCGTCACGTCGATCCGCCCGGTCAGGTTCACGTCGATCTTGTCGGCGCTGGCGAAGCCGACCTGGAACGAGACGACTGTGCTGGCCGGGGCACCGTCATCCTGGGCCGCGGCCGACGGCATGAACAGGGGGACACCGTTGAACTTGGTGTTGTCCTGGATCCGGCCGATCTCGGTCTTGAGCTGCTCGTACTCGGCGCTCAGCGCCGCCTGGGAGTCGGCGTTCTGGGTTCCGTTGTTGTACTGGACCGTCAGGTCGTTCATCCGCTGCAGCATCGAGGTGACCTCGCCAAGGGCGCCCTCCGCGGTCTGCACCACGGAGATGCCGTCCTGCGCGTTGCGGGCGGCGACCTTCAGGCCACCGATCTGGGAGCGCAGGCCCTCGGAGATGGCCAGACCGGCCGCGTCGTCGGCGGCGCGGTTGATGCGGAAGCCGGAGGACAGCTTCTCCAGCGACTTGGCCATCTGCCCGTCGGTGACCGACAGGTTGCGGTAGGCGTTCATCGCCGCGATGTTGGTGTTGACGCTCAGACCCATGGTGTTCCTCCTTGGAATCGGGCCTTGGGGTGGTGTCCCGCTGCATCCGTGCTGCGGGCCGTGCCCTACTGATGTCGGCCACCGATACGGGTTCCTTGACCCCAAGCGCGGATCTTCTTCTCGACCCGGGAACGCGGTGAGGGGGGAGGCCGGATGGCCTCCCCCCTCACCGGGTGTTCAGGTGGTGCGCGGTGCTCAGCCGAGCAGCTTGAGGATGCCCTGCGAGGACTGGTTGGCCTGCGCGAGCATGGCGGTGCCGGCCTGGCTGAGGATCTGGGTCCGGGAGAAGTTGGTCATCTCCTGGGCCATGTCGGTGTCGCGGATCCGGGACTCCGCGGCGGAGAGGTTCTCCACCGAGGTGTTCAGGTTGTTGATGGTGTGCTCGAACCGGTTCTGCAGCGCACCCAGGTTCGCGCGGATGCTCGACGTCGCGGTGATGTACTTCTGGACGTCGGTGCTCGTGGCGGTCTCGATGTTCAGCGCGGCGAGGGTTGCGCCGCCGGCGTCCGTCATGGACCCGTCGAGGACGACCTTCTTGCTCAGGTCGACGTTGATCCGGTCGCCGCTGTCGAAGCCCACCTGAAAGGACACTTCGCCCGCAGCCGTGCCGAGGGTGGCGTTGGCGGCCGTGGTGTTGCCGAACAGGTTCACACCGTTGAACTTGGTGTTGGTCTGGATCCGGCCGATCTCGGTCTTGAGCTGGTCGTACTCGCTCTTGATGGCGGCCTTGGAGTCGGCGTTCTGGGTTCCGTTGTTGTACTGGACCGTCAGGTCGTTCATCCGCTGCAGCATCGAGGTGACCTCGGTGAGGGCGCCCTCCGCGGTCTGGACCACGGAGATGCCGTCCTGCGCGTTGCGGGCGGCGACCTTCAGGCCACCGATCTGGGAGCGCAGGCCCTCGGAGATGGCCAGACCGGCCGCGTCGTCGGCGGCGCGGTTGATGCGGAAGCCGGAGGACAGCTTCTCCAGCGACTTGGCCATCTGCCCGTCGGTGACCGACAGGTTGCGGTAGGCGTTCATCGCCGCGATGTTGGTGTTGACGCTCAGACCCATGGTGTTCCTCCTTGGAATCGGGCCTTGGGGTGGTGTCCCGCTGCATCCGTGCTGCGGGCCGTGCCCTACTGATGTCGGCCACCGATACGGGTTCCTTGACCCCAAGCGCGGATCTTCTTCTCGACCCGGGAACGCGGTGAGGGGGGAGGCCGGATGGCCTCCCCCCTCACCGGGTGTTCAGGTGGTGCGCGGTGCTCAGCCGAGCAGCTTGAGGATGCCCTGCGAGGACTGGTTGGCCTGCGCGAGCATGGCGGTGCCGGCCTGGCTGAGGATCTGGGTCCGGGAGAAGTTGGTCATCTCCTGGGCCATGTCGGTGTCGCGGATCCGGGACTCCGCGGCGGAGAGGTTCTCCACCGAGGTGTTCAGGTTGTTGATGGTGTGCTCGAACCGGTTCTGCAGCGCACCCAGGTTCGCGCGGATGCTCGACGTCGCGGTGATGTACTTCTGGACGTCGGTGCTCGTGGCGGTCTCGATGTTCAGCGCGGCGAGGGTTGCGCCGCCGGCGTCCGTCATGGACCCGTCGAGGACGACCTTCTTGCTCAGGTCGACGTTGATCCGGTCGCCGCTGTCGAAGCCCACCTGAAAGGACACTTCGCCCGCAGCCGTGCCGAGGGTGGCGTTGGCGGCCGTGGTGTTGCCGAACAGGTTCACACCGTTGAACTTGGTGTTGGTCTGGATCCGGCCGATCTCGGTCTTGAGCTGGTCGTACTCGCTCTTGATGGCGGCCTTGGAGTCGGCGTTCTGGGTTCCGTTGTTGTACTGGACCGTCAGGTCGTTCATCCGCTGCAGCATCGAGGTGACCTCGGTGAGGGCGCCCTCCGCGGTCTGGACCACGGAGATGCCGTCCTGCGCGTTGCGGGCGGCGACCTTCAGGCCACCGATCTGGGAGCGCAGGCCCTCGGAGATGGCCAGACCGGCCGCGTCGTCGGCGGCGCGGTTGATGCGGAAGCCGGAGGACAGCTTCTCCAGCGACTTGGCCATCTGCCCGTCGGTGACCGACAGGTTGCGGTAGGCGTTCATCGCCGCGATGTTGGTGTTGACGCTCAGACCCATGGTGTTCCTCCTTGGAATCGGGCCTTGGGGTGGTGTCCCGCTGCATCCGTGCTGCGGGCCGTGCAAGTGGTGTTACGGCTGGACTTGCACTGCTCTTGAGCCGAGCGCTCCAGCCGACAGGACTTAAGCGGGCCGAGCAGCTCCATAGGCTGCCTGCCAGCCGGTGCGGGGACGGGGGAGAGGCGGCATGGCACGGTCGGCCGGGGCGCGGCCGGCGACCCGCTCGACGTAGAGCCGCTGCTGGTTGCGGGCGCGGACCCCGCCGTCGGCCGGCACCGCCCGGCCCTCCCACACCTCGCTCATCGCCGCGTGCAGCAGGGTCAGGGCGCGGGCGCGCATCTGCGAGACGCGCGACAGCGTGACGCCGAGGTCGGCGGCGATGTCGGTGAGCGACTCCCCGCCAAAGAAGTTGCGCTCCACGACCTCGTCGAGCCGGTCGGGCAGCGCGCGGATGGCGTCCTGCAGGTGCCGCGCCCGCTCACCCCGCAGCACCGCCCGCTCCGGGGACTCGCCGGGGTCGGGCAGGTCCAGCGTGCCGCCCTCGCCGCCGACCTCGGCGTCGATGCTCACCATGACGGCGCGGTGGACGTCGACCTGCAGCGCGTCGAGCTCCTCCCGGCGCACGCCGAGGCTCTCGGCGAGCTCCTCGCGCGTCGGCGGACGGCCCAGCCGGATGGTCAGCGCGTCGGCCGCGGCGTCGGTGCGGCGGGCGGCCGCGCGCACCGAGCGGCTGGCCCAGTCGCCCGAGCGCAGCTCGTCGAGGACGGCGCCCTGCAGGCGGGGGAGGGCGTATGTGGCGAAGGTGGCGCCCGCCGACGGGTCGAACCGGCGGGCCACCTCGACCAGCGCCAGCTTGGCGCAGGACAGGAGGTCCTCGCGGCTGACGTGGCCGGGCAGGGAGATCCGCGAGGCCACCGCGTTGACCGCGAACGAGCAGAGCGGGAGGTGCTCGGTGACGATCGCCTCGACCTCCGCCACGGAGCGCACGGCCTCCGGCCGCACGGCGGCGGGCGGCTGCGGGGGAGCGGGGCGCGCGGGGACCGGGCGCTCGGTCACCGGGGAGCGGGCTGCTGGCACGGTCCCTCTCTCGGCAGGGACCTCGGCGTCCGGGACGCACAACTCCTGCCAATCCTGGGAACTCGGCTTGAGGGCCGCTTGCCCGGTGCCGACCGTCTGACCGCGGTGGCACCGACCGCGATGGCGCGGACGACGGGATGCCCGCCGGGACACGAGGGAGGCGGTGGCGGACGTGGACTTCCAGCACCTGTCGACGCTGCTGTGGCGCGAGCAGGAGCTGCTCGACCTGCTGCTGTTCAAGGCGGAGGAGAAGCAGTACCTGATCCTGTCGGGCAAGACCCGCTGGCTGGCCCGGATTGCGCACGAGATCGAGGTGGTCCTCGACCAGCTGCGCGTCCTCGAGGTCGAGCGGGCCGCCGCGACCGAGGCGCTCGCCGTCCGGCTGGGCACCGGGGTCAACCCGTCGCTGCGGCAGCTGGCCGACGCCGCGCCGCCCCCGTGGAACGACCTGCTCGCCAAGCACCACGAGGCGCTGCTGGTCCTCGTCACCGACCTGCGCAGCCTGTCCGACGCCAACCGGGAGCTCATCGAGGGCGGCCTCGCCGCCATCGGCGACGCGCTGCTGTCGGTGCGCCAGCCCACGGCCGGCACCTACGGCGCCACCGGCCGCTCCGAGCACGGGTCCTCCCGCGCGGTCACCCTGGACGGTGCCCTGTGAGCGAGCTCATGAGCTCACCGATTAGCACAGCAGCACTGCGAACGACGGCGCCGAGCGCCAGCGAGGAGCTGCAGTGAGCACGTTCTCCGGCCTCAACGCGGCGTCGACGGCGCTGTGGGCCGCCCAGCGCGGCCTCGACGTCACCGGCCAGAACATCGCCAACGTCAACACCGCCGGCTACTCCCGCCAGCGGGTGGACCAGACCGCCATGGGCGGCACCGCCGTCCCAGCGATCCACTCGGTCAGCACCGCGGTGGACGGCGGCGTCGACGCCGACAGCGTGCGCCGGGTCCGGGACGCGCTGCTCGAGGCCCGCGGCCACCTCGAGACGTCCAAGACCGCGCGGTTGGCGGCCGAGAGTGCCGCGCTCTCGGGTGTCGAGGATGCCTTCCGGGAACCGGGCGACAGTGGCATCCAGAGCATGCTCGCCGACGTGTGGTCCGGCTTCTCGGAGCTGGCCAACAGCCCGAAGACGCTCGCCTCTCGCAGTCAGGTCCTCGAGCGTCTCGACACCCTTGCCGACGGCATCCGCACCACCCGCGCGGCGCTAGACCAGCAGTGGGACCAAACCCGCGACGGCCTCGCCGCGCTCGTCACCGAGGTGAACACCTCCGCCGCCTCCGTGGCCGAGCTCAACGTGGCGATCCGGCAGGCGACGCTCTCCGGCCTACCGACCAACGAGCTCGCCGACAGGCGGGACGCACTGGTGGTGAAGCTGTCGGAGGCGGTCGGCGCCACCGCCGTTCCAGGGTCGGACGGCGTCGTCGACGTGGCCATCGGCGGTACGTCTGTTGTGGCGGGCGACAAGTCGATCGCCGTCCGACTGAGCGGCACCAGCACCCCAGACGACGTCCGCGACGCCCCGCCGCACCTGGAGACCGTCCCCGGCGGCGCGGCGCTACGGGTCGGCGGCACCGCCGCCGGCCAGCTGAACGCTCTGACGACGATCGTGCCGGCCTACCGTGACCAGATCGACGCCTTCGCTCGCTCCATCGCGACGACGATGAACACCGCGCACGCCGCCGGCTTCGACAGCACGGGAGTGCGTGGCGGAACGCTCTTCGACGACGGTCGAGGCGGCACCGACATCACCGCCGCGAACCTGAACCTGCGTCTGACCGACCCCTCGAACTTCGCCGCCTCGGGCACGGACCCTGCGACGATCGGCAACGTCGCTTCCTCCGACGGCAAGAACGCCGACCTCATGTTCAAGCTCAGCCTGGACACCTCGGGTCTCGACGCCACCTACCGCAAGCTCGTGGCGTCCCTCGGGGTCCAGTCCTCGGTGGCCACCCGCGACCTCGAGGTCCAGCAGGTGGTGTCCGCTCAGGTGGACGCCGCCCGTGAGTCGGTCTCCGGGGTCAACCTCGACGAGGAGATGACCAACATGCTCTCCTTCCAGCACGCCTACAACGCCGCCGCACGCATGGTAAGCGCGATCGACGAGGCGCTGGACACCCTGATCAACCGCACCGGCGTCGTGGGGCGGTGACCTGAGTGCGCATCACGCAACGCGCAGTCACCCAAACGGCGCTCCAGGGTCTCAACCGCAATCTGGCCGAGGTCGGCAAGCTGCAGCAGCAGCTCACGTCGGGCAAGCTCGTCAGCAGGCCCTCCGACTCGCCCGCCGGAGTCAACCGGTCCATGCAGATCCGGCAGGACCAGGCGGCGGCCACGCAGCAGGCGCGCAACATCTCCGACGCGCAGGGCCGGCTCAACTCCACCGACTCCGTGCTGACGACGGTCCTGGAGCAGGTCCGGCGCGTGCAGACCCTGACCTTGCGGGCGGCCAACGAGGGGGCGATGTCCCCGAGCAGCCGGACCGCGATCGCCACCGAGCTCGACGCCCTCCGGGAGAGCCTGATCGGGCTGGCCAACACCTCGATCGACGGCCAGCCGCTGTTCGGCGGGGTGACCACCGGCACGCAGGCATACCTGGCGGACGGCACCTACGTCGGGGTCGGCGGAACGGCAGCCATCCCGGCGGTGGAGCAGAGGCGCCGCATCTCCAACAACGAGGAGGTGCGTGTCGACATCACCGGGCCGGAGGCCTTCGGCGACCCTGCGGACGGGGACCTGTTCGCCCTGGTGAAGACGATTGCCGGTGACGTGGAGCGCAATCCGGACGCGCTGTCCGGGCATCTGGACTCGCTCGACCGGGTGATGGATCGGCTGCTCACGGCGACCGCCGCCGTCGGGGCCCGCTCCGCTCGTGTCGAGACGGCCGCTCAGGTCAACACCGACCGCCAGCTGCAGCTCACCAGGCAGCTGGCCGCCGTGGAGGACGTCGACCTGCCCAAGACGATCATGCAGCTGAACATGCAGCAGACCGGCTACCAGGCAGCGCTGTCGGCGACCGCGAAGGTCATCCAGCCCTCGCTCGTGGACTTCCTGCGGTGACCCTCGCCCCCGTCGTCACCCTGCCACTCCTGGGCATGGTGTCCCCGCTGCCCGGCTTCCCCGACTTCCGTGACTACGTGCTCGTCACGGCCGACGGGGACGGGCTGCTGTTCTGGCTCCAGTCCCTGGACGCCGACGGTCCGCGATTCCTGGCTATCCCCTCGGCCCGGTACTTCCCGGACTACGCGCCCGTGCTGCCGGCCCAGGTGCTGGCCGACCTGGACCTGGCCGACCCGGCCGACGCCTCGCTGTTCTGCCTGGTCACCGTGCCGGCCGAGGGCCCGGCGGCGGCGACGGCGAACCTGCGCGCCCCCGTCGTGCTCAACCCGGCGACCTGGCGGGCCACCCAGGTCGTGCTCCCCGACGGCCGTCATCCGATCCGGCGTCCCCTGCGCCGATAGAGGGGGGGAGCGGTCCGACCGCTCGACACCCCGCCCCGCCGGGCGGGGGTGCCAGGAGGCCGTCACACACCCATGGAGGGGTACCCGTGCTCACACTGACCCGCAGCGTCGGCGAGACCATCCGCATCGGCGACGACATCGAGGTGCACGTCGTCGAGGTCCGCGGCGGCACCGTCCGGCTGGGCTTCAAGGCCCCCCGCGAGGTGACCATCCACCGCGAGGAGGTCTACCGGCAGATCGCCGAGGCGAACCTGCTCGCCGCCCAGGTCACCGCCGACACCCTCGGCGCCCTCGCCGCGTTCGCGCCGCAGGCGGACACCCCGGGGACCCCCGCCCCGGGAGCCCCCGCCCCCGGGCCTCGGCGGCCCGCGAGCGGTCCGCCTCGCCGGAGGCGCCGGCGCGCTGACGACACGCCACCGACGGCGGGTCCGCGGCTCGGCAACACTCGCCGATGCGCGGGCCCGCCCGACCTGGGCGGCCCGTCTTCCGGGCAGAACCTGACGAAGGTCGCCGCTCAGATTGCGCAGGGCACGGCGAGTTGTGTGCCCGTCACCGTCCGCTCATGCGCCAGAGTTGCCCCCGAGCACGACACAGGGGGCGATGAGGATGCAGCACAGCGACACGGCACAGACCCAGCAGGCCGACGAGACCGTCGTCGTCCACGTCCAGCTGCGGCCGCGGCGCGGCTCGACCCGGCGCTGCCTGGCCGAGCTGGCCGCGCTGGCCGCCGCGCACCCGGCGGTCGCCTTCTCCGTCACCGGCCTGGGCAAGGACGAGCGCGTCGTCCGCGTCACCGTCGGCGTCGAGCTGGGGCCGCGCGAGGCGATCGCCCGCTTCTCCCCGCAGGCGCAGGCCGCCTACAGCTTCGTCAGTGACCTCTTCACGGTCCTGTACGACCACATGCCGGTCTACACCGCCGAGCCCGCCGCGGCCGAGCGCGCGGCCGCCGAGGTCCTCCTGCTGGCCGGCGACGACGTCGACGTCGCCGCCGCCCCGGAGCTCCTCGCCCTGGCGTAGCGGTCCCAGGGCCGACCGCCCTCGCCGTCGCCTTCCCCGCGATCGACCAGGAGCACCCGTGACCTCCGCAGCGCCGTCCTCCTCCCTCCCCGACCAGCCGGCCGAGGCCGGCACCCGCGCGCCGCTGGTGTTCGGTGGCGTCCCCGAGGCCGAGGGCTTCGCGCGGGTCCCGATCACCGCACGCGACCGGGTGCACTTCCGCGTCGACCGCGACCTCCCGCTGGCCGAGTTCCGGGCGGACCTGCCCGACGGCGTGACCGTCAGCCACGACGAGGGGGAGGGCCTCTACCGGGTCGACGGGCCGTGCGGCCAGGGCCAGGTGCTCGCCGACTGGATCCGCGCCTGGTGCGCCGGCCACGACTGCACCACCGTGGGCCTGCGCGCGGAGGCCGGCGTCCGCCGGCGCGCCCCGCGCGACCTGCCGCCGGCCTTCCTCGATGACCTGTGCCGGCACTACCACCCACTGAGCCTCAAGCGGCTGCAGCGCAATGCGAGCACCGTGCGGCTGCACGTGCCGGACCCGGACGACCTGCACCAGCAGGTCGCCGAGTGGATCCTCAAGGCGGTCGGCCAGTACGACGAGACCAAGGGCGTCCCGTTCGGCGCCTTCCTCGCCACTCAGCTGTCCAAGTGGGTGCACGACCTCGGGCGCAACGCCCACGGCCGCACCGCCGCCGACACCGAGAACCGGCAGCAGAAGGCGATCGCCGCCTTCCAGGCCGAGCACCAGCGCCGGCCCACCGAGCGCGAGCTGGCCGCCTACATGGGGCAGAGCGTGGCCACGCTGCGGCGCAACTCGCAGACCGTCGCCACCCTCAACGGGCTGCGCAACCTGCAGTCGCTCGACGGCGGCCCGGACGCGACCGAGGTGCTGCTGCCGGACTCGCACGAGGCACCCGACCAGATCATGGACGAGGCGGACCAGACGCTGCTCTCGCACGCGCTGACCGCCGCCTGCGCCTCGGACCCGACCGCCGCGCGCGGCCAGCGGGCGGCGCAGCCCAACGTCCTGGGCTGGGCGACCTGGTACCTGACCACCTGGGGCGGGCAGACCAAGACGCAGGTCTCGGCCGACCTCGGCACGTCGGTGCGCAACATGAACGTGCACGCCGACCGGGTCGAGCGGGCGCTGAAGGACCGGCTCGCCGAGTTGTCCGAGTGACGTCCCGGTAAACGGAACGCAGCAGTGCCGTCCCGACGGGTCCATCCGGGCGCGGACCTGCCGATAGGGAGGGCGTGACCGCGAGTCCCCGCCCCGCCGCTCCCGGCGCCGGGCAGCCGGGACCGGCCGTGCCGACGGGGGGAGGTGTGCGGTGAGCGTCGTGCCCGCCGGGGGACCGGACGCCGCCGTCCTGCTCCCGCACTGGTTGTCGGAGGAGGACCGCGCCCTGCTGGCCGTCGTCGTCCGCGCCGCCGTGGAGGAGCCCGGCGTGCACCCGGTCGCCGCCGTCCACCTCGCCGACGTCCTGACCGAGCTGCACGTCGCCGCGGCCCGTGACGCGGTGTGGCCGGCTCCCGCCGCCCGCGTGCGCCGGGTGACCGGCTGGGCCGACGACGTCCTGCCGGTGCGGCTGTCAGCCGCGGAGCTCGACAGCGTCCTCGGCCTCGCCGGCCTGCCGGCCGCCCTGCGCGCGACCCTGGGCGGTCGCCGCCCGTGACGCGCGGTCGCCCCTCGTCCGGCCTCCTGCACCGGCTCCGCCCGGCGCCGGTCGCCGTCGACGACGTCCGCGCCGCCGCCGACGCCGTGCTCCCCGCCCTGGCCACGGGCCGGCTGCGCGCCGCCGTGCTCGCCGACCCCGCCCGCGGGCCGGTGCTGGTCCTCGCCGAGGACGAGCGCCGCGTGCGGGTACCCCTGCACGACCTCGCCGAGGACATGACCGACGCCGGCGTGGTCCCCACCGGGGACGGCGTGGCCGCCGCGCTCACCGCCTTCGTCGCGGCGCGCCCGGTCAGCGACGCCGCCGCGGCCGGGACCGGGGTCGCCGTCCTGGACTGGACCTGCCCGGCGCGGACCGCGGTCGGCTGGCGGGTCGTCGTCCGGCGCGGGGACCGCACGGTCGCCTGGACGCCCTCGGACCTGGCCGACGCCGCCGTCGTGACCCGCACCCGCACCGCCGCGACCGCCCGGGCCGCCGAGGCCGGGGGAGTGCTGCGGGTCGAGGGGCCGGTCGCGCTGTGGTCGCACCCCGGCGCGCCGATGCTCGCCTCCGCCGCGCTGGCCGCGCCCGAGCGGCTGCTCGGCCGGATCGCCGAGGCGGGGCTGCGGCTGAGCGAGCCGCACGTCGTCGTCACGCCGCTGCGGCCGCTGGCGTGCGCCTCGGCGGCCGTGTCCGCCCGGCTCGGCGAGACCGGCGAGGCCTGCGTCCGGCTGCCCTGGGCCGCCCTGCCCGCCCTCCGCTGGCTGTAGGGGCACCGGGAGCGACACCCACGTCGCGGGCGCCAGGACGTGGGGAGCGCTCCCGGCCTCAGAGGAGGCGGCCGAACTCCCAGTGCCACGGCTCGGGCTTCTCGCCGCCGGGCCGGGCCCAGTCGGGGTTGACGAAGCCGAACTGCCCGGCGTGCCCGGTCATCCACGTCCACTGCGGTGTTCCCGCGACGTTGATCCCGCCGCAGAGGTCCACCGCCAGCGCCCAGCCGTGGTTCGACGTCCCCGGCACCGCGGCCAGCACGGGCTTCCGGCGGAACGCGTCGACCTGCGCGGCCATCGACCGGTAGGAGTCGGTGATGCACAGCGGGCTGCCGAACGCCGCCTCGTAGGCGCGGCCGAGCGCGGCGTAGCCGGCCGCGGCGTCGCAGCGCAGCGCGTGGCCGCGGGCGATCGGGCACAGCGCCTCGGCCGGGATGCGGCCGTTGGACCACCCACCCCACGCGGGGCTGACCGGGCCGGCCGGCGCCGGGAGGGCACCGCAGGCGCCGAGACCCGACGCCGACGGCGGCAGCGGCGCGTTCGGCGTCGCGGGGGCGGGCAGGGTCACCCGCACCCCGCGGGCATCGCCGGGCAGTGCGCGCACGCCGACCTGGTACGTCGCCGCCGAGGCGCCCACGACCTCGCCCTCGCCCAGGTACAGGGCGACGTCGGCACCGCCGCCGGAGACGACCAGGTCACCGACCTGCAGCTGCGAGTCGGGCACGACCGCGGCCGCGGCCCACTGCCCCGCCGCGGTGACGGGCAGGTCGTAGCCGGCGAGCAGCCACGCGGAGGCGGTCAGCCCGCCGCAGTCGAAGGCGTCCGGGCCGGTGGCGCCGGCGGAGTAGGGGCGGCCCAGCCGCGACAGCGCGCTGCTCACCGCGGCGACCGTCTCGGCGGGCAGCACGGTCACCGGCCGGTTGCCGACGACGGCCCACGCCACGCCCGGCACCGGCTGACCGGCGGCGTCGAGCGCGGGGGAGAAGCCCTCGGGCAACGACGTCGGGTCGGCCAGCGCGGCGGCCGGCGGCGGCTCGATCCCGGCGGAGGCGAGCTCGGCGAGGAAGGCCTGCCAGCGCTGCAGCGCGGCGGTGTTGCGCTCCTGCTGCGCGCCGGCGGCCGGGACGGTGTCCAGCGCGGCCAGCTGCGCGGCGACGGCGGGGCCGAGCGCGTCCACGGTGTCGCGGACGCCGGCCAGCACGGTGCGGGCCTGCGCGGTCGCGGCCTCGACGGCGTCGCGCGCGAGAGTCACCCGCTCGGCGGCGGCCCGGGCGGCGGCCTCGGCGCGCTCGGCGCGCACCACGGCCGCCTCCCGCGCGCCGGCGGCCCGGTCGGCCAGGGCCTGCGCGTACAGCACGTCCGGCGTGGTCGTCGGCGTGCCGGCCTCCAGGCCGAGGACCGGCATCCGGCCGACGGCGGAGGCCCGGTAGAGGTCGGCCGCGGCAGAGCCCACGGTGACCTGCTCGGCGACGACGGCGGCCCGCGCGGCCTGCTCGCCCTCGACCGCCGCCTGCAGCTCGGCCTGCCGCGCGGTGACCTCCGCCTGCAGCCGGCGGTAGGCGTCGGCGTCCTGCAGCAGCGTGCTGCGCGCGGCCAGGGCCAGGCTCGCCGGGTCGGCCGCCACCGTGGCCGAGCCGGGGGCCGAGGTGGCCGGGGCGAGCAGGACGGTGAGGACGGGCACGAGCAGCGTGGCCAGGCCGACGACGAGCAGCCGGGCCGCCACGGGCCGCGCTCGCGCGGCACGCGGACGGCGGGCCGGCGGGCGGCGGGCTTCGCCCGCTTCGTCGGCTTCCTGCGGGGGCCGGCTTCGCGCCGGCCGGGCGTGGTGGACCCGCGGCGCCGGCGCGGGCGGCGAGCAGGGCGCGCAGCGCCTGGGCCTCGCGGGCGGTGAGCTCCCGCCGCGGGGTGCGGACGTGCGCGGTGCAGGCACGGTGGGTCCCCCGGGCGGTCTCGAACGGCGTGGCCGCGCTCCGTCGGGGAGCGCTCGCCGTGAGATCGACCGTCCGGGGACCCGGAGGAGGGACGGGGGAGCGGGCCTCACCCCTGCGGGGGAGGAGGTGCGCCCACCCGGGGGACCGGGTGGACGCGTGCCCGGGTCAGCGGTCGGGTGGCCACCAGGCGCCGTGGCGCGCCACCAGCGGGATGCGGTGCTCGACGCCGTCCTCGGTGGACACGACCAGCTCGACGGCGGTGATCGGCACCGGCCGGTCGTCGTCGTCGCGCAGCAGCCGCCCGGTGGCCAGCGGGATCGGGGGCAGGACCAGCAGGTCCTCGCCGGGCGGCTCGCTGCCCATGGCCGCCCGGGTCAGCGCTCGGCGAGCGGGACGAAGGCCCGCTCGGTCTCGCCGGTGTAGACCTGCCGCGGCCGGCCGATCTTCGTCGTGGGGTCGGCGATCATCTCGCGCCACTGTGCGATCCACCCGGGCAGCCGGCCCAGGGCGAACAGCACGGTGAACATCCGGACCGGGAAGCCCATCGCCCGGTAGATCAGCCCGGTGTAGAAGTCGACGTTCGGGTAGAGCCGGCGCTCGACGAAGTAGTCGTCGGACAGCGCGATCTCCTCGAGCTGGCGGGCGAGGTCGAGCAGCTGGTTGTCCCCGCCGAGCTTGTCGAGCACCGTGTCGGCCGTCTGCTTGACGATCGCCGCGCGCGGGTCGTAGTTCTTGTAGACCCGGTGGCCGAAGCCCATGAGCTTGACGCCGGGCTCCTTGTTCTTGACCCGCTCGACGAACCGGCCGATGTCGCCGCCGTCGCGCTGGATCGACTCGAGCATCTCCAGCACGGCCTGGTTGGCCCCGCCGTGCAGCGGGCCGAACAGCGCGTTGATGCCGGCCGAGACCGAGGCGAACAGGTTCGCGTGCGAGGAGCCGACCAGCCGGACCGTCGACGTCGAGCAGTTCTGCTCGTGGTCGGCGTGCAGGACGAAGAGCATGTCGAGCGCGGAGGCGAGCTCGGGGTCGAGCTCGTAGGGCTCGGCGGGCAGGCCGAAGGTCATCCGCAGGAAGTTCTCGACCAGGCCCAGGGAGTTGTCCGGGTACAGGAAGGGCTGGCCGACCGACTTCTTGTACGCGTACGCCGCGATCGTGGGCAGCTTGGCCAGCAACCGGACGGTGGAGATCTCCACCTGCTGCGGGTCGAAGGGGTCCAGCGAGTCCTGGTAGAAGGTCGACAGCGCGCTGACCGCCGAGGACAGCACCGGCATCGGGTGCGCGTCGCGCGGGAAGCCCTGGAAGAACTGCTTGAGGTCCTCGTGCAGCAGGGTGTGCCGGCGGAGCCTGTCGTCGAAGGCGGCCAGCTCGTCGGCGGTGGGCAGCTCGCCGTAGATGAGCAGGTAGGTGACCTCGAGGAAGCTGGCCTTCCCCGCGAGCTGGTCGATCGGGTAGCCGCGGTAGCGCAGGATCCCGGCGTCACCGTCGATGTAGGTGATCGTCGAGGCGCACGAGGCGGTGTTCACGAAACCGACGTCGAGGGCGACCTGCCCCGTCGTCGCCAGGAGCTTGGAGACGTCGAGCCCGGAGGATCCCTCCGTCGACGGGACCGTGCGCAGCGGGAGCTCACCCCCCGGGTGGCGGAGGGATACCTCGGGGGTGGTGGCTGTCTCGGTCATGGTGACCCCGACGCTACTGGCGTCGGGCGATCACGACGACAGGGACCGTCGCGGTGCGGGGTGGACCGGACTCCCGGCCCACCCCGCACCGCTCACGGGTGGGTCATGGAGAGGACGTCGAGGGCCTCGTCGAGCTGGGCCTCGGTCAGCTTGCCCTGGTCGACGTAGCCCCGCTCGAGCACGACCTGGCGGATGGTCTTCTGCTCGGCCAGCGACTGCTTGGCGACCTTCGCGGCCTCCTCGTAGCCGATGTACTTGTTCAGCGGCGTGACGATCGACGGCGAGGACTCCGCGTAGGTCCGGCACTGCTCGACGTTGGCCACGATGCCGTCGACGCAGCGGTCGGCCAGGATCCGGCTGACGTTGGCCAGCAGCCGGATCGACTCCAGCACGTTCCGGGCCATGAGCGGCAGGGTCACGTTGAGCTCGAAGACGCCGGTGGTGCCGGCGTACGTGACCGCCGCGTCGTTGCCGATGACCTGTGCGGCCACCTGGATGGTCGCCTCCGGGATCACCGGGTTCACCTTGCCCGGCATGATCGAGCTGCCCGGCTGCAGGTCGGGGAGCTGGATCTCGCCCAGGCCGGTGCGCGGGCCCGAGCCCATCCAGCGCAGGTCGTTGGCGATCTTCACCAGGCCGACGGCGATGGTCTTCAGCTGGCCGGATGCCTCGACCAGGCCGTCCCGGGAGCTCTGCGCCTCGAAGTGGTCGCGCGCCTCGGTCAGCGGCAGGTCCAGCTCGGTGGCGAGCTTCTCGATGATCGCCGCGGCGAAGCCGGGCGGGGTGTTGATGCCGGTGCCCACGGCGGTGCCGCCCAGCGGGAGTTCGCCGATGCGCGGCAGCGAGGCCTGCAGCCGCTCGACGCCGTAGCGCACGGCGGCCGCGTAGCCGCCGAACTCCTGGCCCAGCGTCACCGGGGTGGCGTCCATGAGGTGGGTGCGGCCGCTCTTGACGACCTCGGCGAACTCGGTGGCCTTGCGCGACAGCGAGGCCTCCAGGTGCTGCAGCGCCGGGACCAGGTCGCGCACGATGGCGCGGGTGGCCGCCACGTGGATGGCCGAGGGGAAGACGTCGTTGGACGACTGCGAGGCGTTGACGTGGTCGTTCGGGTGCACCGGCGTGCCCGACGCCTCGGTGGCGAGGGTGGCGATGACCTCGTTGGTGTTCATGTTGCTCGACGTCCCGGAGCCGGTCTGGAAGACGTCGATCGGGAAGTGCTCGTCCCACGCGCCGGAGGCGACGTCGGCGGCGGCGTCGGCGATGGCCTGCGCGACGCCGCCGTCCAGGACGCCGAGGTCGGCGTTGACGCGCGCCGCGGCGCCCTTGATGGCGGCCAGGGCGGCGATGAGCTCGCGCTCGATGGGGGTGCCGGAGATGGGGAAGTTCTCGACGGCGCGCTGGGTCTGGGCCCGCCACTTGGCCCAGGCGGGAACGCGGACCTCCCCCATGGAGTCGTGCTCGATGCGATGGTCCTGCTCGGTGGCCACGCTGGCTCCCGTGTGGTGTCGGTGGGATCGGTGCTGCACGCGTGACCCTAGGACCCGGTGGGACGGGCTCCCGCCGCAGGACCGGTCGCGGCGCCCCGCCACCGGCCCCGCGGGCTCTACGGTGCGGCGACGCCCCGGCCCGAGGAGGCCCCGTGACCCACCCCGACGCCCACGGCACCGTGCCCGGCACCGTGCCCGTGGGCGGCTGGACGCCGTGGGGGACCTGGGACCCCGCCGCCGGCCGCCCGGCCGCCGTCCCCGTCCCGCCCGTGCCCGCTCCCGCGCCGTCGCGGGTGCTGCCCGCCGCGCTGCTGGCCGGCGGCGTCGTCGTGGGCCTGTCGGTCGCCGCCGTCGTCGGCTCGCTCGTGCTCCGCGGTGCCGCCGACGACGTCGGCCGCGCGGCCGGCGCGGCGATGGGGGAGTCGATGGGGCAGTCGATGGGGGAGGCCCTCTACGGCGGCGCTGCCACGGAGTACCACGGGAGCGGGGGCGTCCTGGGGCCGGTCGAGCAGTCCGAGCCGGTGCCACCGGCCGACCTCGGGCCCGACCCCGTCCTCGACGCCTACGCGCAGGGCTGCTTCGACGGCGACCTGCAGTCCTGCGACGACCTGTTCGTGGAGTCGCCGCCGCTGTCGCCCTACGAGGAGTACGCCAGCACCTGCGGCGGCCGCGTGAAGGCCTGGACGGTGCCGTACTGCACCGACCTCGACTAGCGGCACCGCGTGCGCCCACGTACCAGCCGCGACCGAGCCGGGGTGCAGTCACCCGGGCACGGTGGGCGCATCCGACCACGGGAGCGACACCGGAGGTGGGGCGGACCGGAGCCGTCCCGCGCGACCGGCCGGTGCTGGTCGTCGTCTCCCGCCCGACCTAGCCTGACCAGCGCAGACACCTGGACCGAGGAGCCCGCACCATGTCCCAGCCGCCGTATCCGCCGCCGCAGGGCGGCAACGACCCGCAGGGCGAGCAGCCCGCGCAGCAGGGCTGGGGGCAGTCCGACGACCCGACGCAGCAGCTCGGCCAGCCGGCCCCGCCGACCGCGCAGTTCCAGCCGGGCCGGTACGGCCAGCCGGCGGACCGGGACCAGACCTCGCCGATCACCCAGCCCGGCCAGCAGTACGGCCAGCAGGGCCACGACCCGACGCAGCAGTACGGGCAGCAGTACGGCCAGCAGGCGTACGGGCAGCCCGGTTACGACCCGAACCAGCAGTACGGGCAGCAGTACGGCCAGCAGGCGTACGGGCAGCCCGGCTACGGCCAGCCGCCCCGGAAGGGCACCAGGAAGAACGTCGTCATCGCCTCGGTGATCGCCGGTGTGCTGCTGCTCGCGGCCGCGGCCGTGGGGCTGTTCTTCCTGCTGCGCGACGACGACAGCACGCCGATCGCCGACCCGACGCGCACCAGCACCTCGTCGTCGTCCTCGGCGAGCCCGTCGTCGTCCTCGAGCCCGTCCTCGTCGAGCTCGTCGAGCAGTTCCTCGCCCTCCTCCAGCACGTCGTCCGGAGGCGGAGGCGGAGGCGGTGCCGGGGCTCCATCGGCGCCGGTGCCCCCGCAGGGCCTCGGCGAGGACCCCGACGGCGAGTTCCAGCCGCTGGCCGACCGCTGCTTCGCCGGCGACTTCGCCGCCTGCGACGACCTGTGGCCCATCACGCCGTCCGGGTCGGACTACGAGGAGTACGCCGGCACCTGCGGCGGACGGGTCGAGTACCAGGCCGGCACCTGCGAGGCGCGGCTCGGCCAGGGCACCCCGACGCCCGCGGCCGACCCGGTGCCGCCGCAGGGCCTCGGTGAGGACCCGGACGGGGAGTACCAGCCGCTGGCCGACCGCTGCTTCGCCGGCGACTTCGCCGCCTGCGACGACCTGTGGGGCACCTCGCCGTCGGGCTCGGAGTGGGAGCAGTACGCCGGCACCTGCGCCGGCCGGGTGCCCTACGAGGTGGCCAACTGCGAGGGCCGGCTCGGCTGACGCCGGCACCGCGGACGCAGGACGGCCCCGGGGCGATCGCCCCGGGGCCGTCCTGTGCCTGAGGTGCCTACGTCACCGCTCGTCGTCGGAGCGGTCGAAGGGCACCGCGGAGTAGGCTCGCAGCTTCTCCAGCGAGTGCAGGCTGTCGATCGAGCGGATCGTCCCCGACCGCGAGCGCATGACCAGCGACTGCGTCGTGCAGCCGCCGGCGCGGTACTGCACCCCGCGCAGCAGCTCGCCGTCGGTGATGCCGGTGGCGACGAAGAAGACGTCGCCGCGGACGAGGTCGTCGATGGAGAGGACGCGGTCGAGGTCGTGGCCGGCGTCGATCGCCTTCTGCCGCTCCTCGTCGTCCTTGGGCCACAGCCGGCCCTGCAGCGCACCGCCCATGCACTTGAGCGCGCAGGCGGCGATGATCCCCTCCGGGGTGCCGCCGATGCCCAGCAGCAGGTCGACGCCGGTGCCCTCGCGGGCCGCGGCGATCGCGCCGGCGACGTCGCCGTCGGAGATGAACCGGATGCGCGCGCCGGCCTCGCGGACCTCGTGCACCAGCTGCTCGTGGCGTGGGCGGTCGAGGATGCAGACGGTGACGTCCTCCACCCGGCTGTGCTTGGCCTTGGCCACCCGGCGGATGTTCTCGGCCACCGGGGCGGTGATGTCGACGACGTCGGCGGCGGCCGGGCCGGTGGCGATCTTCTCCATGTAGAAGACGGCCGACGGGTCGTACATGGCGCCGCGGTCGGCCACGGCCATGACCGCGATCGCGTTGGGCATGCCCTTGGCCATCAGCGTGGTGCCGTCGATGGGGTCGACGGCGACGTCGCACTCGGGGCCGTAGCCGTCGCCGACCTGCTCGCCGTTGTAGAGCATCGGCGCCTGGTCCTTCTCGCCCTCGCCGATGACGACGACGCCGCGCATGCTCACCGTGCCGATCAGCGCCCGCATGGCGTCGACCGCGGCGCCGTCGCCGCCGTTCTTGTCCCCGCGGCCGACCCAGCGGCCCGCGGCCATCGCGGCGGCCTCGGTGACCCGGACCAGCTCGAGGGCCAGGTTGCGGTCCGGAGCCGGGCGGTCGGTGCGGAAGGTGCTCGCGCGGGGGATCGGGGGCACGGGGCCGTCGGGCACGGGAAGCGTCACGGGACCTCCAACATCGGCACCGTTGCCGGTGGCCACCGTCCGCCGTTCCGGTCCCCCGAGCCGGTCGGGCGTGCGGGGGTCGCGGATGCGGGGCAGCGGGGTTCTGGATCGGTGGTGTGATCCTAGGGGCATGACCACTTCGGGCCCGTCGGGCCAGCAGGCCCCCGAGGAGCAGCCGCCGCCGGCCCCGACCGCCGTCGAGCGGGCCAACCGGATGAGCGCGGCGAACATGATCCGCTCGCTGCTGCCGCTCGTGGTCATCTGCCTGCTCGTCGCCGGCTGGGTCGCCTTCCGGCAGAGCGGCAGCGACCCGGTGCGCCCCATCGACCCCAGCAGCAGCGTCCGGCTGGCCACCGAGCGGGCGTCCTACCCGGTGGAGGTGCCCGCGGGGCTGCCCGACGGCTACCGGCCCACCAGCGCCCGCACCGACGCGCCGGACGCCGCCGACGGGGCCCCGGTCACCCTGGAGATCGGCTACGTCACCCCGTCGGACGAGTACGCGGGGTTCCTGATCACCGACGACGCCGCCGCCGAGCGCCTCACCTCCGTGCTCGACGGTGCGCAGGACGACGGCAGCGTCGACCTCGGCGGGCGCACCTGGACGCGGCTCACCAGCGAGCGGGGCGAGACGGTCCTCACCCGCGAGGACGGCGACGTCACCACCCTGGTCACCGGCTCGGCCGACGACGGCGAGCTGCGGACCGTCGCCGCCGCCGTCGCCCCCGTGTCCGAGCCGAGCTGAGCCTCAGCCCTCCCGGTCGCCCGGCGAGGCCGCGGCCAGGCGCTCGCGGGCACGGTCGAGCCAGTGCTGGCAGAGCTGGGCCAGCTGCTCACCGCGCTCCCAGAGGGCGAGGGACTCCTCGAGGGTGAGCCCCCCGGCCTCGAGCCGGCGGACCACGTCGGCCAGCTCCTCGCGGGCCTGCTCGTAGGTCTGCGTCGGCTGCTCCGGTGCGTCGCTGCTCACGGGTCCCCATCCTGCCTGGCGACGCGCACCGGCAGCCGGCCGCCCGCGACCCGCACCGACAGCCGCTCGTCGTCGGCGACCTCACCGGGGTCGCGCACCAGGGCGCCGTCGGCCCGCTGCACCAGCGCGTAGCCCCGCTGCAGCGTCGCCTGCGGGGAGAGCGCGGTGACCCGCGCGCGGGCGTGGTCGAGGTCGCGCTCGGCGGTCTCGACGCGGTGGGTGAGCGTGCGGCGGGCGCGGTCGCGCAGGGCGACGACGTCGTCGGCCCGGCCGTGCAGCAGCCGCTCGGGGTCGGCGAGCACCGGCCGGCTGCGGACGCCCTCCAGCCACCGCTCGGACTGCTCGATCCGCGTGGTGAGCAGGTGCCGGGCGCGGGCGCGCAGCCCGTCGACCAGCCGGCGCTGCTCGCCGATCTCGGGCACCACGCGGTGGGCGGCGTCGGTGGGCGTCGCCGCCCGGACGTCGGCGACGTGGTCGACCAGGGTGGTGTCGGTCTCGTGGCCGACGGCGGTGACCACGGGGGTGCGGCACGCGGCGATGGCGCGCACCAGGCCCTCGTCGGAGAACGGCAGCAGGTCCTCGACCGAGCCGCCGCCGCGGGCGAGCACGATCACCTCGACCTCGGGGTCGCGGTCGAGCCGCTGCAGGCCGTCGATGACCGACGCGGCGGCGTTCACGCCCTGCACGAGGCTGTGGTGCACGGCGAAGCGCACCGCCGGCCAGCGCCGCCGGGCGGTGACCAGGACGTCCCGCTCGGCGGCGGAGTCCTTGCCGGTGACCAGGCCGACGACGGCGGGGGCGAAGGGCAGCGGGCGCTTGCGGGCGGCGTCGAAGAGCCCCTCGGCGCCCAGCAGCCGGCGGATCCGCTCGATGCGGGCGAGCAGCTCCCCGAGCCCGACGGCGCGGATCTCGGTGGCGCGCAGCGAGAAGGACCCGCGGGCGACGTAGTAGTCCGGCCGCGCCCGCACGATGACGCGGGCGCCCTCGGTGAGCTCGAGGCCGGGCCGGTCGGCGACGTCGCGGGCGCAGGTGACCGGCACGGAGAGGTCGGCGGCGGGGTCGCGCAGGGTGAGGAACACCGTCGCGGCGCCGCGCCGGGAGAGCTGGGCCACCTGGCCCTCGACCCACACCTCGCCGAGCCGGCCGATCCACTCGGCGACCTTGCGGGCCACCGTGCGCACCGGCCACGGCGCCTCGGGGGAGGAGGGGGCGGTCATGCGCCCGAGCCTGCCAGGCAGCACCGACGACAGCGGCCGGGCCCCCGACGGGGACCCGGCCGCTGGGGAACGCGCGTCAGCCGCGGGGCTGCAGCGGGCTGCTGTCGGCCGCCTGCTGCTCGAGCTTCTCCAGCCGGTTGCGCAGCATGGTGAGGAACGGCGCCCGGGCCCGGGTGGCCTCCTCGTAGGCGAGCAGATCGGCGACCGTGGCCAGCTGGTAGCCGCGCAGCCGGCCCCGCAGCTGGGCGATCGTGAAGGAGTCGTAGCCGTCGATCGGTGCCGCGGCGGCCTCCCCGGCGGCACCCTCGCCTCCCGCCGCGTCCTCCTCGGCGGTGTCGGCGTCGCCGACGTCCGTGCGCACCCCGGTGGCCGCCGCCACGGGCGTGCCGCCCTCGTCGGTGGCCTCCGCGGCGGTGTCGGTGGCCGTGTCCGGCTCCGGCTCGACGGCGTCGGTCGCCGCGCCGCTGTCCTCGCCGGGGCCGGGCTCGGCGCCCATCTCCTCGTCGACGCGCGCGTGCTCCTCGGTGACGACGTCGCTGCCCTCGCCCGTCGCCGACCCCTCGGCGGGGCCTCGGCGGTCCCGGTCGCGTCCGCGCGACCGCCCTCGGGGCGACGACGCCCTCGTCGGTGACGGTGCCCTCGACCGTGGTCACCTGGCCGTCCGGCGTGACGACGTCGACCTCGGTGGAGGCGTCCTCGGCCGGCGCCGCGGCGGACTCCGCGTCCTCGCCGAGCACGCCCGCGTCCGGGGCGCCGCCGGCGTCGTCGGTGTCGGTGTCGGTGTCGGTGTCGGTGTCGGTGGCCAGGCCGATGTCGGTGTCGGCGACGCCGGAGTCGGCGGCGTCGGGGACCGTCGTGTCGTCGCTGCCCACGTCGGGCGCACCGGCCAGCTCGCCGACCGGGGAGCCGCCGGGGTCGCTCGCGGCGGGGGTGTCGGCGGCAGGGGTGTCGGTGGCGGGGCGGGGGCGTCGGTGCCCTCGGCCTCCAGCAGCGCGCTCTCCAGCGCGTCCTCGGCGGTCAGCGCAGAGTCGGCGGCGTCCAGCGCGGACTCCGCCTCCTCGGCGCCCTGGACCAGGTCGGTGACGTCCTCGACCGCCGCGACGACCGAGGCCGGCGACGGGTCCTGCGGCAGCCCGGCGAGCTCGTCGTCGACCAGGCCGGCGGCGTCGGTGTCGACGTCGATCTCCATGACGTCGACCTCGGCGGCCGCGATCCCCTCGACCCCGCTCTCCAGTACGCCGGCGGTGTCCTCGACCGCGGCCACGACCGCGTCGGCGGCCGGGTCGGCGGGGAGGGTGGCGACCTCGGCGTCGGAGACGTCGTCGGACAGGCCGTCGCCGACGGTGTCGACGTCGGGGGCGCGGTCGAACGCGGAGTTGTGCAGCACGTCGATCGGCTGCGCGACGAGGGGGGCGCCACCGGCGTCCTCGTCCTCGTCGTCGTCGAAGGTGGCCAGGCCGGGCTCGCGGTCGCCGCGCAGCCCGGTGAGGACCTCGTCGCCGCGCGCGACCAGTCCCGACCACTGCTGCTGCCACTTCATCGCCGTCTGCAGGGCCAGCCCGATCAGGCGCACGGGGAGACCCGGCAGCGTCGAGGGCAGCCGGCGGGCCTCGTCCAGGACGGTGGCGGCCAGGCCGGCGGCGGCGCGGATCGGCTCGGGGATCTCACGGGACATGGGTCCAGCCTGCCGCAGGGCGCGCGGAACGGCATCGTGGCCCCGGCGGCTGCCACCCGGTCGGGCGGCCCTTCCCGCCGACGGCGTGTCGAGCGTCTCGTCGGGAGACCGGCACCCGACGGCGCGCCACCTACGATGGGTGCATGGCTGATCAGCGCGGACGGGTCCTGCTGGCCGATCCCCGGGGCTACTGCGCCGGTGTGGACCGGGCGGTGGTCGCCGTCGAGCGGGCGCTGGAGATCCACGGTGCGCCCGTCTACGTCCGCAAGCAGATCGTCCACAACAAGCACGTCGTCGCCACCCTCGAGCGGCGCGGCGCGGTGTTCGTCGACGAGACCGACGAGGTGCCCGAGGGTGCGGTCGTCGTCTTCAGCGCCCACGGCGTGTCGCCGGCGGTGCACGAGGAGGCCCGCGCGCGCTCGCTGCGGACCATCGACGCGACCTGCCCGCTGGTGAGCAAGGTGCACCAGGAGGCCAAGCGGTTCGCCAAGGACGACTACGACATCCTCCTCATCGGTCACCGCGGGCACGAGGAGGTCGAGGGCACCTCCGGCGAGGCGCCGGAGCACATCCAGCTCGTCGACGGCGCCGACGACGTCGCGAACGTGCAGGTCCGCGACCCCGAGCGGGTGGTCTGGCTGTCGCAGACGACGCTGTCGGTCGACGAGACGCTGGCCACGGTCGACGCGCTGCGGACCCGCTTCCCCGGCCTGCAGTCCCCGCCCAGCGACGACATCTGCTACGCCACGCAGAACCGGCAGCAGGCGGTCAAGCAGATGGCCGACGAGTGCGACCTGGTGATCGTCGTCGGGTCGACCAACTCGTCGAACTCGGTGCGGCTGGTGGAGGTGGCCCTGGAGGCCGGCGCCCGCGCCGCGCACCTGGTGGACTACGCCGCCGAGATCGACCCGTCGTGGCTGGAGGGCGTGGGCACCGTCGGCGTCACCAGCGGGGCGTCGGTTCCCGAGATCCTGGTCAGCGAGGTGCTCGACTGGCTGGCCGAGCGCGGCTACCCCGACGTCGGGACGGTGAAGGCCGCCGAGGAGCGCCTGGTGTTCGCGCTCCCGCACGAGCTGCGCCCCGGTCGCGCCGCCCGCTGACGGTCACGGCAACGGGACGAGCCCCCCTCCCGGCCGGGAGGGGGGCTCGTCCGCGTCTGCGGGGGATCAGCGCCGGGCGGCCCAGCGGACGATCGCCAGCACCAGCGCCACGCCGGTGGCGACGGCCATCGTGGGGAAGCCGCGGACGAGGATCGTGGCGAGGGTCGGCAGCGTGAACGAGGCCGACGGCGCGAGGCCGATGTTGACCAGCGCGACCGCCACGAACACCAGCGGCGGCGCGACGACGACCGTCAGCAGGTCGCGGCGGCGGACCAGCAGCGTGGCGACGGCGGTGGCCGCGACGAGCGTGACGAGGGTCAGCGTGCCCAGCCCCACGCCGAGGAACGAGTCGATCGCGCCGCCGGCGAGCGTGATGACGAAGACGCCGAGGACGGCGAGCACGCCGCGCAGCCGGCTGCCGGCGGCGGGCTCTGCGGCGGCCCGCTCGGCCGCGCGGCCGGCCGGCCGTCCGCCGCGGGGACGCGCAGGTGCGGCGGCCTCCGCGCGGTTCCCGAGCGGGTGGACGGCGGGGTGGGGGGTGCGCTGCTGGGCGGGACGCGCCGAGGGGCGGGCCTCGGCGGCGGGACGGCCGTAGGCGCTGCCGGTCCCGTAGCCGGAGCCGTAGCCGGAGCCGTGACCGGCGCTGCGGCCGGGGCTGCCTCCGCCGGGCCGGCCGCGTGGCGAGGGCGGCGGCACGGGCGGGAGGCCCATGCGCATCGAGCGGTCCGGGCCGGTGGCGTCGGGCCGCGCCGCCCGCGGGACGGCGTAGGAGCGCTGGCCGCCCACTCCGCTGTCCCGCCAGGTGTCGGCTGTGCTCGCCGAGCCCATGGCGTACCTCCCCGTCCGGACCCTCCGGCCCGGTCCGGGCCGCTGTCGTCCTCACGGTAGCGACGGAGGTGTCTCCTGCGGGTGACTTCGCGGTTCCGACTCGCGACAGGTCGCCGTGTCGATTTGGCAACTCTCGGTGAGCCGCGGGGCGGGTGGGACGGACGTGCCCGGCGCGCCGGGTGGGATCCGCCCTCCGGCCCGCCTCAGCCGCCGTCGGTGAGCCGCCAGCGCAGCGGCGCGTCGTCGTCGTCCGGGAGCGGCGGCGGCTCCTCGCCGGCCGGCCGCAGCTGCCGGACCACCGCCTCGACCGGCTCGGGGGTGGGCACCGGCGTCTCGCCGACCCCGAGGTCGTCGAAGCGGCGGGCGGCGGCGAGCACCGAGCGCTCGTAGGAGCCGACCGTCTCGTTGTAGCGGGTCAGCGTGGAGCCCAGGGCGGAGCCGAGGCGGGTGAGGTGGCCCGACAGCGTGGTCAGGCGCGCGTGCAGCCGCCGGCCGACCTCGATGACCTGGTCGGCGTCGCGGGCCAGCCGCTCCTGCCGCCAGGAGTGCGCGACGGTGCGCAGGAGGGCGAGCAGCGTGCTGGGCGTGGCGATGACGACGTCGCGGCCGAAGCCGTACTCCAGCAGCGCCGGCTCGGCCTCCAGCGCGGTGGTGAGGAAGCCGTCGGACGGGACGAACAGGACGGTGAACGGCGCCGCCGGCCGGAACGCGGTGGGGTAGCGGCGGGCGGCCAGCTGGTCGACGTGGGTGCGCAGCTGCCGGGCGTGCGCGGCGACCCGCTGGTCCCGGACGGCCTGGTCGGTGGCCTGCACCGCCTCGATGTACCCGGTGAAGGGCACCTTGGCGTCGACGACGACCTGCCGGCCGTCGGAGAGGGTGACCACGAGGTCGGGCCGCACGCCGGCGCCCTCGTCGTTGGTGGAGGACGGCTGCTCGACGAAGTCGCAGTGCTCGAGCAGGCCGGCCACCTCGACCACCCGGCGCAGCTGGACCTCGCCCCAGCGGCCGCGCACGTGCGGCGTGCGCAGCGCGGTGACCAGCGCCGCGGTCTCCTGGCGCAGCAGCGCGCTGGTCTGCCCGACGGTGCCCATCTGCTCGCGCAGCTCGCCGTGGGCGGTGGCGCGGTCGCGCTCGATGCCGGCCAGCAGCCGGTGCAGGTGGTCCAGCGACTCGTGCAGCGGCTCGAGGCCCTCGTCGGTCGGGCGGCGCCGGGCCAGCAGCGCCACCACCCCGAGCGTCACCGCCGCCCCCAGCAGCACCCCGAGGAGCAGGCCGAGCAGGAGGGAGGCGGCGTCCACCAGAGCAGGGTGCAGCACGGCACCGACAACTCCCGGGAGGTGCGGCCCACAGCGCCGCGGAGGCTCCCTAGGCGGGGACCGGGGCGTGCTCGGCCTCGTGGTCGAGCAGCCAGCGCTTGACCGGCGTGCCCCAGCGGAACCCGCCCAGCCCGCCGTCGGAGCCGAGCACCCGGTGGCAGGGGACGAACAGCGCGGCGGCGTTGCGGGCGCAGGCGTTGGCCGCCGCGCGCACCGCCGACGGCCGCCCGCAGCGGGCCGCGAACTCGGCGTAGGTGTCGGGCTGCCCGGCGGGGACGGTCCGCAGCACCTCCCAGGCGTCCTCGAGGAACGGCCCGGAGCGCTGCCGCACGGGGACGGCGTCGATGGCGCCGAGGTCGCCGGCGGCGTGGGCCTCGACGACGTCGAGGACCGGCAGGTGCTCCGCGCGCTCGACCCACGTGGGCCGCAGCGCGCGGTGCACGACGGGCAGCAGCTCGGCGACGTCGTCGGTCCACCCCGCGGCCAGGACGACGTCGCCGCCGTCGGGTCCGGGGGTGACGACGACGGTGAACGGGCCGGGGGGCGTGGCGACCGTGGCGAAGCGGGCGGACGGGGTCATGACGCACTCCGATCTGCGGGGGAGCGGGTGGAGGGGTGGGTCGGGCGGGTGAAGAGCGCAGGCGCGGCCAGCGCCCAGAGGTGCATCGCGGCGTACGAGCGCCACGGGCGCCAGCGGGTGGCGGCCTCGGCGTCGGAGCTGCCCAGCGACGCCAGCGCGCGGCGCAGCGCCAGGTCACCGGGCAGCCACACGTCGGGGTCGCCGAGGCCGCGCATGACCACCAGCGACGCCGTCCACGGGCCGATGCCGGGCAGGGCCAGCAGGTCGCGCGCGGCGGCCTCCCGGTCGCACCCCGGGTCGAGCACCACGCGGCCCTCGGCCAGGGCGGTGGCCAGGCCGCCCAGCGTGCGGCGGCGGGCGCCGGTCAGCCCGACGGCGGACAGGTCGGCGCCGGCGAGCGCCTCCGGCCGCGGGAAGGCGTGCGTGAGGGTGCCGACCGGCTCGGCCAGCGGCGTCCCTGCCAACGGGAGGAGCCGCGAGGTCAGGGTGCGGGCGCCGGCCACCGACACCTGCTGGCCGAGCACCGCGCGCACCGCCGACTCGGGGCCGTCGGGCGAGGCGGGCACGCGGCGGCCGGGCGCGCCGGCCACCAGGGGCGCCAGCGCGGGGTCGGCACCGAGGACGTCGTCGACGGCGGCGGGGTCGGCGTCGAGGTCGAGCAGCCGCCGGCAGCGGGGGACGGCGGCGCGCAGGTCGCGCAGGTCGGTCAGCAGCAGCCGGGCGGTGACCGCGGGTCCGCCGTCGGGCGCGGGGGAGAGGCGGACGACGCCGGGCCCGGCGGGCAGGTCGAGCACCCGCGAGAACGTCGTCCCGTCCCACTCCTCGAGGCCGGGCACGGCGTGCGCGCCGAGGAAGTGCAGCACCTCGGCGGCGTCGAACGGGGCGCGGGCGGCCAGCCGCAGGGTCAGCCAGCCCGGCGTGCCGCCGTCGCCGCCCGGCCGGCGGCGGCGCAGCTCCGACGGCGTGCAGGCGAACACCTCGCGGACGGTGTCGTTGAACTGCCGGATGCTGGCGAACCCGGCGGCGAAGGCGACGTCGGCCATCGGCAGGTCCGTGGTCTCGACCAGCACCCGGGCGGTCTGCGCGCGCTGGGCGCGGGCCACGGCGAGCGGGCCGACGCCGAGTTCGCCGACGAGCAGGCGGTGCACCTGCCGCTCGGAGTAGCCCAGCCGCGCGGCCAGCCCGGGGACGCCCGAGCGCTCGACCTCGCCGTCGGCGATGAGGCGCATGGCGCGGGCGACGACGTCGGCGCGCACGTCCCACTCCGGGGATCCCGGGACGGCGTCGGGCCGGCAGCGGCGGCAGGCCCGGTAGCCCGCGGCCTGGGCGCCGGCGGCGCTGCCGAAGAAGGACACGTTGCCGGCGGCCGGCGTCCGGGCCGGGCACGAGGGGCGGCAGTAGATGCCGGTCGTGCGCACCGCGGTGAAGAACCAGCCGTCGAAGCGGGCGTCGCGGCTGGCGACCGCGCGGTAGCAGCGTCCGGCGTCGAGCGAGGAGAGCACGCCCCGAGCATGGCACCGCCCGCGGGTCCCGACTGGCGGTTTCCGGACGCCTCCGTGGAGCCCTCTGGTTCGCGTCCGTCACCGCCGCGCTACAGACTGCCGCCACCGCCGGGAGCCGCTCCGGCCGTCGTCCAGGGGGACACCGTGATCGATCCGCCAGCCGCCGCCCGACCGCCCCGCCTCCGGGGGGCGCAGACCACCGGCCGGCAGGTGGTCGTGTTCGCCGACGCGGCCGACGAGCCGGTGGACTGGTCGGCGGCCGGGATCTCCGACGTCGCCGACTCCCGTGACTTCGCCTCCGGCCGGGTCCCCGCCCAGGCGATGCGCGACGCCGGAGCCACCCTGTTCGCCCGGCTCGGCATCGCGGTCGTCGCCGCGGCCCCCGACCGGGTGGCGGCCCTGCGCGGCGCGCGCCGGCCGGTGCTGTCCGTGTCGCCGGAGCTGGTCCACCACGTGCTGCCCGAGGACCCGTCGGCCTACGTCCGGGGCTACCGCGACGGCGTCGCCGACCTCGCCGCCCGCCTGGCCGGCGCGCCGGTGCCGGGGGAGGAGCCCCCGCCGCCGCCCGCGTTCGAGGACACCGCGGCGGCCACCTGGGGGATCCAGGCGGTGCAGGCGACGACGTCGCCGTTCACCGGGCTGGGGATCCGGGTCGCGGTCCTCGACACCGGGCTGGACCTGCAGCACCCCGACTTCGCCGGCCGGGCGGTGACCGCGGAGTCGTTCGTGACCGGGGTGGACAGCGCGCAGGACGGGCACGGCCACGGCACCCACTGCACCGGCACCGCCTGCGGTCCGCGGGTGCCCCCGGCCGGGCCGCGCTACGGCGTCGCGTCGGACGCGGAGGTCTTCGTCGGGAAGGTGCTCAGCGACGAGGGCAGCGGCGACGACGGCGGCATCCTGGCCGGCATCGACTGGGCGGTGGCCAACGGCTGCGCGGTGATCTCGATGTCGCTGGGCGCCGACGTTGCCGAGGCGCACCCGCCCTACTCCGCGGCCGGCCGCCGGGCGCTGGAGCAGGGGTCGCTGATCGTGGCCGCGGCCGGCAACAACGCCGACCGGGAGAACGGCGAGTTCGGCTTCGTCGGCGCGCCGGCCAACAGCGTCGAGGTCCTGGCCGTGGGCGCGCTGGACCCCCGGCTGACCACCGCCTGGTTCTCCGCCCGCAGCCTGCCGGTGCCCGGCGGGGAGGTGGACGTGGCCGCCCCGGGCGTCGACGTGCTGTCGGCCTGGCCGATGCCCGAGCGCTACCACACGATCAGCGGCACCAGCATGGCCACCCCGCACGTGGCCGGCCTCGCCGCGCTCTGGGCGGAGGCCACCGGCCGCCGGGGCTACGAGCTGTGGGCCACGCTCACCCAGGCCGGCCGGCGGCTGACCGAGCCGTCGGTCGACGTCGGCAGCGGCCTGGTGCTCGCGCCGCAGGAGGGCACCGGGAGCGTGCGACGCGCGTAGCCTCCGGCCATGGGGTCCCCGCTGTCGCGCTTCAGCGTGACCGTCGACGACGGCCACCTGGCCGAGCTGGACTCGGTCGCCTCCGCGCTGCGCGACTCGGGCATGGAGGTCGAGCGGGTCCTCGGCGCGCTCGGTGTCATCACCGGCCAGGCGCCGGCCGACGCCCGCCCGTCGCTGCTGGCCGTCCCGGGCGTCACCTCGGTCGACGAGCAGCTGCGCGTCTCGCTCCCGCCGCCGGACGCGTCCGTCCAGTAGCGGGGACCCCTGCGGTGCGCCGTCCGTTGGACGGGGTGTGCAGGCACCCGAGCTCGCCCCGCCCCGCCGGCAGGTCGTCGCGCTCGCGGCCGTCCTCCTCGTGGTCCTCGCCGCGTTCCTGGTGGTGCGCCAGGTGACCGCGGACCCGCCGCGGTCGGCGGAGTGCGCGGCCGCGGAGCCCGCCGTGCGGATCGACCCGGCCGCCGTGCCGGACGGTCCGGTCGCCGGGTACTCCGGTGAGCAGCTGGCCAACGCCGCGGCGATCGTCAACGCGGCCGAGGCGCTCGGGATGGACACGTGTGCCCAGGTGGTCGGCGTGATGACGGCGATGGGGGAGTCCTCGCTGCTCGTCCTCGACCGCGGCGACGCCGCCGGCCCCGACTCCCGCGGGCTGTTCCAGCAGCGGGACAACGGCGCGTGGGGCTCCTACGCCGACCGGATGGACCCGACCACCAGCGCCACCAACTTCTTCCTGGCGCTGCAGGAGGTCCCCGGCTGGCAGGCGCTGCCGCCGACGATCGCCGCGCACCGCACCCAGCGCAACGCCGACCCCGACCACTACGCGCGCTACTGGGACGACGCCGTCGAGGTGGTCAGCGCCCTGGCCGGCCGGCGGGTCCTCGACCCGGGCGACTGAGGGAGGCCGTCCACCGACCGGTGGACGGCGGACCCACCGCGCGGCCGTCCCGGCCGGGGGAGCGCGCCGACAGGCTCGGGGCATGACAGCGACTCAGACGGCGCCGGTCCCCCCGGCGCTCCAGCACGACGACGCGGTCCGCGTGCGCGGGCTGGTCAAGCGGTACGGCGGCCGCGCGGTGGTCGACGGCGTCGACCTCGACGTCCGGCGGGGCGAGGTGTTCGCGCTGCTCGGGCCCAACGGCGCCGGGAAGACGACGACCGTCGAGATCCTGGAGGGCGTGCGCCGGCGCGACGGCGGGGACGTCGCCGTCCTCGGCGCGGACCCGGCGCACGCGGGACGGGCCTGGCGCGACCGCATCGGCGTGGTCGGCCAGTCCACCGGGGCGGGCAACGCGCTCACCGTGCGCGAGACCCTCGACCACTTCGCCCGCTACCACGCGGCGCCGCTGCCGACCGGGGAGCTGCTGGCCGACGTCGGGCTGGCCGACGCCGCGCGGCAGCGGGTGACCGCGCTGTCGGGCGGGCAGCGCCGGCGGCTGGAGGTGGCGCTCGGCGTGCAGGGCCGGCCCGAGCTGCTGTTCCTCGACGAGCCGACCACCGGCATGGACCCGGTGGCCCGCCGGCAGTTCTGGGCCCTGGTCGAGGGGCTGCGCGACCGCGGCACGACCGTGCTGCTCACCACCCATTACCTCGACGAGGCCGCGCACCTGGCCGACCGGGTCGGCGTCATCAGCGCCGGGCGGCTGGTGGACGTCGCTCCGCCGGCCGAGCTGGGCGGCGCCCTGCGCGCCGAGGCGACGGTGGCCTGGACCGAGGACGGCGCGCCGCGGTCGGTGGCCACCGCCGAGCCGGCCGCCGTCCTGCGCGACCTGCTCGCCGCGCACCCCGCCGGGGAGGTCCCCGGACTGACCGTCACCCGCCCCGGCCTGGAGGACGTCTACCTCCGCCTGGTCGCCACCGCGCAGGAGGACCCCCGATGACCGCCACCGTCGTCCCCGCCGTCCCCGCCACGCTCCCCGCGCCGCCGTCGGCGCTGTCCATCGGGCTGGCCCGCATCGGCCTGGAGCTGCGGCTGTTCGCCCGCGATCCCGGCCAGGTCGCGTTCTCCTTCGCCTACCCGGTGATCATGCTGGTGATCTTCGGCTCGGTCTTCGGCGACGAGGAGGTCGTCCCCGGCGTCGGCTTCCGGCAGTACTTCCTCGCCGGGATCGCCGCCACCGGCGTCATGCTCACCAGCTTCCAGGCGGTGGGCACCGCGGTGACCGAGGAGCGCGACCGCGGTGACCTCGCCCGGCTGCAGACGCTGGGGACCCCCGCGCTGGCCTACGGGATCGGGAAGGCGGGGCAGGTCGTGGTCACGACGGTCGCCCAGCTCGCCGTCCTGCTGGCCGTGGCCGCGTACGCCTACGACGTGCCGCTGCCCACCGAGGCCTCGCGCTGGCTGACCTTCGCCTGGGTCGTGGTCCTGGGCATCCTGGCCGGCACGGTCCTCGGCCTGGCGGTCGCGTCGGTGATCGGCAGCGCCCGCTCGGCGTCGGCCGGGATCCCCGCGTTCGCCGTCGTCCTGCAGTTCCTCTCCGGGGTGTTCTTCATCGACTCGGACCTGCCCCGGTGGATGGACCAGGTCGCGGCGCTCTTCCCGCTGAAGTGGATGGTGCAGGGCATGCGCTCGGTGTTCCTGCCCGACTCGGCCGCCGTGGCCGAGCAGGCCGGCAGATGGGAGCACGGGACCACTGCCCTGGTGCTGGCCGCATGGGTGATCATCGGCGCCGTGGTGTGCGCCAGGACCTTCCGCTGGCGCCGGGCCGCATGAGCCTGACGCGCCGGCTGGTCGCCGTCGTCGTCCCTCCCGGGGACGACGGCGGCGATCCGCTGCCCGAGCGCGGGTGGAACGCGACGGTCGTCGGGATGCACCTGGTCTCCGCCGCCGTCTGGGGCCTCGCGGTGCTGTCGACGCTGGTCGGGGACGCCGTGGACGCCGGCCGGCGGGCGTCCGCGCTGCTGGTCCTGGGCGCGCTCGCCGTCGCCTACGCCGTCCTCGGCGTGCCGGCGATCCGGTCGGGCGCCCCCCGGCGGGCCGTGCCGTACCTGCTGGTGCTGGTCACGTCGTTCGCGCTGCTGGGCTGGCTGGCACCCGGCCTGCTGTTCCTGCTCTTCCTCGCCTATCCGCACGTGTGGTTCGCCGTGCAGGGAACGCTCACCGGCATCTCCTGGACGCTGCTGCTCGGGCTCGCCAGCGCCGCGGGCCCGGTGCTCAGCGCCGCCTCCTCCCGCGACCCCGGCGACGTGCTGCTGGAGACGGGCATCGGGATCGGGTTCAGCCTGGCGCTGGGAGTCTGGGTCAGCCGGGTGCTGCACGAGAGCGCGCAGCGGGCGTCGCTGATCGCACAGCTGGAGGCGACGCGCTCGGAGCTCGCCGCCGCCGAGCACGAGCGCGGCGTCCTGGCCGAGCGGGAGCGGCTGGCGCAGGAGGTGCACGACACCCTGGCGCAGGGCTACACGTCGATCGTCGTGCTGTCGCAGACCGCCGCGGCGCTGGTCGCCGCCGACCCCGGTGCCGCGCGGGAGAAGCTGGCGGTCATCGAGGAGGTCGCGCGCGACAACCTGGCCGAGGCGCGGGCGGTGGTGGCGGCGTTCCGGCCGGTGGCGCTGGACGGCTCGACGCTGGTGGAGGCGCTGCGGCAGCTGGCCGGGCGGTTCGCCCGCGAGACCGGGCTGGAGGTGCGGGTGGACACCGCAGCACTCGACGGCATGGCCCTCGACGGCGCGCCGGGCCTGCGCACCGACGAGGAGGTCGTGCTGCTGCGCGGGGCGCAGGAGGCGCTGACCAACGTCCGCCGGCACGCGGGCGCGTCGGCGGTGGTGCTGCGGCTGGCGCGGGTGGGCGGGCAGGTGTCGGTGCACGTGGAGGACGACGGCGTGGGCTTCGACCCCGCGGCGGTGCGCGGCGCGGGCCTCGAGGGGCTGCGCGGGCGGGTGGCCCAGGTCGGCGGCGAGGTCGACGTCGCCTCGGCGCCGGGGGCGGGCACCCGGGTGACCGTGCGGGTGCCGGGCCCGTGACGCGGGTGCTGGTGGTCGACGACCACCCGGTGGTGCGCGGGGGGCTGGTCGGCTGGCTGGCCGCGCAGGAGGACCTCGAGGTGGTGGGCGAGGCCGGCGACGGCCAGGAGGCGCTGGCGCTGGTCGCCGCGACGCGGCCCGACGTCGTCCTCATGGACCTGCGGATGCCGCGGATGGACGGCGTGACGGCGATCGAGCGGCTGGCCGTCTCGCACCCCGCCGTCCGGGTGCTGGTGCTGACCACCTACGACACCGACGCCGACATCGTGCGCGCCGTCGCGGCCGGGGCGACGGGCTACCTGCTCAAGGACGCCCCGCTGCCGCAGCTCGCCGACGCCGTGCGCGCCGCCGCGCGCGGGGAGACCGTGCTCGCGCCGCCGGTGGCCGCCCGGCTCGTCTCGCGCATGCGGGCGCCGGCGGCCGAGGAGCCGACGGCGCGGGAGCTGGAGGTGCTCGGCGGGGTGGCGCGCGGGCTGACCAACGCCGAGATCGGCCGCGAGCTGTTCATCGGCGAGGCCACCGTGAAGACCCACCTGCTGCGGGTGTTCGCCAAGCTCGGCGTCGACGACCGCACGCGCGCGGTGATGGTCGCCGTCGAGCGCGGCCTGCTCCCCGGCCCCGGCACCCGCTGAGCCCTCGTAGCGCTGTCCGCTCACGCACCCCTCGCCCGGTGCGCCCCTGTAGTGCTGTCGGCTCGTCACCCGGCGGCGTCGAGGAGGGCCTGGCCGGCGTCGCTGCGCCAGTAGAGGACCTCGCGCCCCGACCGGCGGCGCTCGAGCAGGCCGGCGTCGAGCAGCACCCGCAGGTGCCCGCCGACGCTGCCCAGCGGCAGGCCGGTGCCGGCGACCAGCGCGGTGGTGCTGCGCGGGGCGTCGAGCGCGGCGAGCACGCGGGCCCGGGCGCGGCCGAGGAGGCGCACCAGCGGCTCCGGCAGGGGGGCCGGGTCGGCCAGGAGCGCGCCGGTGACCGGGTAGACGACGGCGAAGGTGTGCGGCAGCCGCCAGCTCACCCAGCTGCCGCGGCTGTGCGCGGCGATGAACAGCAGGTCGCGGCCGCGGATGTCGCGCGGCGGGTACGGGTGCGGGTTCACCTGCAGCCGGCCGTTCGCCAGCCAGCGGACCCCGGAGGCGAGGCCGTCGATCGCGCCGGACCAGCCCTCGCTGCTGAGCCGGGCGGTGCGGGCGACGACGTCGGCGCGCAGCACGCGGCGCCGGCGCGGCCACTCGTCGCGGATGGTGTGCGCCCAGGTCCAGCGCAGCAGGCCGGCGGCCGTGCGGGCGAGGCCGGTGGCCGACAGCTCGGCCGGGAGCGGTCCGGTGGCCACCTCGAGGTCGGCGCGGACGGCGTCGTCGTCGAGGGACTCCAGGTAGGTCAGCTCCTCGTCGAGCGTCAGGTCGGGCGCCGTGGGCGGGACGGTCAGGAAGTCGGCGGTCCACGTGCGGCCGAAGGCGGCGCGGAGCAGCGCGGCGCCGACGGGGTCGGTGTCGAGGCGCTCCCGCAGCGCCGCGGCGTGCGCGTCGCGCCACGGGCGGTGCCACGGCGGGACCTGGGCGGAGAGGAGCATCCGGAGCCCGGCCAGCGTCTCGGTCAGCTGCGAGGTGCCGAAGCGGGCGCGTGCCATCACGTCGGCGTCGACGACGAACTCGCCCACCTTTCGACGGCAGACGAAACGGTGGGTGCCGGGGCCGCCGCGACGGACGGTCGGCACGTGCTCACCTACCGGGCGCTGTTCGCCCTCCCCGCGTTCCGCGCGCTGTGGACCGGCAGTGCGCTCACCACGGTGGCCTCGACGACGTCGTCGCTGGCCCTGGCCACGCTCGTGCACCGGCAGACCGGCTCGGCGCTGCTCACGGCGGTGGCGATGTCCGGCCCCTCGATCGCACAGGCCCTCGGCGCCGTCACGCTGATGTCGGCCGCCGACGCGAGCCCGCCGCGGCGCACGCTCGTGCTCGTCGGGGCGGTGTCCACGGCGGCGCTGGCCCTGCAGGTGCTGCCCGGCCTCGGCCCCGCGCCGCGGCTGCTGCTCGTCGTCGGCACCGCGTACGTCGTGGCGGTCGGGTCCGGGGTGCGGTGGGGGCTGCTGTCGGAGCTCGTGCCGCCCGGGGCGTACCCGCTGGCCCGGTCGACGGTGAACGCGGCCAACGGCGCGTTCCAGGTGGCAGGGTTCGCGGCCGGCGGCCTGCTGCTGACCGTCCTGACCACGACGCAGGTGTTCGCGCTGGCCGCCGCGGTGTCCGCCGTCGCGGTGGGCGTGCTGCGGTTCGGGCTGGCCGAGCGGCCGCCGCGGCGCAGCGGGCGGGCCGGGGTGGCCGAGACGCTGCGCGGCAACCGGCTGCTGCTGTCCCGGCGGGAGACGCGCACGCTGCTGGTGGCGCTCTGCGTCCCGAACGGGCTGGTGGTCGGGTGCGAGGCGCTGTTCGTGCCGTACGCGGGGGAGCGCGGCGGCTGGCTGCTCGCGGCCGGGGCGGTCGGGATGCTGACCGGCGACCTCGTGGTCGGGCGGTTCCTGACCCCGGCGCAGCGGCGGCGGTCGAACACGGTGCTGCGGCTGCTGCTGGCCGCGCCGCTCGTCCTGTTCGCGCTGGGGCCGTCGGTGCCGGTGGCCGCCGTCCTGGTGGCGCTCGCGTCGGCCGGGTACGCGGCGGGGCTGGCGCAACAGGAGTGGCTGGTCGCGCTGACGCCGGCCGGGCTGCGCGGGCAGGTGCTGGGGTTCGAGTCGGCGGCGCGGATGACCGGGCAGGGGGTCTTCGCGGTGCTGGCCGGGGCGCTGGGCGACGCGCTGACGCCGGGGGGCGCGGTGACGGTGCTCGCGACGGGGTCGCTGGCGGTGTCCCTGGTGCTGGCGCCGGGGTTGCGCCGGGCGGCCCACCGGGCGGACGACCCGGCCCGGACCACGTGAGGTCCGCCGGGCGGTGACGCGGGTCACACCTGGCTACGCTCGCCTGACACCCGGCCGGACGGGAGGGGGCGCCATGGACGCCGGCGTCGACACGCTGCAGAAGGCGCTGCAGATCAACCTGGACCCGCGCTGGTACGGGACCATCGCGGAGATCGGGGCCGGGCAGGAGGTCGCCCGCTGGTTCTTCCGCGCGGGCGGCGCGGCGGGCACCGTGGCCAAGTCGATGTCGGCCTACGACATGGCGGTCAGCGACGCCGTCTACGGCAAGTCCGACCGCTACGTGTCGAAGGGCCGCCTGCAGGCGATGCTCGACCGCGAGTTCCAGCTCGACGTCGACCGGCTCGGTGACCAGCGCGGCGACGAGACGTCCTTCTTCGCCTTCGCCGACACGGTCGTGGCCCGCAGCTACCGCGGGGGCAACGAGTGCCACGGCTGGATGGGCGTGAAGTTCCAGGCGCACCCGCGCGACGAACCCAGCCAGGTCGTGGTCCACGTGCGGATGCTCGACGACGAGGCGCCGCAGCAGCAGGAGGCACTCGGTGTGGTCGGCGTCAACCTGCTGCACGGCGCCTTCTTCCAGCACCACGAACCCGAGCGCCTCGTGGAGAGCCTGCTCGACCGGCTGACCACCGGTCGGATCGAGATCGACCTGATCGAGATGAGCGGCATCGAGTTCCGGATGGTCGACAACCGGGTGATGGCGCTCAAGCTCGTGCAGGTCGGGCTCTCCGGCGCGGCGATGTTCGGCCCGGACCGGCGGGTGCTGCAGCCCAGCGAGGCGCTGCGCAAGAAGGCGATCCTGGTGGAGCGCGGCAGCTTCCGGCCGCCCACGGTCGTCAACATCGACATGCTCGAGGCGGCCCGGGCCGCGTTCGAGCGGGACCCGGCGGTCGAGGGGCGCGAGGTCGTCGCGCTCACCGAGCTGACGATGGCCAACCTGCGCGCCGGCGGGGACGTCGTCGACCGGCGGGACTTCCTCGCCCGGGCCGACCTGCTGGCCGCCTGCGGCCTGCCCGTGCTGATCTCGGACTTCCTGGCCTACCACCGGCTGGCGGCCTACCTGGCCTGGCGCACCGACGGGCGGATCGGGATGGTCATGGGACTGCCCAGCCTCCTCGAGCTGTTCGACGAGGCCAAGCACGCCGAGCTGCCCGGCGGCATCCTGGAGAGCTTCGGCCGCCTGTTCAAGAACGACCTGCGGCTGTTCGTCTACCCGATGCTGCGCGACGGTCAGGTGGTCGGCGTCGACACCGTCGAGGTGGCCGAGCAGCTGCGGCCGCTGTTCGACTACCTGAACCGGCGGGGCAGCTTCGTCGGGCTCGACCACCGGCCCGAGTACCTGCCGATCCTCAGCCGGGACGTGCTCCGGCGGATCCCGACCGAGGACACGGGCTGGGAGTCGATGGTGCCGCCGGAGGTCTCCGCGCTGATCCGGAAGCGCGGCTTCTTCGGCTACGACCGGGCGCGCTGAGTCAGGCGGTCCGCACCCGGGCCGCGGGAGCGGAGGCGAGTGCCCGGTCGACGAGCGCGAGCAGCCGCCGGCTGACCTCGGGACGGCGCTCCATCTGCACCATGTGCCCGGCGCCGGGGTAGACGGCGAGCTCGGCCGTGGGCAGCGCGTCGGCGAGCGCGCGGCTGTGCTCGACGGGGCAGAGCCGGTCGGCGTCGCCGACGGCGATCAGCACCGGCACCTCGGTCAGCGCCTCGAGTGCCTGGAGCCGGTCGTGGTCGGAGAAGGTGGGTAGGAAGGCGGCCACCGTCTCGGCCGTGGTGCCGCGGTGCACCTCGATCGCCGCCTGCACGTCCGCCGGGTCGGCGGCCCCGCTGAAGATCAGCCACATGGCGGCCGTGCCGACCGCGCGCGCCCTGCCGGCCAGTTCGGCCTTCACGGCCCGCTCGTTGAGCACCGGCAGCAGCTTCTTGACCACGCGGGCCAGCGGCGCCGGCATCCCGTAGGTGACGGCGTCGAGCCCTCCGGAGCTGGTGCCCACGAAGGCCACGCCGACCACGCGGTCGCCGAAGAGCTCGGGGCGCTGCTCGGCCAGGGCCATGAGCGTCATGCCGCCCATCGAGTGGCCGCCGAGGACCACCGGCCCGTCGGGGGCCACCGCGTCGAGCACCCGGGCCAGGTCGCGGCCGAGCTGCTCGATGGTGGCCCGGTCCCGCGGCGTCGGGCCGGAGGCGCCGTGCCCGCGGTGGTCGTAGGTGACCACCGCCAGGTCGGGCCGGGCCTCCACCAGGTCGCGGACCTGACCGGCCCACAGCCGCGAGGACTGCACGTAGCCGTGGGCGAGGACGACGGTCGCGGTGGGCTGCTCCGCGCCGAACTCCTCGACGTGCAGGTCGATGCCGTCCTCGGTGGTCACCGTGCGGACACGGCCCTGCGGCAGGGGAGCCGGCTGCGGGGCCGGGGTCGTCGTGCGGCCGGCGGCCCGGCGGCGGACGGCGACGGCACCGGCCGCGACGGCGACGGCACCGGCGGCGGCGAGCGAACGGGTGCGCATGGGGAGGGGACTCCAGGGCGGGGAGGGGATCAGCGAGGGGGGATCAGGCGGGGACGGGGACTCGGGGGCTGAGCGCAGCTCGTACGCGGAGGCGTCGAACCGCCGGAGCTCCCGGATGAAGGTGAAGGTGTGCGTCGGCCACAGCGTGAAGTTGCGGCCCTGCTCGTCGCGGTACCAGGACCGGCAGCCGCCGGCGTTCCACACGGTGCCGGTGAGCTCGGCCTGCATCCGGGCGTTCCAGGCGTCCTGGGCGGAGCGGCGGACCTCCAGTGCGCCGGCGCCGGTCTCCTGCATCCGCTCCAGCGCCGCGACGACGTAGCGGATCTGCGCCTCGATCATGATCACGACGGAGGTGTGGCCGAGCACCGTGTTCGGCCCGAGCAGCAGGAACAGGTTGGGGAAGCCCGCCACGGTGGTGCCGCGGTGGGCCTGGATGCCGTCGCGGACCCACTCCGCGTGCAGCGTGCGTCCCTCGCGGCCGGTGAGCCGGTGGCCGAGCGGGATGTCCATGACCCGGAAGCCGGTGCCGTAGACGACGACGTCGACCTCGTGCTCGGTCCCGTCGGCGTCGACCACCGAGTGCGGCCGGACCTCGGCCACCGGCGAGGCGACCACCTCGACGTTCGGCTGCGTCAGGGAGCGCAGGTAGTCGTCGCTGACGATCACCCGCTTGCAGCCGATGGCGTAGCCGGGGGTGAGCTTCGCGCGCAGCTCCGGGTCGGGCACCTGGTGCTCGAGGAAGGCGAGCGCCTGCTCCTCGAACAGGCCGCGCAGCCGGCCGCCGCCGATGAACGCCCGCAGCCGGGCCTCGCGGCTCAGGTACTGGCCGCCCCGGGCGAGCTTCAGGAAGCCCGGCACGCGCGCCATCCGCCGGTGCTCCCGCTCGGTGTAGGCGCGGTCCTGGCGCGGGATCACCCACGGCGGCGTCCGCTGGAAGACGACGACCTTCGCCGCCACCTCCTGCAGCTCCGGCACGAACTGCGCGGCCGAGGCGCCGGTGCCCACGACGGCGACCCGCTTCCCGGTGAGGTCGACCGAGTGGTCCCACCGGGCGGAGTGGAACGACGGGCCCCGGAACGTCTCGATGCCGGGCACCTCCGGCAGGTGCGGCTCGACCAGCCCGCCGGCGCCGCTCACCACGACGTCGGCGGTGAGGCTGCCGCGCGAGGTCTCCAGGTGCCAGACCAGCGCGTCGTCGTCCCACCGGCCGGAGACGACGTCGGTGCCGCAGTGCAGGTGCGGCAGCACGCCGGAGTCGGTGGCGACCTGCTCCAGGTACTCCTGGATCTCCGGCTGCCGCGAGTAGACGTGCGACCAGTCCTTCTTGGGCGCGAAGGAGAAGGAGTAGAGGTGGCTCGGGACGTCGACGGCCGCGCCCGGGTAGCTGTTGTCCCGCCAGGTCCCGCCGAGGCTGTCGGCCCGCTCGAGGACGACGAAGTCGTCGATCCCGGCCCGCTGCAGGGCGACGGCGGCGCCGATGCCGGAGAAGCCGCTGCCCACGATCGCCACGCGGACGTGCGCGGGGAGCGGGCCGGTGGCGGTGGCGTGCCGCGACGTCGTCGTCAGGGTCACGGGAACCTCCAGGTCTCGATGGTGTGACGAGCGTCGCACGGACCCGCTCCGCACCGGCAGGCACCCGCCGCTCGCCGTCCGCCCCCGCGGGCGCCCCGTAGGCTGGACTCCCGTGAGTCTCACCATCGGGATCGTCGGGCTGCCCAACGTCGGCAAGTCGACGCTGTTCAACGCGCTGACCAAGAACGACGTCCTGGCGGCGAACTACCCCTTCGCCACGATCGAGCCGAACGTCGGCGTCGTCGGGGTGCCCGACGAGCGGCTGGGGAGGCTCGCCGAGCTGTTCGCGTCGCAGAAGGTGGTGCCCGCGACGGTGTCGTTCGTGGACATCGCCGGCATCGTCCGCGGCGCCAGCGAGGGGCAGGGCCTGGGCAACAAGTTCCTCGCCAACATCCGCGAGAGCGACGCGATCTGCCAGGTGATCCGGGTGTTCAGCGACCCCGACGTGGTGCACGTCGAGGGCAAGGTCGACCCGGCCGACGACATCGAGACGATCAACACCGAGCTCGTCCTCGCCGACCTGCAGACGCTGGAGAAGGCCATCCCGCGGCTGGAGAAGGAGTCGCGGAAGGACAAGGAGCGCGCGGCGCTGCTGGCAGCGGCCACCGCCGCGCGGGACGTCCTCGACACGGGGAAGACGCTGTTCGCCGCCGGCGTGGACCCGGCGCCGCTGCGCGAGCTGACGCTGCTGACCACCAAGCCGTTCCTCTACGTCTTCAACGTCGACGCCGACGAGCTGGCCAACGAGTCGCTGGTCACCGAGCTCCGCGAGCTGGTCGCGCCCGCCGAGGCGATCCTGCTCGACGCCAAGACGGAGGCCGAGCTGGCCGAGCTGCCCGCCGAGGAGGCCGCCGAGCTGCTCGCCTCGATCGGGCAGAACGAGCCGGGCCTCGACCAGCTGGCTCGCGTGGGGTTCCGGACGCTGGGTCTGCAGACCTACCTCACCGCCGGCCCCAAGGAGGCGCGCGCCTGGACCATCCCGGTCGGCGCCACCGCCCCGCAGGCCGCCGGCGTCATCCACACGGACTTCCAGCGCGGCTTCATCAAGGCCGAGGTCGTGTCCTATGACCAGCTCATGGAGGCCGGCTCGATGGCCGAGGCGAAGTCCCGCGGCTGGGTGCGCATCGAGGGCAAGGACTACGTCATGGCCGACGGCGACGTCGTGGAGTTCCGCTTCAACGTGTGACCCTCCACGACCGCAGGCCGGGCCCGGGGGAGCGACGTCCTCGACGCCGAGCGCCGGCGACTCGCCGATCCGCAGCCCTCGACCGGCCTGGGCGGCCACCATCGCGCGGTCGCGCGCGGGACCGCTCCCCGGAGTCGCTGGACCTGCTCCACGGTCGACGGGCAGGACCCGTCCACGTCCGTGATCGAGAGGGTCACCCGGACGACCGGAGGCACTGTCCCGGTGGCGGTGCAGCAGGCCGGGCGGCTGCGGACCCGAGCGGGGCTGGATCGGTGCGAGCGCCACGGCTGGCCGGGTGGACCGGGCATGGTCGAGGCGATGCGGCAGACGGTCGCCGAACGGCGGATGGTGCCCGCGTGGGCGTGACCGGTCAACCGGTCATGTAGCGGCAGACCTCGGGTGACAGCTCAGCGCCGTAGCCGTCCCAGCGACCGTGCTGGGCGACGATGGCAAACGGATCGGTGTAACCGGTGAGCATGCGGCCGGCGTTGAGGTGCAGTACGCCCTCGCCCGGTGCCGAGACCTTGTTCTGCAAGCCGGAGAACTGTGTGGTGTCGGCAGCGATGTCGTCGGTGAAGCGCCTGACCACGTGCACGGTGGCGGTCGTCCCGGTGTCCTCGTTGACGAGGGTTCCTCGGACGTCCAGGAAGTAGTGCTCCGTGGCATCAGGGAGGACTCGGACCGACCGCTCGAAGTGCAGATAGGCCACGATCGCATCGTCGCTGCCCGGACAGCTGAACGGGATGGCGAGATCGAACTCCGTCGTGATGCCAGGCGGATCAGCTGCTGCCGGCGTCGCCGGCAACAGCGCGGCAGCCAGTGTCGCAAGGCCCGCCGTGAGCCAGCGGCCGCGCCGGGTCCGAACCCTCCCCGAGCCCTCGGCCGGCGGGATGGGGGCCGTCTGCTGCGTGGGGACCTCATCGAGGCGTACGGCGCGGCTCATGGCGATACCCCTTCCGCGGCAGCCGAGTGGAAGGCCATGGTGGCGAGCCGCCACCGCAGGCAGCAAGGAACCATCGGCACTGCCGCCCTGGGGCCGGTTCGAGGGATCACCGGGACACAGGCGCCGGACCCGGTCGGTCCAGCGACGGCCGGTCAACGGACCCGTTCCACCTCTGCTCCGGCTCACCTCGGCGCTGGTCACGGCTCGTCACGGTGCGCCCCGGGCGCGGGTCGGTCCGGTGCCATCGCCGATGACGGGGCTGGACGGCGTCGTGACCACAGCCTCGACCGTTCGTCCGCTCGACGGACGCCGCTCCCACCCCGCGCCGTCCTCGTCGGGAACGACGGATGTGGCGGCCCGGGAGCAGAGCGCATGGCGGCTGTGGGACGACGGGTCCGGCCGGCGTGCCGAAGCAGGCACGGCCTCCTGGTCCGGCAGCGGGCAGCGGCACCGGGTGACAGGCGGCGATCTGCTCCCGCAGTGCGCCGGCGGCTCCGGGAAGGCCCGGTCCGTGGAGTGCACGGCGGCACCTGCCCTGCCGTACGACATCGGCGGAGCGCGAGGGTCGTGACGGCGGGCCCGCGGCCTGCGGGAGGTCGTGGTCACGTGGTGACGGTCCGGTGACGGCCGGGGCGCAACCTGTCCGAGCGGGCGGTCGCAGGGGCCCGGCGTCGCCGGGTCGTCCGTGTGGATCCGGCCGCAGGGGGCTGCATCCCCACCGTTCCCCGGATTGCGCTGCGCCCTTTCCTGCGTGTCCTGAGAACGAGCAGTCGGAATGGTCGCGAGGGATCTGGACCCGCGCGAGTCCCGAATACGTGTGACGCGAGATCGCATTACCCGCGGGATACCGTCGGCGCCGTTCGACCGGACCCGAGGTGAGCGGAGGCCGGGGTGCGAGCGACCGCAGAAGCCAGCCGGACAGCCGGGTCCCGCAACGCCCAGGTCGCGGTCGGGACCGGACCGGCGGAGGCGCCGGAGGGGTACCCCGGGGCCGAGGACCCGACGGCCGCGGCCGTGCAGGAGTTGCGCCGCGTCGTCCGCGGGCTGCTGCACCTCGGGTCCGGCAGCGAGGGCGGTGTCCTGGTCCAGTTCGACGTCGACGGCCTGAGCTGCAGGGTCGTCGTGCAGGACCAGCCCGTCGAGCGTGCAGGCGTGTCGCTCAGCCCGCGCGAGGCGGAGATCGTCCGCATGGTCGCCCGCGGGTGCACGAACCGGATGATCGCGTCGGTCCTCGACATCAGCGAGTGGACGGTCGGGACCCATCTCCGCCGTGTCTTCACCAAGTTGGACGTGAACTCCCGAGCTGCCATGGTCGCCCGGCTCTTCGCCGACGGCGACCGGCATCCCGTGTCCGAGTGACACGGGAACGCGCGACCCGAGAACGTGTGAATGGGTTGATGCGCGGGTCCTCCCTAGTCTCGGGCAGCCAGGAATGCACGATGGGGGAGGGCCTCATGAGCGTTTCGCAGGACGGCGCGGTCGGTTTCGAGTCACTGGATCCGGAACTGGCGGGCGAGCCCGAGGACGAGTTCGAGGACGAGTTCTTCGGTGAGCCGTCGACGGAGAGCCCGCTGGGGGAGTACGAGGACGAGTTCGAGGACGAGGGCGAGGACTTCCTCGGAGGACTGCTCAAGGGCCTCGGTGGTGCGCTCGGCATGGGCGACGGTGAGTTCGAGGACGAGTTCGAGGGGGAGGACGAGTTCGAGGACGAGGTCCTCGGCGGGGTCCCCGCGGCTCAGGGCGAGTTCGAGGACGAGCAGTTCCTGCCGCTGCTCGCGGCGGCGGCGCCGCTCGCGGCCAAGGCGCTCCCCCTGGCGGCCAAGTTCCTGCCGGGCGCCATGAGCGCCATCAGCGGCCTGTTCGGCCGCCGCCGCCGGCGGGTCCGCCGCCGCGAGGGGGAGTACGAGGGGGAGTACGAGGACGAGCTCGAGTACGAGCTGGAGTACGAGGACGAGTCCCCGGCCGCGCCCATGACGAAGAACGAGGCGATCGCCCAGACGATGGCCGCGGCGGCCGCCCGTACCCCCTCCACCCACGAGGCGGAGGCGCTGATCGGGGCAGCGACGGTCATGATGATCACCCCGCGTGAGCAGGCCGTCCTGCAGCGGCTGGTCCCCGACATCGTGCCCAAGCTGGTGCAGGTCAACAGCATCCTCACCCGCATGGCGCGCCGCCGGCAGGGGACCCAGCCGATCGTCACGATCCTGCCCACGGCGGTGACCCGCGCGACCGTCCGGCCGCTGGTGCGCCGCGCCCGTCGCGGGCAGCCGGTGACCAGGAGCACCGTCGGCCGCGTCGTCCAGACGCAGACCCGCCGTGCCCTGACCCAGCCGGCGGTGGCCGCCCGCGCCGCACAGCGCAACCAGCGGGCCGTCCGCCGCGTGACCCAGCCCCCGCGCGCCCGCCGTGGCGCCCTGACCGGCTGACCAGCCGTCCGAGGAGACGCAGCCATGTCGATCATGATGGAGGACCTCCTGCCGGCCGACGGGGAGCTGGAGTTCTACGGCGACCCCGAGGACGAGTACTTCGGCGATCCCGAGTTCGAGTCGGCGTCGTCCCCGGCGGCCGAGATCCGGCTCATGGAGCACCTGGCGGCCATGGCCGCGCAGACGGAGTCCGAGTCGGAGGCGGAGGCCTTCCTCGGCGCCCTGCCCGCACTCGCGGCCAGGCTCGCCCCCGCGGCGGCCCGGTGGGTCCCCGAGCTGACGAAGCGTGCGGTGCAGGTCGGCCGGCAGCTGTGGAACAGCCCGGCGGCCAGGCCGTACGTCCAGGCGCTCCCGCACGTCGTCCGCCGCACGACGGCCGACGTGGCGGGGCGGTACTCCCGCGGGGCTCCGGTCTCCCTGGACCTCGTGACGCGCCGCTTCGCGCACCACGCCTCCCAGGCGCTGCGCGACCCGCGCCGGCGCCGCCGTGTGGTCCAGCGGGCCCGGCAGGCCGACCAGGCGTGGATCGCCGAGGCGCGGCGGCGGGCCCAGCAGGCCGGTCGCGGAGGGCCGGGTCGCCCGGCGGCCGTCCCGGGCCGCTCGATCGTGGTCAACGGACAGCGCTGGTGCCGGTGCTGAGACGCACCCCACCGGGTCCAGTCAGGGAGCGTGGTCATGAGCGCGCCAGCCGCAGCGGCGACGAAGCGCGGGCCGGGTGGTGACGCCCGCACGTCGCCGCCGCGGCCACCGGCCGTCCTCGCACGGTGGACCAGTGCGCAGGCCCGCAACCTCGAACGCCACGCCCTGGCCCTGCGCCCGTTCACCCGTGAGGAGTTCGGCACGGGACACGCCGCACCCACCCAGGGGCACGTGGAGGCGGTCAACGCGCTCATCACCCGGCTGCGCGAGCCGCTCCTGACGCTCAACCGGCGGGTCGCCGCCATCGCCGCCGGGGCGCAGGCCGACCCGAGCCCCGCCCGGCTGCGGCAACTGGTCACGGCCGGGGAGGTCGCGCACGAGCACGTCCGGGCCGTGGAGCGGGTGTGGGACTTCTACATGGGGTTCTTCGGTCAGCGGCAGGGGAGGTTCGGCGAGTGGCTCCTCGGCTGCGACCGGATCGCCCTCGACTGCTACCAGGACGCCTTCCTGGGGCTCGGCACCGCCAGGTCGGTCCCGCAGCCGGCGCCGATGAGCTGCATGGAGGCCGGCCCCACCCCGGCCACCTTCCGCAGGGACGTCCGCCTGCGGCGGCTGGGCTTCCAGCGCAACCCGTTCCCGCAGATCCAGCTGCCGTACCACCGGCTGGTGAACCCCTGGACGCTCGGGGCGGTCCTCCACGAGGTCAGCCACAACCTGCAGAACGAGCTGGGCCTCGCCCGCGTCGTCCCCGAGACGCTCGAACGCAGGCTGGTGGAGGCGGGGCACCCGCCCGAGGTCGCCCTGGTGTGGCGCCGGTGGAACCGGGAGACCTTCGCCGACCTGTGCGGCCTGCTGCTGGGCGGCCCCGCCGTCGTCGCCTCGCTGATGGACATCCTCGCCCGGGCGCCGGCCAGCGTGTGGACCTACAACCCGACGGCGGTGCACCCGACGCCGTGGCTGCGGCTGTTCATCAGTGCCGAGCTGCTGTCGCGGATGGGGTTCCCCGAGGAGGCCGAGGGATCCCGGCGGGCGTGGCGGCGCGCGTACGGACGTCCCGCGGCCCCCTATCCGAAGGCGATGCTGGAGTCGGCGGACGACGCCGTGCGCCTCGTCGTCGACACCATGTGCTTCCGGCCGTACGAGACGCTCGGACGCCGGTCGCTGGCGCAGGTGATCCGGTTCGCTCCGAAGGAGCAGCAGATGATCGAGGAGGCGGCGGGGCGCCTGGCCCGGGGGATCGACCCGGGCATCCTCCCCGAGCGGTTCCTGATCGGTGCGGCCCGGCTGGCCTTCGACCGCCGGCTGGCCTCACCCGAGGTCGTCACCCGCCACTTCTACCGCGACCTCGCCCGGCGGTGAGCGCGATGACGGTCCCGACCGCGCTCGCCGAGCTCAGCGAGGGCTGCCAGCACCTCCGGGCCGAGCTCCGCTCGCTGGGCCTGACCCTGGGCGAGGACGCGCCGGCGGACCTGTCGGTCGTCGACCGGCTCGGCCGCGCCGTCGACGACCTGGACGGGCGCGCCGAGGAGGCGTACCACAGCACGCTGCTCGCCGCCGAGGCCGCGGAGCGGCTCGACCTGGTCAGTGCCCAGCGCCAGCTCGCCGCCGCGCAGACGGCGCTGACCGTGCTCGCCGACCGTTTCCGGGACGACGTCGTCTCCTACGAGGCGATGGAACCGGTCGTCGCGCTGCGGAACCGCGGGGGCGAGTGGTCGGCCTGGGTGCGGGTGGTGCGGCAGGGGATCGACCGGTGCCGGCCGCGGGTCGCCGCGGTCCAGGAGGCGCAGTGCCGGTGCTGGCAGGAGCTCGCCGACCGCGCTCCGGTGGGGCCGGTCTACGTACACACGCCGGGGAGGACGGCATGAACCAGCCAAACGTGGGTGGCGGTGGCGGGGGCGGTAACCAGGACCTGGTCAAGGCCCTGCGCGAGCTGCTCGCCTACCCGGTACGGACCGTTCCCACGGCGCCTCCGCGTGACCGGGACGACCGCCGCGCCGGTGACCTGAAGGAGTCCGTCGACCAGGCGATCGGCAACGTCCTGGGCTGGCGACGCCGCCCACCGAAGATCGAGGGCGTCGTCTCGGCGCTCGAGCAGGCGTTCGAGCCGTACGAGGAGCACGGGCGGACGCTCTACCGCCACAAGCCCAACATCGCCAGCTTCCACAGCGAACTCGAGGGCGGGGTCGTCGGTGCGCAGGCGAGCCTCCACGTCCGTGCGAAGGAGGCGGTCAACCGGTCGTTGCCCCTCCTGCAGGACCTGAGGGCACTCAAGGAGACGGCGGACGACGACGTCGCAGCAGCGCTCAAGAGCATCATCGAGACGGAGGCCCGGGAGCTGGTCGAGGAGCTGGGCCGTCTCGGCGGCCCGCGTGTCCACCGGGTCAACCAGTTGTGGCGCGTGCTGCTGGGCCCGGTCGTCGTCAGCGGCGGTGACCCCGACTGCGTCGGTGGCCAACTGGGGGAGCTCAGGACGGAGCTCGGCCTGTCCCAGGCCGGCTCGGACAGGACGGTGATCAACGCCGCGGAGGAGCAGCAGCTCACCAGCTTCCGCATCGTCGTCGACGACCTCGTGTCACTGCGTGCCAGTTGGGACCGCGATCAGAAGTTCTTCGGCGGTGCCGACGAGGCTCGCTTCCTCGGCATGCGCCTCGTCGTCCTGGAACGTCGTCTCGCCGTGGTCTCCGGCTCGGTCGGCGAACTCCGCTCGGCCCTCGACTCCGTGCTGCTCGACGCGGACGAACGCCGTACCTTCCGGATCCCCTATCCCGCCGGCGCGACGTCCGGTGAGGGGATCTTCCTGGAGGACCTGATCGACTGGACCGAGGACTTCGCGACCCAGGAAGGCCCACGGCTGGTCAAGGACGGCGGCCGGGTCGCCCTCGACGAAGCCCTGCCGGCGGGAGCCCGTGAGCTACGCCGTCTCACGGAGGCGGCCGCCGTCCTGAGCGGAGGCGGCAACGGGCTGAGGTTCTCCTCGCCGGCGGTCCTGCTGGCGCTCAACGCACTCGAGGAGCAGCTGTTCGACATCGTCCACGAGTCGAGCGGCGCGCCGGCTGAAGGTCTCACGGTCCAGCGAGTGGACGACAAGGACAACCAGATCTCCACGCTCGCGCTCTTCGAGGAGAGCGGGTCCGCCTACCGGAGTGAGCCCCTGCGCCTGGAGGCGGGAGAGCAGTTGCACGTCCGCGTTCATCGTCTGGCCGGCAACAGGTTCTACCCCCGGAAGGCGAAGAGCCCGTTCACGCAGCCGATCGCCCATCCGGGGCGATATGTCGTGGCGTTCGACGCTGAGCGCTCGGCGATCGATCCTGACAACGCCGTCGGGGTGGAGGTCTTCTGATGGCCACGGAAGCGCAGTACCAGGCTCTCCTCGACCGGTTCGCCCAGCTGCGGCAGGAGGCGATCGACCAGCTCGGGGTGGACCTGCTGGACACCCCTCGGCTGGCCGACGCGCTCGTCGGCCAGATCGACGACTACATGCAGCAGGCGGAGGAGGCCGACAAGGCCGCTCCGGTCCCGCCGGACAGCGGCCTGGCCCAGCTGGTCGGGCTCGGCCCCGAGGCAGCGCGGCAGTTCGGGCAGACGCGCATCCCGCACGGTGTCGAGGGCTACGACGAGACGGTCACGTCCGAGCGCATCATCGCGATCGGCGACCTCTACTACATCTACCAGCACGAACGCGTCGGGGTGTTCCGCGTCGTGCGCAAGCTGCGGGAGCTGTTCCGCAACGGCGCCGTCCGGCTGTCGTCGGGACCGGGCGCCTACGGGCTCTACCAGTTCGACCGCCGCGAGGTCCTGCGTGGGACCCGCTACGAGCGGGCCGCCGCCTACCGGCGGGCGTTCGGCTACGGGGTCAAGACGCCCCAGGGCGACGCCCGCCCGAACCGGGAGTTCCACCCGCTGTTCACGCTGTTCAACCGGCACGTCGCCCAGTACTGGCGGGACAAGCGCATCTCGGACGTCATCCGCGACCGGGCCAACGACCCGACGTTCGGCAGCATCGCCGTCGTCCGGCGGGCCGGCCTCGACCTGCGGAACAACCTGAAGTTCGTGTCCTACGGCAACATCAACGTCCTCCGTGTCGAGGTCATGCAACTGCTCGAGGAGGCCTTCCGCATCCTCGACGCCGATGACGTGAAGCGGGTCTTCGGGGCCGACAACGCCTGGGACGTCGTCGAGGAGGTCCTCACGCGCTACTTCCACGAGCCGCTGATGACCTCGCCGCGGCAGCGGATGGCGGTCACCGGCCGCGAGATCCTGCGCTGGCTGGCCCAGCCGCACGTCCTGCAGAGCGGCCGGACCGAGTTCGAGGCGCTGCTGCTGCAGGTCGCGGAGGACTCCGAGGAGTGGCTGACCAGCGCCCAGGCCATCGGCGTGGTCGCCGACCGGGCGGCCCCGCAGGTCACCGCCCTGCCGGTCCACGACCGCCGGCCCCGGCCGGTGACCCCGGTGCGGCCCGGCCGGCGGCGTGACCTGGCACTCGGGTAGGCGGGGGAGAGTCCCGTGCGCCAGCAGTCACTGACAGAGGAAGGGACCGCCCCGCGCGGCGGCGGGAGCGCCGGGACGGCGGGGGTGCCGGGCCGGCGGGACCACTGGTACGCCGCCCGAGCCGACGCGCGGGCCCGGGCGGTACAGCGGGCCCGGGCCCTCGGCCCCGGGTGGACCGTCGTCCACGATCCCCGCCCGCGCCCGCACTACCACCTCGCGCGAGTGGTGCGCGGGCCCGACGGCCGGCTGGGGCGCCGGCGCGTCGGGAGGCGCTTCTTCTACGGCGAGGCCGGTCCTCCCCACGTCCGGCTGGGGGAGGGCGGCCGGGGCGCGGTGCCACCGCTCCCGGCGCCGGCCGTGTCCCCCGAGGCGGACGCTGCCTGGGAGGCGGCCCAGGAGGAGCGGGAGCGCCAAGGCCCCGCCCCGGGCCCGGACCAGCAGCTGCGCACCGCCCTGGCGGAGCGGCGCTGGCCGCAGGCGATCGCCACCGCGATCGCCCTGGGCACGCGCGACGAGAACGCCCTCACCGACCTGGTCTTCTCCGCGGCGCACCCCGAGCGGAGGGGGAGGCCGATCGCCTCCCACGAGCGGTCCCTGGCGCAGGAGTGGAGACGCATCCGGGACACCCTCGTGCGCCCGGCACTGCGCAGGTCGTACTCGCCCGGGTCGGCCGGGCCGCCCGCCGTCGTCCCGGTCGCCCGCTCCACCACCTGGCTGCGCCGGGCCTGGGCCGAGCACCTCGGGGGCAAGACCGTCCCGATGGTCGACCTCCGGCTGTTCGGTCTGCGGCCGACGCCGGTGCACCCGTACACCGTCGACGCCTGGCGCGCGCTGGAGCGCGCGCTCACCGCGACCGGGTACCGGCCGCGCAGCGTGTGGAACTACAACAACCGGCCCATCACCGGCGGATCCGCGCCCTCGCTGCACGCCTACGGCATCGCCACCGACATCGACCCGCCCTGCAACCCCTACCGCCTGACACCGGACCAGCCCGCGGTCCGCTTCTCGGCGGGACCGACCCAGGAGCAGCGGTGCGCCGAGGTGGAGGCGCGCCTCGCCGACACGGCGTTCACACCCGAGCAGGTCCGCGCCGTCGAGGCCATCACGACGGTGGACGGCCTGCAGGCCATCGCCTGGGGCGGGCGGTGGAGGTCGGTCAAGGACGCGATGCACTTCCAGATCAACGTCAGCCCCGACGAGCTGCGCCGCGGGCTGGGCTGACGCATCGTCCGCGCCGGCGGACACCGGAGGGGACCGGCTCGCGTGCCGTGGGATCCGCGCTCCAGTCGACAGGCACCGTCCGAGTGGCTTTACTCACACAGGCAGTCCGGGCCGTGACGAGGCTCTCCACCGACCCAGGGCGGTGACCGGGAAGTGGTGCCCATGTGGTTCCGACACTCTGGAGCAGGCCGCGGCCTCAGGACGCTGGGCGTCCTCACCGCCGCCTTCACGACCGTGGTGGCGTCGGCGACGGCCGCGACCGGCGCGCCGGCGGAGGAGCCGGCGCCACAGCCACCCTCCGGCGTCAGTGAGGAGTACGTCGTCTCCTTCAGCGGCGCCCCGGAGACGGCTGTCGCCCAGATAGAGGCCGCCGGCGGCACGGTCGAGGACGTGACCGAGCAGGTCGGCATCGCGCTGGTCACCTCCACCGACGGGGCGTTCATGGACGACGTGCGCGCGCGCAGCGAGATCCGCGGCGCGGCACGCAACCACGCGGTCGGCACCACGGTCCCCGGCATGCCCCACCGCTACGCCGTGGAGCGACCAAGGGGGGGTTCTGCTGGCCACGGCCACGACCCGTCGCGGAACGGGCAACGCGCCGAGCCGCTGGCGGACCTCCAGTGGGACATGGAGATGATCGGTGCCACGCCCGACGCCGCCCAGCGCACCGCCACGGGCAGGGGTGTGGACGTCGGCATCATCGACACGGGGATCGACGCGAGTCACCCCGACCTCGCCCCGAACTTCGACGGTGAGCGGTCCCGGAACTTCGTCACCGACATCCCCGACATCGACGGCCCGTGCGAGGTCGAGAGCTGCGTCGACCCGGCGGACGTGGACGACGGTGGGCACGGCACCCACGTCGCCGGCATCGTCGCCGCCGACGACAACCGCTTCGGCATCGGCGGCGTCGCCCCGGACGCGACGCTGGTCAACGTGCGCGCCGGGCAGGACTCCGGCTACTTCTTCCTGTACGAGACGGTCCGGGCGCTGGTGTACTCGGGTGACATCGGCCTCGACGTCGTCAACATGAGCTTCTACACCGACCCGTGGCTGTTCAACTGCTCCTCGCGGGAGGAGTACATCGAGGGCACGGTGACCGACGAGGAGCTCGCCCAGCAGCGGCTCGTCCGTGAGTTGGTGCTGGGTGCGGTGGCCTACGCCCACGAGCGCGGGGTCACGCTGGTCGGGTCCGCCGGCAACGAGGCGACGGACCTCGCCGCGCCGACCCGGACGGACGAGACGAGCCCGGACTACCCCCCGGACACCGCCCGGCCGCGCGTCGTGGCCGACACGTGCCTGAACCTGCCCAACGAGGCACCGCAGGTGATCTCGGTGTCGGCCGTCGGCCCGTCGACCACCAAGGCGGACTACTCCAACTACGGGCTGGGCGACATCGAGATCGCCGCCCCGGGTGGCTGGTTCCGCGACTTCGTCGGCACCCCCCGGTTCCAGACGCCGGGGAACCTCGTCCTGTCGTCCTACCCGCTGCACGTGGCGATCGCGGAGGGGCTGGCCGACCCGACGGGCCAGCCGGTCGACGAGTTCTCGATCAACTACTGCGACGACCGGGGCAGGTGCGGTTTCTACACGTACCTCCAGGGCACGTCCATGGCGGCGCCCCACGTCGCGGGGGTCGCAGCCCTCGTCATCGGGGAGAGGGGACGGCCGACCGGTCACGGTGGCCGTGCCCTCGACCCGGCGGTCGTCGCCGCCGTGCTGGCCGCCTCCGCGGAGGACCACGCCTGTCCCGCGGGCGGTGTCGAGGACTACACCGACGAGGGGCGACCCCCCGAGTGGAACGCGGTGTGCGAGGGCACGACGGACGTCAACAGCTTCTACGGCGAGGGGATCGTGGACGCAGTGGCCGCCGTGCGGCGGTGACCCGGCCTGCGGTCGTCACCGCCGGAGGTCGGTCACCTCGCCGAGGCGGCCGAGCTTGTGCGGGTTGCGCATCGCGTACACCCGGGTGATCCGGCCGTCCTCGACGACGAAGGTGATCGCCGTGTCGAACGGGCCACCCGCGTCGACATGCGCCGCGACCGTGCCGTTGATCAGCGGCGTCGCGATCCCCACGCCGGGCGCGAGATCGGCGAAGCGCGCCAGCGCCCGGGCCACCCGCAGCTGACCGGTCACCGGGCGGAGCGCGGCCGGCGCGAGGCCGCCGCTGTCGGCGACCACGACCACGTCGGGCGCGAGCACGTCCATCAGGCCCTGCACGTCGCCGGCGGTCACCGCGGCGAGGAACCGGTCGACGACGCGCTGCTGCTCGGCGCGGCTCACCTCCATCCGCGGGCGGCGCGCGGCCACGTGCTCGCGCGCCCGGTGCGCGATCTGCCGCACCGCGGCACTCGACTTGCCCACCGCCTCGGCGATCTCGTCGAAGGGCACGTCGAACACCTCGTGCAGCACGAGGACCGCGCGCTCGGTCGGCCCCAGCGTCTCGAGCACGGTGAGCACCGCGATCGACACGCTCTCCGCCAGTTCGACGTCGTCGGCCACGTCGGGGCTGGTCAGCAGTGGCTCGGGCAGCCACTCCCCGACGTAGTCCTCCCGCCGGCGAGCCACGGTGCGCAGCCGGTTGAGCGCCTGGCGGGTGACGATCCGCACCAGGTAGGCCCGTGGGTCGCGCACCGCGGCCCGGTCCGCGTCCGCCCACCGCAGCCAGGTCTCCTGCACCACGTCGTCGGCGTCGGCGGCCGAGCCGAGCATCTCGTAGGCGACGGTGAACAGCAGGCCGCGGTGGGCGAGGAACGGGTCGTCGGTCATGCGGAGGCGGCGCCGGCCGACGACGGGGCCGTCAGCGGCGGCAGGCCGCAGGACGCCGAGAACTCCTGCGACCGGATGCCGAGCGCGACGTTGCCCCGCGCGGTCATGTTCATCATCCCGATCCTGGCGGTCAGCTCCACCAGCGCGGGAGCCCCCAGCTCGTCGAGCAGCGCGGCCGACATCTCGTCGGTCACGGCCGGCGGGGTCTGGCTCATCGCCTCGGCGTACTCCATCACCCGTCGCTCCAGCGGGGTGAACGCCGTCGACTCACGCCACCGCGGCACCTCGCGCGCCTTGGCCTCGTCGAGGCCGCGGTGCCGCGTCATGAAGTAGTGCAGGTCCAGGCAGAAGCTGCAGCCGATCGCGGCGGCCGAGGCCATCGCGGCGAACGTCGCCAGGCCGGGGTCCAGCCGGTTCCACGAGTCGACCCTGCGGCCGAAGGCCATCGAGTCCCTGAGGACGGCCGGGTGGTGCCACATCACCCCGGCGCCCTCCGGCACCTGGCCGAACACCCTGCGGCTGATCGTCTTGACGAGGGTCCCGTAGACGCCGGTGATCTCGATCGCGGGGACCCGGGTGCTGCCGGCCATGTCTCCTCCAGGGGTGCGGTGTGTCCGACATGGAGACACCGGCCACCGGCGGGGTGTGACAGGCCCGAGGTGGCGCGCGACCGCCCGGCGAGGGCGGTCGCGCGCCGCGACGGCTACTCGCCCGACTTGGCGGGCGGGATCAGCGGGTCGGGCACCGCGCCGTTCGCCCCGGCGGCGCCGCCCGTGCCCGAGGCCGGCGTCGGCGGGGTCACGACGACGTCGAGCTCCTCGATGACGGCCGCCTCGGCGACGAGCGCCTCGGTGTCGGGGATCCCGGTGCCGACGCCGGCCACCCCGGCGGCTGTCCCGGTGCCGGAGGTCCCGGTGCCGGAGGTCCCGGTGCCGGAGGTCCCGGTGCCGGAGGTCCCGCTGCTGCCCTGACCGCCGCTCTGGCCGCCCGACGCGGCCTCGGTCAGCTTGTCGATGCTGCCCTGCAGGGGAGCCGGGGCGGCGTCCCGGGCCTTCTCGATGGTCTGCTGCACCTCCGGCCGGCCCAGGAAGCCCTGCACGGTCTGCACGATCTGCTGGTACCGGTCCTTGCCGGCGCGCGCACCGAGCACGTACCCGACACCGAAGCCGAGTCCCAACGTCACCTTGCCCATGGCTCTCCTCCGTCTGTCCGTACCGTCCCCGAGCCCGGCGACCGCCGGACCGGGCCCTCCGTGATCTCCAGCTACCCGCCGGGTGGTGCGCCAATCCGCTCCTCGCCGCCGGCTCCGCCGCCCGCCACGGTGCGGCGACCGGGGAACGAGGAGGCGCGGGTGCACGACCGGGTCGGCCGGGCTCCGGCGCCCGCGCGGCGACGGCGGCACGGCCGCGTCCGCGCCGACGGGCCGGTGGTCGTCGGCTCCGCGGTCCTCGCCGTCCCGGTGGTGACCGTCCGCGTGCCGGCGGAGCCTGTGCACCACCCCGGGTCGTCGCTAGGGTCGGCCGCACCCCTTGGAGTCCCCTCGCAGGCGAGGCGGCGATGACCGGCACGAGGCAGGTGCACTTCCGCGTCCTGGGACCGCTGCAGGTCGAGGACGGGTCGGGCCCGGTCGCCGTCGGCGGGCACAAGCCGCGCACGCTGCTCGCCGCGCTCCTGGTCGCGCACGGCGAGGTGGTGCCCGCCGACCGGCTGCTGGCCGCGGTGTGGGGGGACGCCCCGCCCGACGGCGCCCCGACCGCGCTGCGCGCCTACGTCTCCCGGCTGCGCGGCGTCCTCGGGGACGCCGCGCCGTTGCGGCACCGCCCGCCCGGGTACTGCCTGGCGCTGGCGGACGCGACGCTGGACGCCGACGAGTTCGAGCAGCGGGTGCGCACCGCCCGGGCGGCCGCGGCGGCGGGGGACCACTCGCGGGCGCTGGCCGACCTCGACGCCGCACTCGCCCTGTGGCGCGGCGACGCGCTGGCCGAGTTCGCCGACGAGGACTTCGCCACCGCCGAGGCCGCCCGCCTCACCGAGCTGCGCGCCGGCGCCGCCGCGGACCGCGCCGAGGCCCTGGTGGAGCTGGGACGGGCGGCCGAGGCGGTGCCCGAGCTCGAGGCCCTGGTGCGCCGCAGTCCCACGTGGGAGCGGCCGGCCGTGACGCTCATGCGGGCGCGGTACGCGACCGGGCACCAGGCCGACGCGCTCGCCGCCTTCCACGAGCTCCGGACCCGGCTCGACGACGAGCTGGGCGTCGAGCCGGCGGCCCCCGCGCGGGAGCTGTACCGGCGGATCCTCGTGCACGACCCGGCGCTCGCCGCGGCGCCGCCGCCGGGCAACCTCCCGCGGCGGGCCAGCGGCTTCGTGGGGCGGGACCGGGAGGTCGCGCGGGTCCTCGCCGCCCTGCGGGCCGGCCCGCTGGTGACGCTGACCGGCGTCGGGGGCGCGGGGAAGTCCCGGCTCGCCGTCGAGGTCGCCGCGAGGGACCGGGACCGCTTCCCCGACGGCGTGTGGCTGTGCGAGCTCGCCGCCCTCCCCGACGGCAGCCCGGTCGGGGACGCCGTCTCCGCGGCACTGGGCATCCGGCAGCGCTCGGGGCTGTCGGTCGAGGACAGCGTGCTGGAGTACCTGCGCGGGCGGGCGCTGCTGCTGCTCGTGGACAACTGCGAGCACGTGCTGCCGCGCGCGGCCGGCCTGGTCGCCGAGGTCGTGCGCCGGTGCCCGCGGGTGGTGGTGCTCGCGACCAGCCGCGAGCCGCTCGCCGTGGAGGGGGAGCAGGTGTGGCCGGTGCCGCCGCTGCCGCTGGAGGACGCCACCGCGCTGTTCGTCCAGCGGGCCCGCGCCGCCACCCCGGACTTCCGCCTCGACCGCGCCGCCGCCGACGCCGTCGCCGCCATCTGCAGCCGCCTCGACGGGCTGCCGCTGGGCATCGAGCTGGCCGCGGCCCGGATGCGCGTCATGAGCCCGGCGGAGGTCGCCGCCCGGCTGGAGGACACCCCGCTGCTCGGCGGTGGACGCGGGCCGGTCGCCCGGCACCAGAGCCTGGTGGCGGCGATCGAGTGGTCCTACCGGCTGCTGCCCGAGGCCGAGCAGCGGCTCTTCCGCGGCATGTCGGTGTTCGCCGGCGGCGCCGACCTGCGCGCCGTGCACCGCGTCGCCGACCCCGCGGCGAGCGAGGACGACGTCCTCGACCGGCTGACCCGGCTCGTCGACCGGTCGATGGTGGTCGTGCGCAGCGGCGTGCACAGCCGCTACCGGCTGCTGGAGACGCTGCGCGCCTACGGCCGGGCACAGGCCGAGGACGCGGGGGAGACCGCCGACCTGGCGCGGCGGCACGTCGGCCACCACGTCGACTACGCCGAGCGGGCCGGCGCGGGACTGCAGGGACCCGACGAGCGGGCGTGGGCCGAGGAGGCCCTCGGCGTCTACGACGACCTGCGCACGGCGTTCACCCGCGCCGCCGCCGACCGTGACTGGGACCTCGCCGTGCGGCTGGTCGCGGCCGTGCCCGAGCTGGTGCACCTGCGGGTCGGCTACGAGGCCTACGCCTGGGCCGAGTCGCTGCTGCCCGTGGTCGACCCCGGCCACCCGAGGTACCCGGCCGCCGTCGGCGCCGCCGCCCGCGGGGCGTGGAACCGCGGCGACTTCGCCTGCGCCCGGGCGACCGCGCTCCGCGCCCCCGACCGCCCGCCGCCGGCCGGGACCGCGCGCATCGCCCACCCCGGCGACGTCCTCGCCGACGTGGCGCTCTACGAGGGCGACGTCGACGCCGCGCTGCGGCACTACACGGCCGAGGCGGAGCGGGCCCGGGGCGACGGCGACCGCATCCGGCTGGTGTGGACGCTGTACTACGTCGCGGTCTGCGAGGCGGTGCGCCGCCGGCCGGAGCTCGGGCTGGCCGCCGCGCAGGAGAGCCTCGCGGTGGCGGAGGCGACGGCCAACCCGACGGCGCGCTCGATGGCCCGTTACGCGCTCGGGCTGGTGCTGAAGAAGTCCGACCCCCACCGGGCGCTCGCGCTCTTCGACGAGGCCGGCCGGCTGGCCGCGTCGGTGCACAACTTCTGGTGGCACGGCATCGCGCAGATGGAGGCGGCCGCGACCCGCGCGGTGCACGGCGACCCCGCGGAGGCGGCCCGCGCGCTGGTCGCCGTCCTCGACCACTGGGACCGGGTCGGCGACTCCACGCAGCAGTGGCTCAACCTGCGCTACGCCGTCCGGCTGCTGCAGCGGGTCGGCGCCGAGGACGACGCCGCGGCCCTGCACGCCTGCCTGGTGGCGGCCGGCAAGCCCTCGCCGCTCGGCCCGGGCCACGGGGACGCGGCCCGCGGCGACCCCCGCGCCGCGGAGGCCGGTGCGGTCGCGCACGCCCGCGCCGCGCTGGGCCGGGTCGCCTCGCCGGCCGTGCCTGCATGACCGGTGCAGCCGCGCTGCAGCAGGGCTGCAACGCGGCGGGGCCACCGTCGTCGCATCGCGGGGAGGACCCGCACGACGACAGGAGCATCCAGATGACCGACACCATGGACGCGATCACCGCCGACCGCGCCCTCAAGGCCAAGCACCGGGCGATGTGGGGACTGGGCGACTACCCGTCCGTGGCCCGCGACCTCATCCCCGAGCTGGGGCGGGTCCTGGTCGCCGCCGCCGGGGTGCGCCGCGGTGAGCGGGTCCTCGACGTCGCGGCCGGGACCGGCAATGCCGCCGTCCCCGCCGCGCTGACCGGGGCCGAGGTGGTGGCCTCCGACCTCACCCCGGAGCTGTTCCCGGCCGGCCGCGAGTTCGCCGCCCGCGAGGGCGCGCAGCTCACCTGGGAGGAGGGGGACGCCGAGGCGCTGCCGTACCCGGACGCGACCTTCGACGTCGTCCTGTCCTGCGTCGGCGTGATGTTCGCGCCGCATCACCAGCAGGCCGCCGACGAGCTGGTGCGGGTGTGCCGCCCCGGCGGGCGGATCGGGCTGGTCAGCTGGACGCCCGAGGGCTTCGTCGGCGAGATGTTCCGGACGATGAAGCCCTACGCGCCCCCGCCGCCGCCCGGCGCGCAGCCGCCGCCGCTGTGGGGCGACGAGCAGCACGTGCGCGGGCTGCTCGGCGACCGGGTCACCGACGTCGTCGCCCGCCGGCAGACCGTGACCACCGGGGGCTGGACGTCGCCGGACGCGTGGCGGGACCACTGGAAGACCGTCTACGGGCCGACCATCGCCACCTACCGCGCCATCGCCGGCGACCCCGAGCGCGTGGCGGCGCTCGACCGCGACCTGGCCGCGCTCGCCGCGCGCTACGACCGCGGCAACGGGACGACGGTGCTCGACTGGGAGTACCTGCTGCTCACCGCGCGCCGCGCCTGAGCGTTCGCGGCCCGGCCGCCCCGGCGGCCGGGCCCGGCACTCAGTCCGACAGGGCGGTGACGACGGCGGACACCCGGCGGGCGCGGGTCTCGGCCTTCTTCGCGTCCGTCACCGACCGCACGTGCTCCTTGCGGTGGCTGAGGGCGAGTGCGTCGAAGGCCTCGCGCACGCCGGCCGCGGCCAGCGCCTCGGCGAGGTCCGGCGGCACCTCCACGGTGCGCTGGCCGCCGTCGAACGCGACGACCACCTCGACGGTGTCGCCGATCTCGACGCCGAGGGCGGTCCGGCGCTCCCTGCTCAGCCCGACCAGGTTCTCGCCGCCCATCCGGGCGACCCGCCCCTCGACGGTCACCGACCCGATGGTGATCCGCACCGGGAAGGCCCGGACGCCGCCGCCGATCTCGGCCACCTGCTCGTCGGTGAGGACGATCGCCGCCGCGGGTCCGCGGGGCTCGAGGGTCGTCGTCAGCTGCAGTCCCGAGGTCATCCGCACACGATGGCGCCCCCGCTGCGACGGGGGAAGTCCCCGGACGAGGCGACGACGCTGCGGTCGACGTGGCTCACCCTGCTCGCCGTCGTCTGCATGGCCGTGGGGATGCTGCTGCGCGACCGGGCCGGGGCGCTCGGCCTCCTGGTGCCGTTCTTCTCCCTCCTCTCGCCGCTGCTGGAGCTCGTCCCCGTGCTGCAGCGGGCCGCCGTCTTCCTGCCCGACCGCGCCGGAGCCGTCGCGGTGCGGCGGCACGGCCGGCCGGCCGACGTCTTCGGGCCGGTGGCGGGGCTGGGCATCCTGGCGCTGTGGGCGGCGGTCGCCGTCGCCCTCGCGTGGTGGGCGCTGCGCCGCCGTGACGCGTGAGTGACCTGCTTGTTTGCGACGGAGTGGTGGCGGTCACATCCCGTCGGGCAGTGTCCTGCGACGGAGGAGGATGGCGATGACCACCAAGGTGGAGAAGTCGATCCAGGTCGACGTACCGGTCCGCACGGCCTACGACCAGTGGACCCAGTTCGAGGACTTCCCGCACTTCATGGGCGGCGTGAAGGAGGTCCGGCAGCTCGACGACCGGCGCCTGCACTGGGTCGCCGAGATCGCGGGCGTCCGGCGCGAGTGGGAGGCCGCCGTCCTCGAGCAGGAGCCCGACCGCAAGGTCGCGTGGGCCGCCACCAGCGGCGCGACGAACGCCGGCGCGGTCCGCTTCGAGCCCGCCGGTGCCGGCTCGACGATCGTGTACCTCGAGCTGGAGTACGAGCCCGAGGGAGTCGTGGAGCAGGTCGGCGACAAGCTCGGCATCGTCGACCGGCAGGTCCGGTCCGACCTCGAGCGGTTCAAGGCGCTGGTCGAGAGCCAGGGGTACGCCACGGGGGCCTGGCGCGGCTCGGTCAACGAGGGGCTCGACGTCGGGACGCCCACGGCCGACACCGCCTACCGCTCGCGCGGCGACAGCGGCAAGGCCGGGGTGTCCGGCGCGGCCGTCGCGGCCGGGGTCGCCGCGGTGGCCGGTGTCGCGGCGGCCGGTGTCGCGGCGGCGACGTCGGGCTCGTCGGCCGGCACGCCGCAGGAGACGGAGACGCCCGTCCGGCAGCCCGGTACGGAGACCCCGCAGGGCGTCGTCCAGTCGCAGGAGGTCACCGTCGTCGAGCAGCCCCCGCCGGACGCGATCGTCCGCGACGACGTCCTGGTGGACGAGTCCGACCCCGAGGGCTACACCGCCGGTTCCTCCACCGAGGGCGTCGAGCGCGGCGTCCGCGGGGACGGCGACGACCCGATGGTCGGCGGCGGCAGCCAGCGCTAGCCCGCCGGTCGGATCCCCTCGACCGTCCCGGGGGCGCCGTCCCCGAGGAACGCGGCGAGGTCGGCGGCCTCGGCCCCGACCTCGCCGCGCTCGGCCGGGGTGAGCGGCCGCAGCGGCTGCACGGTCACCGCGACCCCGCCGTCCTCGCGCTCGCGGCCGGTCCAGGTGGCGGCCACGGAGCCGTCGACCAGCACCAGCCGGGCGCCGGTCACGCTGAGTCCGCGGTGCTCGTCGGCGACGATGCGCGACCGGTCGTCGTAGCCGAGGACGGCGTTGTCGCACGCGGGCAGGAAGCGCACCGGGGCGGGCTCGTCGCGGTCGGGGATCGGGGCGTCGGGGACGTCGAGCAGTTCGCGGCCGCGCTCGTCGCGGAAGGCCCGCAGCCGCGGCCGGAGCCGGGCGACCACCGCGGGCAGGCCGCTGAGCCCGCTCCACGCCCGCAGGTCGGCGCCGGCGGCGGGCCCGTACGCGCGCAGGTAGCGCAGCACCAGGTCGTCGAGGACGTCGTCGGGCGACTCCCCGGCGAGGTCGCGCCCCAGCCAGGCGCGCACCGTGGTGTTCCGGGCCGGCGCCTGCTGCCGCCACAGCCCGCGCGGCGTCGTCTGCACCAGCGGCAGGAGGCTGGACAGGACGTCGCCGAGGTCGCGGGCGGCGGCTCCGGGCCACCGGCCGGCCAGGGCGCGGCCGACGTCGGGCAGCGTGCGGGGCTCCGCGGCGAACAGCGGCTCGGCCGCGGCGGCGAGCGCGGCGAGGTCCACCCCGGGCAGCCGCCGCCCGAGCGTGCCGGTGGCCCGGGCGACCAGAATCGCCTGGTGGACCGACCGCAGCCGCAGGCAGTCCTCGGCGGTGACGAGGTGCAGGGTCCGGCGCATCAGCTGGGTGCGGACGACGCGCCGGGACACCAGCAGGTCGTCGAGCTCGCCGGGCCGGAACGCGGCCAGCCGCGACCACAGCCCCACGTGCGGCTCCTGCGGCTCCTGCGCCTGCAGCCCGGCCAGGTGCCGCACCGTGGCGAGGGCGCCCCGCGGGTCGCGCCGCAGCAGCAGCTGCCGGGCCAGCGTGGCGCGGTTGAGCGCACGCCGGTCCAGGACGACGGCTCCCGCACCCCGGCCCACGCACGCTGTCTACCGGACGGGGACGACGGCGAACCTCCCGATCACCCGCCCGCTGCCGTACCGTCCGGCGCCCCAGGAGGAGTGACCTGGCTCACACCAGGTCGAACACCACGGAGGTCCTCGTGCGCACGTCCATCCGCTGTGCCGTCGTCACCGTCGGCGTGCTCGCCGTCGCTGGCACCACCGGCCCCGCCGCGGCCGCGTCGAAGCCCGGCGACTGCCCACCCGCGTTCGTGATGGTCGACCTGCAGGAGCTCACCGACGTCCTCGCCGACGCGGACCCGGGCCTGTCACCGGAGGAGGCGGCCGGCAACGCGGCCGGCGCCTTCGCCGCGGTCAACCGGAACGGCGACGCCTTCCTCTGCACCCGGCCCATCGGGAGGCAGTACTACGTCAACGTCATCGACAACTCGGTGCAGCGGCGCTGAGCCGCCGCGGGCTCAGGCCGCCAGCGGGTGGTGGTGGCAGCGGCCGCCGCTGGTGGCCCGGGCGCCGCACGGGGCACCGGCCTTCGTGAGGCCGCCGCTGTCACCGCAGCGCGCGGGCCCGGCCGGCTGAGCCGACGGCTGCACGGCCGGCTGCTCGACCGCTGGACGGACGAACGGGAGGACGACGGCGTCGACGTCCTCGGCCGCGGCGGCCTCGGGAACGGGGACGACGGCGGGCGCAGGAGCGGCGACCGGGCGGCCGGCGCGGCGGTGCAGCGCGGACGCGGCGGTCAGGCCGGCGGTGAAGGCGGCGAGGGCGGTGGCGACGTGGCTGGCGCGCATGCCCCGCTCATCGGCGGACGGCGTTCCCGCGGGAACGCCGTCGTCCCCTCCGTCACAGCAGTCACGACAGGTGCGCCTGCTTCGGCGCCAGCCCGCGCTCGGCCTCCGCGGCCACCTGGGCGCGGGACATCCCGGACGCGGCCACCACCACCGCGCCGACGAGCCCCTCCACCAGCGGAGCCGCGGACAGCGTCACCCGCGACCGGACGTCGTCGTCGAGGAACTCCAGCGCGGTCTCGGCCGAGAGCACCGCGCTGCCGAGGTCCATGAGCACGACGACGCCGTCGCCGGAGTCGGCCTGCCCGATGGCGTCGGCCACCGCGGCGGCGTCGGTGCCCAGCCCGCCGTCCTCCGTGCCCGCGGCGACCGCGACGGCGAGCTCGCGGCCGGGCAGCATCTGCCGGGCCAGCTCCACCGCGGCGTCGGCCAGCGCCCGGCTGTGCGAGACGACGACGATCCCGACGGTCACGACCGCCCCAGGGTGGCCGCGGCCGCCTCGACCAGCAGCGTCACCGACGTCGCGCCGGGGTCGGCGTGCCCGGCGCTGCGCTCGCCGAGGTAGCTGGCGCGCCCCTTGCGGGCGACCATCGGGACGGTCGCGTCGCGGCCCTCCGCCGCGGCCTCCGCCGCCGCGGCCAGCGCGCCGGAGAGGGGCTCCCCGGCCTCCACCGCGGCGTCGAGCGCGTCGCAGGCGGGGCCGAGCGCGTCGACCATCGTCTTGTCGCCGGGCTCGGCCTTGCCGCGCGCGACCACGCCGTCGAGTCCCGCCCGCAGCGCCCGGGCCACGGCGGCGTCGTCGAGGTCACCGTCGCCGGCCGCGCCGGCCATCCGCAGGAAGAGGGTGCCGTACAGCGGGCCGCTGGCGCCCCCGACCTTGCTGACCAGGGTGGCGCCGGTCTTCTTCAGCAGCCCGGCGACGTCGGCGGGCGGGGCGTCGTCCAGCACGGCGACGACGGCGGCCATGCCGCGGTCGAGGTTCGAGCCGTGGTCGGCGTCGCCGATGGCGGCGTCGAGCGCGGTCAGCTCGTCGCGGCGCTCGTGCACCACCGCGGCGAAGCGGCGCAGCCAGGCCGTCAGGTCGTCGACGCCGACCGCCACGCTCAGGCCCCCCACCGCAGGCCCGGGGTGACGACGGGCGCGTCCCACAGCCGTAGCAGCTCGTCGTCGGCCTGCAGGAGCGTGACCGAGCAGCCGGCCATCTCCAGGCTGGTCATGTACGGCCCGACCAGGGACCGGGCGACGCCGATGCCCGACCGCTCCAGGATCGCGGCGACCTCGGCGTAGACGACGTAGAGCTCGATCAGCGGGGTGCCGCCCATGCCGTTGACGAAGCAGATGACTCCGTCGGTGAAGCTGCGGTCGGACAGGATCGGCTCCAGCAGCATCTCGGCCACCTCGCGTGCCGGGGCCACCTCCACCCGGCGCCGGCCGGGCTCGCCGTGGATGCCGATGCCGATCTCCATCTCGTCGTCGGCGAGCTCGAAGGTCGGCGTCCCGGCGGCGGGCACCGTGCACGAGGTGAGCGCCATGCCCATGCTGCGGCCGGCGTCGTCGACCCGCTTGGCCAGGTCGGCGACCTCGGCGAGCGGGCGGCCCTCCTCGGCGGCCGCGCCGACGATCTTCTCCAGCAGCACCGTGGTGCCCACGCCGCGTCGGCCGGCGGTGTAGAGGCTGTCGGTGACCGCGACGTCGTCGTCGACGACGACGGTGGCCACCTCGATCCCGCTCTCGGCGGCGACCAGCTCGGCGGCCATCTCGAAGTTCATGATGTCGCCGGTGTAGTTCTTCACGATGTGCAGGACGCCGGCGCCGCCGTCGACGCCCGCGGTCGCGGCCTGCATCTGGTCGGGCACCGGGGAGGTGAACACCTCGCCGGCGCAGGCGGCGTCGAGCATGCCGCGGCCGACGAAGCCGCCGTGCATCGGCTCGTGCCCCGAGCCGCCCCCGGAGACGATGCCGACCTTGCCGCGGACCGGCGCGTCGCCGCGGAACACCACCCGGTTCTCGTGGTCGACCCGGAGCTCCGGGTGCGCCAGGGCCATCCCGCGCAGCGCGTCGGAGACGACGTCGGCGGGGTCGTTGATGAGCTTCTTCATCGTGTGCACCTGACCTCGGGAGGGCGAGCGGGACCGTCCCGGAGGCTAGGGCCGTGTGATCGGCAGCACAACGAGGTCGGTCAGGGACAGAAGCGCTCCTGCTCCGGGTGCACGACGATCGCCGGGAAGGCACCGGGGAACAGGCGGGCCGCACCGGATGCGTTCGCGCCGAACCGGGCCCCGAGGGAGGTCGCGAGTCCGGCCACGTTCTCACCGAAGGCCTGGCAGCCTCCCGGTGCCGCTGACGCCGTGCCGGGGGCGAGGAGGGCGAGACCGACGGTCCCGGCGATGACGACGAGCGTGCGCCTGGCGTGCACGGTTCCTCCCGCGGTGCGTGTGGGGAGGACCGATGGTGGACCGTCGCGGCGGCGCGGCCCGGGCGCGGCGGCGCCGTCGTCCGGTGGCCGAGCGGGCCGGTACCCACGGTCACCGCCCGGGCACGCAGGGCGTGCCCGGGCGGTGACCCGTCGAGGCCGGGGTCAGCCCCGGCCGGTGAGGCGCGCGGCGGCCTGCTGGATCTGCCCGTAGTCGCCGTAGCGGGCGCCGACGACGTAGCCGGCGCCCGCGCCGACGCCGAGCGAGGTGAGCCGGGCGGCCCGCTTGCCGGTCTTCCGGATCCGGTGGCCGGCCTCGGCGACCTCCTCGGGCACCGACTCGATGGCGCCGCCCACCTTCATGGCCGCGCGCAGGCCGGTCGAGCCGATCTCGGCGCCCGCCTCGGCCACCCGGGACAGCGCGGCGGCGGCCAGCTCGCTGCCGACCTCCACGACCTGCCGGGTGAGGTCGGCCCCGGCGTTCGCACCGGTCTGCAGCGCGTGCCCGGTGGTCGCCAGCAGCGGCCCGGCCGCCGAGGCACCCGAGCGGGTCACCTCGCCGAGGCGGTGGGCCACGTCGGCCACGGCAGGACCGGCCGCGGTCGCGCCGCTGAGCGCCGCCTCGCGCACCGTCTGCGCCGTCTTCGCCACCGCCGGTCCGGCGGCGGCGGCGCTGGTCAGGGCCGCCTCGCGCACCGACTGGGCGGCGTTGGCCACCGCCGGTGCGGCCGCGGCCACCAGGTGCTCGACCCGCGCGCGACCGGTCGCCGGGACGGCCTGCGCCCGCCGGGCGGCCCGGCGACCGGTCCGGCGCACACCGCGGGACGCCTTGGCCGCCTTGCGCCCCGTCCGGCGCGCCCCGCGGGAGACCCGGGCCTTCGGCTGCTGCCGCCGGCGCACCAGCGAGAACACCACGCCACCGAGGGCCAGCACCGCGGCGACCGCGCCGGCGATCCCGGCGGTCGAGCGCCCGCCGCCGGACGCCTCAGCGCGGCCGAAGTCGCGGTCGCCGGGCTGCGCCACCGGCGGCGGGGGCGGGAGCTGCTCGACCTCCTCGGTGGCCGGCGCGGGCGTGCTCACCGGCGGGGGCGCGGACACCCCGTCGGGCGTGGCCACCGCCGTCGTCGCGGGCACCTCGGCGTCGGGCGCCGGCAGCAGGCTCTCGGACGTCTCGGTGGAGGTCTCGATGCCGTAGTGCCGGTAGAGCGCTGCCTCCTGGTCGGTGGTCAGCTCGCGGCTCTCGCCGTACCGCGGGGCGCCGTCGACCAGGCCGCGGTCGACGACCACCTGCACCCGGTCGCCCGCCTCGGTGGCGTCGAACAGCGGGACGACGACGGTCGTGCCGGCCATGTCGGCGTAGAGCCACTCCGGCGCGCCGGTCTCCTCGTCGGCGAGCAGGTGGGTGACCGTGCCGATGTCCGCGCCGTGCCGGTCGACCACCGTCTTGCCCACCCAGTCCCGTACCGAGTCCCGATCGGGCAGTGCCATGGTCGTCTCCCCACACCTCCGGGGCCGGACCCGGATGGCCCGGCCGCTGCCGACCGGGCGCCCCTACCCCGGTCGTCGTGACCCCCAACCTGCCCGAACAGGAGGCCCACGGCCACCCCGCCCGGTTCGTGGACCGGCGGTCGGGCGCCGTCACCGGCGGTCGGGCACGTGCGCCGACGCCGCACCCCGGGCTACCGGGACGCGGCCTCAGCGCACTCCCTCGGCCGCGGGGCTCGCGGCGGGGACGCCGACGCCGTGGCGGGCGAGGAAGTCCAGCGCGGTGGCGGCCACCTCCTGCCAGCCGGCGTCGGCGCCGAGGGAGTGGCCGCGGTCGGGGAAGGTCACCAGCTCGGTGACGCCGGTGCCGTGCCGCCGCTGGATGCGGGCAGCGGCGCGGACCGACGCGGCGGGCACCGTCCGGTCGCGGCCGGCGGCCACGAGCAGCACCGGCCCCCGCTCGCGGCGGGTGGTCACGGCGGCCTCGCTGCGCGGCGTGAACGCGGCCAGCCCGGCCTGGAACAGCGGCCGCGCGGGGGAGGGGATGGCGTACGCCTCGTACAGCCGGTCGGACTCCTCCCGCGGGACGGCGCTGGCGAAGCCCCGGGCGAAGCTGTCGGGCGAGTGCGCCCACGTGCCCGTGCGCAGGCCGGGCCGGGACAGCACCGGCCAGGCCGTGCGCAGCTGCACCGGCGGGAGCACGAGGTTCCCGCGGAACTGCGCCGGCGACAGCGCCACGCAGGCCCGGGTCAGGCCCATCCCGTGCAGCTTCTGCGCCACGAGCCCGCCGAAGGAGTGGCCGACCACGACCGGCGCCGAGGGCAGGCCGGCGATCACCTCCGCGTAGGAGTCGGTGACGTCGCCGATGCCGAGGCCGGCGACCGCCTCGGGGTGCGCCCGGGCCTCGGCCGCGGTGGGCGGCTCGCCGGGCCACCCCGGTGCCACGGGGGCGAAGCCGCGGGCGGCGAACAGGTCGACCCAGGGCGCCCAGCTGGTGGCGTGCAGCCACAGGCCGTGCACGAAGACGACGGGGACGGGGGCGGCAGCGGGCACGGCGGGCCTCCGGGAGGGACGGCGGCCCAGGGCGGGCCGCGGGCGCCCGGAACGCTAGGGGCGCACGCGGCGCGCGACCGTGCCCTGGCTGCCCGGCTCCGGACCCTGCCTGCCGACCTCGCCGTCCCGGCGTGCGGACCGCCGCGGGCAGGGGTTCCCCGGGCCGGGTGGGGCCGCCAGGATCGGGCGAGGCGACGACGCCGATCCGCCCGCCGACCCTGGAGGCCCCGTGGTCACCGTCGTCGACACCGCCGCACTGGACGCCGGTGACCGGCGGCCCGGGCGGGTGGCCGACCTGCTCGAGGCCACGATGTCCTCGCGGATCCGCTTCCGGGACCCCACCGCGCCGCCGCGGGTGCGGCTCGACGGGTGGGAGCTCGGCGGGATCTCGGTGATGCGACTGGACCTCACCGGCGACGTCGCGCTGCTGCGGACCGCCCGGCACGCCCGCGCGGATCCCGAGCCGGTCGTGTCCCTCACCGTGCAGGAGGTGGGCACCGCGCGGCAGGAGCAGTTCGACGCCCGGCGGGTGGTCACCGGCGGGCAGCTGACGGCCACCGACGTCTCGGCGCCCTACGAGTACCGGTGGTCGGGGCGCGGGGTGTGCCGGGCCCTGCGCATCCCGGCCGCCCGGCTCGGCCTGCCCGCCGACACGGTGCGCCGCGCGGCGCCCGGGCTGCACGCCGGCCCGCTGCACGACCTGGTCCGCGCGCACGTCCTCGCGCTGACCCGGGACGCCGGGCGGCTGTCCCGCGAGCCGCAGGCGCACGCGGTCGCCGCCGCGACCGTCGACCTCGCCCGGGCGCTGCTCGCCTCCGCCGTCGGTCCCGGGCGGCCGGCCGCCGACGTCCTGGGCGAGACGCTGCTGACGCGGGTGCGGGTCTACGTCGGGCAGCACCTGACCGAGCCGGACCTCGACGCGGAGCGGATCGCCCGCGCGCACGCCGTCTCCGTCCGCCACCTGTACCGGCTGTTCGCCGCGGCCGGGGCGAGCCTCGAGCAGGAGGTCATCACCCGGCGGCTGGCCGGGGCCCGCGCGGAGCTCGCGCGGGCCGGCGGCCGGCCGGTCGCCGCGGTGGCGCGGCACTGGGGCTTCTCCGACGCCTCCCACTTCGCCCGCCGGTTCCGGGCCGAGTACGGGACGAGCCCGAGCGGGTGGCGGGAGCAGGCCGCGCTCAGGCCGGACGGCGGACCGTGACGACGGCGCTGACCAGCACCAGCTTGAGCAGCCAGTCGCCGGCGTGGATGGCGGCCTGCTGCCAGGGCACCTTCTCGTGGAAGACCGAGCCGGTCAGCAGCACCACGGGGAAGGTGACCCACAGGCCGGCCCCGAGGGCGAGCGCCCCACGCGGACCGCGGACCGGCAGCCGGTCGGCGAGCAGGGACACCCCGGTGGCCAGCACCCCGGTGCGCACCACCTCCACCGGCGCGACCACCGCCGGCGACGGCGCGGGACCGGCGTAGGCCTCGTCGAGCCGGGCCAGCCGGGAGCCGAAGGCGGCGTACCAGGCGGAGCTGGCGACGAACGCCGACCCGGCCGCCGCGACCACCCGGAGCGGGGACACGGCACTCACCACGCCGTCCCCCCGAGCTGCACCTGCACCGGGGCGGGCCCGACCACGCCTGGACCGCTCGTCCACGTCTGCCTCCTCGCGTCGGTGTCGTCGGTGGGACCCGTGGAGCTGACCGAACTCATCGATCCGACAGACCCGGGCTCCGGCGACGTGCGCTGACGGTGCGATCCCCGACGAGAACACGCCGCCGGCGCACACCACCCCAGCACGCCCGTGCGCACACGCTCAGCCGCTGCGGGTGCTCAGCAGCGAGATCTCGGCGACGTTCGTGGTGGGCGGCAGCGTCAGGGTGAACACCACCGTCCGCGCGACGTCCTCGGGGGTCAGCGCGTCCCTGTCCCCGGCCGCGGCCCGGGGGGAGACCCAGCCGACGGCGACGTGCCGCACCCGCACCTGCGTGCCGCCCAGCTCCAGCCGCAGCGTGCGGGCGAGCTGGGCGGCGCCGGCGGCCGTCGCGGCGTGCACCGCGAACGCCGGCACCAGCTCCGACGCCGCCGCCGACCCGACGAGCACGAGGTCGGCCGCGGAGTCGTTGGCCGCCGCGGTCAGCAGGTCGTCGAGGAACGCCCGCGCGGCCAGCACGGCGTCCCCGGCACCCTGCTCGATGATCTCCGCCCACCGCTCCGCCGGGGACAGCCCGAACGGACCGCCGCCGACGCCGCCGAGCACGGCCACGACCAGGTCGACGCCGCCCAGCCGCTCGCGGACGCCGTCGGCGGCGTCGATGACCTCGCGGGCGGAGCCGATCTGCTCGACCAGCGCCTCGGCCGCGGTCAGCTCGGCCACCACCGCGTCGGCCAGCAGCGGCAGCCCGATCACCACCGCCCGCCGCCCGGCGACCGGCCGGGCCCCCTCCGGCGCCGTCACGCGACCGGCTCCGGGTCGACCGGCTCGCGGGCGGCCGGCGCGCGCACCGGCAGCGCGTCCTCGGCCGGGGCGTCGGCGGGCGCCGCGGCCGGGACCGCCCTGCTCCTCGACCGCCCGGCCGTCTGCTCCAGCGCCGTCCGCATCGCGCCCACGTCGAACGGGCCGTCGTAGAGCTGGCCGTTGACGAAGAAGCGCGGCGGCTCGTCGAGGGCCATCGCGCGGGCGTCGTCGTCGTCCTCGCGGACCCGGTCGGCGTGCGCGCCGGAGGCCAGCGCGTCGTCGACCCGGGCCAGGTTGAGCCCGGCGTCGACGGCGCAGCGCCGGATCGTCCGGTCGTCGAGCCGGCCGGCGCGGGCGGCCATCGCGTCGTGCATCGGCCAGAAGCGGGACTGGGCGTGCGCGGCCTCGGCCGCCTCGGCGGCGCGCGCCGACGCCGGGTCGTCGGTGAGCAGGTGGCGGTAGACGAAGACCAGGTCCTCGCCGAGGACCTGCCGCAGCTCGTCGACCACCTCGGCGGTGCGCCCGGCGTTGGTGAACACGAACGAGGCGTAGACGACCAGCTCCATCGGCGCGCCGACGCGGCCGCGGACGTGGTCCCGGTCGGCGCGCACCGGCCGGGCCAGCCGCTGACGCCCCGGCAGCCGCGACCGGTCGACCGCCCGGACGACGGCGACGGCGGCCAGCGCCAGCAGCGCGGCGACCACCGAGGCGGCCAGCACGCCGATGCGCGCCTCGGCCGCCAGGACGGGGTCGTCGAGGGCCAGGTCGATGATGAACAGCGAGATCGTGAACCCGATCCCGCTGAGCACCCCGGCGGCGATCACGTGCCGCGGGAAGAGCCCGGACGGCAGCCGGCCCAGTCCGAGGCGGACGGCGGCCAGCGACGCGCTGGTCACGCCCACCACCTTGCCGACGACGAGCCCGGCCACGATCGCCCAGGTGAGGCCGGACGTCGCCGCCGCGGCCAGCGTCTCGCCGCTGAGCACGACCCCGGCGTTGGCCAGCGCGAACACCGGGACGACGGCCAGGTTGACCCACGGCCGGAACAGCCGCTGCCCGCGCTCGTTGACCGACACCGACCGGGTCAGGCTCAGCACCGCCCGGTGCGCCCCGCTGGAGGTCGGCGTGCGCCCGTAGGCGCGGGCCGCGGCCTCGGCGGCGTCGACCTCCTCGGCGCTGAACGGGTTCACCGGCAGCAGCAGGCCGATGGCGACGCCGGCCACCGTGGGGTGCACGCCGGAGGCCAGCACGCCCAGCCAGATGGGCACCGCGAGCAGCAGGTAGGCCCAGCCGCGCCACACCCGCAACCGGCGCAGCGCGAGGACGGCGACCAGCCCGACGACGGCGACCGCCAGCGGCAGCAGCGTGAGGTCGTCGGTGTAGGCCACGGCGATGACGGCGAGCGCGCCGACGTCGTCGACCACCGACAGCGCCAGCACGAACGCGCGCAGGTTCACCGGCACCGACCGGCCGACCACCGCCAGCAGGCCGAGCACGAACGCGGTGTCGGTGGAGATCACCACGCCCCAGGCCGCCCGCGCCTCCCCGGGCTGGTCGCTGAGCCCGGTCACCGCGAGGAACACGAGTGCGGGCACGGCCAGCCCGGCCAGCGCGGCCACCACCGGGATGCGGATGCGCCGGGTGTCGCGGAACTCGCCGAGCACCAGGTCCCGCTTGACCTCCAGGCTGATCAGGCAGAAGAACACCGCCATGAGGGCGTCGTTGACCCAGTGGCGCAGGTCCATCTCGAGGACGGCGTCGCCGAGGCGCACGGCGAAGGGCGTGTGCCAGGTGGCCTCGTAGGTCGAGCCCGGCACGTTCGCCCACACCAGCGCCACCAGCGTGGCGGCCAGCAGCACGCCGGCCGCGGCGGCGTCGGAGTCGGCCAGCCGGACCAGGCGGCCCAGCGCCGAGGGCCGCGTCTCCTCGGCGCGCGCGGTGCCCCTCACCGGACCCCCGTCCCGCGCCGCGAGGGCAGGTAGAGGTCCTGGCGGGTCGGCAGCACGATCAGCTCGGCGAGGTTGGCCCCCGGCGGCAGGCCGGCGCCGAACAGCACGGTCCGCGCGACGTCGTCGGGGTCCATCGGGACGACGGCGTCGCGGTGCTCGGCCCAGCCGCGCGCGGTGCCGTCGTGGCTGATCTCCGACCCGAGGTCGGTGTCGGTCAGGCCGGGGGCGACGACGTGCACCCGCACGCCGCGCCGGCCGTACTCGGCGCGCAGCGCCCGGGCCAGCTGGGCCACGGCCGCCTCGACCGCCGAGTAGACGGCGTAGCCGGGGAAGCGCACCTGGCCGGCCAGCGCGCCGATGAGGAACAGGTCGGCGGCGCGGCCGGTCTCGGCGGTGGCCAGCAGGTCGCGGGCGAAGGTCTGCGCCGTGCGCAGGATGCCGCCCAGGTTCACGTCGATCATCTCGATCCACTCGGCGGGCACGCCGTCCTCGAACGGCGCGCCGGTCAGCACGCCGGCGCCGGCCACCACGAGGTCGGCGGGGCCGAACCGGTCGTGCAGGGCGTCGAGGGCGTCGGCGAGGTCGAGCCCGTCGGAGACGTCGGTGGCGACGACGAGCGTTCGGTCGGGGTCGGCGGTGGCGTCGGCGACGGCCTGCAGGCGGTCGCCGCGGCGGCCCAGCAGCGCGACGCAGCAGCCGGCGGCGACCAGCGACCGCGCCGTCGCGGCGCCGATGCCGCTGCTGGCGCCGGTGACGACGGCGACCCTGCCGTCGAGCGCGTTCCGGGCCGGCCCGGGGGGAGGTGGGGGCATGGTTCCCCTCTCGGAGGTCAGCGGGGGATGCCTGTGATCATGCCGTCCCGGGGACGTCCCAGTCGATCCTCGCGGCGAGCTCCCGCAGCCGGGCACCGAGCACCGGGTCGACCGATGCGGCCCACGCCACCCGGCCGAGGACGTGGTCGCGGAAGGTCGCCGGGTCGCGGTCCCGGACCTGGGAGCGCCAGCCGTGCACCGCGCAGTTGTGCAGCAGGGCGCGCAGCGCGTCCCGCTCGGGGCGCGGGAGCGTGGGCCGCACGTTGACGACGGCGCCCAACACCTGCTGGCGGTGGCCGGTGCCCATGGTGCGGGTCTTGGCGGGGTTGACGCGCAGCCCCTCGTCGGCGGCGACGGCGGCGACCCGCGCGGCGAACCGGTCGCGGCGCAGGCCGGGACCGCCGCTGAAGGTCAGGTCGTCGACGTAGCGGGTGTAGACCGCGCCCGCCGACGCCGCGAGCCCGGCCAGGCGGCGGTCCAGCCGCGCGCAGACCAGGTTGGCCAGCGCGGGGGAGGTCGGCGCCCCGACCGGCAGGTGCGGCGCGGCGAGCCGGCGGCCCAGCCGGGCGTGCCGGTCGGGGTCGGTGCCGACCGGCACGCGGCGCCACACGGCGGCGGGGACGACCGTCGTCGCCAGGCCGGTGACGGCGTGCGCCACCGGCTCGGTCAGCCCGGCGACGCCCTGCAGCACGCCCCAGACCCGGCCGGCCGGCACGCCGGCGAAGAAGGACTCGAGGTCCATGGACAGGACGACGGCGGCTCCGGCGTGCGGCGCCGCGGCGGTGCGCACCGACCGCCCCGGCACGCAGCCGTGCGCGGCGTCGTGCACCGGCAGCGGGGCGAGCAGGTGCCGCAGCAGCCGCCGTTGGGCCTCGCGCAGCCGGGGCTTGGGCGCGGCCACCAGGCGCACGCCGCCGGGACGCTCGAGGACCCGCCAGCGGTAGTGCCGCAGCGCCTCGTCCGGCGCGGTCCGCTCCAGGCCGCGGACGTCGGCGAACCAGGCCAGCTCGCCCTGGTCGACGTCGAGCAGCCGGGCCAGGGCAGCGAGGTCGGACACCTCCCGGACACCGGGGCGCCGCCGGACGACCCGGGTGGGGACCGGCTCGCGGCGGTGCACCCGCGGCCGGACCTCCCCGGCCGACCAGCCGCGCTCCCAGCCGGCCGTCGTGGTGAGGAAGGCGGCCAGCTCGCGCGGCCGGTCGGCCGGGGCCTCGCGGTAGGTCAGCAGCACCTCCCCGACCAGGGTGCCGACCCAGCGCGGTGCCCGCGCGTACCCGAGGGCGACGGCGACCCGGCGCACCGCGTCCCGCCGTCGCCACGGACCGGCCAGCAGCGCGGTGGCGACACCGGACGCGGTCGCCGCCGTCCGGCGGGAGGCCGTCACCGGGGTGCGCGGCGGGACGGGCAGCCACTCCGCGTGGGAGTCGCCGGTGCGTGCGCGGAGCGCGCCGTCCGGCGGGTGGTGCCGATGGTGGCGATGACCTGCTGCCCCGGGGTCGCCCCGGGAGACCGGTCGCTGCCGGTCGTCCTGCCCGCCCCGCCGCGCACGCTGCGGACCGTAGCGGCACCGATGAGTCCCGGGCCCCGGTCCGGTCTGCAGTGCGACGGGACCACGAGCACGAAGGGGACGACGTGACGACGGACGAGGAGATCCGCGCGGCGACGGCGGCGGAGCGGCGCGAGCAGGCGGCGCTGTACGGGTCGCTGACCGACGAGCAGTGGAACGCGCCGAGCCTGTGCTCCGGCTGGCGGGTGAAGGAGGTGCTGGCCCACACGACGATGCCCTTCCGCTACTCCACCGGGGCGGTGCTGCGGGGCATCCTGCGGGCCCGGGGCAGCTTCGACCGGTTCGCCGACCGGGCCGCACACCGCGACGCCGCCGCGCTGTCGCCGGCCGAGCTGCTGACGTCGCTGCGGGACAACGTCGACTTCGCGTGGTCCCCGCCCGGCGGTGGGCCACTCGGTGCGCTCTCCCACGACGTCATCCACGGCCTCGACGTCTCGGCCGCCCTCGGCCTCGACGACCGCCACGCCTCGCCGCAGCGGTGCGCCCTGGTGCTGTCCGGGCTGCGCCCCAAGCAGCTGCGCGCCTTCGGGGTCGACCTCACCGGCGTGCGGCTGCGGGCGACCGACGCCGAGTGGTCCTACGGCGAGGGCGAGGTGGTCGAGGGCCGCGCCCAGGACCTGCTGCTCGCCGTCTGCGGCCGTCGCCAGCCCGCGGGGCGGCTGAGCGGCGCGGCCGCCGACCGGCTGGCCGCCGGCTCGCGGGGCTGACCGCTCACCCGCCGAGGCCGTGCCGGGCTCCTCCCACCGGGGTCGGGGTGCCCGGCAGCGTAGGACCGCCCGGGGGACCGTTCCCGGAGGTCAGCGCGCGGCGATCGCCGCGCGGACCTCGCGCAGGCTCGGGTTGGTCAGGTACCGCCCGCCGACGACGACGGTGGGGGAGACCTCCCAGCCCTCGGGGTGGTGCGCACGGACCGCGGCCGCGCCCTCCGGGTCGTCGGAGAAGCGCACCGCCCGGTGGGGGACGCGCGCGAGCGTCATCGTCGCGCGCAGCTTCGCGGAGAAGGGGCAGCCGGGCTTCACGTAGACGGTGACGGGCTCATCGGTCATGGACGGCTCCGATCCCACGACGTCGGTCGTTCCCCGCTGCGGTCACCGTCCCAGGGGAGCGGCCAGGAGGCAACGCGCGCCGCGGCCGATGAGTCCTGCGCGCTCGTGCAGTCTGCCCAGCATGACCCCCCAGGACGTCGACGCCTCGTTCACCGCCCCCATCGAGAAGGACGGTGCCTTCCCCACCTACCTGACCGTGCCGGACTCCGCCGCGCTGTTCGGCACCCGCCGGGCGGTGAAGGTGACCGGCACCGTCGACGGCCACGACTTCACCGCCACCTGCATGCCGTCCGGCGAGGGACCGCACTGGCTCCCGCTGCGCAAGGCGATCTGCACGGCGATCGGCAAGGACGCGGCCGGTCAGGAGGTCGCCGTCCACCTGCGGCAGCGCCTGTCCTGACGCGCGGGCCGGCGGCGGGCACGGCAGGCTGGGCCGGTGAGCTGGCTGGTCACCGGGGGCGCCGGGTACGTCGGGGCGCACGTCGTGCACGCGATGGTGGCGGCAGGGGAGGACGTCGTCGTCCTCGACGACCTGTCCACCGGCGACGGGGACCGCCTCGCCGGGCTGCCGCAGGTGCCGGTGGAGGTCGGCTCGGTGCGCGACCGCGGCATGGTCCGGCGGGTGCTCCGGGAGAACGGCGTCACCGGCGTCGTGCACCTGGCCGGGAAGAAGCAGGTGGCCGAGTCGGTGGCCGACCCGCTGCTCTACTGGGCGGAGAACGTCGAGGGCCTGGTGGGGCTGCTCGAGGGCTGCCGCGCCAAGGGCGTCACCCGGTTCGTGTTCTCCTCCAGCGCCTCGGTCTACGGCATGCCCGACGCCGACCGGGTGGACGAGGACACGCCCTGCCGCCCGCTGTCGCCCTACGGCCGCACCAAGCTCGCCGGGGAGGACCTGCTGCGCGACTGCGCCGCCTGGGGCCTGGCCGCCACGAGCCTGCGCTACTTCAACGTGGCCGGTGCCGCGGCGCCCGAGCTCGGCGACCGGGGCGCGGCCAACCTCGTGCCGCTGGTCTTCGAGGCCCTCGACGCCGCGCGCCGGCCGGTGCTCTTCGGTGACGACCACCCCACGGCCGACGGCAGCCCGGTGCGCGACTTCGTGCACGTCTCCGACGTCGCGGACGCGCACGTGGCCGCCGCCCGCGCGCTGGTCGCCGGCCGGCCCGGGGGCACGTACAACGTCGGCCGCGGCGAGGGCAGCAGCGTGCGGGAGGTGCTGCGCGTGGTCGCCGAGGTCACCGGCGGGGACACGACGCCGGAGGTGGCCGGCCGGCGTCCCGGGGACCCGGCGCGCGTGGTCGCCGCCGTCGACCGGATCGCCCGCGACCTCGGCTTCCGCGCCACCCGCGACCTGCGGGAGATGATCGCCAGCGCGTGGACCGCCTGGCGGGCGCTGCAGCCGCTCTGACCTCCCTCGCCCGAGCTCGTGCTCTGCCCCCGATGGGGGGCAGAGCACTAGCGGGCCGGGGACACCGCGGAGGCTGCCAGCTCCCGGGCCCGCCCGTCGGCGAGCAGCACCTCCGGCAGGCCGGCCAGCGCCGCGCGCATCCGCTCCGGCCCGCCGAACTGGAAGCCGAGCTGGGTGGCGTAGCAGGCGCAGGCGTCGGCCCGCCGGGAGAGGTCCTGCGGCAGGTCGAGGGGTGCCAGCCCGGCGGGCAGATCCGGTCCCGGCACGGCGTCCGGCTCGCGCAGCACGTACGGGGAGTCCCGCCACCACAGCACCGGCCGGTCCAGCGCGGCCACCGCCCGCAGCACCTGCAGGTGGTCCACGTGCGCGCCCAGTGCCTGCGGCGCCAGCCAGAGGTCGCCCGGGACGTCGGCCAGCGCGGCACGCACCGGCCGCCACACGTCGTCGCCGACGTGGACCCCGGCGAACAGGTCCGGTGCGCTGGTGTACCCGCGGTGCGGCGCCTCGGGCAGGTCCAGGTGCACCGACCCGGCGCCGAGCACGGCCATCGCCGCGGCGTCCTCGGCACGGCGCAGGGCCATGTAGTCGACGTCGGCGGCCAGTCCCTTGTCCAGCTGGCAGGCCAGCGCGAAGCCGGCCGGGTCGGCCACGCTCGCGGTGAAGCAGGTGACCACGGTGACCTCGTGCCCGGCGTCGGCGAGTGCGGCCAGCGTGCCGCCCACGGAGAACGCGGCGTCGTCGAGGTGCGGGCTGACCGCCACCACCCTCACGGCGCTCCCCTCACAGCAGGTGCGCCGCCGACCGGAACCGGCAGGAGAGGTCGACCGTCGGCGGCATCGTCCAGTGGGCGGGAGGCGTCGAGCCCGCCACGGACCGGTAGACGTCGTCGATCGAGCGGGCCAGCACCGGCCACGAGTACAGCCGGCGCACCTCCTCCAGCGCCGTCGTCGCCAGCCGGGTGCGCAGGTCGCCGTCGGCCAGCAGCCGGTCGAGCGCGGCCCGCAGGCCGGCGACGTCACCCGGCGTGTGCAGCAGGCCGTTCTCCCCGTCGCGCAGGCAGTCGACGACGCCGACGCTGTCGGTGCTCACCGTGGGCAGCCCGCTGGCCATCGCCTCGAGCAGCGTGTTGCTGAACCCCTCGCTGTACGTGGGGCTCACGAAGACGTCGGCCGCGCGGTAGACCGCCGGTGCCTCGTCGGGCGGGACGTAGCCGAGGAAGGTGGTGCGGTCGTCGGCGCGGGCCCTCGCCTCGTCGAGGTCGGGGCCGATGCCCGAGACCACGAGCCGCACGCCGTCGGGCAGCGCCTCCAGCAGGTCGAGGACGCCCTTGCGGCGGTCGACGCGGCCGTGGAACAGCAGCACCGGAGGGTCCTGCAGCGAGCCCGGTGGCCGCTCGGCGGGGGTGAACCGGCGTGTGTCCGTGGCGCCCGGGACGATCGTGAACCGCTCCGGGTCCGAACCGAGGTTGCCCACCACCTCGTCGCGGAAGCTGGCGCTGCCGATGAGCACGGCCGACGACGCGTCGACGACGGTGCGCATCGCGTGCGCGTGCGTGTCGCAGCAGGTGCCCACCCAGTGCCCGTCACCGCCCTGGATGCTCACCACCGCCGGCAACCCGGTCTCCCGCGCGGCCGCCAGCACCGCCAGGCCCGGCGGATAGCCGTACTGGGCGTGCAGCACGTCGAAGGGGCGCCGGGCGTGCAGGTCCAGGACGGTGCGCACGATCTCGTCGAGGTCGCCCTCCCAGTCGGCGGGGACGACGGTCTCGCCGCGGCTGGGCAGCGCGCGCACCTCGACGCCGGCCGGCACCCGGTCGGCCGGGGGCGGGCCGCCGCCGTACACGCGGGTGCCGGCCTCGTCGTCGCGGTACTGGCTGACCAGCACCACCTCGTGGCCGAGAGCGGCGAGCTCGCGCAGCAGGTTCTCCGCGTAGACGCTCATGCCGCTGACCGCGGGCCAGTAGCGGCGGCTGACGAAGCAGATCCTCACGCCGCCGTCCCCTGCGACTCGGCCTTCCTCAGGACCTCGATCGAGCGCGGCACCATCTCGTGCGCGCGGTGCCCGTCGCGGGAGAGCTCCAGCGTGACCAGCCGGTCGTAGGCGACGTCCCGCAGCGCCCGCAGCACCGCCGGCAGGTCGACGTCGCCCTCGTCGAGCGGCAGGTGGTCGTGCACGCCGCGGCGCATCCCCTCGACGGCGACCGTGCCCAGGTGCGGCGCGAACCGGGTCACCGCCTCCTCCGGCTCGTACGCCCCGGCCACGACGCAGTGCCCGGTGTCGAGCGCCAGGGCGATGCCCGGCGCCTCGGCGGCCAGCCGCGCCCAGCCGTCGGCGTCCTCGACCAGCATCCCGGGCTCCGGCTCGACGGCGAGGGCGTAGGAGCGCCCACCGTGGCTGTCGACCAGCGCGCGGACGCCGTCGACGAACCAGCCCCACGCGGCGTCCCGGTCGACGCCCGGCTTCGGCACCCCGGCCCAGAAGCTGACCGCCTCGGCACCGAGCACCTCGGCGAGGTCGCAGGCCAGCCGCAGGTAGGCCAGCCGGCGCGCCCGGCCCTCGGCGGAGGCGCTCACGAACGTCGGCTCGTGCTTGGCCCGCGGGTCGAGCAGGAACCGCGCGCCGGTCTCCACGACCACGCCGAGGCCGAGCTCGTCGCAGCGCGCCCGCACCGCCTCGGCCTGCCGGCGCGCGTCCGGCGCGAACGGGTCGAGGTGGACGACGTCGAGGGTGAGCGCCACCCCCGCGTAGCCGCAGTCGGCGAGGAAGGCCAGCGCGTCGGACAGCCGGTGCGAGGTCAGCCCGTTGGTGTTGTAGGCGTAGCGCAGCGCCGTCACTGGTCGAGGACCTCCGCCACCACGTGCCGGCCCGGCTCCCGGTACAGCGCGTACAGCGCGCCCACCCGCCGGTCGGCGCCCGCGCGGTCGAACCACGCCGGACCACCCAGGCGCTCCTCGGCCGCGGCGGTGAGGTGCACCCGGGCCCAGCCGCCGGGGTCGGCGCCCACCGCGGCCAGGGGAGGGTGGGTCCCGTCGGAGCGCGAGACCAGCCGGCGCACGCCGCGCTCGCCGATCCGGCCGTAGCTCATCGTCTCCACCTCCAGGCCGGTCACCAGCACCTTGGCGGCCACCGCGTCGCCGACCGAGGGCTGCAGCTCCACCAGCACGTCGTGCCCGGCGGCCTGCACCGCGCCGGTGACGTGCGCGTGCAGGTCGTCCCCGGACCACGCCGGCAGGTCGGCCAGCGCCACCGACGACCGGCGGGACAGCACGGTGTCCTGCAGCAGGTCGACCAGCGCAGGGGTGCCCATCCGCGTCCACGCGAGCATGGCCTGCAGCGCGCGGTCCTCCTCGACCAGCCGCTCCGGCGGGTGCCCGCCGCGCCAGTGCTCCAGGTAGCCCGGCGGCGTCGACGGCAGGACGACGTCGAAGGGCCCGTGCATGAACGCCTTCCGCGCGCGGGCCGAGGCGAACTCGTGCAGCGCCTTGCGGATCGCGGTCTCGCGGTCGGGGTGCGCCGCCTCGCCACAGGCGGTGGCCATCACCGGCACCGGCTCCGAGCCGTCCCGGGAGCAGCCGACGGCGTACACGTCGACGACGCCGAACTCCGTCGAGGCCAGCTTCACCACGACGTCGATCCCCGCGGCGTCGAGCCGGCCGAGCAGCGCCAGCGCGTCGGGGTCGGTGAGCCCGTCGAGGTCGACGACCACGCCGCGGTCCATCGCGCGGAACGCCGTCGCGTTGCCGTCGCGCTGCAGCACCTCCAGCAGCGCGTGGGTGACCGCGCGGTCGGCGTCGAAGGCCGCGCCCTGGCCGTTGGTGATGACCGTGGTCAGCCAGCCGCCGGGCGGCGGGGCGCCGGGCAGGTCGTCGGGCGCGCTCGCCACGAGCTCGGCGGGCACCAGCACCCGCTCGCCGTCGCGCAGCCGGGTCATCGGCAGCCACTGCAGCGGCCGGTCGTCGTCGTACGCGCTGCCCGCCTCCAGGCACAGCTCGCGCGGGTCGGCCACCCGGTCGCGGCCGTGCCGCCGGGTCATCTCGGCGTAGGACCCCTCCTCGCGGGAGACGCCCTGGTGCGCGCGCAGCGACAGCGCCATCTCGGCCATCTCGCCCATCGCGCCGGTGCGGGCCTCCTCGCGGGTGGCGCCGTAGCCGAGCCCGCTGCCGCCCGGGTGCAGCTCCGAGGGCGGCAGGACGGCGGAGTGCAGCGGCACCTCGAGGACGTCGATGCCCTCGATCGCGAAGTCCTCGACCGGGACGGGGAAGGAGTCGCGGTACCGCTGCGACGGCGTCGTCCCGACGGCGGTCACAGCTCGGCCAGGGCGACGGGAGCGGCGTCCGGCGGCCCGGACAGCAGCCGCTGCACCAGGTGGACGACGTGGTCGGTGGTGACGCCGGGGACCATCTCGAACGGCGTGGCGACGGCGCCGAAGTCCAGCTCCGCGACGACGGCGAGCATCTCGCGCAGCTCCCCGTGCGACAGCGGGATCTGCGCGTGGAACGCCTTGTGCGCGCTCAGCGCCACCGGCTCGCCGTCGGGGGAGAGGTCGACCTTGAGCGAGTCGCCGCAGAAGAGGACCCCGCGGCGGGAGTCGTGCAGCACCGAGTGCCCGGCGAAGTGGCCTCCGGTGCGGTGCAGCGTCAGGCCCGGCGCGAGCTCGAGGACGTCGTCGGCCGGCCAGGTGACGCGGAAGGCCTTGGTCCACACGAGGTCGTGCACGTTGACGCACACCACCCGCGGCTCGAGCTCCTGCTGCAGCTGCCACAGCGCGCCGTAGCCGTGCACGTGGCTCGACGCCAGCACCGGGAAGCCGCCCGACTCGGCGGCCATGCGGCGCAGCTCGGCGAGCATCTCGGCGGTGTACCAGGGCGCGCACTCGAAGCCGACCAGGCCGATGTCGGACTCGATCACCCAGCCGCGGCTGTCGAGGCCGAAGCGCGGCTCGGTGCCGAACTCGGTGACGCCGTCGACCGGGGCCGGCCGCCAGAAGCCGGTGACCAGCTCGTCGGCCTGCTTGTCGGTCACGAACTCGAAGCCGTGCTCGGGCAGCGCGTTGCGGACGTCGGCGCAGACCGGGCAGACCTGCGGCCCGGGCGCGGGCCAGCGCTGCCAGTGCCCGCAGTTGGTGCAGGCGAAGGCGGGCAGGTCGGGCAGCAGGCCGCGGTAGGGGTTGGTGTCGACCTGGCTGGCGCCGTGCCGCGCGCCGTCGTCGGCGGCGGGGTCGGTGGCCCGGTCGATGGCCGTGGGCACGGACCGGGAGGCCACGGATGGGGAGGTCATGGGTTCCCTCCGTCGAGAGCGGTGAGGAGCAGGCGGTGCAGGGCGAGGTCGCGGGCGGGGTCGTACGGCCACCGTGCGCGGCCCGCGACCGCGTCGGTGAAGGCGGCGAACTGCGCCTCGAACGGCGGGGTGTCGGCGAACGGCACGTCCACCGGATCGGGGCGGTACAGCGTCAGCGAGCCTCCCGCCGTCTGGCCCATGGTGTCGACGGCGACCGCCATGCCGCGCGTGCCGACCACCTCCAGGCGACGGCGGGGGAGCGCGTCGGGGGTGTTGAACGCGACGTGCAGGCTCACCAGCACGCCGCTGCCGGTGGTGCCGGTGAGCAGCGCGCCGTCGTCGACGCCGTAGTCGTGCACCCGGGTCTGCAGCAGCGCCGACAGCGCGGTGACGTCCTCGCCGAGCAGCGTGCCGGTGAGGTCCAGGCCGTGCGGCGCGAGGTCGATGGCGGCGCCGCCGCCGGCGCGGGCGGGGTCGACCCGCCAGTTGTCGTGCGGGCGGCCGTCGGGCGTCCAGTCCCCGGGCAGCCAGCAGCAGTAGACGATGCGCACCGCGGTGACCGTGCCGAGCTCGGGCACCAGCTCGCGCAGCCGGGCGTGGGCCGGGTGCCAGCGCTGGTCGTAGGCGGTGCCGAGCAGCACGCCGGCGTCGGCGCACGCGTCGACCAGGGCCTGCGCGTCGCCGGCGTCGGCGGCCAGGGGCTTCTCGCACAGCACCGCGCGGCCAGCCGCGGCGGCCGCCTCCACGAGCGGCCGGTGCCCGGCGTTGGGCACCGCCACGTAGACGGCGTCGAGCCCGGGGGTGGCCAGGAACTCCGCCAGGTCCGTCGTCCGGGCGGCTCCCTCGACCGGCATGCGCGCCATCGCCGCCGGGTCGAGGTCGTGCAGCGCCACCACCCGGGCGCCGTCGACGGCGAGCAGCGCGGGCAGCGCGTGGTCGCGGGCCACCCAGCCGCAGCCGGCGATGCCCCAGCCGACGGTCACCGGGCTCCCCTCCCGCCGAGATCGCCGGTCTCGCACGCTCCGGGCGCTCCACCCGTGCGAGACCGGCGATCTCGGCGCCCCCGAGCCCCGGTCACCACGCCTCCGGCAGGTCGACGAGCAGCCGGCGGCGGGCGGCGTCGGCGGGCAGCGGGTCCGGCCAGCGCTCCGGCAGGTACGTCGAGCGCGGGCCGTACTCGGCGGCGTAGCGCTCGTTCGGCCAGGTCAGCACGCCGTCGCGGTAGAGCGGGTTGGGGGCCAGCGGCGGCAGCGGCTCGCCGAGGTCGTCCGGCGCCGGCCCCCGCGGGTCCCCGGCCACGAGGGCCACGGCCTCGCTGGCGCGCAGGCCGGCGGGGGCGGCCGGTCGCGGCGGGCGGCCCTCGAGCAGCGAGCGGGTCAGCTCCTCGTCGTCGTAGAGCAGGCCGGTGCCGAGCACCTCGGCGTAGCCCTCCGGCGTCAGCGGCTCGCCGTGCGGGTCGGCCACGTGCGCGTGCCCGACCACGACGGTCCCGCCGTCCCCGGCCAGCGCGCGCATCGCCGCCGCGGCGGCCGGCTTGTCGCGCAGGAAGTAGAAGGCGTCGTGGCACATGACGTAGGCCGGCCGGTCGACGGCGAGGTCCGGGGCCGCGGTGAGGTCGGCGCACACGTAGCGGGCCTCGGGGCAGACGAAGCGCCGCGCCAGCCACAGCTTGGCCCAGACGACGTCGACGCCCAGCAGGTCGCGCACGCCCCGGCGGGACAGCTCGCGCAGGTGCGCGCCGGTGCCGCAGGCGACGTCGACCACCGGGCGGTCGCCGGGCCAGTGCGCCTGCAGCAGCGCCAGGCCGGCCAGGTGCGTGGGGTCCGACCAGCGGTGCGCGAAGTAGTCGGCCACCCGCCCCATGCCGAGGGAGTCCATCGCCTCGCGCAGCGTGCGCGCGGCCGGGACGCGGGCCAGCTGCTCGGGCGGGGGCGGCGGCTCGGTCCACCAGTCGTCGGCGTCGGCCAGCAGCAGCACCCGGGCGCGGTCGGTCTCGCCGGCGGCCAGCAGCCCGGCCACCTCCGCGCGCAGGTCGTCGCGGCCGGCCCGCGCGAACGGGATCCCGTCCACGACCGGGACCTCGACCACCGTCGTCACAGCCCGGCCGCCGCCAGGACGTCCAGGTGGTAGGCCTGCACCGGCCCGGCGTGCACGAGCTCGAGGTCGTCGAGCGCCTGCGCCGAGGTGAACGCCGCCGCCCGAGCGTGGTGGTGCACCTGCAGCACGCGGTCGAGGACGTCGGCGGCGTGGAACGCCCGCGCCTCGGGGACCTCGGCGGCCGGCCGCAGCGCCAGCACCTCCCGCACCCGGCCGGCCAGCGGCTCCGGCAGTGCGGCGAGCTCGCGCTCCTCCAGCGTGGCCATCACCCGCTCCAGCGCGTCGCCGAGCAGCACCTCGCCGGCGAACCCGGCGTCGGGCAGGACGGCGTTGTGCAGGTGGTGGGCCACGCCGAGCAGGAACGGCGCGACCGGGTCGGCACCCACCACCGGCGCCACCAGCACGCCGTAGACGGCGACGGTCAGGCAGTGGTCGCCGTGGCTCTCCGGCGGCTCGACCAGGATCCGCGGCTTGCCCGGCGCGGTCGCGCCCGCCCGCGGCTGGGCGTTGAGCGTCCCCGCGAGCGCCGGCGGAGCGGCGGCGGAGGGCAGCGGACCGAGCGCGGCCCGCAGCCGCTCGCGCAGCTCCGCGTCCAGCGGCCCGGCGACCTCGTCGAAGCCGCGGCGCAGCACGCCGAGCGCCTCGCCCTCGGAGAGCCCGGCCGTGGTGAGCACGCCGGTGTCGATGCCGGCCAGCCGGGCGCGGGCCACCGCGGCCGCGGTCTCGGAGTACGCCACGTCGGCGACGTCCTCACCGGAGACCAGCCGCGCCCACGTGCGCGCGAAGGCCTGCTCGGCCAGCGACCCCGGCGCGCCGGCCACGCGGATCCGCTTGGCGTCGCCGATCTCGGCGAGCAGCGGGCGGAGCTGGGCGAAGGGGTGCAGCGTCCCGGCGGGGGAGGGGGCGAGCCCGGTCACCGCGAGGTGGCGCCCGCGGCCAGCCAGTCGAGCAGCGTCGTCTCCTGGCGGTGGAACGCGTGCTCGGGGACGCCGCCGTCGGCGGTCATGGGGGCCTTGAAGAACCAGCCGAGGTGCCGCTGCACGCCGCCCTCGCCGCGCTGCTGAGCGAGGTCGGTGAGGCGGGCGAGCTCGACGGCCAGCGGTGCGGCCAGGATCGAGTCGCGGCACTGGAAGTCGACCTTGATCTGCATGCGCTGCCCGAGGAAGCCGACCAGGTCGATGGCGTCCCAGGCCTCCTTCTGGTCCCCGCGCGGCCGGTAGTAGTCGATCCGGACCACGTGGTCCTCGACCGGGTAGCCGAGGATCGAGTCCAGGACGCTGCCCTTGGTCTGCAGCTTGCTGTTGAGCGAGTCGGGGTCGTCGAGGGCCAGGCCGTCGCGGTTGCCCAGGATGTTGGTCGAGTACCAGCCCTCGACGGTCAGCGCGCGGGCGCGGAAGGCCGGCGCCAGCACCGTCTTCATCATCGTCTGGCCGGTCTTGCCGTCCTTGCCGGCGACCGGGACGCCGCGCTGCTCGGCGAGGGCCACCAGCGCCGGGACGTCGGCGGCCAACGACGGCGTGAAGTTGACGTAGCCCACGCCCTCGGCGATCGCCGCGTACGCGTACACCATCGCCGGGGTGATGGCCCGGTCGTCGGCGTCGAGGGCCGCCTCGAAGGCCTCGATCGTCTGCAGCGCCGGCGCGGCCGGGTCGGGCCAGCGCTCGGTGGAGGCGAGGTTCACCAGCACCAGGCCGTCGAGGGACTCCTCCTCGCGGAAGCGGCGCAGGTCGGCGCGGACGGCGTCGACCTGCGCGCGGCGGGTCTCGGCCAGCACCACGTTGCCGCCGGTGACGTTGCGGCAGAAGTCGGCGTCGCCGGCCGCCGGCCAGGGAGTCAGCGCCGACAGCGCCGGGCCGGCCTGCTCGAGCTGGTGGGCGTCGAGGACCCCGTGCTGCTCGGCGGCCTTGCGCAGGTCGGTGCCGTCGAGGTCCCAGCCGCGGACGACGAGGGAGTCGTAGCCGACCAGGCCGGTCGTCTCCTCGACAGGGCCGCCGGCCACCTGCAGCCCGGCCAGCGGGAGGCCGTCGGTGCCGGCGGCCCCCACCCGCAGGAGCTCCAGGCCCGCGACCGCGGTCGTCGCGACCGCACCCCCGAGCCCGACCACAGCGACACCGACGCGACGGGACTCCTGCACCACAACGACCTCCGCGGACCCGGGGGCTCGTCCCCCTCCCGGGATCGAGCCTGGCACAGCGGTTGTGCACCCGCTGGATGAGACCAAGATTCTGATTCGCAACCCGGTCGCGCACTGCGCGTCTTCCGGGCGACCACGCCAGGATGGAGGCCGGACCCGACCCGGAGGTGTTGCCGTGACCGTGCCGTACGCCGACCAGCCGGCCGCGATGGTCGTGCCGCGCTTCACCGTCCACCAGCGGATCACCGTCATGGTCAACCGCTACGAGGTGCGCGCGGTCGCGCCCGACGGGAGCCAGGGGGAGCTGCTGGCGATGGCCCAGCAGAAGCGCCTCAAGCTCAAGGAGGAGGTGGTCTTCACCGCCGACGAGGGCCGCACCCGGCCGGTCTTCTCCTTCCGGGCCCGGCAGCGGCTCGACGTGCACGCCGAGCACGACGTGTACGACGTGTACGGCCGGGTCCTCGGCTCGTTCAGCAAGCGCTTCGGCGCGAGCCTCCTGCGCTCCACCTGGGACCTGTCGGTGCCGGGGCTGACCGCCGTGGGCCGCGAGCGGCGGCCGGTCATCGCCGTCCTGCGGCGGATCTGGGACTTCATCCCGTTCCTGGGCGACATCTGGGTGCCCTTCGTCTTCCACTTCGACTTCACCGACACCGCCACCGGGCAGCCGGTGCTCGTCGTCGAGCGGCGCAAGTCGGTCCGCGACCGCTACGACGTCTCCGTGCCCGACCCGCGCCTGGACTTCCGCGTGGCCGCGTCGATGGCCGTGGCGCTGGACGCCCTGCAGTCGCGATGACGGGGTCGGCCGACCCCCCGGACGACTTCGCGGACGACTTCGCGGACGACTTCGACGGGACCGACCTCGACCGCGACGTCTGGGTCCCGCACTACCTGCCGCAGTGGAGCTCCCGTGCGGCGACGGCGGCCTGCTACGAGGTCCGCGACTCCTGCCTGCGGCTGTACCTCCCCGACGAGATGCCGCTGTGGTGCCCCGACGACCACCCGCCCCTGCGGGTCTCGGGCATCCAGTCCGGCGTCTTCTCCGGGCCGGTCGGCAGCACGGTCGGCCAGCAGCCGGTGCGCCCAGGGGCGCTCGTCCGCGAGGAGCAGCCCGCGCACTGGGGCTGGACGCCGCGCTACGGGCGGCTGGAGATGCGCGCCCGCGCGACCGTGACGCCGCGGTCGATGGTCGCCTGGTGGCTGGTCGGGCTCGAGGACTCCCCGGAGCGCTGCGGCGAGCTGTGCGTCGTGGAGGTGTTCGGCGACGCCGTCGACCCCGTCGCGGGCGCGGCATTGGGCATGGGCGTGCACCCCTTCCGCGACCCGCGGCTGGTCGACGACTTCGCCGCGCCCGCCCCGGGATCGACGTCGCCGAGTGGCACACCTACGCCGTCGACTGGCGGCCCGACGGCGCCGCGTTCTCCGTGGACGGCGAGGTCGTGCGCGAGGTGGCCGTCGTACCCGACTACCCGGTGCAGTCGATGGTCGCCGTCTTCGACTTCCCGGAGAAGGCGGTGCCGGGGGAGCCCTACGTCGTCCCCGAGCTCGTCGTCGACTCCTTCCGCGGGCGAAACCGGGTGACCGCGGGGCGGGGGCGCGGCTAGCCTCGCCCGCCGTGTCCCGCCGCACCTACCGCGTCATCGTGCGCGGCGTCTTCGACGGCCTCGACGACGACCGGCGCGCCTGGCTGCGCGACCGTGCCGCCGCGCACGACCTGTTCGCCTCCGCCTTCACCGAGGAGGGCAGCACCACCTACGACGGCGCGCTCTCGGCGTTCAGCCACCGCGTCGTCGTGCACGTCGACGCCGGGCCGGGGGAGGAGGCCGAGGCGTGCACCGCCGGGGAGCTGTCGGCGCTGCGGTGGCTCGAGGACGCCGGCGTCGGCTGGCGGCGGCTCCGCTCGACGGCGACCTGCACCGACGACGTGCGGATCCGGCGCCGCTGATGCTCAGACCGGCAGCGGGAAGACCAGGAGCGAGCTCGACGCCGTCGCCACGACCTTGCCCGCGGCGTCGAGGACCTGCCCCTCGGCGAAGGCCACCCGGCGGCCGGGCTTGACCACCGTGCCGACCGCGGTCAGCCGCCCGCTGGCCTGGGTGACCGCCCGCAGGTAGGTCACCTTCAGCTCGATCGAGGTGTAGCCGACCCCCTGCGGCAGCGTGGTGTGCACCGCGCACCCGGCGACGGTGTCGAGCAGCGTGCACACCAGCCCGCCGTGCACGACGCCGATCGGGTTGTAGACCGACTCGTCGACCGTGCAGCCGAACTCGACCCGGCCCTCCTCCACGGCGACGACGTCCATCTGCACGAGCGCGCCGATCGGGGCCGGCGGCAGCACGCCGTCGCGCACGGCCTGCAGCGTCTCCAGCCCGGAGCGCTCCCGGCCGCCGGCCGCGGTGACCATCGGGTCGTACCAGGTGACGGTGCGGGAGCGCGGCTCGCCCCAGGCGGCGGGTGGGCCGGTCACGGGGTCGGTCACGGGGTCGGTCTCAGTGCTCACGCCGCTCCTCCGCGGGCAGCCCGGACAGCGCCCGGCCGGCGGGGGTGAGCACGCGCTCGACCCGCGAGGAGTTGACCGGCTCGCCGCAGGTCCGGCACACCCACTCGGCGTCGACGGTGTGCTCCTCGTGCTCCCCGGGCGCGTGCGTGAGCCGCACCGGCGGCTCCTCGGCGGCCCAGCGGTCACCCCACTGCAGCAGCGCCTGCAGCACCGGCAGCAGGTCGCGGCCGGACGCGGTGAGGTGGTAACCCGAGCGGGGCGGGGAGTCGCTGTACTGCCGGCGCTCCAGCACCCCGGCGGCGACCAGTGCGTTCAGCCGCGCGGTCAGCCGGTCACGGGGCGCGCCCGTGCCGCGGGCGATGTCGCTGAAGCGGTGGTTGCCCAGCGAGACCTCCCGGACCACCAGCAGCGACCACCGCTCGCCGACCAGTTCCAGGGCGGCGGCGATGGTGCACGGGCGGCCGGGCAGGTCGGCGAGGTCGTAGAGCGCGGTCACACCAGTCAGTTTGCACGTCCAACCGACGCCGCGCTACCGTCGGTCATGGTTTGACATCCCAACCGAGGAGACAGGGTCGTGCGCGACGCCGTCATCGTGGAGGCCGTCCGGACGCCGGTCGGCAAGGGGAAGCCGGGCGGCTCGCTGTCCGGGGTGCACCCGGTCGACCTGCTCGCGCACACGCTGGAGACCCTCGTCGAGCGGGCCGGGCTCGACGCGGCGCTCGTCGACGACGTCGTCGCCGGCTGCGTGAGCCAGAACGGCGAGCAGGCGGCCAACGTGGCCCGCACCGCGGCGCTCGCGGCCGGGTTCCCGGAGTCGGTCCCCGGCACGACCGTGGACCGGCAGTGCGGCAGCAGCCAGCAGGCGCTCTCGTTCGCCGCTCAGGCGGTCCTCTCCGGCGCCCAGGACCTCGTGGTCGCCGCCGGCGTGGAGTCGATGAGCCGGGTCCCCATGGGCTCGAGCGTCCGGGGTGCCGACCCGGCGGGGGAGCGGTTCGCCGCGCGCTATCCCGAGGGCATGGTCGGCCAGGGCATCAGCGCCGAGCTCATCGCCGCCCGCTGGGACCTCTCCCGCGCCCGTCTCGACGAGTACGCCGCCCTCAGCCACCAGCGGGCCGCGCGGGCCTGGGCCGACGGGCGCTTCGACCGGCAGGTGGTCCCGGTCGAGGCACGGCAGGCCGACGGCTCGGTGGCGCTCGTGACCTCCGACGAGTCGGTGCGGCCCGGTACCGACGTCGACGTGCTGTCCCGGCTGCGCCCCGCCTTCGCCGACGACGCGATGGCCGCCCGGTTCCCCGGGATCGACTGGCGCGTCACCCCCGGCAACAGCAGCCCGCTCAACGACGGCGCCGCGGCGCTGCTGGTCACCACGAGCGAGCGGGCCCGCGAGCTGGGGCTCACCCCCCGGGTGCGCATCCACACCACCACGGTCGTCGGTGACGACCCGCTGCTCAAGCTCACCGCCGTCGTCCCGGCGACCGCCCGCGTGCTGCAGCGGGCCGGCCTGACCCTCGACGACGTCGACCTGTTCGAGGTCAACGAGGCCTTCGCCTCCGTCGTCCTCGCCTGGCAGGCCGAGACCGGCGTGCCTACGGAGAAGCTCAACGTGTACGGCGGTGGCATCTCCATCGGCCACCCGCTCGGGGCCAGCGGCGCCCGCATCGCCACGACGCTGGTCGACGCGATGCACGACCGCGGCGCCCGCTACGCCCTGCAGACGATGTGCGAGGCCGGCGGCCTGGCCGACGCCACCGTGTTCGAGCGCCTCTGAGACGCCGACGGGCGGGGGCCCCGGGTGGGGTCCCCGCCCGACGGCGGTGTGGTGCGGGAGCTCAGCTCTTCGGCCGCGCACCGGCGCGCAGGGCGCCGAGGAGGTCGTGGTTGAGCCGCGAGATGTTCTCCATCGAGATGCCCTTCGGGCAGCTGACGGAGCACTCCCCGATGTTGGTGCAGCCGCCGAAGCCCTCGAGGTCCTGCTGGTGGATCATGTTGACCACGCGGTCGTTGCGCTCGGGCTGGCCCTGCGGCATGAGGCCCAGGTGCACCACCTTCGCGGACGTGAACAGCATCGACGACGCGTTCGGGCAGGCCGCCACGCAGGCGCCGCAGCCGATGCAGGTCGCGGCGTCGAACGCGGCGTCGGAGTCCTTCTTGGCCACCAGGATCGAGTGCGCCTCGGGGGCGGTCCCGGTCGGGGCGCTGATGTAGCCGCCCGCCTGGATGATCCGGTCGAGGGCCGACCGGTCGACGGCGAGGTCCTTGATCAGGGGGAACGCCGTCGCGCGCCACGGCTCGACGTCGATCGTGTCGCCGTCCTTGAACGAGCGCATGTGCAGCTGGCAGGTCGCCGTCTGCGGGTGGCTGTCGAACAGCCCGTTGCCGTGCGCGCGGCCGTTGATCATGACGCCGCACGACCCGCAGATGCCCTCACGGCAGTCGTGGTCGAAGGAGACCGGGTCCTCGCCGTTCAGGATGAGCTGTTCGTTGAGCACGTCGAGCATCTCGAGGAACGACATGTCCGGGGAGACGTCGGTGACCTCGTAGGTCACCATCTGCCCCTTCTCTGCCGCGCTCCGCTGACGCCAGACACGCAGCTTGAGGTTCATCTACTTGTAGCTCCGCTGTGCGAGGTGGACGTACTCGAACTCGAGGTCTTCCTTGTGCAGGACCGGCGGGACGCCTTCCGGCGTCCACTCCCAGGCCGCGACGTAGGCGAAGTTCTCGTCGTCGCGCAGGGCCTCCCCGTCGGGGGTCTGGCTCTCGGCCCGGAAGTGCCCACCGCAGCTCTCGTTGCGGTGCAGGGCGTCGACGCACATGAGCTCGGCGAGCTCGATGAAGTCGGCGACGCGGCCGGCGTGCTCGAGGCTCTGGTTGAACCGCCCGGCCTCGCCGGGGACGCGCACGTTCGTCCAGAACTCCTGCCGGATCTCGGGGATCCGGTCGAGCGCCTTGCGCAGGCTCTCCTCCGAGCGCTCCATGCCGCAGAGGTCGAACATCAGCCGGCCCAGCTCGCGGTGGAACGACGCGGTGGTCCGGTTGCCGTTGATCGACAGCAGCCGCTCGGTCTGCGCGCGGACGCCCTCGAGCGCCTCGATCGCGGCCGGGTTGCTGTCGTCGACCTTGTCGAACGGGCCGGAGGCCAGGTAGTCGTTGATCGTGTTCGGCAGCACGAAGTAGCCGTCGGCCAGGCCCTGCATGAGGGCGCTGGCGCCGAGCCGGTTGGCGCCGTGGTCGGAGAAGTTGGCCTCACCGATCACGAACAGGCCCGGGATGGTCGACTGCAGGTCGTAGTCGACCCACAGCCCGCCCATCGTGTAGTGGACGGCCGGGTAGATCCGCATGGGGACCTCGTAGGGGTCCTCACCCGTGATCTGGGCGTACATGTCGAAGAGGTTGCCGTACTTCGCCTCGATGGCCGGGCGGCCCAGCCGCTCGATGGCCTCGGCGAAGTCCAGGTACACGCCCAGCCCGTTGGGGCCCACGCCGCGGCCCTCGTCGCAGACGTTCTTGGCCTGCCGCGAGGCGATGTCGCGGGGGACCAGGTTGCCGAACGAGGGGTAGATCCGCTCGAGGTAGTAGTCGCGCTCGGCCTCGGGGATCTGCCGCGGGTCGCGGGTGTCACCGCGCTCCTTGGGGACCCACACGCGGCCGTCGTTGCGCAGCGACTCGCTCATCAGCGTGAGCTTGGACTGGTACTCGCCGTGCACCGGGATGCAGGTCGGGTGGATCTGCGTGTAGCAGGGGTTGGCGAACAGCGCGCCGCGCTTGTGCGCCCGCCAGATCGCCGTGGCGTTGGAGCCCTTGGCGTTCGTGGACAGGTAGAAGACGTTGCTGTAGCCACCCGTGGCCAGCACGACGGCGTCGGCGAAGTGCGTGCTGATCTCGCCGGTGATCAGGTTCCGCGCGACGATGCCGCGGGCCTTCCCGTCGACGACGATCAGGTCGAGCATCTCGGTGCGCGCGTGCTGCTCGACCGTGCCGGCCGCCATCTGCCGCTCGAGGGCCTGATAGGCGCCGTAGAGCAGCTGCTGGCCCGTCTGGCCGCGGGCGTAGAACGTCCGCGACACCTGGGTGCCACCGAAGGAGCGGTTGTCGAGCAGGCCGCCGTACTCGCGGGCGAAGGGCACGCCCTGGGCGACGCACTGGTCGATGATCGCGGTGCTGACCTCGGCCAGCCGGTGCACGTTGTTCTCGCGGGCGCGGAAGTCGCCGCCCTTGACCGTGTCGTAGAACAGCCGGTGCACCGAGTCGCCGTCGTTGCGGTAGTTCTTGGCGGCGTTGATGCCGCCCTGCGCGGCCACGCTGTGGGCGCGGCGCGGGCTGTCCTGGTACCAGAACGACTTGACCTTGTAGCCGGCCTCGCCCAGCGTGGCGGCGGCCGCGCCGCCGGCCAGGCCGGTGCCGACGACGATGACCGTCAGCTTGCGGCGGTTGGCCGGGTTGACGAGCTTGGCCCGGAAGCGGCGCTCGCTCCAGCGCTCACCGATCGGGACGTCGGTCGGGGCCTTGGTGTCGGCGATCGGCTCGCCGACGGTGAACAGTTCGAGGGCCATGACGCGTGCTCCTACTCGATGATGCCGACGAGGACGCTGAGCGGCGGGATCAGGAAGCCCGCGGTCAGCACCACGGCGAACACCGTGGCGAAGGCGTTGACCGTGCGCTCACGGGTCCGGTTGCTCTGCCCCAGGGTCTGGGTCGCGCTCCAGATGCCGTGCCGCAGGTGGAACCCGAGCGCCAGCAGCGCGATCACGTAGACCGCCGTGACGATCGGGTTGGAGAAGCCGGCGATCGCCCGGTCGTAGGGCGTCGAGTCGGGCCCCTCGGGGTTCGCCACACCGAGCGTGAGGTCGAGGATGTGGTAGACGATGAACAGCGCGAGGATCACGCCGCCCCAGCGCATGGTGCGGGAGGCGTAGCTCTGGGCCACCGCCTTGCGGGCCACGTACTGGGTGGGACGGGCGCGCTTGGCCTGTCGCCACAGCGAGATCGCGGCCCACGCGTGCGCCACCACGGCGACGAGGAGGACGACGCGGATGATCCACAGCACCGTCTGGCCGGGGACGGCCGGCTCGCCGATCCGGCGGATCCACTCGGAGTAGCCGTTGAAGGTCTCCGCGCCGGCGAAGAGCTTCAGGTTCCCCACCATGTGCGCGATCAGGTACAGGACCAGGATGATCCCGCTGACCGCCATCACGGCCTTCTTCGCGACCGAGCTGGTCTTCGCGACCTTCGGGGTCCTGCGCTGGCCCGAGTTCGTCACCGTCACCACGGCGTCAAAGTTAGGCTCCACGACCCCGTGTCGGCCATGTGAACACGCAGTGACTCCCCTCATGTAAGGGAACCCTCAGCGCAGGTCAGGACGTTGCTGTCCGGCCGCGTCATGGGAGTCTGCCGACAGACCACCCACCACCCAGGAGGACGCGTGGCAGGACCGACCCGGGGTTTCCTCGGCCGCAGCAGGCGCGAGCGCGACCCCCGCCTCCCACCGGGCCAGTACGACGTCGGCGCCGACTGGCCCGTGCTGACCGCCGAGCCCACCCCGCGCATCACGCCGGAGACCTGGAGCATCACCGTCGACGGCCGGGTCGAGAACCCGACGACCTGGACCTGGGACGACGCCCACCGGCTCCCGCCCTCGGACTACCGCGGCGACATCCACTGCGTCACGACGTGGTCGAAGTTCGACACCCACTTCGCGGGCGTCAGCGTCGACACGCTGCTCGAGGCCGCCCGGCCCACCGCCGACGCGCACTTCGTCATGGCGACGGCCAAGACCGGCTACACCACCAACCTGCCGCTCGAGGACGTCACCGGCGGCAAGGCGTGGATCGTCTGGGAGTTCGACGGCAAGCCGCTGCCCGTCGAGCACGGCGGCCCGGTGCGGCTGCTCGTACCGCACCTCTACTTCTGGAAGAGCGCCAAGTGGGTCACCCGCCTGACGCTCCTGCAGCGCGACCAGCAGGGGTTCTGGGAGCAGAACGGCTACCACGACCGCGGCGACCCGTGGCGCGAGCAGCGCTACCAGGGTGACTGAGCCGGCGGGCGCGCGGGCCGGGATGGGCCCGCGCCTGCGGCGGGCACCGGCCGGGGGCTGGCGCACGGCGACGGTCCGCGAGGTCGACCGGCCCACCCCGCGCACCGTCCGGCTGCGGCTGGAGGTGCCCGACCGGGTCGACCACCTGGCCGGGCAGCACTACGTCGTCCGGCTCACCGCCGAGGACGGCTACCGCGCCCAGCGGTCCTACTCGCTGGCCTCCTCCCCGGGCGACCCGCTCGTCGAGCTGCTCGTCGAGCGGCTCGACGACGGCGAGGTGTCGGGCTACCTGGCCGACGTCGTGGAGCCCGGCGACACCCTCGAGGTGCGCGGGCCGATCGGCGGCTGGTTCGTGTGGGAGGGCGAGGAGCCCGCGCTGCTGGTCGGCGGGGGCACCGGCGTGGTGCCGTTCGTGGCGATGCTCCGCACGGCGCGCGAGCTGGGGCGCGAGGACCTGCTGCGGGTCGCCGTCTCCACGCGCACGGCGGCCGAGCTGCCCTACGCCGACGAGCTCCGCGCCGCCGGCGCGCTGGTGGTGACCACGCGGGAGCGCTCGGGGATCCGCCCGGCGGGCCGGCTGACCGCCGCGGACCTGGTGCCGCTGTGGGAGCCGGGCCAGACCGCCTTCGTCTGCGGGTCGACGGCGTTCGCCGAGGCCGCCAGCCAGCTGCTGGTCGGCCTGGGCGTGCCGGCGCCGGACATCCGGGTCGAGCGCTTCGGCCCCAGCGGCGCCTCGGGCTGAGCCCCGGCCCGGACGCCGGAGTCCGGGGGCCGCCCGGTCCGGGACCGGGGCCGCGGACGAGAATCGACGTCATGACGTCTGCCGTCCCGTCCGCCGTCGCGACCGCGCTCGAGGACGTCGACCCGGAGCTGCGCGCGGCGCTGCTGGCCTGCTGGACCGACGTCAGCAACGCCGGGGGCGCCGTCGGCTTCGTGCCGCCGGTGACCGCGGACGACGTCGCCCCCGCGCTCGACGCCCTGCTCACGCGGGTGGCGCAGGGCCGCGAGCGGGTGGTGGTGCTCCGGGTCGACGGCGAGCTGGCCGGCTGGGCGGTGCTGTCGCTGTCGGTCAGCCCGCTGCGCCGGCACTGGGCCACGGTGTTGCGGGTGCAGGTCCACCCCGCGCGGCAGGGGCAGGGCCTGGGCCGGGCGCTGATGACCGGCGTGCACGACGCCGCGCGGGACCTCGGGCTGGAGATGCTGCACCTCACGGTGCGCGGCGGCTACGGCCTCGAGGGGTTCTACGCGGGCCTGGGCTACCGGGAGTTCGGACGGATGCCCGGCGCCATCCGGGTGGCCCCGGGGGACGACCGCGAGGAGGTCCACCTGTTCGTGCGGCTCTGAGTCAGCCGGCGGCGGGGTCGGTCCCGTCGAGCGTGCCGCGGCTGGAGAGCACCGCGAGGCGGGCGAACAGCTCCTCGGCGTACCAGCCCTCCCGGGCGGTCCGCGTGACGACGGCGGCGTGCGGCGCCCGGTCGTAGGCGAAGGCGTTGAGCGACGCCGAGGAGTCCCAGACGCTGAAGGTCCCCTGCAGGCCCAGCGGTGCCTCGCCGATGCCGAGGGCCATCCGCAGGCCCGGCGCCTCGTGCAGGTCGGCCGACACCGGCGGCACCGCCGACCAGAACCGGGCCGCCCGCCGCAGCACCAGCCGCGCCCGGGTCACCGCGGCCACCGGCCCGTCCCAGCGCTGCGGCCGCGGGGCGCCGAACGGCTCGCGCCCCGACCACCGGCCGCGGGCGGCGAGCGGGCGCAGCCGCGCCGACCACTCCTCGTCGGCGATGCGCCGCCAGCTCGCGGCGACGGGGGAGCCGTCGAGCGCGTCCGCGGCGGCGTCGTCGTCCCAGACGGCGAGCAGGCCCCAGCGGCGCGGGTCGGCGTCGCGGACGGTGAAGGTCCGCCCGTCGCCGGTGCCCAGCAGCTTGGCGAACCGCAGCCCGGGCAGCCGGCCCAGCGCCGGGCGGACCGAGGCCATCCGCAGCGCCGCCCGCGGCACCGCGCGACGGGGGACGCCCCACAGGTGCAGGGTCACCAGAGGCTGCGGGGTCACGGGCCCATCCTCCACGCCGCGTGCGACGACCTCGGCTCGGTTGACGGACCGGGGTGCGGGTAAGCGGCGCGCATGCCACCGGTGGATGACGGGGACGGCGACGGCTGGACCCGCCCCGGGGTGGGCTCGGACCCGGCCCGGGACCCGGAGGTGGCCGAGAAGCCCGTCGAGGAGACGCTCACCCGGGCTATCGACGAGGGACGGCGCCGCATCTCGCGGAAGACCTGGCCGCTGCTCGCCACGGGCGTGCTCGGGGGCATCGACGTCGGCACCGGTGTGCTCGCCCTGCTGTTCGTCGAGCATGAGACGGGCAGCGTCGTGCTCGCCGGCCTGGCCTTCAGCATCGGCTTCATCGCGCTGAGCCTGGCGCGCAGCGAGCTGTTCACCGAGGACTTCCTCGTCCCCGTCACCACGGTCATCGCCCGGCAGGCGCGGTTCCGGATGCTGCTGCGGCTGTGGGCGGGCACGCTGGCCGCCAACCTGGTCGGCGGCTGGCTGTTCACCTACCTGGTCATGAAGGGGTTCCCGCAGTTCGCCGACACGGCCGTCAAGGCGGGGCACCACTACGTGCAGCTCGGGCTGGGCGTGACCGCGTTCTCCCTGGCCGTCCTCGGCGGGACCGTCATCACCCTGATGACCTGGATGCAGCACACGACCGAGTCGGCGGGGCTGCGGCTGGTCCCCGCGGTCACCGGCGGCTTCCTCCTCGCCGGCGCCCAGCTCAACCACGCCGTCGTCAACTCGCTGCTGATGTTCGCCGCGCTGCACACCGGCCGCGCGCCGTTCGGGTACCTGGAGTGGGCCCAGACCGCGGGACTGGCGGCGGCCGGGAACATCGTGGGCGGGGTCCTGCTCGTCACGCTGCTACGGGTCCTCCAGTCGCCGCACACCGTCCAGCGCGAGCGGGAGGAGCCCGCGGCCGGCGTGCCGGTGGGTGACGACCGGCGGCACGACCCCGGGGCACGCAGCGACCGGCCGACGGACGAGCCCGGGATCTGACCCGTCCCGGCCCGCCTGCCGGGCGACCGGCGCCGTCCTCGCCACACTGTCGGCGTGATCGGGGTCGACGGGCTGACCAAGCACTACCGCACACGGGTCGCCGTCGACGACGTATCCTTCACCGTCCACCCGGGCCGGGTGACCGGCTTCCTCGGTCCCAACGGCTCGGGCAAGACGACGACGATGCGCTGCGTGCTCGGGCTGACCCGGCCCACCGCCGGGACGGCGACGGTCCTCGGCGTGCCCTACCGCGACCTCGACGTCCCGATGCGGCGGGTCGGTGCCCTGGTCGACCCGCGGGCACGCCATCCCGGGCGCACCGCGCACGCCCACCTCACCGCGCTGGCGCAGAGCAACCGGCTGCCCGCGTACCGGGTCGACGAGGTGGTCGATCTGGTCGGCCTCGGCGCGGTGGCGCACGAGCGGGTGCGCGGCTTCTCCCTCGGCATGGCCCAGCGGCTGGGGATCGCCGTGGCGCTGCTCGGCGACCCCGAGGTGCTGCTGCTCGACGAGCCGGTCAACGGCCTGGACCCCGAGGGCATCCGGTGGGTGCGCGGGCTGCTGCGCGGCCTGGCCGACGAGGGCCGCACGGTGCTGGTGTCGAGCCACCTGATGAGCGAGATGGAGGACACCGCCGACCACCTGGTGGTGCTCGGCCGGGGCCGGCTGCTCGCCGACGTCGCGATGGCCGACCTGCTCGGCCGGCACGCCTCGGTGCGGGTGCGCAGCCCGCGGCTGCCGCTGCTGGGCGCCGCGCTGCAGCGGGCGGGGGCCGGGGTGTCGCTCGAGGCCGACGGCGCGCTGCGGGTCGAGGGGCTGGACCCGGCCGCCGTGGGCGACGTCGCCTTCGCCGCCGGGGTGCCGGTGCACGAGCTGTCCCCGGTGCTCGCCTCCCTGGAGGCCGCCTACCTGGAGCTGACCGGGGACGACGTCGAGTACCGGGCGGGCGTGGCGTGAGCGGGGTGCTGCGCAGCGAGTGGACCAAGCTGCGGACACTGCGCTCGACGTGGTGGTGCAGCGCCCTCTACCTGCTCGTCGTGGGCGCGTTCGGCTGGCTGGCCGCCGCCACGACGCCGTCGGCACCGGGTCCGGAGGCCGCCGTCGGGGTGGCCCTGATCGGCTTCGCCTTCGGCCAGGTGGTGCTCGTCGTGCTGGGCGTGCTCGCGGTGACCGGTGACCTCGGCGGCCCGATGGCGCTGGCGTCGCTGGCGGCCGTGCCCCGGCGCACGCGGCTGCTCGTCGCCAAGACGGCCGTCGTCACGGTCTGGGCGGCGCTGCTGACCGCGCTGCTGGCGGCGGTGTGCGTGCTGGCCGCCCGGACGCTGGTGGCGGTGCCCGGCGGGGTGCCGGCCGGCGACCCCGCCGTGCTGCGCGCCGCGGGGCTGCAGGTGGCCGGGGCCGCGCTGGTCACGGTGCTCGCCGCCGGGCTCGGCGCCGTGCTGCGCTCGACCGCCGGAGCCGTCGGGCTCGGGCTCGGGCTGGTGTTCGTCGGCCCGCCGGCGCTCGCGCTGGCCGGTGGGGGGACCGCCTCCCGGCTGTCGCAGGCGCTCCCGGCGCTGCGGGTGGGTGAGGACGCCTTCCTCGCCGTCCCGACCACCTGGCCGGTCGGGCTGGGGGTGGCCCTGGCCTGGGCGGCCGTCGCCTGGACGCTCGGCGCCGGCCTGCTCGAGCGCCGCGACGTCTAGCCCGCGCCGCCGACGATCGGGCAGCATCCCCGGCGCCGACCCCGAGGAGCCCGCGATGCCCGTCCCGACCACCGTCGAGGAGTACCTCGCCGCCCTGCCCGAGGAGGCGCGGACGGCGCTCGAGCAGGTGCGCGCGGCCGTCCTGCGCGGCATGCCCGGCGCCACCGAGACTATCCGCTACGGCATGCCGGCCGCGATGCTCGGCAGCCGCTACGGCCTGCACTACGCCGCCTGGAAGCGGCACGCGGCGCTCTACCCGGTGCCCGTGTTCGACGGGGACCTGGAGGCCGAGGTCGCGCCGCACCGCTCGGGCAAGGACGCCGTCCACCTGCCCTACCGCCGCCCGGTGCCCGAGGACCTCGTCGAGCGAGTGGCCGCGGCGGTCGCGGCCCGGCGCGGCTAGCGCGGGCCGAAGGCGGCCGCGCGGAACGCGTCGAACACCTCCGGCGGTGCGGGGGAGGACCACATCTGGTTGGTGAGCAGCACCGCGGTGGTGCCGGTGACCGGGTCGGTCCACCAGGTGCTGCCGAGGCCGCCGTCCCAGCCGAAGGAGCCGGCGTGCCGCCCCCCGGGCTCGTCGGTGCGGCGCACGCCGAGGCCGAGGCCCCACCCGCCGCCCTCGTCGTCGACCGGGCCGGCCTGCTCGGCGAGCATCGCCCGGACGGTGTCCTCGCGGAGCACCGGCTCCCCGCCGGCCAGCAGCACCCGCGCGAGGACGGCGAGGTCGTCGACGGTGGACACCAGCCCGTCCCCGCCGTCGGGGAAGGCCGGCGGGGTCGCCCACTGGCCGTCGGCGGCGTCGTAGAGGTCGCGGGCGCCGTCCTCTCCCGGCGGTGTCCAGTGCGGTCCGAGGCGGTCGCGCGCGGCCGCGGGCACGCCGAAGCCGGTGTCGGCCATCCCGAGCGGGACGAGCACCCGCTCGGCGAGCACCTCGGGCAGCGGCCGGCCGGCGGCGCGGGCCACGAGGACGCCGAGCACGCTGGCACCCAGGTGGTAGAGCCAGCGCTCGCCGGGCTGGTACGCCAGCGGCACGCCGGCCACCCGGCGCAGCCACTCGTCGGGCGGGGGAGCGGCCTGCGGTTGCGGCGGCCCGGTGGGCAGCCCGGTCTCGCCCAGTGCCCTCACGGTCGGCGTGGGCCAGGGCGCCGTGAAGTCGATGCCGAGCCCGAGCCGGAACGTGAGGACGTCGCGGACGGTGATCGGCCGCCGGGCGGGGACGGTCCCGGCGCCCGCGTCGGCGGGGTCGGCCAGCACCACGCGTCCGGCCAGCTCGGGGAGCAGCCGGTCCACGGGCTCGTCGAGGGCCAGCGTGCCGTCGTCGACGAGGGTGAGCGCGGCCGTGGCCACCACGGGCTTGGTGACCGAGGCGATGCGGAAGACGGTGTCGGGCCGCACCGGGTCCCCGCCGCCGGGGGTGTGCGTGCCCGCCGCGCCCCGGGCCACCTCGTCCCCGCGCCGCACCAGCCACGCGGCGCCCGGCACCGCCCCGGCCGCCACCGCGCCGGCCACCACCCGCTCGATCTCCTCGGCCAGTCCCACGTCCTGTCGACCGGCGCGGGAGCCCGCGTTCATCGGTGGCGGGCGGCCCGGCGCAGCGCGGACAGGTACCGGCGGGTCGCCAGGCCCTGCACGGCCCGGCTCACCGGGGGCACGGCACGCGCGGCCGGCGTGGCAAGCCGGGAGAACACCCGGATGGTGACGACGACGTCGCCGCTGTCGGTGAGCCGCACCGTGAAGCACTCCTCGCCGCTCTCCGGGTGCCCGGGCAGCGTGCCGTAGGCGAAGCCGCGCTCGTCGCCGGTCGTGGACGCCCACACGACGCGGCAGGGGACGTCGTAGCCCAGCCGCGGCAGCCCGGCGGTGAGGACGACGACCGTGCCGACCTCGCCCGCCGGTCCGGTGGCCCGCACGCGCAGGCCGACGCCGCGCTGCGGTGCCCAGGCGAGGAGGGCAGCGGCGACGCGCTCGAACGTCTCCCGCCCGCTGCCGACGACCTCGGTCCACTCGCCGGGCAGGTAGCCGGCCGGGAGCTCGGCGGCGCGCGTGGCACCGACCTCGGCGTAGGTGAGCGGCGTGTTCCGCAGGTCGGCGGGGGACACGGCCCGGAACAGGCCCATGGGTCCAGTCTGGACCGGCGTAGGTTGTCCGGCACTGTGCTGCCCGCCGTCACCGCCACCCGCTACGTCACCCCGCTGCGCGAGGGCGGCTCGCTGCCGGGGCTCATGGAGGCCGACGACCTCGGGACCTACGTGGTCAAGTGGCGGGCGGCCGGGCAGGGCGTGCGGGTGCTGGTGGCCGAGGTCGTGTGCGGCGAGCTGGCCCGGGCGCTCGCACTGCCGGTGCCCGCGCTGGTCACCGTCGACGTCGTGCCGGAGCTGGCCGTCGGCGAGCCCGACCCGGAGGTGCAGGAGCTGCTGCAGCGCTCGGCGGGGCGCAACCTCGGGCTGGACTACCTGCCCGGCGCGCTGGACTTCGAGGCCGGCGTGGGCGGGGTCGAGGCGGAGCTGGCCGGCCGGGTGCTGTGGTTCGACGCGCTCGTGGGCAACGTCGACCGGTCCTGGCGCAACCCCAACATGCTGTTCTGGCACGGCCGGCTGCAGCTCATCGACCACGGCGCCGCGCTGACGTTCCACCACCACTGGCCCGGTGCGCCGGCCGCCGTCGCGCGTCCCTACGACGCCGCGCAGCACGCCCTGCTCGAGTGCGGGCCCGACCTGGGGGCCGCCGACGCCGACCTCGCGCCGCGGGTCACCCGGCCGCTGCTGGAGCGGGTGCTGGCGCAGGTGCCCGACGCGTGGCTCGAGGGACCCGAGCCCCACGAGCCGCCGTCCGCCGTCCGCGAGCGCTACGTCGCCCAGCTGCTGGCCCGCCTGGCCGCCCGCGACGCCTGGCTGCCCGGCGTGGTGGCCGCGGCCGCCGCCGGGGTGGCCGCCGCCGGGCGCCGCGCGGGGAGAACCGGCCGGCCTGGCTCGGCCCGCCCCCGCCCGAGGGGGTGCGCCAGCGGTGAGCCGGGAGACGTTCGAGTACGCCGTCCTGCGGGTGGTGCCGCGGGTGGAGCGGGGCGAGGCGCTCAACGCCGGCGTCCTCGTCTACTGCCGGCAGCGCGACTACCTCGGCAGCCGCGTGCACCTCGACGTCGCCCGGCTGCGGGCGCTGGACCCGACCGCCGACCCCGACGCCATCGCCCGCGCCCTGCAGGCCGCCGCCGACGTGTGCGCCGCCGACCCCGCGGCCGGCGCCGCCGGGCGGGAGGCGCTGGGCTCGCGGTTCCGCTGGCTCACCGCGCCGCGCAGCACGGTCGTGCAGCCCGGCCCGGTGCACACCGGCCTCACCGAGGACCCCGACGCCGAGGCCGACCGCCTGCTCCGCCTGCTGGTCCTGCCGGTCGAGGACTAGGGGAGGAGCTCGTCGATCCGGCGGCCGAGCTCGAGGTCGAGGGCGCTCACGCCGCCCTCGGAGTGGCTGACCAGCGTCAGGTGCAGGGTCCGCCAGCGCAGGTCGACGTCGGGGTGGTGGTCCATCTCCTCGGCGACGTCGGCGATCGCGACGATGCCTGCCACCGCGGCCCGGAACGAGGTCAGCTGGACCGTCCGGTGCAGGCCCGTCACGTCGCCGGACCACAGCGGCAGCGCGCGCAGGCCCGCCGCGACCTCGCCGGGGGACAGGCGCGGCGGCCGGGGCACGTCGGGCGCTCCTAGAGGTGCAGGCCGCACTCGGTCTTGCCGCGGCCGGCCCAGCGTCCCGCGCGCGGGTCCTCGCCGGGCGCGACCGGGCGGGTGCACGGCGCGCAGCCGATCGAGGCGTAGCCGATCTCCTGCAGCGGGTTGACCGGCACCTGGTGCTCGGCGATGTAGGCGTCGACGTCGTCCTGCGTCCAGGCCGCCAGCGGGTTGACCTTGACCATCCCGCGCTTGGCGTCCCAGTCGACGACCCGCGTGCCCGCACGCGTGGCCGCCTCGTCTCGGCGCACGCCCGAGCCCCAGGCGGCGTAGCCGGCCAGCGCGGCGGCCAGGGGCTGCACCTTGCGCAGCGAGCAGCACAGGTCCGGGTCGCGGTCGTGCAGCGCCGGGCCGTGCTCGGCGTCCTGCTCGGCGACCGTCCGCGGCGGCGTCACGTTCACGAGGGTGATGGGCAGGACGCTGGTGATCCAGTCGCGCGTGCCGATCGTCTCGGCGAAGTGGTAGCCGGTGTCGAGGAAGACCACGTGGACGCCGGGGACCGCGCGCGAGGCGAGGTGCGCGAGCAGCCCGTCGGCCATCGAGGAGGTGACGGCGAAGTCGTCGCCGAAGGTCTCGCCGGCCCAGCGCAGCACGGCGAGCGCCTGCTCGACGGGGTCGGCGATGCCCTCGAAGCGGGCGTCGGCGTCGGCCGCGAGCTCCGGCGTCGGCGCGATGGGCCTGATCTCCTCCACGGCCGTCACTCCTGCACCCCCGTCGCGATCAGGCGGACCGAGAAGGCCCGCAGGCAGGCGCCGCAGCGCCACCCCTCCTCGTGCGGGGTGAGCTCCTCGTCGCCGCAGTACGGGCAGTGGAACACCGGCAGCTGCCGGGTCCTTCCCGGCGTCGGCTCCTCGCTCACAGCAGCCATGCCTCCTCGGCACGGGAGACGTAGTGGGCGAAGGACTCGCCGGGCGTGCGCCGCTCGAGGAACCCGCGCAGCAGCCGCTCGCAGTAGTCGGCGGTCTCGGCCTTGGTCACCTTGTGGCCGCGGAACTTGCGGCCGAAGGTGGCCTCCACGCCGAGGTGCCCGCCCAGGTGCACCTGGAAGCCCTCGACCATCTCGCCGTTGTCGTCGCGGACCATCGAGCCCTTGAAGCCGATGTCGGCGGTCTGGAACCGGGCGCAGCTGTTCGGGCAGCCGTTGACGTTGATGCCGATGGGGGTGTCGAAGTCCGGCAGCCGCTTCTCCAGCTCGGCGTACAGGTCCTGGGCGTGCTGCTTGGTCTCGACGATCGCGAGCTTGCAGAACTCCAGGCCGGTGCAGGCCATGGTCCCGCGGCGGAACGCGCTCGGGCGGACCTGGAGGTCGTGCTCGGCCAGGGCCGCGACGAGGTCCTCGACCTTCTCGTCCGGCACGTCGAGGATCACCAGCTTCTGCTGGGTCGTGGTCCGGATCCGCCCCTCGCCGTACTCGTCGGCGAGGTCGGCGATCGTGGTCAGCAGCGAGCCGCTGATCCGGCCGGTGCGCAGCGCGAAGCCGACGGCGTTGCGCCCGTCCTTCTGCCGCGCGACGCCGACGTGGTCGCGCTGGTCGTGCTTCGCCGGGGCGGGCGCCGGGCCGTCGGGCAGCGCCTCGTGCAGGTACTCGTCCTGCAGGACCTGCCGGAACCTCTCCGGGCCCCAGTCGGCCATGAGGAACTTGATCCGGGCGCGGTTGCGCTGCCGGCGGTAGCCGTAGTCGCGGAAGATCGCGGTGCAGGCCGCCCACACGTCGGTGACCTGGTCGGGCCGGACGAAGACGCCGATGCGCTGGGCGAACATCGGGTTGGTCGACAGGCCGCCGCCCACCCACAGGTCGTAGCCGGCCTCGCCCGCCTCGTTCACGACACCGACGAAGGAGACGTCGTCGATCTCCGGCTCGGTGCAGTGGTCGACGCAGCCGGACATCGACGTCTTCCACTTGCGCGGCAGGTTGCTGAACTCGGGGTTGCCGACGTACTTCTCGACCGTCTCGGCGATGACGTCGGTGGCGTCGAGGACCTCGTCCTCGAGGACCCCGGCGAGCGGGCAGCCGAGCATCACGCGCGGCACGTCACCGCACGCCTCCATCGTGCTCAGGCCGACCGACTCCAGGCGCCGCCAGATCTCGGGCACGTCCTCGATGCGGATCCAGTGGTACTGGACGTTCTGCCGGTCGGTGACGTCGGCGACGTCCCGGCCGAACTCGGTGCTGATGCCGCCGAGGACCCGCAGGGCCTCGCTGGTCAGCTGCCCGCCGTCGATGCGGGCCCGCATCATGAAGAAGGAGTCCTCGAGCTCCTCCGGTTCCAGCACGGCGGTCTTGCCGCCGGGGATGCCCTGGGCGCGCTGGGTGTAGAGGCCCATCCAGCGCATGCGGCCGCGCAGGTCACCCGGGTCGATGCCGTCGAAGCCGGTCTTCGAGTAGATGTCGAGGATGCGCTGACGGACCTCGAGCCCGTCGGAGTCCTTCTTCATCCGCTCGTTCGGGTTGAGCGGCTCCCGATAGCCGAGCGCCCACTGGCCCTGGCCGCGGACGGGCCGGCTGGAACGGGGAGGAGCGGACACGGTGCACTACTTCCTGCGCCGTCCCCGCCGGGCTCGCACACCCGGCGGGAGGGCGCTGCCAGGTCGGGTCGCGGCCCGGGGCCGCGGGGGAGGACTGGTGGTCAGCGCGCGGCGCGACAGACGGCGCTGCTGACGAGGGCCAGGTCGATGTGCAGACGCGCGACGAGCAGGCTGCCGCGATCCGTCACGCCTCCGATGGTCTCACACGCGGGGCGGGAGCCGGTGTGCGCTCAGGAGGGCTCGTCGCCGAAGGACCGCCACGCGCCCTCGACGGCGGCGAGCTCGGCGACGTGACCCGGCAGCTTCCCGGCGACGACGTCGGCGAGGGTCACCTCCTCGAGCACGCGCCGGTACGCCGCACGGGCGGCGACCCAGACGCTGGCCAGCTCCTCCGCGGCGCCGGGGTAGCTCACGTCCTCGGGGCGCTGGCCGTGCACCTCGGCGAGGAAACCCTGCTCCACCCGCATGACCCGGGCGATCGAGATCTCCGACGGCGGCAGCGCGAGGCGGTAACCACCCTCCCGGCCCCGCTGGCTGGTGACCAGCCGGGCGTGTTGCAGGTCACCGAGGATCCCCTGCAGGAAGCGCGAGGGCAGGCCCTGGTTGGTGGCGATGCGGTCGCAGGTCAGGGCACCCGGCGCCGCCGCGGCCAGCTCCACGGCCGCGCGGACGGCGTAGTCGACCCGGGCGGTGATGCGCACGGTGATCCCTCCTGCCGAGGCCTACCCGGGCTCCGGTGCCGAGGCCTGCTCCGGCTCCACTGCCGAGGCCTGCTCCGGCTCCACTGCCGAGGCCTGCAGGGGCCCATCCTGCCCGGTCTGCGAGGGTGACGCCGTGTACCGGCTGCGCTTCACCACCGTCGTGGCGGCGCCGCTGACCGTGGCGTTCGACGTCGCGCGGGCCCTCGGCCGCCCCTGGCCGTTCCCGCTGGAGGAGGTCGACTCGGTCCGTCCGGTGCGCGACCTGTACGCCGCCGGACCCCACCGCGGCTGGCGGCGGCTGACCCACGAGCGGCGGTTCACGGCGAGCGGCGCCGGCACCGTCGTCGAGGAGCAGGTGGCCTGGGAGACCGGGCTGCCGGGCGTCCTCGGCCGCCTGGTCGACCGGACGGTCCTGCGTCGGAGGGTCCGGCGCGCCATGTGCCGGCACCTCGACGGCTACGCCGCAGCGGCAGCGGTGCGTGCCCTCGACGTCGTCCAGGTGGTGGGGGCCGCCGTCGTCCGGGGGGACCGTGTGCTGGTCGCCCAGCGCGGGTCCGGGCCGCTGGCCGGCCTGTGGGAGTTCCCCGGCGGCAAGGTCGAGCCGGGGGAGGACCACCTCGGCGCGCTGGTGCGCGAGTGCGCCGAGGAGCTCGGGGTCGTCGTCGCGCCGAAGGACTTCCTCGGCGAGGTCCTGCTGGACGGCTCCGTGGCCGGCGGCGTGCCGGGGACCTCGACCCTGCGCGTGTGGTCGGCGCGGCTGGCCGCCGGTGAGCCGGTGGCCCGCGAGCACCGGGAGCTGCGGTGGGTGTGCGCCGGCGACCTCGAGGGCCTGGACTGGATCGCGGCCGACCGTCCGCTGCTCCCCGCGGTCCGGGCGCTGCTCGCGCCCTAGACGCGCCACGGGCGCCGTTCCCGGAGGGGACGGCGCCCGTGGCGGGACGGGGCAGGACCTCTACTTGAAGACGTCCTTGACCTTCTCGCCGGCCTGCTTGAGGTTGCCGGCGGCCTTGTCGTTGGCGCCCTCGGCCTGCAGCTCGCGGTCACCGGTGGCCTCGCCGACGCGCTCCTTGCCCTCGCCCGCCAGCTCCTGGGCCTTGTTCTGCAGCTTGTCGATGCCGCTCATGGTGAGCTCCTCTCCCTCGTGGCTCCCAGCCGGTTACCCGGGCGTAGGGTGCCTACACCCGGGTCCCCCACGTGGCGGAAGTCCTCCGGGGTGGAGAACTGCGGACCGCAACACGTGCGGTCCGCGGCTCGGTCGACCGTCGCTGTTGTGGCACGGGAGCGGCGATCCTGAGCCTCGGTCACAAATCGGTTGCGGACGTGGACGGTCTCCGCCAGGGGTGCCTAGTGTCGCCACGGCGTACCGGGTCCGTTCCGTGGAGTTCACCCGGAGGACGCCGGCGCCCGGCCACCACGCCCGGGTGCGCAGTGTCCCGGCACGCAGACCAGTCCGTTCCCCCCGCAGACGCGGGACGAGGGAGGCATCGCACGTGAAGTTGAGCAAGCGCCGGTCGGCGCTCCTGGCGGCCGGCCTGTCCGGTGCGCTGCTGCTGTCCGCCTGTGGCGGCGGCGACGACAGCGGGTCCGGGGGTTCCGGCGGCGGCAGCGGCGAGGGTGGCGGCACCTTCAGCATGTACATCGGCGAGCCCGAGAACCCGCTCGTCCCCGGTGACACCACCGAGTCCGAGGGTGACCAGGTCGTCAACGCCCTGTGGACCGGCCTCGTGAAGTACACCGAGGAGGGCGAGGTCGACTTCAGCGGCGTCGCGGAGTCGATCGAGTCCGACGACAACCAGAACTGGACGATCACCCTCAAGGACGGCTGGACGTTCCACGACGGCACCCCCGTCAACGCCGAGTCCTTCGTGCGGGCCTGGAACTACACCGCCAACCCGCAGAACGCCCAGGACGCGGGCTCCTACCTCTCGCGCATCGCCGGCTTCCAGGAGCTGCAGGACGGCGCGGCCACCGAGCTCTCGGGCCTGGCCGTCGTCGACGACACGACCTTCACGGTCCAGCTGTCGCAGCCGTTCGCGCTGTTCCCGGCCGTCGTCGGCTACAACAGCTTCTACCCGCTGCCCGAGTCCTTCTACGACGACCCGGCGGCCTTCGGCACCCGGCCGATCGGCAACGGCCCCTTCCAGGCCGAGGAGGACTTCGTCCCGGGTGAGGGCATCACGCTGACCCGCTACGACGACTACGCCGGCGACGACAAGGCCCAGGCCGACTCGGTCGAGTTCCGCGTCTACGCCGACGTCAACACCGCCTACAACGACGCGCAGGCCGGCAACGTCGACATCATCGACGTCATCCCGCCCGACGTCATCGAGTCGGCGGAGAGCGAGTTCGGCGAGGGCTTCATCCGCACCGAGTCCTCGCAGATCACCTACCTCGGCTTCCCGACCTACGACGAGCGCTTCGCCGACCCGCGGGTCCGCCAGGCGATCTCGATGGCCGTCGACCGTGACGCGATCTCGCAGGCCATCTTCTCCGGCACCCGTGCGCCGGCCGACTCCTTCGTCGCGCCGGTCGTCGACGGCTACCGCGAGGGCAGCTGCACCTACTGCGAGCTCGACGTCGACCGGGCCAACCAGCTCCTCGACGACGCGGGCTTCGACCGCAGCCAGCCCATCGACCTGTGGTTCAACGCCGGCGCCGGCCACGACGCCTGGATGGAGGCCGTCGGCAACCAGCTGCGCCAGAACCTCGGCGTCGAGTACGTCCTCCAGGGCAACCTGGACTTCTCGGAGTACCTGCCCCTCGGCGAGGCGCAGGGCTGGACCGGCCCGTTCCGGTACGGCTGGAGCTTCGACTACCCGGCCGCGGAGAGCTACCTGACCCCGCTCTTCACGGAGGCGGCCCTGCCCCCGCTGGGCTCGAACTACAGCTTCTACACCGACCCCCAGGTCCAGGAGCTGATCACCCGGGGCGACCAGGCCACCGACGAGGCCGAGGCCATCGCCGACTACCAGGCCGCGGAGGACATCATCAACGAGGCCATGCCGATGGCCCCGATGTTCTTCACCGAGATCCAGTCGGTGCACACCGAGAACGTCAGCAACGTCCGGCTGGACCTGTTCCAGCGGGTCGTCGTCTCCGAGGTCACCGTCAACAGCTGACCTCACCCCGCAGGGTCCGCACCACCCGCCGGGGGCGCCTGTCCGACTCGGACAGTCGCCCCCGGCGGCGCGTGCGGACCCGAACGAGCACGATGGACACCGGTGCCGCCTCCGGCGTCACTCCGCACCCCGAGGGGGACCATGGGCCGCTACGTCGCGCGCCGCCTGTTGCTCACCATCCCGGTTCTGATCGGCGCGTCCTTCCTGATCTTCGCGATGGTCTACGCCCTGCCGGGTGACCCCATCCGCGCCCTCGGCGGCGACCGTCCCCTGTCCCCCGCCGTGGTGGAGGTGCTCCGCGAGCAGTTCCACCTCGACGACCCGCTCTACGTGCAGTACTGGGAGTACGTGAAGGGTCTGTTCTCCGGCGACCTCGGCACCGACTTCCGCGGCCGCCCGGTCCTGGAGACCATCGAGCGGACCCTGCCGGTCACCGTCGAGCTGACGATCGTCGCGATCGTCATCGAGGCCGTCATCGGGCTCACCGCCGGCGTGCTGGCCGGCATCCGGCGCAACAGCTTCTTCGACAACCTGGTGCTGGTCTCCACCACGCTGGTCGTGTCGATCCCGATCCTGGTGCTGGCGTTCATCACCCAGCTGCTGTTCGGCCTGAAGCTCGGCTGGTTCCCCATCGCCGGCACCCGCGAGGGCATCTACGGCTACATCCTCCCCGGCCTGGTGCTCGCCTCCGGATCGCTGGCCTACGTCGCCCGGCTGACCCGCACCAGCCTCGCGGAGAACCTGCGCGCGGACTACGTCCGGACCGCGCGGGCCAAGGGCCTGCCCAACCGGACGGTCATCGTCCGGCACACGCTGCGGAACAGCCTGATCCCGGTCGTCACCTTCATCGGCGCGGACATCGGCGCGCTGCTCGGCGGGGCGATCGTCACCGAGTCGGTCTTCAACCTGCCCGGCATCGGGCGGGAGGTCTTCGACTCGGTGCGCGCCCAGGAAGGCGCCGTCGTCGTCGGCATCGTCACCCTGATGGTGTTCTTCTTCATCTTCTTCAACCTGGTCGTCGACGTGCTCTACGCCGTCCTGGACCCGAGGATCCGCTATGACTGACCAGCAGCAGTTGGACCTGCGCAAGGACGAGGTCGAGGCCGGCACCACCACCGGTCTGGCGAGCCCGTCGGTCGACGTCACCAGCGACCGGCAGAACAGCCTCTGGAGCGACGCCTGGGGCGAGCTCAAGCGCAACCCGCTGTTCTGGATCGGCGCCGTCCTCGGCCTGCTGTTCCTCCTCATGGCGATCGTCCCGCAGGTGTTCGCCCGCGGCGTCGACCCGCGGGCCTGCGACCTGGCCAACTCCAAGGCCCTGCCGTCGGCCCAGCACTGGTTCGGCTACGACCAGCAGGGCTGTGACTACCTGGCCAACGTCGTCTACGGGGCGCGCAGCTCGCTGATCATCGGCGTCACGGCGGTGCTCGTGGTGCTGGTGCTCGGCGTCGCCGTCGGGGCCATCGCCGGCTACTACGGCGGCATCACCGACGGGATCCTGTCCCGGCTGGCCGACATCTTCTACGCGCTGCCGCTGATCCTCGGTGCGCTGGTGCTGCTGCGCGTCGGGCCCTCGACCGACATCCCGATCATCAACAGCCGGGGGCCGGGAGCGGTCGCCATCGCCCTGGCGCTGTTCGGCTGGATGACGGCGATGCGGCTGGTCCGCTCGCAGGTCATCGCCGTGAAGAGCTCCGACTACGTGGCCGCGGCGCGGGCGATGGGCGCGTCGAGCAAGCGCATCCTCGTCCGGCACATCCTGCCCAACGCGGTGGCGCCGGTGCTGGTCTACGCGACCATCACCATCGGCGTCCTCATCGCCGCCGAGGCGACGCTGACCTACCTCGGCGTGGGCCTGCAGCGGCCGGCGATCTCCTGGGGCCTGCAGATCGAGGCCGGCCAGGACTCGATCCGCAGCGCCCCCCACCTCGTCCTGTTCCCCAGCCTGATCCTGACCCTGACCGTGATGGCGTTCGTGATGATGGGTGACGCCCTGCGCGACGCCCTCGACCCGAGGCAGCGCGCATGACCAACCTCGACCTGACCAAGCCGACCGCGGATCTCACCGACCAGGGGGCGCCCCTGCTCGAGGTCGACGACCTGCACGTGGAGTTCCGCACCCGCTCGGGCACGGTGCACGCCGTCAACGGCGTGAGCTACAGCCTGGCGGCGCGGGAGACCCTCGCCATCCTGGGCGAGTCCGGCTCCGGCAAGTCGGTGTCGGCCCAGGCGATCATGGGGATCCTGGAGACCCCGCCGGCCGTCATCACCGGCGGCGGCATCTGGTTCCAGGGCCGGAACATGCTCGAGATGTCGGCCGAGGACCAGCGGAAGATCCGCGGCCCGGGCATCTCGATGATCTTCCAGGATGCCCTGTCGTCGCTGAACCCCGTGTACAGCGTGGGCTTCCAGATCGGCGAGATGTTCCGGGCGCACCGCGGGATGGGCAAGAAGGAGGCGCGCAAGCGGGCCGTCGAGCTCATGGACCGGGTGCGCATCCCGGCGGCCGCGCGCCGGGTCGACGACTACCCGCACCAGTTCTCCGGCGGCATGCGCCAGCGGGTCATGATCGCGATGGCCATCGCGCTGGACCCGCGGATCCTCATCGCCGACGAGCCGACCACCGCCCTCGACGTCACCGTGCAGGCGCAGGTCATGGACCTGCTCAAGGACCTGCAGGAGGAGACGGGGATGGGGCTGATCCTCATCACCCACGACCTCGGCGTGGTCAACGAGGTCGCCGACAACGTCGCGGTCATGTACGCCGGCGAGATCGTCGAGCGGGGCACCGTCGACGACGTCTTCACCCGCCCGGCGCACCCCTACACCGACGGCCTCATGAGCTCGGTGCCGCAGGTCGAGGCCAAGGGCGGGCGGCTGCAGCCGATCGTCGGCCAGCCGCCGAACCTGGCGCGCATCCCGAGCGGCTGCCCGTTCCACCCGCGCTGCTCGCGGCGCCGGCTGGGCGCGGAGGCCGCGCCCGGCCGCGAGTGCTCGACCGACGTCCCGCCGCTGCGGCTGGTCGTCCCGGGCCGCGAGGCGGCGTGCCACTACAGCGAGGAGGTGCTGGGTGTCCCAGCCCAGTGAGCACGGCGCCACCGCCGCGTCGTCCCTGCCGGAGGCCGTCCCCGGCACGCAGGCCCAGCCGTCCCTGACCAAGCTCACGTCCGGGTCCGCGGCGACCGGTACCCGGGGCGAGATGGGGGAGGCGCTGCTGGAGGTCCGCGGGCTGCAGAAGCACTTCCCGCTGACCCAGGGCATCGTCTTCAAGCGCACCGTCGGTCACGTGCGCGCGGTCGACGGCGTCGACCTCACCCTGCGCCGCGGCGAGACCGTCGGGCTGGTCGGCGAGTCCGGCTGCGGCAAGTCGACGGTGTCGAAGCTGATCGTGGCCCTGGAGAAGCCGACCGCGGGGTCCATCTTCTTCAAGGGCCGCGACGTCGCCCGGATGGGCGGCCGCGCGCTCAAGGACTACCGGCGCGAGGTCCAGATCATCTTCCAGGACCCGTACGCGTCGCTGAACCCGCGGATGACCGTCGGTGACATCGTCGCCGAGGGCTGGTCGGTGCACGCCGACGTCGCCCCGAAGAAGGGCCGGCTCCAGCGCACCCAGGAGCTGCTCGACCGCGTCGGCCTCAACCCCGACTACGTCAACCGCTACCCGCACCAGTTCTCCGGCGGCCAGCGGCAGCGCATCGGCATCGCCCGCGCCCTGGCGCTGCAGCCGGAGGTCATCGTCTGCGACGAGCCGGTGTCGGCGCTCGACGTCTCGGTGCAGGCCCAGGTGGTCAACCTGCTCGAGGACCTGCAGGACGAGCTCGGCCTGTCCTACCTGTTCATCGCCCACGACCTGTCGGTGGTGCGCCACATCTCCGACCGGGTCGCGGTGATGTACCTCGGCAGCATCGTCGAGGAGGGCACCTCGGACGAGGTCTACGCGTCACCGTCGCACCCCTACACCCAGGCGCTGCTGTCGTCGGTGCCGCTGCACGAGCCGCACCTGCGGGGGCAGAAGGACCGCATCCTGCTGCAGGGCGACGTGCCGAGCCCGGCCGACCCGCCCTCGGGCTGCCGGTTCCGCACCCGCTGCTGGAAGGCGCAGGACGTCTGCGCCACCGACCCGCCGGCGCTCGTCGACCGCGGGCAGGGCCACCCCTCGGCCTGCCACTTCGCCGAGGCCCGGATGGTCGTCCCCGTCGACGCCGAGTAGCCCCGTGACCACGGCGCGGTGACCACCCGGTACCCCGGGGGGCGGTCACCGCGCCGTGGTCACGTCCGGGGCCGGTGGGAGACTCATCTCCCGTGACCGACCGCCGGATCCTGCTCGTGCACGCCCACCCCGACGACGAGACGATCAACAACGGCGCCACGATGGCCCGCTACGCCGCCGAGGGCGCGCAGGTCACGCTGCTCACCTGCACCCTGGGCGAGGAGGGCGAGGTCCTCGTGCCCGAGCTGGCGCAGCTGGCCCCCGACCAGGCCGACCAGCTCGGCGGCTACCGCATCGCGGAGCTCCGGGCGGCCATGGCGGCGCTGGACGTGACCGACTGGCGGTTCCTCGGCGGCCCGGGCCGCTACCGGGACTCCGGGATGATGGGGACGCCGGCCAACGGCAAGCCGCGGGCCTTCTGGAACGCCGACCTCGACGAGGCGGTGGGCCACGCGGTCGCCGTCGTGCGCGAGGTCCGGCCGCAGGTCGTGGTCACCTACGACGAGAACGGCGGCTACGGCCACCCCGACCACGTCCAGGCGCACCGGGTCGCGATGGCCGCGGTCGAGCGCGCCGCCGACCCCGGCTGGCGCCCGGAGCTGGGGGAGGCCTGGGACGTCGCCAAGGTCTACTGGTGCTGCACGCCCCGCTCGGTGCTGCGGGAGGGTGCCGAGGCGTTGGCGTCGTTGGGGGAGGCCGCGCCGTTCGAGCAGCTCGGCGAGATCGACGACATCCCCTTCGCCGTCCCCGACGAGCTGGTGACCGCCGCCGTCGACGGCCGCGCGTACGCCGGCCGCAAGGACGCCGCCATGCGCGCGCACGCCACCCAGATCACCGTCGACGGGCCGTTCTTCGCGCTGTCGAACAACCTCGGCCAGGAGGTGCTCGGCGTGGAGCACTACCGGCTGGTGCGCGGCGAGCGCGGCCCGGCCGGCGATGCCCCCCACGGGTGGGAGGACGACCTGTTCGCCGGCCTGGACGCGTGAGCGGCCTCGTCCGGGTGGTCCTCGGCGCGCCGGGAGCGGTGCTCGTCGCCGGCTGGCTGGCGCTGATCGAGGTGTTCTGGCTGCCGCTGCGGGTGGCCGGCGTCCTCGTGCCGCTGTCGGTGCTGGTGGCCGTCGTCGGCAACTACCTGCTCGTGGTGGGCGCGCTGCGGATCACCGGCTCCCGCGTCGTCGCGGTGCTGCCGGCCGTCGTCTGGCTCGTGGTGGCCGTGGGTGCCACGGTGCCCCGCCCCGAGGGGGACCTGGTCGCCGTGGGCAGCGGCGGGCTGGGCGCGGTCACGCTCGCGTTCCTCGGCCTGGGCGTGCTGGCCGCCGCGGTCGCCGTCGGCCGGGTGCTCGCCGCACCCCGCCGGCCGGTGGTCCCCCGGGCCTGACCGCCCGTCAGTCCGGCGCCCACCGGTAGTGGTAGCGGTGGTGCTCGACGTACCCCGACTGCCGGTACAGCGCCCGGGCGGCCGCGTTGGACGCCGTCACCTGCAGGTAGATCCAGCGCGCTCCGTGACCTGCACCCCAGCGGGTGACGGCGGCCATCACCGCGGTCGCCAGGCCGCGGCGGCGGGCGTCCTCGGCCACGGTGACCGCGCTGACCCCCAGCCAGTCGTCGGTGACCACGCCGCGCGCGACGGCGACCGGCGCCGCGTCCGGGCGGGGCCGCACGGAGGCGAAGACGACGTCGGGGGCGTTGACCAGCACGGCGCGCGCGGTGTCGGGCAGCGCGTGGCCCAGGTGCCGGTAGGCGGCCAGCCAGCCGTCGTCCGGCGCGGGGGACAGCTCCACGGGCACGGCCGGGTCCGGCCCGGGGACCAGGGGAGCGGTGAGCACGAGGACGTCGTCGTCGCGGGTCCACCCGGCGGCGGCGAACGCGGCGTCGGCGGGCCGGGCCTGGACGCCGGGCAGGGCCGCACCGGGGCGCGAACCGCGGTCGCGGTACCAGGCGGCCACCGTCCCGACCGCCTCCGGCAGGGGCAGGCCGGGGTCACCGGTGACCAGCGCGGTGTTGGCGCGGCCGGTGAACCCGCCGCCGGCCCGCAGCAGCCAGCCGCCGAGCGGCTCCTCGTCGGTGCCGCGCCAGCCGCGGGCGGCCAGCCGTTCCAGGTCGGCGACGCCGAGGGGCGAACGGCTCTGTCCCATGGCCCGATCCTGCGGGGTCCGCTCCGCGCCCCCCCGACCGGGGCGGGCCCCGTCCACCCGTCGCGTTTCACCTCGGCCCGCGGGGCCATACTGACGTCAGACACGCGCGAGTCCGGCCGGCCGCCGGACCGCTGCCCGTACGTCCCCCGGGAGGACCCACCGTGACCTACGTGATCACCCAGGCCTGCGTCGACGTCCTCGACAAGGCCTGCATCGACGAGTGTCCGGTGGACTGCATCTACGAGGGCGAGCGGATGCTCTACATCCACCCCGACGAGTGCGTCGACTGCGGTGCCTGCGAGCCGGTCTGCCCGGTGGAGGCCATCTACTACGAGGACGACGTCCCGGACAAGTGGAAGGACTTCTACAACGCCAACGTGGAGTTCTTCTCCGACCTCGGGAGCCCCGGCGGCGCGGCCAAGACCGGCAAGATCGCCAAGGACCACCCGCTGGTGGCGGCCCTCCCGCCGCAGGGCGAGGGGCACTGACGGCCACCCCGGGGACGGCGGCCGGCCCCCGGCTGCCCGACTTCCCCTGGGACAGCCTCGAAGCCGCCCGGGCGCGCGCCTCGCAGCACCCGGACGGCATCGTCGACCTGTCCATCGGGACGCCGGTCGACGAGACCCCGGAGGTGCTGCGCACCGCGCTGTCCGCCGCCGGGGACTCGCCGGGCTACCCGCCGGCCCTGGGCACCCGGGAGCTGCGGGTGGCGGCCGCCGGCTGGCTGCGGCGCCGGCTCGGCGTGAGCGTGGGCGACCCGCTGGCCGCCGACCCGTCGGTCATCCCGACGATCGGCTCCAAGGAGCTCGTGGCGCTCATGCCCACGCTGCTCGGCCTGCGCGAGGGCACCGTGGTCATCCCGGAGGTCGCCTACCCGACCTACGAGGTGGGCGCGGTCCTGTCCGGGCTGGCCGTGCGCCGCTCGGACACCCCGCCCGACGACGCCGCCGGCGTGGTCCTGGTCTGGCTGAACTCCCCGGGCAACCCGCACGGGCGGGTCCTGTCCGACGACGAGCTGCGCACCTGGGCGGCGTGGGGCCGGGCGCACGCCGTGCCGGTCGTCGCCGACGAGTGCTACGCGACGCTGGGCTGGGACGTCCAGCCACGCTCGCTGCTGCACCCCGAGGTCGCGGGCGAGGACCACAGCGGCCTGCTCGCGGTGCACTCGCTGTCCAAGCAGTCCACCGCGGCCGGCTACCGCGCCGGGCTGCTCTCGGGGGACCCGGCGCTGGTCCGGCAGATCTGGGAGGTGCGCCGCCACCTCGGCCTCCTGGTGCCGGGCCCGGTGCAGGCCGCGATGACCGCCGCGCTCGCCGACGACGCGCACGTCGACGCGCAGCGCGAGCGCTACCGCGCCCGCCGGGAGCGGCTGGCCGCCGCGGTGCGCGCCACGGGCGCCCGGATCGACCACTCCGAGGCGGGCCTGTACCTGTGGGTCACCCGCGACGAGGACTGCTGGGCCACGGTCGACTGGCTGGCGGGCCTCGGCATTGTCCCCGCCCCCGGCTCCTTCTACGGCCCGGCCGGCGCGCGGCACGTGCGCATGGCGCTGACCGCCACCGACGAGCGGATCGACGCCGCGGTGCGGCGCCTCACCGCCTGAGCCGCTGCTAGCGGGCCGCAAGCGCCCGTCAGTCCTCCGCCAGAGCGCCGCAAGGGCCCCGCGACACGGTGGTCGCACCCCGCCGGGCACACCGCCCGGCCCGTCGCGGAGGCCCTGCCGTGTTCCTCGTGCTCTTCCTGCTGTTCCCCGTCGCCGTCCTCGTCGCGCTGCTCGCCCTCGAGGCGCACCTGCACCGCAACCGCAGCCTCGCCGGCTCGGCGGGCATGCCGACGGCCTTCGACCGGCCCGAGCTGTACGGCAAGGGGCGCAACCGGGTGCACTGACTCAGCCGCAGTCGCGCTCGCGGTCGTCCGAGCGCAGCGCCACCGTGAGGGACTGCGCGAAGCCGTCCCAGCGCTGGTAGGCCTCCGGGAAGCCGGAGCGCTGCACCACCTGGGCCGCGTCGGTCAGGCGCATCGTGTCCCAGCCGGGCACCCGCACCAGCCGGTCGTAGAACTGGCCGGCCGCGTAGACCGGGTCCTGCACCTGCGCCGGCGTGCCCCAGCCCTGGGAGGGCCGCTGCTGGAACAGGCCGAGGGAGTCCCGGTCGCCGTGGTCGAGGTTGTGCAGCGTCGACTCCTGCATCGCCGTGGCGAGCGCGATGACGACGGCCCGCTCGGGCAGCCCGCGCTGCCGGGCGACGTCGGCGATCGTCCGGGCGTTGGCCCACTGGTCGGCGCCCAGGGTCACCGAGGTGGCCGGGACGGTGCACAGCGCCGTCGCCGGCGGTGGCCCGGCGGCCTCGGACCCGTCGGCCCGCCACGCCAGCGCGAACACCACGACGACGGCCAGCAGGTAGGCCGGCCACCAGGTGCGCAGCGCCGCGGCGCCGCCCCGGTGAATGCCGGTGGGACGGGTCCCCGAGGGCCGCTTGGCCGGGGGCCGCTTCGCCGGGGGCGCCTGGCCGCCGGGCGCCGGGGAGCAGGGGCCGGGCGGCGGGGCGGAGCCGTCCGTGCGCTGGTCATCGCCGTCGACTGTAGGTGGGCCGCCCGCCGGGACCCCGGATCCCGCGGGAACGCACGGGTGTCGTGGGACGGGTGCGGTCGCTACGGTGACGCCCGCCTCCCCGCCGACCCCCCAGGAGACCCGCATGCCCGACGTCCTGCTGCCCGGGATCGCAGCGACCCGCGTGCCCACCGCGCGGCTCACCCAGAACGTGCTGCACCCGGACGGCGTCGACCCCGCGGGCCCCGGCGAGGCGGTGCTGTTCGTCCACGGCAACGTGAGCTCCGCGCTGTTCTGGCAGCAGACGGTGCTGGCGGTGCACGACACCGGCCGTCACCGCGTGCTCGCCGTCGACCTGCGCGGCTACGGCGGCACCGACCCGCTGCCGGTCGACGCCCGTCGCGGTGTCGGTGACTGGGCCGACGACCTCGGCGCGCTGCTGGACGCCCTCGGCCTCGACCGGGTGCACCTGGTCGGCTGGAGCATGGGCGCAGGGGTGGTCCTGCGGCACCTGCTCGACGCGCCGGGCCGGGTCGCCTCGGTCACCCTCGTGGCGCCCGTGTCGCCCTACGGCTTCGGCGGCACCGTCGGCGCCGAGGGCCGGCGGCTGGCCGAGGACGGCGCCGGCTCCGGCGGGGGCGCGGCGAACCCGGAGTTCGTGGCCGCCATCGCCGCCGGGGACACCACCGACGCCGCCGCGACGAGCCCGCGCTCGATCCTGCGGACCTACTACGTGGCGCCCGGCTCGCTGCCGCTGGACCCGGCGCTGGAGGACGTCTTCGTCGACTCGATGCTGTCCACCCGCACCGGCGAGGACCACTACCCGGGTGACGCCGTCCCCAGCGACACCTGGCCCGGGACGGCACCGGGCGCGCGCGGGGTGCTCAACACGATGGCGCCGACGGTGTTCGACGTCTCCGGCATCGTGGACCTGCCCGCCAAGCCGCCGGTGCTGTGGATCCGCGGTGACGCCGACCCGATCGTCTCCGACACCTCGGTGTTCGACCTCGCCTTCCTCGGGCAGCTCGGCGCGGTGCCGGGCTGGCCGGGTGCGGAGGTCTGCCCGCCGCAGCCGATGGTCACCCAGACCCGCGCGGTGCTGGACCGCTACGCGGCCTCCGGCGGCGCCTACCGCGAGGTCGTGCTCCCCGGCGTCGGGCACTCCCCGCACGTGGAGCGGCCGCAGGAGTTCGTCGTCGCGCTGCTCGAGCACCTCGACACGCCCGCCGCGGAGCCCGCGAACCTCACCTGAGGGGCCGGTTCCCGCCTCCCGCGGGCGGGAGGCGGGAACCGGCCTCAGTCGTTGGCGTGCAGGGCGGCGTTGAGCGCGCCCCAGTCGCCCGAGCGCGGCAGCGCCTCGAGCGCGCCGGAGACGCTGTTGCGGCGGAACAGCAGCCCGTCGCGGCCGGAGAGCTCGCGGGCCTTGACCACCGAGCCGTCGGGCAGCGTGACCCGCGAGCCGGCGGTCACGTAGCAGCCGGCCTCGACGACGCAGCCGTCGCCGAGGGAGATGCCGATGCCGGCGTTGGCGCCGAGCAGGCAGCCGCTGCCGATCGAGACGACCTCCTTGCCGCCGCCCGAGAGCGTGCCCATGATCGACGCGCTGCCGCCGATGTCGCTGTCGGCGCCGACGACGACGCCCGCGCTGATCCTGCCCTCGACCATCGAGGGACCGAGCGTCCCGGCGTTGTAGTTGACGAAGCCCTCGTGCATGACCGTCGTCCCCTCGGCCAGGTGCGCGCCCAGGCGCACCCGGTCGGCGTCGGCCACGCGCACGCCCGAGGGCAGCACGTAGTCGACCATCCGCGGGAACTTGTCCACCGAGAGCACGGTCAGGTGCCCGTGCGCGGCGCGCAGCGTCGCCCGCCGGGCGGGGGTCAGGTCGGTGGCCAGCACCGGGCCGGAGCTGGTCCAGGCGACGTTGGCCAGCAGGCCGAAGACGCCGTCCAGGTTCACCTCGCGCGGGCGGACCAGGCGGTGGGAGAGCAGGTGCAGCCGCAGGTAGACGTCGTGGGTGTCGACCGGCGGGGCGTCGAGGTCGGCGATCACGGTGCGGACGCCGACCACCTCCACGCCGCGGGTGTCGTCGGTGCGCACCAGGCCGGAGACCTCGTGGCCGAGCTCGCTGCCGAGCTCCAGCGTGCCGAGCTGGTGGGTCCCGGCGGGCCCGGAGTCCCCGCCGAGGGCGGGGGAGGGGAACCAGGTGTCCAGGACGGTGCCGGAGGAGGTGGTGGTCGCGAGCCCGGCGGCGGAGGCGGAGCGGGCGGCGGAGGCGGTCACCCGCCCGACGCTACCCAACCGGGCCTGCCGGTCGGCCTCGTCCCGAGGCTCGCCGCGAGCCGGCGAGCGGTGAGGAGGACGAGGTCCTCCCGCCGTAGGCTCGGGCACCGTGACCGGCGCGCCCGACCTGGACCTCTCCGCCGACGTCCTCAGCCTCACCCGCGTCCTGGTGGACACCCCCTCGGTGTCCGGCGACGAGGGGCCGCTGGCCGACGCGGTGGAGGCGGCCCTCCGCGCGCTCGGCGGGCTGGAGGTGGAGCGGGTCGGCGACACGGTGCTGGCGCGCACGAACCTCGGCCGCGACACCCGCGTCGTCCTCGCCGGGCACCTGGACACCGTGCCGATCGCGGACAACGTGCCCAGCCGGCTGGAGGACGGGCGGCTCCACGGGTGCGGCACCAGCGACATGAAGTCCGGCGACGCCGTCATGCTGCGGCTGGCCGGCCGCTTCGGCGTCCCGGGCGCGGAGCCCGCGCACGACCTCACCCTCGTCTTCTACGACAACGAGGAGGTCGAGTCGGTGAAGAGCGGCCTCGGCCGCGTGGTCCGCGAGCGGCGCGGATGGCTCTACGGCGACCTGGCCGTGCTGCTGGAGCCCACCGACGGCGAGATCGAGGCCGGCTGCCAGGGCACGCTGCGGGCGGTGCTCGAGGTGCCCGGCCACCGGGCCCACTCGGCGCGCAGCTGGCTGGGCGTCAACGCGATCCACGGCGCGGCGGGCGTCCTCGCCACGCTGGCCGGCTACCGGGCCCGCGAGGTCGACATCGACGGCTGCACCTACCGCGAGGGGCTCAACGCGGTCCGCATCGAGGGCGGCGTGGCCGGCAACGTCGTCCCGGACCTGTGCCGCGTCACGGTGAACTTCCGCTACGCGCCCGACCGGGACGAGGACGCCGCCGAGGCGCACGTCCGCGAGGTCTTCGCCGGCGCGGTGGACGCCGGGGCCACGCTGACCGTCGTCGACAACGCCGGCGGCGCGCTGCCCGGGCTGGGTGAGCCCGCCGCCGCGGCCTTCGTCGCCGCCGTCGGCCGGCCGGCGCGGGCCAAGCTGGGGTGGACCGACGTCGCCCGCTTCGCCGCGCTCGGCATCCCGGCGGTCAACTACGGCCCCGGCGACCCGGAGCTCGCGCACACCCGCGAGGAGCACGTGCTGGTCGAGCGCCTGCAGCCGGCCGAGGACGCCCTGACCGCCTATCTGACCGGAGGCAGTGCATGACGACGACCCCACCGCCCGACGGCGCCCGCAAGCCGCGCCCGACGCGCCACCGCGGCCCGGTGATGCTCCGCGGCGGCGAGCCGGACGCGCAGACGGTCGGGACGACGACCGACCAGCGGCTGCTCGACCGCCGCGGGCCGACCGACTGGGTGCACACCGACCCCTGGCGGGTGCTGCGCATCCAGTCGGAGTTCGTCGAGGGGTTCGGCCTGCTCGCCGAGCTGCCGCGCGCGGTCAGCGTCTTCGGCAGCGCCCGCACCAAGCCCGACCACCCGCACTACGCGGCCGGCGTCCGCATCGGCGCGGCCCTGGCGCAGGCCGGGTACGCCGTCATCACCGGCGGCGGGCCGGGCGCGATGGAGGCGGCCAACCGCGGTGCCTCGGAGGCCGGCGGGCTGTCGGTCGGCCTGGGCATCGAGCTGCCGTTCGAGCAGGAGCTCAACGAGTGGGTCGACGTCGGCATCAGCTTCCGCTACTTCTTCGTGCGCAAGACGATGTTCGTGAAGTACGCGCAGGCCTTCGTCATCCTCCCCGGCGGGTTCGGCACGCTCGACGAGCTGTTCGAGGCGCTCACGCTGGTGCAGACCCGCAAGGTCACCCGCTTCCCGGTCGTCCTCTACGGCACGGAGTACTGGTCGGGCCTGGTCGACTGGATCCGCGGCAGCCTGCTCGAGTCGGGGACCATCAGCGCCGGCGACCTGGACCTGTTCACCGTGACCGACGACGTCGACGAGGTGCTCCGGCTCATCCGCGCGGCCGAGGCGGCCGGTGCCCCCGGTGACAACGGCGGGGGCATGCGGGCGCCGCTGAGCGGACCGGTCGAGCCGGTCGAGGGCTGAGGCGGGCCGTGCTGTCCTTCCTCGTCGGGATCGCCGCGGTCGCCGTCGTCGGGGCGCTGCTGTTCCTCGGCGGCTCGTTCCTGCTCGGCCGCGGCGAGACGCAGCCGCCGGCCGACCCGGAGCGCTCCCCGGTCGAGCTGCCCGACGAGCGGCCGGTGACCGGGGAGGACGTGCGCGGGCTGCAGGTGTCGGTGGCCGTCCGCGGCTACCGGATGACCGAGGTGGACTGGCTGCTCGAGCAACTGGCGCTGGCGCTCGACGAGCGCGACGAGGTCATCGCGGCGCTGCGCGCCCAGCGGCCGGCCGGGGCCGCCGACGCCGACACCGATCCCGGGCTGACCCTGCCGGCGTCCGGGGCGACCGCATCCGGCAGGGCGGCCCGGAGCGAAGGACCGGACGTGACGGAGGGGGCGGGGAACGGTGCCTGACCTGGTGCTGCCGGTGGCCGTCGAGGCGCCGCCGGAGCAGGTGTGGGCCGCGCTCACCGACTGGCGGTCCCAGGGCCGCTGGATGCCGGCCACCGACGTCGAGGTGGTCTCCGCGCACGACGAGGGCGTCGGCGTGCGGCTGGCCGCCCGCACCGGCGTCCCGCTGCCCTGGCGGCGCGGCCGCCACCTCGGCGTGCTGGACACGATGGTGGTCACCGAGTGGGACCCGCCGCGCCGCGTGGTCGTGCAGCACACCGGCCGGATCGTGCGCGGCCCCGGGATCTTCGAGCTGACGCCGGCACCCCACGGCACGGACCTCGTCTGGACCGAGCGGCTGTGGCTGCCCTTGGGCCTCCTCGGCGTCGTCGGCTGGCCGCTGGCCAGGCCGTTCGTGCTGCTGGGCTTCCGGATCTCGCTGCGCCGGTTCGCCCGGTACGCCGCGGCTCAGGCCGGCTGAGCCGCGGCGCGCACCGCCTCGCGGCTGACGTACCAGCGCCGCCACAGCAGCGCCGCCGTCACCAGGGTGACCACCGTGCCGCCGTCGTACATGAGCCGCGCGCCCTCCTCGGCCCCCGCCGTGCCCGCGGGCGGGTACGCGTAGAGGACCTTCGCGAGGACGTCGTGCGCGGCCGCGCCCCCGGCCAGCGCGAGCGCCCGCACGGCCACCGGCCGCCGGTGCGGCGCCGGGTCGACGGCGAGCACGGCGGCCGCGGCGAGGTACCCGCTGACGAGCAGGTGCAGCCAGACCAGCGTGGCGAGTGCCGGCCGGTGCGCGACGGCGGTGTGCAGCCCGGTGCCGTAGAGCAGCCACAGCCCGGCGGCGTTGACCGGGACGGCGACCAGCGGGTCGGTGGCCCAGCGCGCCGGGGCGCTGCGCAGCACCCGGGACAGCCGGCGCGCGGCCGGCGGCGGCAGCGCCCGCAGGGCGAGGGTGACCGGCGCGGCCAGCACCAGCAGCACCGGGGCGACCATCCCGAGCAGCAGGTGGGCGGCCATGTGCGCGTGCAGGTCGGCGTGCGCCGCACCCGGCCCCGCGACGGCGACCGCCGCGGCCGCCAGCCCGGCCACCCAGGCGGTGGTGCGCGCCAGCGGCCAGGGGCTGCGGCAGCGCCACGTGGTGGCGACGTAGCCGGCCCCCGCGGCGACCAGGAGCGCGAGCAGGGCGGTCACGGGCGCGGCGCCGGCCGGCTCCGCGACCGCACGAGCAGCGCGACGCCCGCCAGCAGCAGCGCGGCGCCGGGCAGCACCCACGCGACGTCGTAGCCGGTCAGGTCGACGCCGTAGCGGACCTGGTGCAGGCGCAGCAGCTTGTGGTTGCCCAGGCCGTCCCACAGCTGGAACGCGCCGGCCCCGGTGAGCACCGCGCCCCACCACAGGACGGCGGGGAACGGTCCCCGGCGGCGGGCGTCGGCGAGCAGCGCGAGGCCCGCGACCGCCGCGGAGAAGGTGGCGGCGTGCAGCAGGCCGTCGGAGACGAGCCCGGCGGCGCCGCTGGCCCGGTCGTAGAAGTGGTGCCAGTGCAGCAGCTGGTGGAACACGATCTCGTCGACCGCCCCGGCGGTGCCCGCGCCGAGCAGCAGACCGGAGACCAGCAGCCGGCGCCGGGGCACGGGCCGGGGGAGTGCGTCGGCCACGCGGGCCTCCCGTCGTCGCAGGTCCCCGGGCGCTGCCCGGACGGTCGCCGCCGGAAACCGGACGGCTCGGCTGGACCCCGCCCCTGGGGCACGGCGCACGCTGGCTGCGTGAGCGACCCCCTGCTGCGGCCCGGTGAGTTCCTGCGGCGCACCCGGCTGTCGGCCAAGGCCCTCCGGCTCTACGCCGAGCAGGGGCTGCTGCCGCCCGACGACGTCGACCCGTCCAGCGGCTACCGCGGCTACGCGGCCGGGCAGGTCGAGCGGGCCCGGCTGATCGCCGCGCTGCGCCGCGCGGGCATGCCGCTGGCCCGGGTGCGGGACGTCGTCGACCTGGAGCCGCCGCAGCGGCGCGCCGCCGTGGCGCGCTGGTGGGCCGGCGTCGAGGACGACGTCCGCCGTCGCCGCGTCCTCGTGGACGCCCTGACCGCCGAACCGGCCGAGGAGGAGCACGGGTACGAGGTGTTCCTGCGCGCGGTGCCCGAGGCGAGGGTCCTGACCGCCGAGCGGCGGCTGACCGTGGAGGAGCTCGACGGGTTCGTCACCGGGGCGTCGGAGGAGATCACCGCCCACCTGGCCCGGTCGGGCGCCGCTCCGGCCGGACCGCTGCGGGTCGTCTACCACGGCATGGTCACCGAGGACGGCGACGGACCGGTCGAGGTGGTGCAGCCGTTCACCGGCCGGGTGGAGCCCGCCGGCGAGCTGCGCATCCGGCTGCAGCAGGCCGGCCGGGAGGCGGTGACCTGCCTGTCCCGCGGGCAGGCGGAGTTCCCCGGCATCCTCGGCGCCTACGACGCCGTCGGGGCGTGGGTCGACGCCCGGGGGCTCGAGCGGGCCGGCAGCCCGGCGGAGGTCTACGTCAGCGACCGCGACGTCGACCCGGACACCCCGCACGTCGAGGTGGCCTGGCCGGTGGCCTGACTCAGCTCCGGGAGGCCGCCAGCCGGGCGCCGAAGGCCAGCAGCGCGCAACCGGTGAACGCGTCGAGCGCCCGGCGGACCGGGCGGCGGGCCAGCACGCGCCGCGCCCGGGACAGGCCGGCCGCCAGCAGGAGCAGCCAGACCAGGCCCACCGCCGCGTGGGTGAGCGCGTAGGTCAGCAGGACCGGGACGGGCGTGCCCGGCGCGAGGAACTGCGGCAGCACGGCGAGGTAGAAGGCCAGCACCTTCGGGTTGGTCACGTTGCTGAGGAACCCCTGCCGCAGGCCGGTCAGCGCGTCCCGCCCGGTCGCCGTCCCGCCCGCCTCGAGGTCGGCGTAGCGGCCCCGCACGGCCGAGCGGAACGCCTGCAGCGCCAGGTAGGTCAGGTAGGCCACGCCGGCCCAGCGGATGGCCTGGAACAGCGGCTCCACGCGGACGACGAGCGCGGCCAGGCCGGTGGCGGCCGCCGTCCCCTGCAGGACGTTGGAGACGGTGATGCCGACGGCACTCCACGACCCGCGGGCCCGGCCCCCGGCCAGGGTGTTGCGGAGGACGACCGCGACGTCGGGCCCCGGGACGAGCACCAGCACCACCGCGAGGACGACGAACGTCCCGTATCCCGACCAGCCCACGCCGCCACGGTAGCCAGCGGCTCGCGGGACTCAGGCTCGCCGACTCGCGGCGACGAAGCGCATGGCCTCCTCGGCGAGGGCGAGGTCGGACTCCGGCGTGCCGTGGTCGAGGGCCACCCACTCCCGCATCGGGGTGCCGTTGGCCGCCGCGAACGGCAGCCCCGTGCCGGCGGTGACCAGGCCCTCGACGCGGTGGCGGGGGAGCTTGAACACGAGTGCGCCGCCGACGACCATCGCGAAGATCGACCCGTCGACGGTGAGTGCCGCCGAGCCGAAGCCCCGTCGCCCCCCGGCACCGGGCGGGCCGACGCCGGGACGGGTGGACAGGGTCTCCGCCAGGAGGGCGAAGCGCTGCGCGGGATCCACGGCAGGCAGTCCAACCCCCGTGCCGGGGGATGCGCAACGGCAGGGCGCGTCGGGCGCTGGATCCGGGTCGGTGAGGATGGCCCGGTGAGTCGTCGCGGATGGGTGCTGTTCCTGGCCATGTCGGTCATCTGGGGCGTGCCCTACCTGCTCATCAAGGTGGCGGTCGAGGAGACGTCGCCGGTGGTGGTGGTCTTCGTCCGGTGCGTGGTGGGGGCGGCGCTCCTGCTGCCGTGGACGCTGGCCCGCGGCCAGGTCCGCGCGGCGCTGCGGCACTGGCGGGCGCTGCTGCTGTTCACCGTGCTGGAGATGACCGCGCCGTGGCTGCTGCTGTCCTACGCCGAGACGTCGCTGTCGAGCTCGCTGACCGGGCTGCTGGTGGCCTCGGTGCCCTTCGTGGCGGCGCTGGCCGCGCGACTGCTGGGCGACGAGGAGCGGCTGACCGCGGTGCGGCTCGCGGGCATGGGGCTGGGCGTCGTGGGCATCGCGGCGCTGCTCGGTCTCGACGTGGAGGGCGTCGCGCTGCTGCCGGTGCTGGCGGTGGTGCTCGTCGTCGTGGGCTACGGGACCGCGCCGCTGGTGGCCAGCCGGGCGCTCGCCGACGTGCCCGGGGTGGCGGTCAGCTCGGTCGCGCTGGTGGTCACCGCGGTCGTCTACGCGCCGTTCGCGCTCCCGCGGCTCGGGGAGGTGACCGCCGCGCCGGCGTCCGCGCTGGCCTCGCTCGCCGCTCTCGGGGTGGTGTGCACCGCGCTGGCCCTGGTGCTGTTCTTCGCCCTCATCCGCGAGGTGGGGCCGCAGCGCGCACTGGTGATCACCTTCGTGAACCCGGCGGTCGCGGTGCTCGCCGGCGTCCTGCTGCTCGACGAGCCGTTCACCCTCGGCCTCGCCGTCGGCCTGCCGCTGGTGCTCGCCGGTTGCGTGCTGGCCACCCGGCGCAACGCACCCGCGCCCGCGCCCGCGCCGGAGGGCGCCGCGGTCCCCTGAGGCCGTGCCGTGGGCCCGGTCAGGCGGCAGGGGCGAGTGCCGTCGGGGTGGTGATCTCCGACCCGTCAGGGCGGTAGGTGTGCCATCGGCCGTCGGGTCGTCGTTCGACGCGGAAGCCGTGGTGGACCTCGGTGTGGTGCCGTTCGCACAACAGGGCCGAGTTCTCCAGTGACGTCTCGCCGCCGTCGATCCAGTGCACCAGGTGGTGGACGTCGCACCACCAGGTCGGCGCGGAACAGCCGGCGAACACGCAGCCCCCGTCGCGGAGCTCGGCCGCGCGGCGCAGGTGGCGGTCGGCGAGGCGGTGCGCGCGGCCGAGGTCGAGCGGAACGCCATCGGGGCCGAACACCACGCGGGAGACGGCGCCGTCGCAGGCCAGCCAGCGCGCGCGGGCGGCGGAGATGACCGCACCGAACCCCATCTCGGCGGCGCCCCGCCCGGTCGTGAGGTCCTCCAGCTTCACCACGACGGCGACCTGCGGCCTGTGCCCCCGCAGGGTGGGCAGGCCGCCGGCGGCCAGGACGTTGTCGCACAACTGCACCAGCGCGTCACCCAGCCGCTGCGCGCGGGTGCGCTCGTCCCCGGCCGGCCGGTCGGCCTGCACGTGGGCCTCCAGTGCCGCCTGCAGCCGCTCCCCGCCCACGGCATCGAGCTCGCCGCGGATCGACAGTGATTCGTTGGCGTGCCTGGCCAGCGTCAGCGAGCGGCCCTCGGTGGGGTTGGGTTCGGGGCCGTCGGGGTCGAGGTCGGCGCAGTAGCGCTGCACCACCGTCACCAGGTCGCCGTGGGGCTGCTCGACCGCGACCCCGGTGACCACCGCGTCGATCACGGTGAGGTCCACCCCCTGCTCCGCGGCCGCGGCGAGCCGCGCCGGCGTCACCGCGCGCGCGGCGGCAGCGACCTGCTCGGCCGAGACCAGGCCGGCGTCGTGCGCCTCGGCGAGGGCGGGCAGGTGCGCCAGCGCCCGCCCGTTGCGCACCACCCGCGACGCCTCGGAACCCGAGAGCCGGCAGTGCCCGCGCAGCCAGCAGGCCATCGACGTCAGGCCGTCGCGCTCGGGCGCCTGCGAGCGCTCCGCCGCCCGGACCCGGCGGGCCAGGGCGGCGTCGATCCGGTTGCGCTCGGCGACCAGCGCGGCGACGTCGTCGAGGACGTCACCACTCCCCAGATCACTCGAACACATGTACGGATCCTACTGCCGGAAGGGCCCTTGCGCGCGCTGTATCCCCAGGTCAGGGCCTCCTCCACAGGAGGGGGACGACGCTTGCCGGCCGCGCCTGCGGGTCCGAGGAAGGCCCGCATGACGACCGACCTGTCGCACGCCGGCGCTAGCGTGCCCGCCGTGGAGCCCGTGCCGACCGACGACCGTGTGCGCTGTGCCTGGGGGGACAGCACCCCCGAGTACGTCGCCTACCACGACGAGGAGTGGGGCACCCCGCTGCACGGCGACGACGCGCTCTTCGAGCGCCTGTGCCTGGAGGCGTTCCAGTCGGGTCTGTCCTGGATCACCATCCTGCGCAAGCGACCCGCCTTCCGTGCCGCCTTCGCCGGCTTCCGCATCGACGCGGTCGCCGCGTTCACCGCCGACGACGAGGCCCGCCTGATGGCCGACGCCGGCATCGTCCGCAACCGCGCCAAGATCGCCGCCGCCGTCCGGAACGCGCGGGCCGCCCAGCAGGTCTCCGAGGGCCTGTCGACGCTGCTGTGGTCCTTCGCCCCCACCGCGCCGCGGCCCCGCCCGGCCACGATGGCCGACGTCCCGGCCACCAGCGCCGAGTCCACGGCGATGGCCAGGGAGCTCAAGCGGCGGGGCTTCGTCTTCGTCGGACCGACCACCGCCTACGCGCTCATGCAGGCCACGGGCATGGTCGACGACCACGTCGCCACCTGCTTCCGGGCCACCCGCCCGGGGGCTCAGGTTGGTTCCGCAGCAGGGATACGGGATCATGGGTAGCGGAGCTCACTGCACCGAGACACAGCCACACCGCAGCCGCACAGGGGTTGCGGGTGGTCGGCGAAGGAGGCACGCATGGCGGCCATGAAGCCGCGCACGGGTGAAGGTCCCCTGGAGGTCACCAAGGAGGGGCGCGGCCTGGTCATGCGGGTGCCGCTCGAGGGCGGCGGTCGCCTCGTCGTCGAGCTGTCGCCCGACGAGGCCGCGGCGCTCTCCGAGGCACTGAAGGGCGCGACCAGCTGAACGTCGCAGCGCACCTGCCCTCGGGCAGCCCCGCGCAGGACGACGCGGCCCCGGCCGCCGGCAGCACGCCGGCGACCGGGGCCGCACCCTTGCCGCGGGTCGAACTGCTCCACGAGCTGCCCCGCCTCGGGGAGGACGACGTGCTCGCGGTCCCGGTCGGGTCGGGCGGCACGCTGCCGGCCTGGCTCACCTCACCGGCCTCCGGCACCCTCCCGCCGGTGCCCGCCCGGCTGCTGACCGGCGCGCTGGCCGACACCGGGAACACCGGCAGGGCCGGGGCCATCACCGACCTGCCGGTCCCGGGCCGCCGGCCGCGCAGCGTCGTCGCGGTCGGGACGGGTGACGGGACGCTGCCGCACCTGCGCGGCTACGTCGCCACCGCGGTGCGCCGCGCGCAGACCCTCGCCGAGCACGGCGCCGCCCGGCTCGTCCTGCCCCTCGACGGCGCCGTCGCCCCCGCCGGGGCCGACGAGGTCCGCGCCGCCGTCGAGGCCGCGGTCCTGGCCGGCTACCGCTTCCGCGAGAGCAGCCAGCCGCACCCGCCGCGGCTGACCACCGTCGCCCTCGTCGCCACCGGTGCCGCGGACCCCCCCGTCGTCGCCGCGGCACGGGCCGGGGAGGTCGCCGCCTCCGCCGTCGCCTGGGCCCGCGACCTGGTCAACACCCCGCCGGACACCGGGGACCCGGCCTGGCTGGCGGAGCAGGCCGTCGCGCGGCTCTCCGGCCTGCCGCACGTGACCGTCACCGTGCTCGGCCCCGAGGAGCTCGCTGCGAGCGGCTTCGGCGGCGTGCTCGCCGTCGGCGGCGGCTCGGCGTCCCCGCCGCGGGTCGTCGTCGCCGCGTACGAGCCGCCCGGTGCCGGCCCGGCCCGGCCGGCGCTGGTGGGCAAGGGCATCACCTTCGACACCGGCGGCATCCAGATCAAGCACGGTCCCGGCATGCGCGAGATGAAGACCGACATGGCCGGGGGAGCGGCGGTGCTCGGCGCGCTCGATGCCGCCGCCCGCCTGGAGCTCCCCGTCGCGGTGACCGCCGTCGTCCCGGCCGCGGAGAACGCGGTGTCCGGCTCGTCCTATCGGCCGGCCGACGTCGTGCGGCACGTCGGGGGGCGCACCACCGAGGTGCGGAACACCGACGCCGAGGGCCGGATGGTCCTCGCCGACGGCCTGGCCCACGCCCGCCTGCGCCTGGGCGCCACGGTGCTGGTCGACGTCGCCACCCTGACCGGGGCGATGAAGGTCGCGCTGGGCACCCGGACGGCCGGGCTGTACGCCACCACCGACGGCCTCGCCACCGCGCTGTCGACCGCCGCGCTGCACGCCGGCGAGCGGGTCTGGCGCATGCCGCTGGACGGGGAGTACGCCGACCAGCTGCACAGCGACGTCGCCGACGCCAACAACGCGCCCGGCAACCCCGGCGGGACCACCGCCGCACTGTTCCTGCGCCCGTTCGCCGGCGACCTGCCCTGGGCCCACCTCGACGTCGCCGGCCCCGCGCGGGCGGGCTCCGACGACGCCGAGGTGGTCAAGGGTGGCACCGGGTACGGCGTCCGCACCCTGCTGCGCTGGCTGGAGGCCGGGGCGCCGTGGAAGGACCCCGTCCCCCCACCCCTCGCACGCTCGGGCGGTGCCCGGGACGGGCCGAACACCCCGACCACTGCCGACCGAGGAGCCCCGCGTGAGCACCGACGACACCGGCGTCGTCTTCCCGGCCGGGCCCGACGGGCGGCGCAGCACCGCGGCGGTCGGCCGGGCGGTGGTCGCCGACGCGCTGCGCCCGGTCGACCCCACCGGCGCCCGCGCCGCCGGGTCGGAGACCAACTGGCGGGCCGGTTACCTGGTGCACTTCCGCCGCCTCGTCGAGGCCGGACTGGCCTCCCCGGAGGCGGCGCTCACCGTCGCCGGCGCCGGGCTCGACGCCGTCCACGCCCGGCTGCGGGTGACCGGGGACGGTGGGGAGCAGCCGCTCGCCGCGCTCCCGGACGCACCGGCCGGGCGGGCGCCGGCCACCCGCGAGGTCACCGGCACCGCCGAGCCCGAGCGGGAGTTCAGCCTGCCCTTCCACGGCAGGCGGCTGCGCGGCGACGACCTGCTGCGCCAGGTGGACTCCTGGGTCGAGCGCGGGATCGCCGAGCCGACGCTGGCCGACGCGGTGCGCACCGTGGCCGCGCACCCGGAGTGGCTGGCGCTGCCCGGGCGCACCGTCGTGGTGCTCGGCGCCGGCGCGGAGATGGGTCCGCTGACCGCGCTGCTGCGCTGGGGCGCCACCGTCGCCGGCGTCGACCTGCCGCGGCCGGACCTGTGGCGGCGGGTCCTCGACACCGCCCGCCGCGGCGCCGGCCGGCTGCTGGTGCCCGCCGGCCCCGGCGACGGCGACCTCGCCGCCACCGCGGGCGCGGACCTGGTGCGCGAGGTCCCCGCGGTCGCCGACTGGGTGGCGGGGCTGCCCGGCGCCCCGGTGCTCGGCGACTACGTCTACGCCGACGGTGCCACCAACGTGCGCGTCTCGGCAGCCGTCGACGCGCTGACCCTGCGGCTGCAGCGGGACCGCCCCGACCTCGCGCTGGCCTTCCTCGCCACGCCCACCGACGTCTTCGCCGTCCCCGGCGACGCCGTCGAGCAGTCGGTGCGCGCCTACGCCGGCCGCTCCCGGGCCGGCAAGCTGCTCGGCCGCCCGCTGCGGACGCTCTCGGCCGGCCGGCTGCTGCAGCGCGCCTACGTGCCCGGCGCCGACCCGGGGATCAGCGACAGCCTGGTCGCCCAGCAGGGGCCGAACTACGCGCTGGCCAAGCGGCTGCAGCGGTGGCGGGCGACCGTCGCGCGGGCCGCCGGGACGACGGTGTCGATGAACGTCGCGCCGCCCACGCGCACCCGCTCGGTGGTGAAGAACCGGGCGCTGGCCGCGGCCTACGCCGGAGCCCACCGCTTCGGCGTGGAGGTGTTCGAGCCGGCGACGTCGAACGTGCTCATGGCCGCGCTGCTGGTGCACGACCTGCACACCGACGGCGGCCCGCGGCACGACCAGCCGTGGCAGGACGAGGCGTACGCCGCCGTGCACGGCGGGCTGTGGCGGGCGGCCTACGCGCCGCGCAGCGCGCTGGGGCTGGCCGCCGTGCTCGGCCTGGGAGCGGCGCGGGGCTGACGCTCACTCGCCGACCGCGCCGTCGACCGCCTCCCGCAGCAGGTCGGCGTGGCCGGCGTGCCGCGCGGTCTCCTCGACCAGGTGCAGCAGCATCCAGCGCAGGCTGAACCGGTTGCCGTTGCGCAGCGGCCGCGCCGACAGCGCGTCCAGCGACCCGGCCGTGGCGACCGCGGCGTCGGTGCGCCGGCCCGCCTCCCGGTAGCGCTCGCGCAGCACCTCCGGCTCCAGGCCGACGGCGGTGTCGAACTCCCAGTCGGGGGTCGCGTCCCAGTCGATCCCCGCCCACGGCTCCGGCACCGGCTGCCCGGCGAACCGCTCCACGGCCCAGGACTCCTCCACCAGCGCCAGGTGGTGCAGCAGGCCGGCCAGCGTCAGCGACGACGGCGGGTGCGGCCGCGCCAGCTGCTCGCGGGACAGCCCCTCGGTCTTCAGCAGCACCGTCTCCCGCTGGAAGGCCAGGTACGCGGTCAGGACGGTCGTCTCGTCGCCGGTCTCCGGCGGGTCGCTGCGCACGACGGGGACCCTCCCACGGCCCGCCGACGCGACGAGCGCGATCGCGCCGGCGCCGGCGCCCTCCGTCGTCGACGCCTCCTCCCGCCGTCAGGCGGGCCCGACCAGCCCCGCGACGATCTCCGCCGACAGCGTCACCAGCGGCAGCCCGCCGCCGGGGTGCGACGAGCCCCCGACCAGGTACAGCCCCCGCACCGGTGCGGCGTTGCCCGGCCGGAGGAAGGCGGCGCGGGCGCCGTTGCTCGACGTGCCGTAGATCGAGCCGCCGACGCTGCCGGTCTCCCGCGCGAGGTCGGCCGGCGTGCGGGCCACCCACCAGCGCACGCGCGAGCGGACGTCGAGCCCGCGCGCGGCCATCACCTCCAGCACCCGGGTGGCGTAGCGGTCGGCCAGGCCGGGGGTGTCCCAGTCGACGCCGCCGTCGGGGTCGTGCCGCGGCGCGTTGACCAGCACGAACCACGACTCGCTGTCGTCGTCGGGCCGGGTCGCGGGATCGTCGGGGGCGCTGACGTAGACGGTCGGGTCGGGGACCGGGCAGGGCAGGCCGCGGTGCCGGCCGGTGCCGAAGACGGCGTCGAACTCGGCGTCGTAGTCGCCGGGGAAGGCGACGGTGTGGTGGGCCAGGCCGGCGGTGCGGCCGCGCAGCGCCAGCAGCAGCACGAACCCCGACAGCGACGGCGTCGCCCGGGTCAGCCCGCGGCGCACCGCGCGGGTGCGCCGGTCCGGCGGCAACAGCCCGGCGTAGAGGGCGGTGGCGTCGGCGCCGGAGACGACGACGTCGGCGGTCATCTCGCCGCCGTCGACCAGCTCCACCCCGGACACCCGGCCGCCCTCGCGCAGCACCCGCCGGACCGGGGTGCCGGTGCGGACGTCGGCGCCGTGCTCACGGGCCCGCTCGGCCACCGCCTCGGCGAGCCGGTGCAGCCCGCCGCGGACGTACCAGGAGCCGAACGCCTGCTCGACGTAGGGGACGGTCGCGAGCACCGCGGGTGCGCGCCGCGGGTCGGAGCCGGAGTAGGTGGCGTAGCGGTCGAGCAGCAGCCGCAGCCGCGGGTCGCGCAGGTAGCGCGCGCCGAGGCCGCGCAGCGTCTGCCAGGGCGCGACGGCGGCGACGTCGGCCGGGTCGCGGGCCAGCCGGGCGAGGGTGGCCGCCCCGCGCAGCGGCGAGCGCAGGAACGGCTGCTCGGTGATCGCCCACATCGCCTCGGCGCGCGCGAGCAGGGCCCGCCACTGCCCGCCGCTGCCCTCACCCAGGGCGGCGTCGAGGGCCCCGGGCACCGCGTCGAGGTGTCCGGGCACCGCCAGGCGGGTGCCGTCGGCGAACCGGTAGTCGACGGCGGGGTCGAGCCGGACGAGGTCGACGGCCTCCTCGAGCGGGCCGCCGGTGGCGTCGAACAGGTCGCGCAGCACCTGGGGCAGCGTCACCAGGCTGGGGCCGGTGTCGAAGGCGTGTCCGTCGCGGGCGTACCAGCCGAGCTTGCCGCCGACGTCGCCGGACTGCTCCAGCACGGTCACCCGGTGTCCCAGCGCGCCCAGCCGCGCGGCGGCGGCGAGGCCGCCGAGCCCCGCGCCGACGACCACCACCCGTGCCACTCCGTCACCGTAGTGCCGCTGGTCACGCCCCGAACGGGTGATCACCGTCCGGCGGCCGGCACGCCCAGCAGCCGGGCCAGCGCGTCGTCGGAGGCGGCCAGCGCCCAGCGGTCGTGCGTGCTGCCCGCCGCCACCAGCTCCACCGCGCCGGTGCGCTCGGCCAGCTCGGCCAGCCGCGACCCCACCTGCTCGGCCGTGCCGGCCACCGCCGTCGCCGCGGTCCGCTCGGCGTGCCGCCGCTGCACCGCCGTCATCCGGGCCGCCCGCACCGCCGGGACCGGCTCCAGCGGCGGGAAGACGCCGGTGGTGCGCGCCTGCGCCATCGCCCACGCCTCGGGCAGCAGCAGGTCGGCGGCCTCGGCCGCGGTGTCGGCGACGAGCACGTCGAGGCTGATCGCGACCTCCGGCTCGGGCGCCTGCGCCGAGGGCCGGTAGCTCCGGCGGTAGCGGGCCAGCGCCTCGCGCCCCGGCTCCGGGTCGCCGGCCACTCCCAGCAGCGGCCCGCCCACGACCACCGGCAGGCCCAGGGCGGCGGCGACCTCGAGGCCGGAACCGGTGGCCAGGACCACCATCCGCACGTCGCCGTCGGGACGCGGGTGCATCGTGATCTCCGCCGTCCCGGTGAGGTGCGCGCGCAGCTCGGCGAGGTCGGCGGCGAAGTCCCGCTCGGTCTCCCGCAGCGCCCGGCGCACCGGCGCGGTGAAGCCGGGGGAGCGGCCGAGCCCGAGGTCGACGCGGCCGGGCGCGAGGGCCGTCAGGGTGGCGAACTGCTCGGCCACGACCAGCGGCTGGTGGTGCGGCAGCATGACGCCGGCCGAGCCCAGCCGGATCGCCGAGGTCCGGCCCGCGACCGCGGCCAGCAGGACCGCCGGAGCCGCCCCGGCGATCCCGGGGACGCCGTGGTGCTCGGCCACCCAGAACCGCCGGTAGCCCAGCCGCTCCGCGGAGACGGCCCGCTCGACGGTGCCGCGCAGCGCCGCCGCGTCCGGCTCCCCGGCGCGCGTGCGCGAGCGGTCGAGCAGGGAGAGGCGCATCAGAACGCGTAGCGGATGCGCAGCCAGGGCGCGTGGTGGGCGACGAGCTCCTGCAGCCGCTCGACGCCGGCCCGCTTGACGTCGTTGCGGTAGCGCACGTTCCACTGGCCGTTCTGGCTGCGCTTGGGCTGCTGCAGGTCCGGCCGCCAGAGGAGGTCCTCGGCCTTGGGGTGCCAGCCGAGGTTGACCTCGTGCAGGTCCCGGTTGTGGGTCAGCATGATCACCTCGGCCGCCGCCTGGGCCTTGGCCGCGGGGGAGAGGGTGTCGTCGAGGCGGCGCAGCAGCTGCGCCCAGTCGGCCTCCCACCCGTCGCGCAGCACCACCGGGGAGAGGTTGAGGTGCACCTCGTAGCCGGCCTCGACGAAGTCGTCCACGGCGGCGACGCGCTCGGCGATGCGGCTGGTGCGCACGTCGATGACCCGCGAGTCGGCGTCGGGCATGAGCGAGAACCGGATGCGGGTGCGGCCCTGCGGGTCGAGGTCGAGCAGCTCGCGGTTGACGTACTTGGTGGCGAAGGACGCCTTGGCGGTGGGCAGCCCGCGGAAGGTGGCCACCAGGTCGGCGACGTTGTCGCTCACCAGCGCGTCGACCGAGCAGTCGCTGTTCTCGCCGATGTCGTAGACCCAGCTGACCGGGTCGCACTGGTCCGGTTCGGTCTTGGGGCCCTGCCGGGCGACGTGGCGGCGCAGGTAGCCGGTGATCTGCTCGATGTTGGTGAAGACGGTGATCGGGTTGGCGAAGCCCTTGCGCCGCGGTACGTAGCAGTAGGCGCAGGCCATGGCACAGCCATTGGCCGTCGAGGGGGCGATCCAGTTCGACGAGCGGCTGTTGGGCCGCGCCGACAGCGACTTCTTCACGCCGAGCACGAGCGTCTCGGTCTTGACCCGCACCCAGCGCTCGACGTTGCCCTCGTTGCCGTTGAGCTCCGGGATCTGCCAGTGCGAGGGCACCTCGACGATCTCGGCGCCGGGGAAGCGGGCGAGCACCTCGCGGCCGCGGGCGGAGTCCAGGGCGGCGGCTTCGGCGTAGACGGTGCGGACGTCGAGCAGCCGGGTGGGGGAGGGGACGGGGCCGGGGCGGGCGCCGGGGGAGCGGAGACGGCGGACGGCGAGGACGCGGCGGTCACGGGAGGTACAGCACCCGCGCAGAGGCCTCGATTCCGCCGCTGACCTGCGGGGACGGTCACACGGCGGGCGTCAGGACCGCCTGCCCGGCGCCAGCTGGCCGACGTCGAGGCGGCCCTGCTCGAGGTCCTCGGCGACGTCCTCCACGCTGCGCCCGCCGGCGTAGGCGGCCGCGCGCAGGAGGTCCAGCGCGGTGGCCGGGTCTGTCTCCAGCGCCATCGCCGTCCGGCCGGCGGCCCGCATCACCGCGGCGCGGCGGCGGGCGTCCGGCCCGTGCATCCAGTCGGGGCCCTGGCCGGCCGGCCAGTCCGACCAGACGGCGGCCTCGCCGAGCGCGGCGGTGACGAGCTCGCCGACGGCCATCGCGGCGAAGACGTCGAGGTCGGGCACCCGCGCGTCGTCGGTGAAGTAGAGGTCCAGCGCCCCGGCCCCGGCGAGGTCCTCGCGCAGCGGGAGGGCGACGACCGCGCGGAACGGCGTCTGGGCGGTCAGCAGGTCGGCGAAGGGCATCCAGCGGCGGCGCAGGTCCGCGAGGAGGGCGAACACCGGCTGACGGGTCTCCTGCGCCTCCCAGCACGGCCCCGCGCCCACGGTGAACTGCAGCCGCTCGGCGCACGCGGCGTGCGCGGTGCTGGACCCGAGCGGGATGCGGGTGCCGGCGGCGTCGACCACCGACAGCCCCGCGCCGTCGACGCCCAGCGTGGCGACGCACGCCCGGGCCAGCCGGACGGGGAGCAGCTCGGGAGGTCCGGGGACACGGGACGTCTCCGCACCGAGCGCGGTGGCGAACCGTGTGGCGATGGTCACACGTCATCCTCGCCCGTGCCGGCGCCCCGGGCCACGTCGGTCACCCCGCCGCGTCGGGCCGGTGGGTGTAGGCCGCCTCGCGGACCGCCTCGTCGGACTCCAGGCCCGCACCCAGCGCGCCGCCGACGGTCGCCAGCGAGCTGGTCAGCCAGGCGAGCTCCAGGTAGTCGCCGATCCGGGCCGGGTGCCCCAGGCCCTCGGCGAACAGGGCCGGGGGCACCAGCAGCAGGGACCCGGCCAGGGCGAGGGCGAACAGCGCGGCGTAGAGCGTCAGCACCCCGATGACCACGGTGGCGGTGGTGGCCAGGTTGAACAGCGCCACCTGCTTGCGCACCCGCCGCGAGCGCGTCCGCTCCCACAGCTGCGCCCCGACCACGAGGGTCGCGCAGATCGCGACCACCGAGCCGAGCCCGACCACCCCCAGCCGCAGCCAGCCGAACCGGTCGGCCAGCCGCCAGATGTCGGCGGTCACCAGGGCGAAGACGCCGGCCGCGACCGCCGCCGTCAGCGCGCGGGACAGCTGGATGGTCAGCCGCCAGGGCCGGTTGGCGCGCACCATGCCGACCAGCAGCCGCAGGTTGCCCGTGAGCACCCGGGCGGTGAACCGCACGCCCTCGGCGGTGTCGGCCGGGTCGGCGGCCAGCTCGCGTACCCGGCGGCGCAGCGCGGCGGGGTCGCCCTCGCCGTCGGCGTCGTCGCCGAGCAGGGTGCGGACCAGCCCCAGCGTCGTCTGCAGGGCGCGCCGGCGCAGGCCCACCGCGCCGAGGGCCGGCAGCGAGAGCACCGCGACGCCGTGCACCGGGCTGGCGTGCGCCACCACCGTCCGCCGCTCCACCGCCAGCGGCAGGTCGGTGACGACGACGGCGAGGTCCCACTCCTCGGTCAGCAGCCGGTCGCGGGCGGCCGCCACGATCTCCGCGTCGTCGGCCGGGGGTCGGACGAGGCCGTCCTCGACCACCCGCACGTCCCAGGTGGCGTCGGGGTGGCGCTCGCGCAGCGCGCCGGTCAGGTCGGCGGCCAGCTCGTCGGCCAGCTCGGCCGGGGCGCCGGGCGCGGCCACGAGCCCGACGACGACGTCGGCCGGTGCGGCCCCGCCCTCGGGGTGGGGGCCCTGGGTCGCTGCCGTGCTCACAGCCGCAGCCGGTCCTCGGCGCCGGTCCGCCACTCGACCATGACGATGCTGGCGTCGTCCTGCAGCTGCCCGGCCTGGTGCTCCATGACGCTGCCCATGAGCCGGCGCATCGTCTCCGGCGGCGGGTCGCCGGCGAGCTCGGCGCGGACGACGAGGTCGGCCAGCCGCTCCTCGCCGAAGAACACGCCGTCGGGCGAGCGGGCCTCGACGATCCCGTCGGTGTAGAGGATCACGCGGTCAGCCGGCCGCAGCTGGGCCTCGCAGACCTCGGGCTCGCCCGCCAGCAGGCCCAGGGGACGCGCCGGCCGGCACACCGGCGGGCGGAGCAGCACACCCTCGCGGACGAGCAGCGGATCCGGGTGGCCGCAGTTGACCCACCGGAGTACGCCGGTGTCCAGGTCGAGCCGGGCGATCGCGGCGGTGGCGAAGCGGCTGCCGGAGAACTCCCCGGCGACGACGGCGTCCATCGCGGCGGCGACGGCGGGGAGGTCGTGGCCGGTGCGGCGGGCGTGCCGGTAGGCGCCCACGGCAGCGGTGGACAGCAGCGCGGCAGGCAGGCCGTGGCCGACGGCGTCGAGCACCGCGAAGTCGACCAGCGAGCCGTTGACCGCGTAGTCGAAGGTGTCGCCACCGATCCGGTAGGTCGGTTCCAGCGCGCCGGTGATGACGACGCGCCCGCCGGCGTAGGTGAGCGGTGGCAGCAGCTCCCACTGGATCTCGGCGGCCAGCGTCAGGGGCCTGCGCCGGCGGAGCCGGCGGAGGACGTCGCTGTAGGCGTCGCGGGTGACCGTCAGCTCGGCGACCAACGAGGCGAAGGAACGCGCCTCGTCCTCGAAGGCCGGCGACAGCGCGCCCGGGACGACGAGCTCCAGGACCCCGATCCGTTGGGCACCGTCGAGGAGCGGCAGCCACACGGCCCCGGGGGCGCCGTCCGCGGTGGACCGGACGGGGGCGACACGGCGGAAGGCGCGCCCGCCCACCGAGCCGTCGATGGTCAGCACGGGACGGTCGGGGACCCCCTCGCCGCGGACGGGCACGAGCTCGTGCTGGGCGTAGTCGGCGAGGTACACGACCGCGTCGAGGGCGCCGAGCGCCCGGGCGTGCCGGGCCACCGCGGCGCCCAGGTCGTCGGCGGGCAGGTGGTGCGACGCACGGACCAGGGCCCGGACCGGGTCCTGGTCGGAGGGCAGGGGCGAGGGCGTCACGACGGGACAGCTTCCCATCCGGCGCCCGGCGGGTTCAGCCGCGGCCCTCCAGCACGGCCGAGTACACCTGGACGGTCTGCTGGGCGATCGCCGGCCAGCCGAACTCCGACAGCACCCGCTCGCGGCCGGCGGCGCCCATCCGCGCCGCCCGCGGCGGGTCGTGCAGCAACTCGGTCACCCGCGCGGCCAGGCCGGCCTCGAACGCGGCGACGTCGTCGGGGTCGTAGGGGACCAGCAGCCCGGTCTCCCCGTCGGCGACGACCTCGGGGATCCCGCCGACGGCGCTCGCGACCACCGCGGTGCCGCAGGCGGCGGCCTCGAGGTTGACGATGCCCAGCGGCTCGTAGACGGAGGGGACCACGAACACCGTCGCGCCGGTGATCAGCGGCACGAGCTGCTCGCGCGGCAGCATCGCCTCGATCCAGACGACGCCCGGCCGGCGGGCCTGCAGCTCGGCCACCGCGTCGGCGACCTGCTGGCGCTCGGCCGGGGTGTCGGCGGCGCCGGCGCACAGCACCAGCCCGGCGTCGGGCGGCAGCTGCTCGGCCGCCCGGAGCAGGTGGACGACGCCCTTCTGCCGCGTGATCCGGCCGACGAACAGCGCGTACGGCCGGTCGGGGTCCACCCCGAGCGCGCGGACGACGTCGGGTGCCGGCGTGGGCCGGTAGGCCTCGGCGTCCACCCCGTTGCCGACGACGTGCACGCGGGCCGGGTCGAGGTCGGGATAGGCGTCGAGGACGTCGGCGCGCATGCCGTGGCTGACCGCGATCACCGCGTCGGCGGCGAGGTAGGCGGTGCGCTCCACCCAGGACGAGAGCCGGTAGCCGCCGCCGAGCTGGTCGGCCTTCCACGGCCGGCGCGGCTCCAGCGAGTGCGCGGTGACCACGTGCGGCGCGCCGTGCACGAGCGCGGCGAGCAGGCCGGCGCCGTTGGCGTACCAGGTGTGGCTGTGCACGAGGTCGACCCCGCCCAGCGCCGCCGCGATCTCGACGTCGGTGCCGAGCGCCTGCAGCGCGCCGTTGGCGCCGGCGAGGCCGGGCGGGACGGCCCAGCCGCGGGCGTCGGTGCGCGGACCACCGAAGGCGTGCACCTCCAGCTCCGGCCCCGCGGGCAGCGAGCGGAGGGCCGCGACGAGGTGCTCGACGTGCACCCCGGCGCCCCCGTAGACGTCCGGTGGCCACTCCCGGGTGACGATGCCGATGCGCACGCCGGTCACCCTAGGGGGCAGGACGTACGGAGGTGGGGCGACGCCGACGCCGGCCAACGACTACGTTCCTGGCATGCGTGGCGGTCCTCGAGTGCTCGGCATCGTCCTGGCCGGTGGTGAGGGCAAGCGCCTGGCGCCCCTGACCCAGGACCGCGCCAAACCGGCGGTGCCCTTCGGCGGCAACTACCGGCTCATCGACTTCGTGCTGTCCAACCTGGTCAACGCGGAGATCCGGCAGATCGCCGTCCTCACCCAGTACAAGAGCCACAGCCTCGACCGGCACATCACGACGACGTGGCGGATGTCGAACCTGCTGGGCAACTTCATCACCCCGGTGCCGGCCCAGCAGCGGCTCGGCCCGCGCTGGTACACCGGCAGCGCCGACGCGATCCTGCAGAGCCTCAACCTGATCTACGACGCGCGGCCCGACATCGTCGTCGTCTTCGGCGCCGACCACGTCTACCGCATGGACCCGGGTCAGATGATCGACCAGCACGTGCAGACCGGGGCGGGCGTGACGATCGCCGGCCTGCGGGTGCCGCGGCGCGAGGCCACCGAGTTCGGCGTCATCGACGCCGACGCCGCGGGGAAGGTGCGCGGCTTCCTCGAGAAGCCGGCCGACCCGCCGGGGCTGCCGGACTCGCCGGAGGAGTCCTTCGCCTCGATGGGCAACTACGTGTTCAGCACGGACGCGCTGCTGGAGGCCCTGCGCGCCGATGCCGAGGACGCCGACTCGGCGCACGACATGGGCGGCTCGATCATGCCGATGCTGGCCGACGCGGGGTCGGCCTACGTCTACGACTTCTCGACCAACATCGTCCCGGGCGCCAGCGAGCGGGACCACGGCTACTGGCGGGACGTCGGGACGATCGACTCCTACTTCGACGCGCACATGGACCTGGTGTCGGTGACCCCGGTGTTCAACCTGTACAACGACCGCTGGCCGATCCTCACCCTGCCGCCGCAGCAGCCGCCGGCGAAGTTCGTGCTCGGAGGGCGGGCCGAGGAGTCGATGGTGAGCGCCGGCGCCATCATCGGCGGCGGGTCGGTGCACAACTCGGTGGTCTCGCCGGGCGTGCGGGTCGACCGCGGTGCCCGGGTCGAGGACAGCGTCCTCATGGACGGCGTCCAGATCGGCGAGGGCGCCTACGTCCGGCGGGCGATCCTGGACAAGAACGTCGTCGTGCCGCCGTGGGCGCGCATCGGCGTCGACACCGAGAGCGACCGCACGCACTACCACGTCAGCGCGGGCGGCGTGACCGTCCTCGGCAAGGGAGCCCGGGCCCACGTCTGAAGCGCCGCTGATCGTCACCCTGCTGCTCGGGGCGGAGGCGCAGGCGCGGTTCGACCGGTTGCGGGCGGCGCACTTCCCGGCCGAGCGCAACCACCTGGCCGCGCACGTCACGCTGTTCCACGCCCTGCCGGGTGAGCAGCGCGACGCCGTGGACGCCGCGCTGGTCGGGGTCGCCGCCCGCCCGCCGTTCGCCGTCGCGGTGACCGGCGTGCAGCTGCTCGGCCGCGGGGTGGCCTACCGGCTGGCCGCGCCGGAGCTCTCGGCCCTGCACGCGCGGCTGGCGGGCGAGTTCGACCCGTGGCTGACCCCGCAGGACCGCCAGCGGCTGTCGGCGCACGTCACCGTGCAGAACAAGGTGGAGCCCGCGGTGGCCCGGGCGCTGCGCGACCGGCTGGCCGCGGAGTTCGTCCCCGCCGAGGTCCCCGCCCGCGGGCTGGGGCTGTGGCGCTACCTCGGCGGGCCGTGGGAGCCGCTGGCCGAGGTGCCGTTCCGCGGCTGACCGCGGCGGGTGGCCACCAGCAGCCCGGCCCCGATGGGCAGGACGGCGGAGGTGAGCTGCTCGTCCTCGCGGACGCTGCGCGCCAGGTCGCGCCAGGTGACGGTCTCGGGGTCGCGGGCCGCGCGGTCGCCGATGCGGTCCCCGGCGAGCAGGCCGTGGCAGGCCAGCGTCCCGCCGGTGCGCAGCAGGCCGAGCAGGGCCGGGAGGTGCGCGGCGTACTCGGTGGGCGGACCGGCGCAGACGACGAGGTCGTAGGCGCCCGGGGACAGGCGGGGGAGCACCTCGGCGGGGGTGCCGAAGATCAGCCGGGTCCGGCCCGCGGGGACGCCCGCCTCGGTGAAGGCCCGCCGGGCGCCGCGCAGCTGCTCGGGGTCGCCGTCGAGGGCGGTGAGGACGCCGTCGGGGCGCATGCCGCGCAGCAGCCACAGGCCGACGACGCCACCGCCGCTGCCGACGGACACGACCGCCCGGGCGCCGGCACCCGCCGCGAGGACGGCGAGGGTGGCGCCCGCCGCCGGCTCGGGAGGAGGCGGGCCGCCGAGGGACGCGGCCTGGGTCCGCGCCGCGGCGAGGACGGGGTCCTCCGTGGCGTAGCGGTCGGCCCAGGCGGCGCCCCCGGTCCCGCCGGCGCGCCACGGTCCCTCGGCGCTCATCACCGGACGAGGGTAGTGCGACTGCGCGGAGTGATCCGGGAGGCGAACCTGTGAGGAACCTGGCAAGACCGGCCGGCGGGAACACGGAACACAGCGCCGCCCGTTGATCCCGACGTGACACCCGAGCGTGCCGCCGTCCCCGTCCATACTCCGGGGGAGGCCGGCGACGTGCGCGTCTGCGATCCTGGCGACGTGTCCGAGGCCGCCGTCCCCCAGCCCACCGCCGAGCAGCCGGCCGCGTCCGGCGCCGGTGAGGTGTGGGTGGCCCCGACCTGGGAGCAGGTCGTGCGGGACCACTCGGCGCGGGTGTACCGGCTGGCCTACCGCCTCTCGGGCAACGCGCAGGACGCCGAGGACCTCACCCAGGAGACGTTCGTCCGGGTGTTCCGCTCCCTCGCCGACTTCTCGCCCGGCACGTTCGAGGGCTGGCTGCACCGCATCACCACGAACCTGTTCCTCGACATGGTCCGGCGCCGCCAGCGGATCCGGTTCGACGCGCTGCCCGAGGACACCGAGCGCCTCCCCGGCACCTCCCCCAGCCCCGAGCAGGTCTACGCCGACACCCACCTCGACCCGCAGATCCAGGCGGCGCTCGACGCGCTGTCGCCGGAGTTCCGCGTGGCCGTGGTCCTCTGCGACATCGAGGGCCTCACCTACGAGGAGATCGCGGCGACCCTCGGCATCAAGCTCGGCACCGTCCGCAGCCGCATCCACCGCGGCCGCGTGCAGCTGCGCGCCGCCCTGGCCCACCTCGCGCCCCGCGGGATGGTGGCACCGGGGGCTCCCGCATGAGCCTGCCGGAGAGCCACCTGGCGCAGGAGGCCATCGCCGCGCTGGTCGACGGGGAGCTGGCCAGCGGCCCCGCCGCCCGCGCCGCCCGCCACCTCGCCGGCTGCCTCGAGTGCCGGATGCTGGTGCAGGCACAGCGCGAGGCCAAGGACGCGCTGCACGCCGCCTCCGACGTCGCCGTCCCCGGCGACCTGCTGTCGCGGCTGTGCGCCATCCCCTTCACCGCCGACGTCCCCGGCGGCGGCGGGCTCGGCACGGTGACCGCCGGCCCCGGCCAGCTCACCGTCTCCGGCTCCTCGGGACGCTGGACCGTCGCGCTCGACGAGCCGCCGGCGCGGTCCTCCTCGCCGCACCAGGCCCGCTGGCTGCGCCGCAGCGTCGCCGGCACGCTCGCCGGGCTGGGCCTCGGCGTCGCGGTCCTGGCGGTCAACCTGCCCGACCCCGGCGAGGCCGTGAGCGAGACCCCGCCGTCGGTGGCCGGACCCTCGTCGCCCGACGAGCGCACCGAGGTCGTGCCGCCGGTCGTGCGCACCCTGGCCGGGCAGCCGCCCGCACCCGGCGCCACCCCCTGATCCCGCGGTCGGAGATCCCGGGGCCGGTCCGCCGGCGGGTACCGTCGCGCTGCACCGCCAGTCCCGTCCGCTGACAGGTCCGGGGAGGACCCTGTACCCGTGACCCCACCCGACGACGCCCGCGAGACCGGCACCCCCGAGCCCGTCCTCCGTGAGGGCGACCGCACCGTGGAGGCCGTCGTCCGCCCGCCGGTCGGCATCGGCCGCGACGGCGATCGTGCTCAGGAGGCGGTCTTCGCCCGTCCCGCAGGGGCCACCGGCTCGTTCGACCCGCCGCAGCGGCCACGGCCCGCGGCGGCGCCGCCGCAGCAGCCGAGCCCCGCCCAGGCCGCCGCCTTCGGCCGCCCGGCCGCGGTGCCCGGCAGCTTCGCCGGCGACCGCCCGTCCGTGCCGCCGCGGCCGGTGCCCCCGCCGCCGCCGGAGGCCGTGCTGCGCGCCTTCCGCGCGCCGGCCGGGCAGGGCGGGCTGCAGGAGCCGCCCGGTGGCCGCCCCGGACGCCGCCGCACGTCGGCCGGTCCGTGGTGGAAGCCCGACGCGAGGAGCGACCCCTGGCGCGACCCGCACGCCCCGGCCGGCCTCACCGGCCCGGCGGTGTTCACCGAGGAGTCCGAACAGGAGGGTCCGGTCGTCGTCGACCGGAAGGGCCGCCGGAAGCTGCGGCTGCGCGACCTGTCGGTGCGCGTGGCGGCGCTCGTCGTGCTGGCCGTCCTGGTCGCCGGCGCGCTCGGCGGCGGGGTGGGCTACCTGCTGACCCGCGAGGCGAGCGAGACGCCGCTGCTGGCGCCGGGCACCACGCTGACCGAGACCGACGAGGGCATCACCCGCGAGCCGGGCTCGGTCTCCGACATCGCCGAGACCGTGACGCCGGCGGTCGTCTCGATCGAGGTGCGCATCGGCGACGCCGGTGCCACCGGATCGGGCGTCGTCGTCGACGGCGCCAACGGCTACATCGTCACGAACAACCACGTCATCTCCGGCGCCGACGGCGTGGACGGCGCGGAGATCCGGGCGGTGTTCAGCGACGGCAGCGGCTCGTCGGCCCGGATCGTCGGCCGCGACCCGGCCAGCGACATCGCCGTCGTGAAGGTCGAGAAGCCCGGCCTGGTCACCGCCTCGCTCGGCGACTCCGACGACGTCGTCGTCGGTGACCCGGTCGTGGCCATCGGCTCGCCGCTGGGCCTGGCGGGCACGGTGACCAGCGGGATCGTCAGCGCCCTCGACCGGCCGGTGCGTCTGGCGGGCGAGGGCAGCGACACCAACGCCGTCATCAGCGCGGTGCAGACCGACGCCCCGATCAACCCGGGCAACTCCGGCGGCGCGCTGGTCGACGCCACCGGTGCGGTCATCGGCATCAACACCGCCATCGCCTCCCTCGGCGGCGGGAGCGTGGGCCTGGGCTTCGCCATCCCGATCGACAGCGCCCGCACCATCGCCGAGCAGCTGATCGCCACCGGCAGCGCGGTGCACGCCACCCTCGGGGTCAACACGCGGTCGGTCACCGACGGCACCCGGGACGGCGCGCTGGTCCTCAACGTGGAGCCGGACAGCCCCGCGGCCGACGCCGGCATCCGGGAGCAGGACGTCGTCATCGGCGTCGACGACCAGCCCGTGGGCAGCTCCGAGGAGCTCGCCGTCGCCGTCGACGCCCACGCCCCCGGGGACGTGGTGACGATCGAGCTGGTGCGCGGCGGCTCGTCGACGACGGTCCAGGCGACCCTCGCGCAGGCCTAGGGGGAGGAGGGACGCGTGTTCGACTCGATCGGCTGGGGCGAGATCGTCGTCCTGGCGCTCGCCGCGTTGTTCATCTTCGGGCCCGAGCGGCTGCCGCACCTGGCCCGGGACGCCGCGGCCGGGCTGAAGAAGGTGCGCGAGGCGATCACCGGGGTGCGCGCCCAGGTGGACGAGTCCCTCGGCGACGACCTCGCCGGCCTGCGCGACCTCGACCTGCGCAAGTACCACCCGAAGACGTTCATCCGCTCCCAGCTGTTCGACGACGACGCCCCGCCGGTGCGCCGCGGCGACTCCGGGACGCCCGGCCAGGCGGCGGGCGCGACCGCGGCGAGCCTGGTCAAGCCGGCCTCGCGGCCGGCCGTCGTCGCGCACGACCGCAGCACCCCGCCGCCGTTCGACGTCGACGCGACCTAGTCCGGGCGCCCGCGGCTGCCCCGGAGCTGACTGCCCGGGACGACGGAGGCCCGGCCCCACGCGGGACCGGGCCTCTGGAGCGTCAGCAGGTCAGCGGCGGACGGGCGTGAGCCCCAGCGACATCCCGGACAGCCCGCGCTGCCGCACGGCCAGGGAGTCGGCGACCTTCGCCAGCGCCTGCGCGGCGGGGGTGTCGGGGTCGGCGAGCACGATGGGGGCACCGGCGTCGCCGGCCTCCCGCAGCCGGGTGTCGAGCGGGATCTGGCCGAGCAGCGGGACCCGGGCACCGAGGGTGCGGGTCAGCGCGTCGGAGACCGCCTGCCCACCGCCGGACCCGAAGACCTCCATGCGGGTGCCGTCGGGCAGCTCGAGCCACGACATGTTCTCGATGACGCCGACCACCTGCTGGTGGGTCTGGGTGGCGATCGCGCCGGCCCGCTCGGCCACCTCGGCGGCGGCCTGCTGCGGAGTGGTCACCACGAGGATCTCGGCGTTGGGCAGCAGCTGGGCGATGGAGATCGCGACGTCGCCGGTGCCGGGCGGCAGGTCGAGGAGCAGGACGTCGAGGTCGCCCCACCACACGTCGGCGAGGAACTGCTGCAGCGCGCGGTGCAGCATCGGGCCGCGCCAGACGACCGGGGTGTTGCCGGGGGTGAACATGCCGATCGAGATGACCTTCACGCCCATCGACTGCGGCGGCATGATCATGTTGTCGACCTGGGTCGGCTTGTCCTCGACGCCGAGCATGCGCGGCACCGAGTGGCCGTAGATGTCGGCGTCCACGACGCCGACCGACAGGCCCCGCTTGGCCAGCGAGGCGGCCAGGTTGACCGTGACGCTGGACTTGCCGACGCCGCCCTTGCCGGAGGCGACGGCGTAGACGCGGGTCAGCGAGCCCGGCTGGGCGAAGGGGATGACCGGCTCGGCGGCGTCGGTGCCGCGGACGGTCTTCCGCAGCTCGGCGCGCTGCTCGTCGCTCATGACGTCCAGGCCCACCTGCACCGAGGTCACGCCGGGGACGGCGGAGACGGCGGTGGTCACCCGGTTGGTGATGGTCTCGCGCATCGGGCAGCCGGCCACGGTGAGGTAGACCTCGACGCGCACGGCGCCCGGGTCGCCGCCGACGCCGATCTGCACGTCCTTGACCATCCCGAGGTCGGTCAGCGGACGGTTGATCTCCGGGTCCTGGACGGTGGCCAGAGCGGCATTGACGGCGTCGAGCGCCGGCGAGCCGGTCAGCGTGTCGGACATGGGGGATGTGTCTCCTTCGACGGGGGGACCCGGCTCGCGGCTCGCCCCGCACGGGCGGCGTCCTGCTCTCCGGGCCACCTGCCACTGTACGGCGGCGGGCACCGGGTGCCGCCCGGTGCGGTGGTGATGTGCTGCGCACCCGGCGCGAGCACCTGCAGGTCAAACGCCCCGGCGGGCGGGTCCCTTCCCGGCGCGGGTCGGCGGTCCCCTCCCGGCACCCGGCGGGTCGCTAGCCTCGGGACCCGTGCCCGCCCCCGCCCGGACCGCCGTCCTGCGCGACGCGATCGGGCTGGGCGTGGCCGTCGGCCTCTACGGCGTCGCCTTCGGTGCGGCCGCCGACGCCGCGGGCCTGGACCCCTGGCAGGCACTGGCCATGTCGCTGCTGATGTTCACCGGCGCCTCGCAGTTCGCGCTGGTCGGCGTCCTCGGTGCCGGCGGCGGCGGAGCGGCGGCCATCGGCAGCGCGCTGCTGCTGGGCACCCGCAACACCGTCTACGGCGTCCGGCTGGCGCCGCTGCTCGCGCCGCGCGGGCTGCTGCGCCGGCTCGGTCTGGCGCACTGGGTCATCGACGAGACGACCGCGCTGGCCGTGGCCGCTCCCGACCGCGGGCTCGCCCGGCTGGGCTTCCTCACCGGCGGCGCCACGATCTACGCGGTGTGGAACACCACCACGCTGGTCGGCGCGCTCGGGGCCGGCGCGCTGGGGGAGACCGCGCAGGCGGCGCTGGACGCCGTCGTCCCCGCCGCCTTCCTCGCCCTGCTCTGGCCGCGGCTGTGGCCGGGTGCCGAGGAGCCGGCCGTCGCCCGGCGGGTCGCGCTCGGCGGGGCGGTGGTGGCGCTGGCGCTCACGCCGTTCGTGCCCGCGGGCGTGCAGGTGGTGACCGCCGTCGTCGCGGTGGCACTCGCCGGCCGGCCCCGGGAGGCGGAGTGAGCAGCGGCGGGCTGTGGACGGTGGTGCTCGTCGGGTCGGTGGGCTGCTACCTGCTCAAGCTGGCCGGGCTCTCGGTGCCGGCGGCGTGGGTGGAGCGGCCGTGGGTCACCCGGCTGGTCACCTTCGTACCGGCCGCGCTGCTGGCCGCGCTGGTGGCGGTGCAGGCGGTCACGTCGGGGCAGGACCTCGTCGTCGACGGGCGCCTGGCGGGGCTCGCGGTCGCGGCGGTGGCGCTGGCGCTGCGCGCGCCGTTCATCGTCGTCCTGGTGCTGGCCGGCGCCACCGGGGCCCTCGTGCACGTCGTGTGGGGCTGACGTGGCCGCGCCGGCCCCGAGCTCGTCCACCTCGCCGAGGACCTCCCCGGCCGAGCCACCCCGGCTGCTCCCCGCCGCGCTGGCCGGGGTGCTGGCCGACGGAGCGGCCGAGGCGGCCGACGAGTCCGCAGGCGCTGCTGGGCTGAGCCTCAGGCGACGGGCTCGTGCCGCTCCCGGTCGGCCTTCTTGCGCGCCTTGCGCTCCCGCCGGTCGGCCTCGTCGGAGGCCTCCGGGGCCAGCCGGGTCAGCTCGCCGCGGATGAAGTCGCGGGTGGCCAGCTCGCCGATGGCCACCCGGAGCGCGGCGAGCTCGCGGGCCAGGTACTCGGTGTCGGCGCGGGTCTGCGCGGCCCGGGCACGGTCCTCCTCGGCCTGCACGCGGTCGCGGTCGGCCTGCCGGTTCTGCGCCAGCAGGATCAGCGGCGCCGCGTACGCGGCCTGGGTGGAGAAGGCCAGGTTGAGCAGGATGAACGGATAGGGGTCCCAGCGCAGCCGCACGGCGAAGACGTTGAGCGCGATCCAGACGACCACGATGAACGTCTGGACGGCGAGGAAGCGGCCGGTGCCGAGGAACCGCGCGATGCCCTCGGCGAACCGCCCGACCGCGTCGGGGTCGAGCCGCAGGTAGCTGCCGAGGCTGCGCGCCGAGCCGCGGGGGACGTCGAGCCGCCGGCCCTCAGCCACGACGGGCCCGCTCGCGCCAGTCCTCGGGCAGCAGGTGGTCGAGGACGTCGTCGACGCTGACCGCGCCCACCAGCCGGCCCTGCTCGTCGACCACCGGCGCGGCCACCAGGTTGTAGGTGGCGAAGTAGCGGGTGACCTCGGTCAGCGGGGCCTCCGGCCGCAGCGGCTCGAGGTCGTCGAGGACGCCGCTGACCAGCGTCGACGGCGGCTCGCGCAGCAGCGCCTGGATGTGCGCCAGCCCCAGGTAGCGCCCGGTCGGGGTGGCCGACGGCGGCCGGCACACGTACACCTGGCTGGCCAGCGCCGGGGTCAGCTCGGGCTCCCGCACACGCGCCAGCGCCTCGGCGATCGTCGCGTCGGGCGTGAGGATCACCGGCTCGCTGGTCATGATCCCGCCGGCGGTGTCCTCGGAGTACTTGAGCAGCTGGCGCACCGGCTCGGCCTCGCCGGGCTCCATGAGCTCCAGCAGCCGGTTGCGGTCGACGTTGGACAGCTCGGCGAGCAGGTCGGCGGCGTCGTCGGGGTCCATCTCCTCGAGGACGTCGGCGGCGCGGGCCTCCTCGAGGGTGCCGAGGATGGTGATCTGCTCGGCCTCCGGCAGCTCGCCGAGCACGTCGGCGAGCCGCTGGTCGCTGAGCGCCTCGGCCACCTCGTGCCGCCGCTTGATCGGCAGGTCCTGCAGCGCGTGGGCGAGGTCGGCGGCGTTGAGCTCGCGGTAGGTGGCGAGCAGCGTCTCGGTGCCCTGGCCGGTCTCCGGCAGCGCGAGGCCCGACACCTCGTCCCAGGCCAGCTGGTGCAGCTGCCCGCGGCGGCCGATGCGGCCGGGCTCCTGGACGGCGAGGCGGGTGATCTCCCAGTCGCCGGTGCGCAGCTGCTCGAGCCCCGCGTCGACGACGGTGGCGGGCCGGCCCGACTCGCGGATGGTCACCGTGCGGTCGAGGAGCTCGCCGAGCACCAGCGTCTCGCCGCGCCGCTGCTCGAAGCGCTTGAGGTTCAGCGTGCCCGACCCGAGCACCACCGCGCCCGGGTCGACGCTGGTCACCCGGCCCATCGGCACGAAGATGCGGCGGCGCGCCACGACCTCCACGACCAGGCCCAGCGCCCGCGGGTTCGCGGTGCCCACGCGCAGCGCCACGACGACGTCGCGCAGCCGCCCGACCCGGTCCCCGTTGGGGTCGAAGACGGGGAGCCCGGCGAGCCGCGAGACGTACGCCCTGGTCACCGTGCTCACGGTCGCCGAGGTTACCGTCGAGTCCGTGGCGAGCCCCGGGTCCGTGGAGTACGAGGTCGTCGACGTGTTCGCGCCGCGGGCCTTCGCGGGCAACCCGCTGGCCGTCGTGTTCGACGCCGACGACCTGACCACCGCGCAGTGCCAGGCGCTGGCCAACGAGTTCGCGCTGTCGGAGACGTCGTTCCTCTGCGCGCCCACCGAGCCGGGCGCCTCGTACCGCGTGCGGATCTTCACGCCGTACGCGGAGCTGCCCTTCGCCGGGCACCCGAGCGTCGGCGCCGCGCACACGCTGGTGCGCACCGGCCGCCTGGCCGCGGGGACGCTGCGCCAGGAGTGCGGTGCCGGGGTGCTCGACGTCGTCGTCGACGAGGCCGGCGCCACGCTGTCGGGCGGGCGGCCGACGCTCGAGGACGGCCCCGACCCGGCGGCCCTGGCCCGGGCGCTGGGGCTGTCGGCGGCCGACGTCGTGGGGCTGCCCGCGTCCGTCGCCGGCTGCGGCCTGCCCTTCGCCGTCCTCGCCGTGCACCCCGGTGTCGTCGACCGCGCCGTCCCGGACCCCGCCGCGCTCGCCGCCTCCGGGGTGGGGGAGGGCGTCTCGGTGCTGTCGTGGGACGGCGCGACCGCGTACGCCCGCGTGTTCGCGAACGACCTGCACTGGGGCGAGGACCCGGCCACCGGCTCCGCGGCGCTGGGCACCGGCGTCTGGCTGGTCGCCTCGGGGCTGGTGGCGCCGGAGGGGACGTCGGCCTACACGGTGCGGCAGGGCGAGGCGATGGGGCGGCCGTCGGTGCTGTCCTGCACCGTCACCGCCGAGGCCGGCCGGGCGACGGCGGCCACGGTGGCCGGTGCGGTGGTGCCGGTGGCCGCCGGCCGCATCCGCGTGCCGGTGAGGACCCCGTTGCCCGCACGCCCCGCTCCGCGCGGCGCGGGCCTCTGAACGGGGCCAGGAGCGCCACGGCGGCGCCGTCCCCGTGGGCGGTCCACCGCCCGGGCGCCCGCGAGGTGGGCCTGATGGCGGTCGCCGTCGTCGGGGTGTCGTTCTCCGGCCCGCTGACCGCGCTGGTGAGCACCTCGTTCCTCGCCATCGCCTTCTGGCGCAACGCCGCCGGCGCGGCGCTGCTGGTCCCGGTGCTCCTCGGCCGGGAGCGCGCGACGCTGACCGGGCTGCGCCCGCGGGACCTGGGCAGCTCGGTCGTCGCCGGGCTGTTCCTGGCGGCGCACTTCGCCGCCTGGCTGCCCAGCCTGTCGATGACGACCGTCGCCGCGTCGACGGCGCTGGTCACCACCACCCCGATCTGGACGGCGCTGGCCGCGCGCGTCTCCGGGGTGCGGCTGCCCGGGCAGGTGTGGGCGGGGCTCGGGCTCGCCGTCGTCGGTGCCGCGCTGATCGCCGGGGTCGACGTCGCGGTGAGCCTGGAGGCGCTCGCCGGCGACGGGCTGGCGCTGCTGGGCGCGATCTGCGCGGGCGGCTACATGCTCGCCGGGGCGCGCGCCCGCACGCGGCTGGCGACGTCGGCGTACTCCGTCGTCTGCTACGCCACCTGCGCGGCCGTGCTCGCCCTCGCGGCGCTGGGAACCACCACCCCGCTCGCCGGGTTCAGCGCGCGCGACTGGTGGCTGATCGCGGCGATCACCGTCTGCGCGCAGATCCTCGGGCACACGCTGCTCAACCTCGTGCTGTCCACCGTCGGGCCCACCGTGGTCGGGCTCGCGGTGCTGCTGGAGGTGCCCGGTGCGCTGCTGGTGGCGCTCGTGCTGCTCGGGCAGACCCCGCCGCTGCTCGCGCTGCCGGGGATGGTCGCCGTCGTGGCCGGGGTGGCGCTGGTCGTGCGGGCGAGCCGGCCGCCGACGCCGGTCGAGCCGGTCACCTGACCCGGCAGAAGGGGCCGTCCCCGCCGTCTGTCTACTCTCCGGTGGCCGAAGATCCCGACCCGCGGGGTCGTCCGCCCACCCCACCACCCCAGCTGGAGGCACCGTGGCCGAGCTCCGATCCCGTCGTTCCAACCTCGCCGTGCCGGGCAGCAACCCGCGCTTCCTGGAGAAGGCCAAGGGCCTGCCCGCCGACCAGGTGTTCCTCGACCTCGAGGACGCGTGCGCGCCGCTGGCCAAGCCCGGGGCGCGGAAGAACATCGTCGCGGCGCTCAACGAGGGCGGCTGGGGCGAGAAGATCCGCACGGTCCGGGTCAACGACTGGACGACGGAGTGGACCTACCGCGACGTCATCGAGGTGGTCGAGGGCGCCGGCGCGGACCTCGACTGCATCATGCTGCCGAAGGTCGTCGACGCCTCCCAGGTGGCGGCGCTGGACCTCCTGCTCACCCAGATCGAGAAGGCCAACGGCCTGGAGGTCGGGCGGATCGGCATCGAGGCGCAGATCGAGACCGCGCAGGGCCTGATCAACGTCAACGACATCGCCTTCGCCAGCCCGCGCATCGAGACGATCATCTTCGGCCCGGCCGACTTCATGGCCAGCATCAACATGAAGTCCCTCGTCGTGGGCGCCCTGCACCCGGACTACCCGGGCGACCCGTTCCACTACATCCTCATGCAGATCCTCATGGCCGCCCGCGCCCGCGGCGTGCAGGCCATCGACGGCCCGTTCCTGCAGGTGCGCGACGTCGACGCCTTCCGCGAGGTCGCCAAGCGCTCCGCGGTCCTCGGCTTCGACGGCAAGTGGGTGCTGCACCCGGGCCAGATCGACGCCGCCAACGAGATCTACGCGCCGTCGCAGGAGGACTACGACCACGCCGAGCTGATCCTCGACGCCTACGACTGGTACACCTCCGAGGCCGGCGGCAAGAAGGGCTCGGCGATGCTCGGCGACGAGATGATCGACGAGGCCAGCCGCAAGATGGCGCTGGTCATCGCGGGCAAGGGCCGCGCGGCCGGCATGAGCCGCAGCTCGGCGTTCACCCCGCCCGAGGGCTGAGCCCCGCAGACACGGGACGGCCCGCCCGGGAGATCCCCGAGCGGGCCGTCGTCGTCTGCGGCAGTGGTGACCGGGGACACGGCGACGGGCCGGAGGGCCTCGCCCATACTCGCCGGTAGCAACCGGACACCGGAGTCCCCGAGGAGTGAGCGTGGCCCGACTGGCGCAGACCGCCGACCTGACCGACATCCAGCAGGAGATCCTGTCGACGGTCAGGAGCTTCGTGGACAAGGAGATCATCCCGCACGCGCAGGCCCTCGAGCACGCCGACGAGTACCCGACCGAGATCGTCGACGGGCTCAAGGAGCTCGGCATCTTCGGGCTGATGATCCCCGAGGAGTACGGCGGCCTCGGCGAGTCGCTGCTGACCTACGCGCTGGTGGTCGAGGAGATCGCCCGCGGCTGGATGAGCGTCTCCGGCGTCATCAACACCCACTTCATCGTCGCCTACATGATCCGCCAGCACGGCACGCAGGCGCAGAAGGAGCACTTCCTGCCGCGCATGGCCACCGGCGAGGTCCGCGGCGCGTTCTCGATGTCCGAGCCGGGGCTGGGCTCCGACGTCGCCGGCATCCGCACCAAGGCGGTGCCGGACGGCGACGACTACGTCATCGACGGCCAGAAGATGTGGCTGACCAACGGCGGGTCCTCGACGCTGGTGGCCGCCCTGGTGCGCACCGACCTCGGCGCGGAGAAGGCGCACCAGAACCTGACGACGTTCCTGGTCGAGAAGCCGGCCGGCTTCGGCACCGTCGCCCCGGGCCTGACCATCCCCGGCAAGATCGACAAGATGGGCTACAAGGGCGTCGACACCACCGAGCTGGTGTTCGACGGCTACCGCATCGGCGCGGACATGGTCCTCGGCGGGCAGCCCGGCCGCGGCTTCGCGCAGATGATGGACGGCGTCGAGGTGGGCCGCGTGAACGTCGCCGCCCGCGCCTGCGGCATCTCCATCCGCGCCTTCGAGCTCGCGGTGGAGTACGCCCAGCAGCGGGAGACCTTCGGCAGGCCGATCGTGCAGCACCAGGCGATCGCCTTCCAGCTGGCCGAGATGGCCACCAAGGTCGAGGCCGCTCACCTGATGATGGTCAACGCGGCCCGCCTCAAGGACGCCGGCCGGCGCAACGACGTCGAGGCCGGCATGGCCAAGCTGATCGCCAGCGAGTACTGCGCCGAGGTGACCACGCAGTCCTTCCGCATCCACGGCGGCTACGGCTACTCCAAGGAGTACGAGATCGAGCGCCTCATGCGCGAGGCGCCGTTCCTGCTCATCGGCGAGGGCACCAGCGAGATCCAGAAGACGATCATCAGCCGCGGCCTGCTCAAGGAGTACGGTCTCCACCGCTGACGTCCGCGGTGTCCTCGTGCCCTGCACACGGTCGTGTGCAGGGCACGAGGACCGCGGGATCAGGTCACCGGCCGGGTCAGGTCGTAGACCGTCACGCCGTCGACGGTCCGGGCGGTGAACTCCTCCGCGACCCACGCGGCGATCTGGGCCGACGCGGAGCCGTCGCCGTCGTCGGCCGTCCCCAGCCCCCCGCCGATGAACCAGTGGATCTCGCCGTCGGCCACGTACTGCTGGAACTGCTCGAGCGTGGGGGAGGGGTCGCTGGCGTTGAAGCCGCCGACGGGCATCACCGGCAGGCCGGTGGCCAGCTGGTAGCCCGCCGCGTCGTTCGACCCGACCGTCGCGGCCGCCCAGGTGTAGGACGCCCCGTCCTCGGCCAGCAGCGCGGCGAGCTCGTCGCTGACCTCACCGGTGCCCAGCAGTCCGCCCGGGCCGCTCGGTCCACCGTCCCCACCGCCGGGCGGGACGACCGTGGTGGCGTCGCCCCCGCCGGGCGCACCCGCCGGACCGGGGACCTGCTCCCCGGAGCCGGCCGTGCCCGGCGGCGGGCCCCCGGTCCCCGGCTGCAGGACGGCGCCCGGGCCGAAGCCGTCGTCCCCGGACACCGCCGGCCCCGCGGTCGGGATGGCGCCGACGTGGGGCGTCACGGCCGTCTGCACCGCGTAGGCGACCGGGCCGCCCAGGCCGGCCAGGACGGCGGCGGCCGTGCCCGCCGCGAGGACGGCGCGGCCGAGCCGGTGGACGGCGAGCAGCACGACCGCCGCGGCCGGCCCGGCCACGAGCACGGCCCAGCGCAGCCAGGGCAGGAAGTCCGCCGAACGGCCCAGCAGCACCCAGGCCCACAGCGCGGTGCCGGCCAGTGCGACCGCCAGGACCAGCCGAGCCCAGGCCCGCTCCCGCCGCGACCACAGCAGCGCGCCGCCGATCGCGACCACCGCGGCGATCGCCGGGGCCAGCACCGCCGTGTAGTACTCGTGGAAGATGCCGGCCATCAGGCTGAAGGTCAGGCCGGTGACGCCCAGCCAGGCTCCCCAGGTGAGCAGCGCGGCCCGGGTCGGGTCGGTGCGCGGCGCCCGGCCGACGACGGCGAGGCCGGCGACCAGCAACAGCAGCGCGGCCGGCAGCAGCCAGGCCACCTGGCCGCCGACCGCGGCGGCGAACAGCCGGCCGACCCGGCGTCCCCCCAGCCCGGCGCGGCACCGACGTTGCCGATCTCCTGACCGGTCAGCCGGCCCAGGCCGTTGTACCCCCAGATCAGCTCCCAGACCGAGTCGGTCCGCGACCCGCCGACGTAGGGCCGCGCCGAGGCGGGCACCAGCTCCACGACGGCGACCCACCACCCGGCGGTCACGACCAGCGCCAGGCCGGCGCCGAGCAGGTGCCGGATGCGCCGGCCCAGGGTCGTCGGCGCGGCCGTCAGGTAGGCCAGCGCGAACCCCGCGACGACCAGCAGCGCCTGGAGCATCTTCGTGAGGAAGGCCAGGCCGACCAGCACCCCGACCAGCGCGAGCGCCCGCCCACTGGCCCGCTCGACGGCACGGGTCAGCGCGCAGGCCGCCGCGGTCAGCAGCAGCACGAGCAGGGCGTCGGGGTTGTTGAACCGGAACACGAGCACGGCGACCGGGGTCAGGGCTGCCACCGTCCCGGCGAGCAGCCCGGCGCCCGGACCGGCGACCCGGCGCACGGCCAGGTACAGCAGCCCCACGGTGGCCACGCCCATGAGCGCCTGCGGCACCAGCAGCGACCACGACGACAGGCCGAACAGGCGCACCGACAGCGCCATCACCCACAGTGAGGCGGGCGGCTTGTCCACGGTGATCGAGTTGGCCGCGTCCGAGGACCCGTAGAAAAAGGCCTCCCAGCTCTGCGAGCCGGCCTGGGCGGCGGCCGAGTAGTAGGCGTTGGCCCAGCCGGAGGCCGACAGGCCCCACAGGTACAGCAGGCCGGTGGCGCCGAGCAGGCCGAGCAGGGCCGGACGGACCCAGCGCGGGTCGGCGTCGCGGCTCCGCAGCAGGCGGGCGGCCCGGCTCCCGAGGGGTGCGGCGGGGGACGGGGGAGGCGGCACGGTGGCGGTCATCGCGTGGTCTCCGATCCGGGACGGGCAGGTCGCGGGGGGCCGGCGGGGTCGCCGGTGGGGGAGGTGCGGTCCGGGCGGAACACCCAGCCCCGGAGCAGCAGGAAGCGCAGCAGCGTGGCGGCCGCGTTCGCGGCGACGAGCACGGTCAGCTCGGCGGCCGGCGACGGGACGGCGACGAGGGCGTGCAGCAGGCCGAGCGATCCGCTGGTGAGCGTGAGCGCCAGGGCGAGGACGACCAGGCCCTGCAGCTGGGAGCGGCCGGCGCCGTCCCAGCCGCGGACGCCGAAGGTCACCCGCCGGTTGGCCGCGGTGTTGGCCACCGCCGTCACCAGCAACGCGAGCAGGTTGGCCGCCTGGGCGGGGACGACGCCGCGCAGCAGGACGAACAGCGCCAGGTGGGCAGCGGTGGACAGGACGCCGATCGCGGCGAAGCGCACCAGCTGGCCGGCCAGCGAGGCAGGGACGCCGGGCAGCAGCTCGGGCAGCGGCCGGCGGCCGATGGTGGCCCGCAGCCGGGCCAGCGGTAGCCGGCCGGTCGACAGGGCGCGCAGCAACCGCACGATCCCGGCGACGTCGGCCCTCGCCGTCTGCAGGACGTCGACCCGGCTGTCGGGGTCGTCCACCCAGTCGACGGGCACCTCGTGGATGCGCAGCCCGGCGCGCTCGGCCAGCACCAGCAACTCGGTGTCGAAGAACCAGCCGGTGTCCTCGACGAGGGGCAGCAGCTCAGCGGCGACGTCCGCGCGGATGGCCTTGAAGCCGCACTGCGCGTCCGACAGCGAGGTGGCCAGCGTGCGCCGCAGCAGCAGGTTGTAGCCGCGTGAGACCACCTCGCGCTTCAGGCCGCGGACGACCCGGGAGGAGCGGGAGAGCCGGGTGCCGACGGCCAGGTCGGAGTGCCCACTGATCAGCGGCGCGACCAGCGGCAGCAGTGCGGCGAGGTCGGTGGACAGGTCGACGTCGGTGTAGACGAGGACCGGTGCGTCCGAGCGCAGCCAGGCGGTGCGCAGCGCGCGTCCCCGCCCGGGCTCGGGCAGCGCGAGCACCTCGACGCCGGGCAGTTCGGCGGCCACCCGGTGCGCGATCTCGAGGGTGCGGTCGGTGCTGCCGTTCTCCGCGACGGTGATGCGGAAGGGGTAGGGCAGCGACCCGGTCAGGTGGGCGTGCAGACGGCGCAGGCAGGGTTCGAGGTCGGTCTGCTCGTCGCGCACCGGGACGACGACGTCGACGACGGGACGTCCACGGCCGGCGGCAGCGGCGCGGTGGTCCGTGCCGAGCAGGAGCGGTGGCATGACCCGGACGGTGACGACCGCAGCTGCGGCGTCACCGTGCGGCCGCTGGCAGCCGGCTGTGATCCGGGTCACGTCACGGGCCGGCCGCGCGGTGAGGCCCCTGCGGGCGTGCGAGCGGGAGGAGGGCGGCACCCGGCAGCGGCCCGGTCCGAGGCTGCGGGGGCGGGGGCGAGGGGGGTCCTCCTAGGGTCGGCACGTGCGAGCCGTGGGAGTGACCGAGTTCGGCGGGCCCGAGGCCCTCACCGTCGTCGACGTGCCCGACGAGCCGCTCGGGCCCGGCCGGGTGCGGCTGAGTGTGCGGGCCGCGGCGGTCAGCCCGACCGACACTCACCTGCGCAGCGGCGCCTACGCCGGGCGCGACCCGGTGAAGACGCCACCGTGGGTACCCGGCATGGACGCCGCCGGCGAGGTGGTCGAGGTCGCCGACGACGTCGACCGGGTGGCCGTCGGCGACGCGGTCATGGCGATCGTCGTCCCCTCCGGCGCGCACGGCGCCTACCGCGAGGACCTCGTGCTGCCGGCCGGCTCGGTGGCCCGTGTGCCCGCCGGTGCCGACGCCGTCGCCGCCTGCACGCTGCCGATGAACGCGCTCACCGCCCGTCTCGCCCTCGACCAGATGGCGCTGCCTCCCCGGTCGGTGGTCGCGGTGACCGGCGCGGCGGGCGCCTTCGGCGGCTACGTCGTCCAGCTGGCGAAGGCCGACGGGCACACCGTCGTCGCCGACGCCTCCGAGGCCGACGAGCGGCTGGTCCGCGACCTCGGCGCCGACGTCGTGGTGCGGCGGGGCGACGACGTGGCCGAGCGGATCCGCGCGGAGGTCCCCGACGGCGTCGACGGGCTGGCCGACGGGTCGGTGCAGGACGCGCTGGTGCTGCCCGCGGTCCGCGACGGCGGGAAGGTGGCCACCGTGCGCGGCTACCGCGGCGACGGGTCGGGCCGCGTCGAGGTGCTGCCGACGCTGGTGCGCCGCTACGCCGAGAACGCCGCCGCGCTCGACCGGCTGCGCGAGCAGGTCGAGTCCGGCGAGCTGACGCTGCGGGTGGCCCGCACCTTCGCGCCGGAGGAGGCGCCCGAGGCCCACCGCGTGCTGGCCGCCGGCGGGGTGCGCGGCCGCCTGGTGATCACCTTCTGAGGTCGCGGGGACCGTCGGATCCCTGTCAGGGTGGGGGAGACCCGGGCAGCGGTGCCCGGGCGCGAGCGCGGAGGTGCGGTTGATGGTGCACAGGCTGGTGGTCAGCTACGGGCAGCCCGACGACCCGGCGGCGTTCGACGCGTACTACCGCGACACGCACACCCCGCTCGCCGTGCAGATGCCCGGGCTGGTCCGGCTGACCACCGGACGCCCCCGGTCGATGGACCCCGCGCACCCCGCCCCGTACCTGGTCGCGCAGCTCGACTTCGACTCCGAGCAGGCCATGGGCGAGGCCTTCGCCTCCGACGAGGGCAGGGCGACGGCGAAGGACGTGCCGAGGTTCGCCAGCGGCGGCGCGGTCATGAGCCACTACGAGGTGAACGAGGTGCACGTCTCCCGGTGAACGGCGCCCAGGCCCTCATCCGCACGCTCGTCGACGCCGGGGTCGACGTCTGCTTCGCCAACCCCGGCACGTCGGAGATGCACTTCGTCGCCGCGCTCGACGACGTCCCCGAGATGCGCGGCGTCCTCACCCTGTTCGAGGGGGTGGCCACCGGCGCCGCCGACGGCTGGGCGCGCATGACCGGCCGGCCCGCCGCCACCCTGCTCCACCTCGGGCCGGGCATGGGCAACGGGCTGGCCAACCTGCACAACGCCCGCCGCGGCCGGACGCCGATGGTCAACGTCGTCGGCGACCACGGCCGCTCGCACAAGCGGCTGGACGCGCCGCTGGAGTCCGACATCGACGCCGTCGCCGGCACCGTGTCGGGCTGGGTGCGGCGGTCGCTGGCGCCGGAGGACGTCGCCGCCGACGCCGCGGACGCGGTCGCCGCGGCGGCGCGCGGGCAGATCGCCACGCTGGTGCTGCCGGCCGACGTGTCGTGGTCCGACGGTGCCGCCGTGGCCGACCCGCCGCCGCCCTGGTCCCCGCCCGCGCCGCCCGAGGCCCGGGTGGCCGAGGTGGCGTCGGTGCTGCAGTCGGGCGAACCGACCGTGGTCCTGCTCGGGGGCGACGTCCTGGCGAGCGAGGACGGGCAGCTCGCCGCGTCCGCCATCGCCGGGGCCACGGGTGCCCGGCTGCTCGCCGAGACCTTCCCGGCGCGGATCGTGCGCGGCGCCGGTCTGCCCGACATCGGGAAGCTGCCCTATCCGCCGGAGGTGGCGATCAAGGCGCTGGCCGGCACCCGGCACCTGGTGCTGGCCGGGGCGCGGTCCCCGGTGCACTTCTTCGCCTACCCGGGGGTGCCGGGCACGCCGGTGCCCGAGGACTGCACCGTGCACGTCCTGTCCGAGCCCGGCGAGGACGGCGTCGCGGCGCTGCGCGCGCTCGGGGAGGCGGCCGCCCCCGGCGCGGCACCGGAACTGCTGGAGGCCTCGCGCCCGGAGCTGCCGACCGGCCGCCTGACGCCGCGCGGGGTGTCGGCGGTGGTCGGCGCGCTGCTGCCCGAGCGGGCGATCGTGGTCGACGAGGCGATCACCTCCGGCGTCGGGATCGCCGAGCTGACCTCGGGCGCGCCGCGGCACGACTGGCTGGCCCTGACCGGCGGCGCGATCGGCGACGGCCTGCCGATGGCGGTCGGCGCGGCGGTGGCCTGTCCCGACCGGCCCGTGCTGGTCCTGCAGGCCGACGGCAGCGCGATGTACACGCTGCAGGCGCTGTGGACGATGGCCCGCGAGCAGCTCGACGTCACGGTCCTGCTGTACGACAACGCGTCCTACGCCATCCTGCAGGGCGAGCTGTCCCGGGTGGGCGCCGCCGGTGGCGGGGAGCGGGCCGGTCAGCTGCTCGACCTAGGCGGTCCGGCGCTGGACTTCGTCGCGCTGGCCACCGGGATGGGCGTGCCCGCCACCCGCGCCGGGACCGCCGAGGAGCTGGCCGAGCAGCTGGGCACCGCGCTGCGCGAGCCCGGTCCGCACCTCGTGCAGGCGGTGCTGCGACCGGCCGGCTGACCGGACCTCACCCGCCGGGGGGAACACCGGCCGGATCCGTTCCAGACCGATCCGTTCCACGCCGATCGCCGTGGCGTGACGCGCACCATCGATGGAGGCACCCGGGCCGCCGGCAGGAGCCGGCCGGCCCTGCGGCGTGCGCCCGTGCTGGTCGTCGCCCTCGTCGTCGTGCTCGCCGCCGAGGGCGCGGCGTACGGGACGCCCACCGGCACGGCGCTGTACTTCACGGTCGTCGGGCTGGCGGTGCTCGCGGCGTGGGTGGGCGTGGTCCGCGGGGGGCGGCAGCTCCCGGCCGTCCTCGTCGCGCTCGGTCTCACGCTGTCCGGCGCCGGGGACGTCGTCTGGCAGGTCCAGACATCCCTGACCGGGACGGGCGCGGACGTCGGCGTCGCCGACGTCCCGTACCTGCTCGGCTACGGGGGCCTGGCCGCCGCGCTGGCGCTCCTGGCCCGCAGCCGCCAGGCCGACCGCGACCAGCGGGTGGCCGGCTGGATCGACGCCCTCGTGGTGTTCGTGGCCGCCCTGCTCGTGGTCTGGCAGCTGTCGATCGCCGCGATCGTCCAGGACCCGACGCTCGGGGGTCTCGACCGCGTCGTCCTCTCGCTCTACCCGGCCCTCGACGCGGCGCTGATCGGCCTCGTCGTGCGGCTGCTGGCCACCCGCCGGCAGGGGGAGCGGGCCTCGCTCGCCGTGGCCGTCGCGTGCGCCTGCTGGCTGTTCTCCGACGTCGTCTACCTCCTCGACGTCGACGCCGACAGCTTCGGCTCGCTGCTCGACGCCGGCTGGCTGCTCGGCAGCGTCCTGCTCGCCGTCGCCGCCTGGCCCGGTGCCGGCGCCCGTCCTCCTGCGGGGGACGACGTCCGGCAGCCGGTGTCCGGCCTGGGCCGCCTGACCGTCTGCCTGGGCGCGCTGCTGGTGCCGCCGACGACGGAGCTGGTCCTCCACTGGACCGGCCGCGAGGACGCCGCCGGACCGGTGTTCGTCGCCATGGTGACGCTGACCGTCCTCGTGTTCGTGCGCGCGGCGCTGCTCGTGCGCGGTGAGGCGGCCGCCCGGGCGCTGGTGCGCACGCGGGAGCGGTTCGCCGCCAAGCTCACCGCGCACTCCTCCGACGCGGTCCTCGTCCTCTCCCGCGACGGGCGGCTGCTCAGCGACCCGGCCCCGCTCGCCACGCTGCTCGGTGCCACGCCCGCGGGCGTCACCACCACCGCCGACGCCGTCCGCCTGGCCGGCGTCGACCCCGAGCTGGCCGACGCGCTGTTCACCCGGGCGCTGCGGGCCCGCGGCAGCGTCGTCGACGCCGAGCTCCCCGCCCGGCACCGTGGCGAGGACCGCTGGGTCGGCGCGCGGCTGGTCGACCTCAGCGGCGACCCCGACGTCGGCGGCGTCGTCGTCCACATCACCGACGTGACCGGCCGCCGCCGGGCGGAGGAGGCGCTCGCCCACTCGGTGCTGCACGACGGGCTGACCGGCCTGGCCAACCGCGCGCTGTTCACCGACCGCGTGGGCCAGGCGCTGCGCCGCACGGTGCGCGGCGGCGGCTCGGCCGCGGTGCTGTCGATCGACCTCGACGGCTTCAAGGCCGTCAACGACTCGCTCGGCCACGCCGCCGGCGACGCGCTGCTGCGCGAGGTGGCGACCCGGCTGCGGACCGCGGTCCGCGCCGACGACACCGTGGCCCGCCTGGGCGGCGACGAGTTCGCCGTGCTGGTCGAGCAGGCCGGCGACGGCGACGACGAGGCGCTGCTCACCGCCGCCCGCGTGCTGGAGGTGCTGGCCCGGCCGGTGGCGCTGCCCGGCGGTGCGGTGACGGTGTCGGCCGGTGTGGGCGTGGCCGTGGGCCGCGGTGAGGTGGCGGGCGCGTCGCTGATCGGCGACGCCGACCTGGCGCTGTACGCGGCCAAGCTCGACGGCCGCGACCGGGTGCGGTCGTTCGAGCCCGGCATGCGCGCGGCGGCGACGGCGGCCCGCGAGCTGGAGCAGGAGCTGCGCGGCGCGGTGTGCCGCGGCGAGTTCCGGCTGGTGTACCAGCCGGTGGTCGACCTCGGCGACCGACGGGTGACCGGCTTCGAGGCCCTGCTGCGCTGGGAAAACCCGCGGCTGGGCCCGGTGACCCCCGACCGGTTCGTGCCGGTGGCCGAGGCCGCGGGCCTGATGGACGAGATCGGCGCGTGGGTGCTGCGGGAGGCGTGCACGACCGCGGCGGCCTGGCGGCACCGCCACCCCGGCGCCGGGCGGTGCACGATGGCGGTCAACGTGTCGGCCACCCAGCTGACCTCGCCGGACCTCGTCGGCTCCATCGCCGCCGCCCTGGCCGAGAGCGGGCTGCCGGCCGGTGCGCTGGTGCTCGAGGTGACCGAGACGGCGCTGGTGGGCGACCCCCAGCGGGCGGCCGCGTGCCTGTCGGCCCTGCGGGCGCTCGGCGTGCGGCTGGCGCTGTACGACTTCGGCACCGGCTACTCCTCGCTGGCGCACCTGCGGCAGTTCACCGTGGACGTGCTCAAGATCGACCGGTCGTTCGTCAGCGCCATGGCCGAGGGCGAGCCGCTGCCGGCGATCGTGCGCGGCACCATCGACCTGGGCCGCACCCTGGGCCTGGAGGTGCTCGCCGAGGGCGTGGAGCACGAGCACCAGGCGCGGCTGCTGGCCGAGGGCCGGTGCGACAGCGCGCAGGGCTACCTGTTCGCGAGGCCGCTGGAGCCCGGCGACGCGGAGGCGCTGCTGCTGGAGCGGGTCCGTCCCCGGGCGGGGACCGTGCCGCTGCCCCGGGCCCCCCGCGTGCCGGCCCGGCGCGCCTGACGCCACCGTCCGGCCGGTGGCGGACACCGGCGGCGCAGGCCACCCTCCAGGGGGGCGCCCACCCCCGGAGGGACGGGAGCGAGGGGGCGCGCGGGACCCCTGCGACACGTGTGGACCCCGGGGCGGACACCGGGGACCGATCGCGTTCGGCGATGGCATGCTCCCGCGGGCGGATCCGGCGGGGGAGCGCCGGGCCGGGTCCAGGCCGGGCGGTGTCGCCCCCGTGGACGTCGCCGCCAGCAGCCGCACGACCGACCGGGGACCGCATGCCGCACTCGACCACCGACTCCCGCGGACCGGTCCGGCCCGTCCGGGGACTGCCCCCGCTGCCGCTGCCCGCCGACGCCACCCGGCCGCTCGTGCTCGACCGCCCGCTCGCGCCGGGACGCCCCGCCGCGGCCCGCCGCCCGCCGCTGCCCCGCTGCCGTCGCGCCGCCCGTGCCCGGGGCGTCCCCGCGGCTCCCGGCTCCCGGCGCCGGTGGACGGCACGCCTCGGGTGACCGGCGTGGCTTCCGCCCGGACGTCGAGGGCCTGCGCGCGGTCGCCGTCCTGGCCGTCGTGCTCTTCCATGCCGGGGTGCCGGGCCTGACGGGTGGCTACGTCGGCGTCGACGTCTTCCTCGTGCTGTCGGGCTTCCTCATCACCGGCCTGCTGTGGCGGGAGCTGGCCGCGACGGGCACGGTGCGGCTCGGCCGCTTCTTCGGCGCCCGCGCCCGCCGCCTGCTCCCCGCCGGCATCACGGTGCTGCTGACCACGGCGGTCGCGGCGGCCTGGCTGCTGCCGCCGCTGCAGGCGCGCACCGCGCTGGGGGACGCGGTCGCCGCCGCGGTGTACGGCGCGAACTACGCGCTGGTGATCCGGGGCACCGACTACCTCGCGGCCGACACCGCGCCCTCGCCGTTCCAGCACTTCTGGTCGCTGGGCGTGGAGGAGCAGTTCTACCTGCTGTGGCCGGCGCTGATGATCGGCGTCGGCTGGCTGGCCTGGCGCGGGGGCCGGCGGCGGTCGGTCGTGCCGCCGGCGGCCGTGCTCGCCGCGCTCACGGCGGCCTCGTTCGCCGTCTCGCTCGCGTGGACGTCGTCCTCGCCCCCGTGGGCGTACTTCTCCCTGCCGTCCCGCGCCTGGGAACTGGGCCTCGGCGGGCTCGTCGCGCTGGGCCTGCCGCTGTGGCGCCGGCTGCCCGCGGCGCTCGCCGTCCCGGCGGGCTGGGCCGGGCTGGGCATGGTGGTGGCCGGCGCGACGCTGCTCGACGAGGGGACGCCGTTCCCCGGCACGGCCGCGCTGCTGCCCGTCGTCGGGACGGCGCTGGTGGTCTGCACCGGCGTCCGTCCTCGCCGCGGCGGGGTGGGCGGCCTCCTGTCGATCGGCCTGCTGCGGGGCATCGGCCGCTGGTCCTATTCCTGGTACCTGTGGCACTGGCCGGTGCTGGTGCTGGCCCCGTACCTCGTCGGGGACCTCGGGCTCGGGGGGCGGCTGGCCGCGGCGGCCCTCGCCCTCCTGCTGGCGGGCGCGACGCTGCACCTGCTGGAGAACCGCGTCCGCTTCGCCCGGTCGCTGCGGGACTCCGCCCGCCGCAGCCTGCTGCTCGGGGGCGGGCTGACGGCGGCCGGGGTGGCCGGCGCGCTGGTGGTCACCGCGCTCGTCCCGGCGCCGATCGGTGAGGGGGCCGCCGCCGAGGCCGCCACGCTGGAGGTCCCGGCGCAGCCCCCCGCCCCCGTCGCGGCTGCGGTGGACCCGCGGGACGCGCTGGTCGCCGACCTCACCGCACAGGTGCAGGCCGCCGTGGCCGGCTCGGCCGGGCTGGCCGCCGTCCCCTCGAACCTCACCCCGCCGCTGGCCGAGGCGCGGGCCGACGTGCCGGCCGTCTTCAACAACGGCTGCTTCCTCACCTGGCTGGCCGTCGAGCAGCCGACGTGCGAGTACGGCGTCCCGGGAGCGCCGGTGTCGGTGACGCTCGCCGGCGACTCGCACGCCGCGCAGTGGGTGCCGGCGCTGGAGCCGGTCGCCGAGCAGCAGGGCTGGCGGTTGCGGGTCGCCAGCAAGGTGACCTGCCCGCTGCTCGACCTGCCGATCACCAGCCCCTACCTGGACCGGGTCTACACCGAGTGCGGCGAGTGGCGGGAGCAGGTGGTCGCCGACCTGCGGGCGGCGCCACCGTCCCTGGTGGTGCTGGCCACGACCCGTCGCTACGGCGCCGACTTCGGGTTCCTGCCCTACGACCCCGTCTGGCTCGACGCGCTGGGCCGCATGGTGACCGACCTGCGCTCGACCGGAGCGGCGGTGCTGGTCCTGAGCCCGGTGCCCGACCCGCACGCGGTGGTGCCCTCCTGCCTGGCCGAGCACCTCGACGACGCCGGTGCCTGCACCCCCGACCGCGCGACCGGGGTGGACGAGGCGGGCGTCGCGGCCGAGGCGCAGGTGGTGCAGGCCGCCGGCGGGAGCTACGCCGACCTCACCGACCTGTTCTGCAGCACGGCCGAGTGCCCGCTCGTGGTGGGCGACCAGCTGGTGTTCCGCGACGACAACCACCTGACCGCGGGCTACGCCGCCTTCCTCGGTCCCGTGATGGGTGCCCTGGTGGCGCGGGAGCTGCCCGCCGGGTGAGCAGATCCGGGACGCCGCCGGGGCCCTCGTCCCCCGGCGCTGACGGGGGACACCCGGCCGGGTGGAGCCGGTCCCCGGCCGCGCACGCGCTGTCCACAGATCGGCTGACGAGCCTCCCGCGGAACGCCTGCGTCTCCCTATCGTCCCGTCGTCCCGAACGGGGTCGGGCAGGCGAGACGGGGGTGCGGTGCCGACTGCGACGAGCGCCCTGGAGGTCGTCGACGGCGAGGTGCGCGAGCTCATCCGGCGCCGCGGGCTCGACCCGTTCAGCGACCCGGCGCCGGTGCGCGTGCTGGTGCGTGACGTCGTCGCCGACTACTCCGAGCGGTCGCTGACCTCGGCGCTGCCGCCGATCGGCGATGCCGAGTCGGTGGTGCGCGACGTCCTCGACCGGGTGGCCGGGTTCGGGCCGCTGCAGCGCCACCTCGACGATCCCGAGGTCGAGGAGGTCTGGGTCAACGAGCCGGGCCGGGTCTTCGTGGCCCGCCGCGGCCGCAGCGAGCTGACCACGACGATCCTCGGCGCCGGGGAGCTGGCCGACCTGGTGGAGCGGATGCTGCGCAGCTCGGGACGGCGCGTCGACATGAGCCAGCCCTTCGTCGACGCGATGCTGCCCGACGGCTCGCGGCTGCACGTCGTCCTCCCCGACGTCACCCGGCGGCACGTGGCGGTCAACATCCGCAAGTTCGTGCTGCGCGCGCACGGCCTCGACGAGCTGGTCGCCACCGGCACGCTGACCCCGCAGGCGGCCCGCTTCCTCGAGGCAGCCGTCGCCGCGGGCCTGAACATCCTGGTCTCGGGCGGCACGCAGGCCGGGAAGACGACGCTGCTGAACACGCTGTGCGCGGCGATCCCGGCGCGCGAGCGGGTGATCACCTGCGAGGAGGTCTTCGAGCTGCGGGTGCCGCTGCCCGACGTCGTCGCGATGCAGACCCGCCAGCCCAACCTCGAGGGTGCCGGCGAGATCCCGCTGCGGCGGCTGGTCAAGGAGGCGCTGCGGATGCGGCCCTCGCGGATCGTCGTCGGCGAGGTGCGACAGGAGGAGTGCCTCGACCTGCTGATCGCGCTCAACAGCGGACTGCCGGGCATGTGCACGCTGCACGCCAACAGCGCGCGCGAGGCCGTGGTGAAGATGTGCACCCTGCCGCTGCTGGCCGGGGACAACATCGGCCACGCCTTCGTCGTCCCCACGGTCGCGGCCAGCGTCGACCTGGTCGTGCACGTGGCCACGGAGGCCTCGGGGCAGCGCCGGGTGCGCGAGGTGGTGGCGGTGCCCGGGCGGGCCGAGGACGGCGTGGTCGAGCTGGCCGACGTCTTCGCCACCCGGGAGGGCCGGCTCGTCCGCGCCGACGGCTTCCCGCCCCACCCCGAGCGGTTCGCCGCCGCCGGGTTCGACCTCGCCGCGCTGCTCGGGACGTCGTCGTGGAGCTGACCGGCGCGCTGCTCGGGCTGCTCCTCGGCGTGGGGCTGCTGCTCGTCTGGCGCAGCGGACCCCGGGCACCGCGGCGCGGCGCGACGCCACGCGGCCCGGGCCGCCGGGCGCGGCTGCTGGCCGAGGCGGGGCTGACCGGCATCAACCCGGCCCAGCTGGTCGCGCTGCAGGTCGCCCTCGCGGTGCTCGCGCTCGTCGTCGTCCTGCTGACCACCGGCACGGTCACCGTCAGCCTCGCCTTCGGCGTCTTCGCCGCCGCCCTGCCGCACGCGCAGGTGCGCCGGCTGGCCGCGCGACGGCGGGCCGACCTGCGCGAGGTGTGGCCGGAGGTGGTCGACAACCTGGCCTCGGCCGTGCGGGCCGGCCTCTCGCTGCCGGAGTCGCTGGCGGCGCTGGCCAGCCGCGGTCCCGAGGTGCTGCGCCCGCCGTTCGCCCGTTTCGCCGCCGACCACCGCTCCAGCGGGCGCTTCGGCGAGAGCCTCGACCGGCTCAAGGCCGACCTCGCCGACCCGGTGGGCGACCGCATCGTCGAGACGCTCCGGGTGGCCCGCGAGGTCGGCGGTTCCGACCTCGGCCGGGTGCTGCGGACGCTGGCCGGCTTCCTCCGGGAGGACGCCCGCGCCCGGGCCGAGCTCGAGACCCGGCAGGGCTGGGTGGTGCAGGCCGCGCGGCTCGCCGTCGGCGCGCCGTGGGTGGTGCTCCTGCTGCTGGCCACCCAGTCCACGACCCTGGCCGCCTACGACACCCCGCTCGGCACCGGGCTGCTGCTCGGCGGCGGCGTCGTCTGCCTCGTGGCCTACCGGCTGATGATGCGGATCGGGCGGCTGCCGCAGGACGTGCGGGTGCTGCAATGACGGTCCTCGGCATGTTCCTAGGCGGGGTCGCCGCCGTGGGCGTGCTGCTGGTCGTCACCTTCGCGCCGCCGTTCCGCGCGGTGCGGCTCGTCGACCGGCTGGCGCCCTACGTGCACGACACCCCGCCGCCGTCGCGGCTGCTCGGGACGGCGACCGCGCCCGGCCTGCTCACCGCCGCGCGCCGCGTCTTCGGCCCGGTGGTGGCCGACGGCGCCCGGTTCGTCGACCGCGTGCTCGGCGGGCGCGCCGCCGTCCGGCGCCGCCTGGACGCCCTGGGCGGCGAGCAGTCGGTCGAGGACCTCCGCGTCGAGCAGGTCGTGTGGGGCGGCCTCGGCCTGCTGGGCGCCGCGCTGGTGGCGGCGGTCGGCACACTGCTGGCCGGCAGCGTCAACGTGCTGTCGGTGGCGCTGCTGTGCCTGGCCGGGCTGCTCGGCGGCGTCCTCGGGCGCGACTGGTGGCTGACCCAGCAGGTGCGCCGGCGCGAGGACCTGCTGCTCGCCGAGTTCCCCGTCGTCGCCGAGCTGCTGGCCCTGGCGGTGACCGCGGGGGAGGGGCCCGCGGGGGCGATCGCCCGGGTCACGCGGCTGTCCGGCGGTGAGCTGGCCCGCGAGCTCGGCGGGGCGCTCGGCCGGGCGCGGGCAGGCGTCCCGCTGGGAACGGCGCTGCAGCAGGTGGCCGACCGGACGTCGGTCGACGCGCTCGCCCGCTTCGTCGACGGCCTGCTCGTGGCCATCGAGCGCGGCACCCCGCTGGCCGAGGTGCTGCGCGCACAGGCCGCCGACGTCCGGGAGGCCGGCAAGCGCCGGCTGCTCGAGGCCGGCGGCCGCAAGGAGATCGCCATGATGGTGCCGGTCGTCTTCCTGGTGCTGCCGGTCACCGTCCTGTTCGCCCTGTTCCCGGGGCTGATCAGCATCGTCTCGCTGGCGCGCTGAGCGCCGGTGCACAACGGAGGAGGACGACGCATGCGGGCCTGGGCCTGGCTGCTCACGACCACGGCGGCACTGGCCGCACGGATGCGGGAGGACGATCCCGAGCGGGGCGACGTCCCCGGCTGGGTGATGATCACCGTGATGACCGCGGCGCTCGTGCTGGCCATCCTCGTGCCGTTCCGCGAGGCGATCGTGTCGGCGGTGCAGAACGCGCTGGCCTCCGTCACGAGCGGTGGGTGAAGGACCTCGCTGCCCCCCACCGCTCGCAGGCTGGCGGCGGGCCCCTGCAGCGAGGCCGTTCCAGCGGGTCACCACCGAGAGGGGCAGCGCCGTCGTGGACTTCGTCCTCGTCTCGGTGCTCGTCGTCGTGCTGCTGCTGGCGGTGCTGCAGGTGGCGGTCTACGTGCACGTCCGCACCGTGGTGACGGCGAGCGCGCAGGAGGGCGCCCGGTACGCCGCCAACGCCGACGTGCCCACCGGCGCCGCCGCCGGACGGACGCTGGCGGCGGTGGCGCGGGCGACGACCGAGGGCACCGCCGAGGGGCTGGTCTGTACCGCGGCGGAGGAGGTCGACGGCACCGGCCTGGTGCTGGTCAGCGTGCGCTGCACCGGTGCGGTGCCGACGCTGCTGGCCGGGCTGGGGAACCTGCTGCCGCTGGACGTCACCGGCCGCGCGGTGGAGGAGGCCGCGTGAGGTGGGTGCGGGCGCGGCTGGGTGGTGGGGAGCGGGGGTCGGCGATCGTGGAGTTCGTCTTCGTGGCGCTGGTGGTGTTCGTGCCGCTGGTCTACGTCGTCGCCGGCTTCTCGGCCGTGCAGCGCGGGGTGTTCGCCGCGACGGCGGCCGCGCGGGAGGCCGGGCGGGCGCTGGCCACCGCCCCCGACGTCGGCTCGGGGCTGGCACGGGCCGAGCGCGCGGCGCAGCTGGCGGTGGCCGACCAGTCGGTGGAGGCCACCGACGTGCGGCTGTCCTTCGTGCCCGCCGGCGTCGCGTGCGACGACGCGGGGAGCGGCTACACGCCGACGCTGGCGCCGGGGGAGGAGTTCTCGGTCTGCGCGACGGTGACGGTGCGGATCCCGCTGCTGCCCGACTTCGTCGACGCCAACACCGCGACGGGGCAGTTCGCCGTCGAGACCGACCGCTACGTCGACCGCTGAGGCCGCGGCACCCGGAATGGGGTGCGGATCCCGGTTCGGGTCGAGGACGGGCCCCGTGGTGCCGTTGTGACAGGAGGTGCCCGCCGCACGGAGGCAGCGGGCCCCCGAGAGCACGGAGGCGCGGGGATGGGTCTGGGTATCGCCACGAACGTGGCGGCGCTCGGTGCCTCACGCGCGCTGGGCCGGACGGACCAGGCGGTGGCGACGTCGCTGCGGCGGCTGGCCTCGGGCCTGCGGATCGCGACCGCCGCCGACGACGCGACGGGGCTCGGCGTCTCCGAGGGCCTGCGCGCCCAGGTCCGCGGGATGACCCAGGCGGTGCGCAACACCCAGGACGGCATCGGCCTGCTGCGGACCGCCGACGCCGCCCTCGACGGCGTCTCCGCGATGCTGCGGCGGATGCGCGACCTCGCCGTGCAGGGCGGCAACAGCAGGCTCCTCGACGCGCAGGCGACGGCCGCCGTCCGTGCGGAGTTCGAGCAGCTGAAGAGCGAGATCGACGACGTCGCCGGCCGGACGTCGTTCCACGGCATCCCGCTGCTCGACGGCACCTACGACCGGCTGTTCCAGGTCGGCGCCGACGCCGGCGACAGCGTGCGCGTCGTCCTCACGGTCTCCGGCCGGGCGGCCGACGTGGCCGGGCTCGGGCTGTCCGACGTCGACCTGACCGGTGGCCTCGGCCTGCAGCACACGCTGGCCGAGGCCGTCGCCGTGGAGCCGAGCACACCGGCGCCCGGCCGGCTGACACTGGCGGGCGACTACACGTCCGGAGCCGCGTTCCGCGCGCTGACCGGGACGGTGACCCACGACGGCCGGACCCTCGACCTCGGGGCGGTCGACTGGGCAGGCGCCGTCACCGTGCAGGACCACCTCGACCGGCTCGACGCCGCCGGCCTGGGCGCCGCGATCACCGCGTCGCCCACCGGTCTCGTGTTCACCGGCGCGACTCCCGGGCCGGCGTCCCTGCCGCCCGACGCCGCCGCGCTGACCCCCCAGTACGCAGGCGGGACCGCCGCCACGGTGGTCGCCGCCGTCCCCGCCGCGCGCAACACCCCGTCGGCCGGGCGGCTCTCGCTGGCCGGCGACTACGTCTCCGCCGACGCCTACGCGACCAGCTACGACGCGCTCGTCGGCACGGTCACCTACGGCGGGCGGACCTTCGACCTCGGCTCGGTCGACTACACCGGGGCCGTCACGGCGCAGGACCGCATCGACCGGCTCGACGCGGCCGCGATCGCCGCCCTGGGGACGAGCTTCAGCCCGTTCGTCGCGACCGCGACCGGACTGGTCTTCACGGCGCCGCCGCCCGGCCCGGCCTCGACCGCGGCCGACGCCCGGGCGATGACGCCGTACTACGCGGGGGACGCCGGGACCGCCGGGACGCTGCGCGCGATCGACCGGGCCATCGGCTGGGTGTCGGACCTGCGGGGCCGCATCGGCGCGATGGACAACCGCTTCACCTCGCGGGTCGCCCGGCTCGGCGTCGCGATCGAGAACGCGACGGCGTCGGAGTCGCGGATCCGCGACGTGGACGTGGCCGCGGAGGTCACCGCGCTCGCCCGCGGCCAGGTGCTGGCCTCCGCCGCGACGGCGGTGCTGGCGCAGGCCAACCAGTCCGCCGGCCGCGTCCTCGCCCTGCTGCGCTGACCAGGGACACCGGGCCGGGTCGAGTCGGTCCCGTCGTCCCGATCGGGGTCCGCCGGCGGGCACCGGGTCAGCAGCCGGTCTCCGCGCGGGTCGGTGCGTTGCCGACGTCGCCGACGCCGGCGACCCAGTCGACCGTGGCGGTGCCGGCGGCGTACTCGTCGGCGGTCGCGTACGTCAGGCCCAGCCCGATGGCCCCGCCGTGACCGGTGACGACGACGCCGTTGCTGCCCTGCCCGAAGTCGCTGTCGAGCAGTTCGGTGATCCGGTAGCCGTCACCGGCGAACGCCGACCGCACCTGGGCCAGCGTCGAGCCGGCGGCGATGCCGCCCACCTCGGTGTGCGACCCCTCGGTGGCGTGGACGGCGACCACCCGGTCGGTCGCCGTGTCGACGGCAGCGCTGAGTGGGCCGTCCGGCTTCGCGTACCGGACGCAGGAGGCGTCCACGTCCTCGTAGAGGTTGCCCTGGTCGACGTAGCCGAGGCTCTCCAGGTCGTCGACGGTCATGTTCACGTTCAGCTCCCCGATGCCGGTCGACCGCACGACGTGCGGGTCCGCGGCGCCGGTGGGACTGGCCGACCGGCCGCGGAGGTCGAGCCGCACCTGACCGGCGCGCTCATCGGTCATCTGGGTGAAGGCCTCGACGACGTTGAGCCAGATGTCGCGGACCGCGGCGCCGAGGCTGACCACCTTCACCGCGGTGCCGAACACCCTGAGCACCGTGGCGCGGGTGCTCAGCGCGTCCTCGGCCTCCTGGGCGTAGGCCCGGTCGCCGAACTGCTGCACGGCGGCGCTGAACGCCTTGTCCGTGTCCTCGAGGTTGCTCAGCGCCGCGCCCAGGACGCAGCGGAAGAACTCGTAGGTCTGGTTCGGGTCGCTCCACCGGGCGGGGATCTTGTCGGCGCACGCGAGGGTGACCATCGCCGCGGCCAGCAGTCCGCCGCGCGGGTCGACCGCCTGCCCGCCGAAGACCCGCGGCACGTCCGCGGCCAGGCCGAGCACGGCGACCGTGAACGACAGCGCGGCGCTGGTCCCGTCGACCGCGGCGGTGAAGGTCAGGGTCGTGTCCGCCGCCGGCTGCACGGCGCCGCTGGTGGTCATGGTGCCCGGCCCGATGTACACCTGCCGGTCCGGGTCGAAGCCGAACATCCGGCCCAGCGCCGCGCGCAGCGCCGCCGGCTGCTCTTGCACCCACGTGTACTCGACACCCTCGGGCACGTGGACGCCCACGTAGTAGCGCCGGTTCGGCGCGAGCTGCAGCTCGGCCCGCACCCGGCCGCTGTCCGGGTCGGTGTTGGTGATCAGGCAGTCGTGGACCGTCGTGGTCGTCGAGGCCTGGGCCGCCCAGGCCGGCCCGTCGTCGGCGCACGCCGGCGGGTCGGTACGCCCGCCGACGGCGTCGACGAGTGAGTCGGCGACCGCGCTCAGCGCGTTCCGGACCCAGTCGGCCGGGGCCGACAACCAGGCGGTCCACCGCGAGGAGAACTCGGTCGCCTCGACCGCGATGCCTCCGTCGGGGGTGAACTCGCCCAGCTCGGTCTCCCAGGTGCCGTCGTGGCGCTGGTGCAGCACGACCGGGATCGCGTCGGCGCTCGGCTGGTCGCTGACGTCGGTGAGGACCAGGCGCAGCGGCTGCACCGGCGCAGGCCCGTCGAAGGTGACGTCGACGCCGGGGCCGGCGACGGTGGTCCCCGGCACGTCCGCGGTCGCGGCGGCCGTCGCCGGTTGCGGGGTGAGCGTCACCCGGGTGGGTCCGGTGAACGCGCCGGCCGGTGCGGTGAGCTGCGCGACCCCGTCGATGGTCAGCTCGAGCGGCTGATCGGGGGCGACGTCCTGGGACACCGCCGCGCTGCCGGCGGTGGCACTGCCGGAGGAGGCGCTGGAGTCGTCCGGCTCGCCGGAACAGCTCGCCAGGCACAGCGCCGCCACCAGGACGACCGGCAGCCCGCGCGGTCGCGACCGGAGGTGGTCCGCGGGCTCGCGACCGGCCGGCCGTGGAGGGCGCGCGCGAGTTGCCAGCCACATGGGAATCGCCTCGCCAGAACATGGTCGGCCCCCGCGCCGACGCCCCGGCACAGCATCCGAACCGGAACTGGTCCGGTCAACGACGACCACGCCCGGATGCGGCAATCGTGACCTGGCGGCACGTGCCGGCGGGGCGGCTCGGACGCCCGTCCCCGGCGCGGTGCCCGGACCCGAGCCGGCCGTCGACCCCGACGGCGCGGCGGGCGCCGAGGCAGGTGTCCACGTCACCGGCCCGGGAACCGGGGTCGGTACCGCTCGAGACGTGGTGGCCGCCGGGGGAGGGGCGTGGCGGGCCGTGCCGGACTGGAGGACGCCCGCTCCCGCTGCTGCCGGGTGCGTCGACACCGACACCGCGACGAGGCAGTTCGTCGTCGAGACCGGCCGCAGCGGCGACCGCTGAGGACCCGAGGGTCAGCCCATCGTCTTCTGGCCGTCGATCGACTCCCGGAGGATGTCGGCGTGGCCGGCGTGCTGGGCGGTCTCGGCGATGACGTGCAGGAACACCCGCCGGGCCGACCATCGGGCGCCCGGCTCGAACCAGGGGGCCTCCGGCAGCGCGTGGTCGGCGTCGAGGTCGGGCAGCGCGGCGACGAGCTCGTCGGTGTGCCGGGCGACCTCCTCGTACTCGGCCAGCACGTCGGCCAGCGTCTCCCCGGGCGCGAGGTGCCAGTGCCGGGTGGCGGCGTCGGGTCCCCAGTTGCGGTTCATCGCCTCGGCCCCGCCCTCGGCGAACCGCACCCACCCGGCCTCGGTGGCCGCCACGTGCTTGACCAGCCCGGCCAGGTCGAGCGCACTCGCGGTCGGCCGCCGCTGCGCCTGCTCGTCGGTCAGGTCGCGGACGGTGAACCGCAGGAAGGCCCGGTGCCTCCGCAGCGACTCGATGAGGTCGGCCCGCTCCCGCGTGAGGGTGGTCGTACCGGTCATGGGATCGCCTTCCGTCGTCCTCCGGTGGGTCGGCGCCGACGCTAGGGGGAGGGAGGGCCGGGTGGAACGGATCGGCATCTGCCGATGACCTCGGCGCAGCAGAACCGTCACACCTGCGTCCTAACGTGCAGCTCACAGGCACCGAACGCCAGGAGGTCGTCATGAGCCCGACCGTCAGCAGCTTCGACCAGCTCGACTACGACATCTCCGTCGCCTACATCGCGCTCGGCGTCGCCCGCAGCTCCTTCGACCGGTGCCCGAGCGGCGAGAACGCCGCGGCCGTCGCCGAGGCCGAGGGCTGCGTCAACCGCCTGCTGGAGGAGCGGTTCGCCGCCCAGCAGTGACCCGTCGGACGAGGGGTCACTCGCCCCAGGGCACGTAGTCAGTGCCGCCGCCGAGGGCGGTCAGGACGAACATCCCGACGAACGCGAGCACGATGAAGGCGATCACGACGCCGGCCAGCAGCAACGTCCGGTCCTCGATGCCGGGCCTCGTCGAGTAGTCGTCCTCGGCCTCGTGGTCGGCGGCCGGCTTCGGGTCCTCGGGAGCAGGGGTGGGGTGGTCGACGGGCACGGTCATGGGGACTCCCCGGAGCGACCGGCCGCGGAGACCGGCGTCCGGACGCCGACGCGCCGGCGTCCGCTCCCGACGCTAGGACCGGCGCGGGGCCGCGCCGAGGGTCGGAGGTCCCGTCCCCGGCGGCCCGCCCGGACGGGCAGCCTGCCCCAGCGTGGCGCGGGGAGGGGCTCGGGGCGCCTGTCGACCGGGGTGACCCACGGTGAGGGTCACAAGGCCATCAGGTGACGAACCTCCGCGTTACGAGCACGGGACGACTCCGAACAGGTGATCGGTTGGCCTCCGCGGGACGGCTCTGGTTACCGTCCGTGTCGGCATCCTCCGGGGTGCTGCACGGAACGGGCCGATCGGATCCGCCCCGCGCACAGCCGCGCAGGGGTCGGAAGTCGTTCGCTGGAGCACGCCACGGTCCCTCCGTCCGCCGGCCTCCTCCGCCGGTGTTGCGCCGCGTGTACTGCCCGAACCGCCGTCTCACGAATGGGTCTGCCTTGCTCCTGATCGCCGTGCCCTGCGGGGCTGCGACGTCCCCGCTGGTGTCCGATCGGGAAGGAGGCAGCCTCCGGGTCACGTCCCGGGGTGTCTGAGGTCACGACCTACCCCTACGCGGAGTTCAGCGAGCTCGCCGGGCCGCTGCAGGAGCCGACCGCCGACGGGCGCGTCCGGTTCCGGCCGGTCACCCGGGGCTGGGCCCGCGTCCGCGCCCGGCTGCTGGTCCTCGGCGCCTTCGTCTTCGAGCTGGTCTTCCTCGTCTGGCTGCTGCTGCCGTCGCACCACCCCGAGTACGTCGGCGACTGGCGTTCGGTGCTCGCGGTCGTGCTCCTCGGCAGCGTCGCCGTCATCGGCGTCCTGCAGATGGTCAACGTCATCACCCTGGCGCTGGCCACGCTGAACGCCCGCGACCCGGTCCCCATGACGCCCCTGAGCGGGCAGCGGGTCGCCTTCCTCACCACGATCGTCCCCGGCAAGGAGCCGCTGGAGATGGTCCGCGGCACGCTCGAGGCCGCGCTGCGCATGCGCCACGACGGCCGGCTCGACGTCTGGCTGCTCGACGAGGGCGACGACGCGGCCGTGCGCGCGATGTGCACCGAGCTCGGCGTCCGGCACTTCAGCCGCAAGGGCGTCGACCGCTGGAACCAGCCGAGCGGCGGGTTCAAGGCGCGCACCAAGCACGGCAACTACAACGCCTGGCTCGACGCGCACGGCGACGACTACGACCTCTGGGTGTCCGTCGACACCGACCACGTGCCGCAGCCGAACATGGTCGAGCGGCTCGTCGGCTACTTCCGCGACCCCGACGTCGCCTTCGTCGTCGGCCCGCAGGTGTACGGCAACTACGACAACGTCGTCACCCGGGGCGCGGAGTCGCAGCAGTACATGTTCCACAGCGTGCTGCAGCGGGCGGGCAACCGGCTCTCCTCGGCGATGTTCGTCGGCACCAACAACGCCGTCCGCATCTCGGCGCTGCGCGCCATCGGCGGCCTGCAGGACTCGATCACCGAGGACGCCGCCACGAGCGTCGTCTGGCACGCCTCGCGCAACCCGGAGACCGGCGCGCGCTGGAAGTCCGTCTACACCCCCGACGTGCTCGCCGTCGGCGAGGGCCCGGCCACCTGGCGGGACTTCTTCTCCCAGCAGCACCGGTGGGCCTGCGGCGCGGACCAGACGATCCTCCGCCACTTCCGCCGCTCCTTCGGGAAGCTGTCGTGGGCCGGCAAGGCGCACTACACGATGCTGTTGGCCTACTACCCGTCGGCGGCGGTGAGCTGGGTGCTGGGCGGGCTGAACCTGACCGCCTTCCTGCTGACCGGCGTGGGCGGCCTCCAGGTGACGGCGCAGATCTGGCTGATGCTCTACGTCAACTCCGCGGTGCTCCACCTCGGCGTCTACTTCTGGAACCGCCGGCACAACGTGAGCCCGCACGAGCAGGAGGGCTCCTCCGGCGTGGCCGGCATGGCGATGTCGGCGATGTCGGCGCCGGTCTACGTCCAGGCGCTGTGGCAGGCGGTGCGACGGCGCGAGCCGGCCTTCGTCGTCACCCGCAAGGGCGCGGTCTCCGGCGACCACGTCGGCGTCTTCCGGCGGCACCTCGCCTGGGGGATCGTCCTCGTCGGGGTGCTGGCCGCCTCGTTCCCGCTGGGCCACGTGCACGTCGCCGTCTCCGCCTGGGCGGGCCTCAGCGCGCTCATGTGCCTCGTCCCGGTCGCCTGCTGGCTGGGCACCGCGGTCACCACCCGCCGCCGCGCGGCGGCTCCTCCCTACCGGATCGAGGGCAACGTCATCCCGGACCTGTCGGTCATCCCCCCTGCCGTCGTCGCGCCCGCGCAGCTCGCGGGCCTCCCGCAGGAGAGCCTCCGATGACCCGCCGCGTGCCGGGGCCGCTGCGGCGGCTGCGCAACGCCGCGCTGGTCGGCGCCGCGGTGACGGGCGTCGTCGCGGCGAACGGGCCGGTCGTCGTCGACGTGGCCGACCGGCTCGTCTACGACTTCCAGCGCAACCAGGACGACTACAAGGCGCAGTACGGCTTCTGGGAGACCGTGGAGCTGCCGGAGGAGTACCGGCTGTCGGCGGTGCACGCCGCGCTGCTGTCCACCGGCAAGGTGCTGCTGATCGCCGGGTCGGGCAACAACGCCGAGCGGTTCGAGGCGGGGACCTTCCGCTCGATCGTCTGGGACCCGGTCACCGGCGACACCAAGGAGGTCCCGACGCCGGAGGACCTCTTCTGCGGCGGGCACGCCTACCTGCCCAACGGCAACCTGCTCATCGCCGGCGGCACCCGCCGGTACGAGCGGCTCGACGAGCAGGTCGACCGGGCCGCCGGCGTCCTGTCGCTCACCAACGAGCAGGACGAGCCGCTCACCCTGCCCGTGGGCACCGAGTTCGCCGTCGGGGGCCTGACCTACACCTCCACCGAGGAGGTCAGGCTGCCCGCCGCGCACCGGATGCCGGACGGCTCGGCGATGGACGGGGTCGCCGACGTGTGGGTGGAGGCCGAGGGCACCGGCGACGAGTACGTCGTCGAGGAGGAGCGCGCCTTCGGCGTGCTGGACCTCCCGGCCGGGCACCGCGGGTACGTGCACGCGCGCGGGGGCGGCGTCACGAAGGACAAGCAGAACTTCCAGGGCCTCGACGCCTCCTACGAGTTCGACGTCGCCACCGAGACCTACCGGCGCACCGGCCGCCTGGACGAGGCCCGCTGGTACCCCACCCTGATCGGGCTGGACGGGGGCCGGGTCCTGGCCGTGTCCGGCCTGGACGAGTACGGCCGGGTCCTCCCGGGCGACAACGAGGTCTACGACCCGGCCACGCGCACGTGGACCGACCAGCCGGACCTCTTCCGCTACTTCCCGACCTACCCGGCGCTGTTCCGGCTGGCCGACGGGCAGCGCGTCTTCTACAGCGGGTCCAACACCGGCTACGGCCCCGCCGAGGCGGGCCGGCAGCCGGGCATCTGGGACCTGCGCGACAACACCTGGCAGGACGTCCCGGGCCTGGAGGACGCCGCCTACAACGAGACGAGCGCGTCGTTCTTCCTCGCCCCGGTGCAGGACCAGCGCGTCGGCATCGTGGGCGGCGGCCTGGTCGGCGACAGCCCGGAGTCGACCGCGCGGTTCAACGTGGTCGACCTCGACGAGGACGCCCCGCGCTACGAGCCGGCGCCGGACTACCCGAGCCCGGTGCGCTACCTCAACGCCGTCACGCTGCCCGACGACAGCACCCTGCTCACCGGCGGCTCGGTGGACTACCGCGGCAACGAGGAGAGCGATCTCCACCTGACGACGCTCTACGACCCGGAGACCGGCGAGCTGGACGAGGCGGCGCGCAACTTCGTGGGGCGGAACTACCACGCGACGGCGCTGCTGCTGCCCGACGGCCGGGTCATGACGATGGGGTCGGACCCGCTGTTCGCCGACAAGGAGGAGACCCGCACCGGCACCTTCGACACGCGGATCGAGATCTACTCCCCGCCCTACCTCTTCGCCGGGGACCGGCCGGCCATCGCCGACGCCCCGGAGGAGGTCACCCGGGGGACGAGCTTCACCGTCGACGTCGAGGGCGCCGACGTCGCGGAGGCCCGCCTGATGCGGCCCAGCGCGGTGACCCACCAGACGGACACCGAGCAGCGCTCGGTGGCCCTCGACGTGGCCCCGGCGTCGTGCCCCGAGGGCGCGGCCGGCCACACCGCCGCCGACGGCAGCCAGCACTGCCCGGACGGCTGCTGCGGCAGCGACACGGTCGAGCTCACCGTGCCCGAGGAGGAGGGGCTCACCCCCTCCGGCTGGTACATGTTGGTGGTGCTCGACTCCGACGGCGTCCCCTCCCCGGCCCGCTGGGTGCACGTCGCGTGAGGACCCGTCTGCACCGGCGACGGTCGGTCCGCGCCGCGGTGCTGGCCGCCGTCGCCGGCACCGCGGTCGCCTGCGGGAGCGGTGACGGGACCGGCGGGAACAGGGCCGGCGGCGACGGCAGCAGCGGGGGCGACGGCGGGGCGACGGGCACCGCGACGGGCACCGCGACGGGCACCGCCGCCCCGCAGGAGTCCAGCCGGCTCGCGGGGGAGGAGCTGTGGCTCGACCCCGACGGGCACGGCCCGGCCGCGGTGCGGGAGGCCCGTGCCGCCGGCCGGACCGAGGAGGCGCAGGCGCTCGCCCCGCTGGCCGAGCAGCCGACCGCCGTCTGGATCGCCAGCCCCGACAACCCGTACCCGATGGTGGAGCGGGCGTCCGTGGCCGCGGCCGAGGAGGACCGGCTGCCGGTCCTGGTCGCCTACAACGTGCCCGGGCGTGACTGCGGCTCCTACTCCGCCGGCGGCGCCGCCGACCCCGGCGCCTACCTGGCCTGGATCGGCAGCTTCGCGGCGGCGCTGGCGGACCGGCCCGCGGTCGTCGTCCTGGAGCCGGACGCCGTGCCGCACGCCGTCGCCGGCTGCCAGGGCGTCGACTCCGCCGCGCGCTACGACCTGCTCTCCCAGGCGGTCGCGATCCTCGACCGGCAGCCGGAGACGCGGATCTACCTGGACGCCGGCAACGCCGACTGGGTGGACGACCTGCCGGCGCTCGCCGACGCCCTCCGCAAGAGCGGGATCGACTCCGCCGACGGGTTCGCCCTCAACGTCTCCAACTACGAGACCACCGAGGCCAACGCCGAGTACGGCCTGGCGCTGTCCGAGCAGCTGGAGGAGGGCGCACCCCCCGGCGCGCCCGTCGCCCACTTCGTGATCGACACCAGCCGCAACGGCGCCGGCCCGCCCGAGGACGCCCCCGGCGGCGAGGGCCGCTGGTGCAACCCGCCGGGGCGGGCGCTCGGCGAGCCGCCGACGACGTCCCCCGACGCCCCGCGGCTCGACGCGCTGCTGTGGGTCAAGCAGCCCGGCGACTCCGACGGCACCTGCGGGGGCGGCCCGCCGGCCGGCCAGTGGTGGCCCGAGGCGGCCGCCGACCTCGTCACCGGCTGACCCGCCGCCGGCCGTCAGCCGACGCGCAGCCCCAGCAGCTGCGCGAGGACGACGGCCTGCTCGGCGCGGATGCGGGCACCGTCCAGCGGCAGCCCGCGCGGGTCGAACGCCGAGAGGTCGCTGCCGCGCAGGTCCGCGCCGGCCCAGCGGCTGCCCTCCAGCGCGGCGGCCGACAGGTCGGCGTCGGTGACGGTGGCCCCGGTGAGGTCGGCGCCGCGCAGGTCGGCCTCGCGCAGCGCCACGCCCGTGAACACGGCACCGCGCAGGTCGGCGTCGACGAGGGAGACGAAGGACCAGTCGCCGCCGGTCACCCGCAGCGGCCGCAGCGAGCACGACGCGAAGGCGCTGCCGAGGAACGTGCAGTCGGTGAACTCCGCCGTGGTGAACGAGCACGCGGTGAACCGGCAGCCGCGGAACGCCGAGGCCTCGTGCCGGCCGGCGGAGAACCGGCAGGCGGTGAACGTGCAGTCCTCGAACGTCGCGCCCACCGACGTCGTCTCGGAGAGGTCGACGTCGACGAGGGTGCAGCGCACGAACCCCTCCCCGGAGAGGTCCTCGCCCCAGCGGTCGTCGCCGCGGAGGATCTCGTCCTCGCGGGTCGGGGTCACGGCGGCACCCTAGGCCCGGTGGCGCGGACCACATCCTGCGGGACACTCGGTCGTTGTGTTGCACGAGCGCGCGGACCGCGCGCGCCCGACCGCGAGGAGACGCGACGCTCGATGACGAGGTCCCGACTGCTGACCGCCCTGACCGCGGCCTGCGCCGCCGTCCTGCTGGGAGCCGGCACCGCCGTCGCCGCACCCGCGGCGACGGCCGACACCGGCGCCTACGCGCCCCTCGACCGGCCCGGACCGCGGCTGTCGGTGCCGAGGGCCGACCTCGACGCGAGCCTGTCCTGCAACGGCCCGCTGCGCGGCCTGGCCCAGGACCCGATCCTGCTCGTCCCCGGAACCACCATGGACCCGCAGGTGGGCTTCGGCTGGAACTACACCCGCGCCTTCGACCGCAACGGCTGGCGCTGGTGCACGGTCACGCTGCCCTTCGACGCCACCGGCGACATCCAGGTGGCCGGCGAGTACCTGGTCCACGCGATCCGCACGGTGAGCGCGCAGTCCCGCCGCGACGTCGACGTCGTCGGCTGGAGCCAGGGCGGGATGGTGCCGCGCTGGGCGCTGCGCTTCTGGCCGGACACCCGGGCGCTCGTCGACGACGTCGTGGGCCTGTCGCCGTCGAACCACGGCACCCTCGACTCCGCGGTGACCTGCGGGGACTGCAACCCCTCGTTCCACCAGCAGGCCACCGGGTCGCGGTTCCTCGAGGCGCTCAACAGCGGCGCGGAGACCTTCGCCGGCGTCGACTACACCGTGGCCTACACGGCGCTCGACGAGGTCGTCGTCCCCAACACCCCGGGGGTGGCGAGCTCGGCGCTGCGCACCGGCGACGGCGCGGTCGCCAACATCGCCACGCAGGAGGTCTGCCCGGCCAACGCCGCCGACCACTTCGCGATCGGCAGCTACGACCCGGTCGGCTACGCCGTCGTCGCCGACGCGCTCACCCACGACGGGCCGGCGGTCCGCTCTCGCATCCCGCTGTCGACCTGCCTGCAGGCGTTCCAGCCCGGCGTGGACCCGCTGACCTTCGCCGGCGACCTCGCGGCCTTCGTCGCCTACGCCGGTGACAGCGCGGGCAACGCGCCCGACGTCGCCGAGGAGCCGGCCCTCGCGCCGTACGTGTACCGCTGACCGGCGGCGCACCGCCCGGTCCCGCGCGGGGCCCGGGCGGTGCGTCCTCCGGGAGGGTCAGCCGCCGCGCTCGACCTCGGCCTGGACGATGCCGCTGACCGCGACGCGCAGCGCCTCGTTGGACGAGTCGCCCTCGGCGAGCGCCGTGCGGGCGTCCTCGGGCAGCAGCGCCGGGTCGACGTCGTCGAGCCAGGCCACGTCGTCGCCGTTGCGGCGACCCACCCGCAGGCCCTCACCGCCCTGCCGCACCACGTACTGCTCGCCGTCGATGTCGAGTGTCAGGTCGTCGCTCATGGGCGGGCCCTACCCCGCGCGCCCCCGGCACGCACCCGAGGATGGGCACGTGGACACCAGCGGGGCGGCCGAGTGCTGCGAGGTCGTCGTCACCGGACCGGACGCCGACTGGCTGGCCGGCTACACGCGGACCCTCGTCGAGGAGCGGCTGGCCGCCTGCGGTCACCAGCTCGCCACGATCCGGTCGGTGTACCGGTGGGAGGGGGCGGTGCACGACGAGCCGGAGGCCCGCGTCGCGCTGCACACCCGCCGCGCGCTGGTGCCGGCGGTCGTCGCCCGCACCGCCGAGCTGCACCCGTACGACGTCCCGTGCGTCATCGCGCTGCCGCTGGTCGACGGCGGTCCCGACTACCTGCGCTGGGTCGTCGCGGAGACGCGGGAGCCCTACTAGGGGACCAGCCCGAGCTTCCCGCGCACGTGGCCCTCGCGGCTGCGGCGGTGGGCCTCGGCCGCCCGCTCGAGCGGGTAGCTCGCGGCGACCGGCAGCTGCAGCCGGCCCTGGCGCACGAGCGCGGCCACCTCGGTCAGCCGGGGGACGGCGCCCTCGCTCGACGTCGTCACCCGCACGCCGAGCTCCGCGGCGCCGGAGTCGGCGATCGTCACGACCCTGCCCGGGTCGCCGGTGAGCGCCACGAGGTCGCGCACCGACCCCCGGCCCGCGGTGTCGATGCCGCCGTCGACCCCGTCGGGGGCGATCTCCCGCACGCGGTCGGCCAGGCCCTGGCCGTGGGGGACGGGCAGCGCGCCGAGTGATCGGACGAAGTCGGCGTTGGCCGGCGACGACGTGCCGATCACCGCGAGCCCGCGGCTGACGGCGACCTGCACGGTCGCGGTGCCGACGCCGCCGCTCGCGCCGTCGACGACGACCGTGCGGCCCGGCGGCAGGCCCAGCAGGTCGAGCACGCGGACCGCCGTCTCACCGACCACCCCCAGCCCGGCGGCCACCTCGAAGGACACCTCCGGCGGCTTGGGGACCCACGCGTGCAGCACGGCGTGCTCGGCCGCGGTCGCCCGGCCGAGGCCGAGGACGGGGTCGCCGACCTGCACGCCGGTCACGCCCTCGCCGACCTCGTCGACCACCCCGGCGGCGTCCACGCCGGGCACGGTCGGCCCGTCGGGCCGGTCGCCGCGCGCCATCAGCCCCGTGACCTGCTTCCAGTCCAGCGGGTCGACGCCCGCCGCGCGGACGGCGATGCGGGCCCGCCCGGGCCCGGCGTGCGGCTCGTCCACCTCCCCGACACCCGCGACCTCGGGCTCCCCGTACGCGGTGTGGACGACGGCTCGCATCCCCCTGCTCCTCCCGGTCGTGGGCGGCAGCCACCGCGGGGACCGCCGCTCCGTCCCCGGGGCGCACTACCCTCGATCGACGTGGCCGCAGACTTCTCCGTCGTCCTGGACGAACTGGACACGACCCTCTCCAGCATCGAGTCCGTCCTCGACGTCGAGCGGCTGCGCCGCGAGGTCGCCGAGTTGCAGGAACAGGCCGCCGCGCCCGACCTCTGGAACGACGTCGAGGCCGCCCAGGCGCTGACCTCCAAGCTCTCCTACCTGCAGGGTGACCTGCGGCGGGTCGAGGAGCTGCGCCGCCGGCTCGACGACGTCGGCGTGCTGCACGAGATGGCCGAGGAGGAGTCCGACGCGGCCACCGCGGAGGAGGCCGAGCGCGAGCTGGCCGCGCTGCGCGCGGAGATCGACGAGCTCGAGGTCCGCACGCTGCTCAACGGCGAGTACGACTCCCGCGAGGCGCTGGTGACCATCCGCTCGGAGGCCGGCGGCGTGGACGCCGCCGACTTCGCCGAGATGCTCATGCGGATGTACCTGCGCTGGGCCGAGCGCCACCGGTACCCGGTCGAGGTCTACGACACCTCCTACGCCGAGGAGGCCGGCATCAAGTCGGCGACCTTCGCGGTCAAGCAGCCCTACGCCTACGGCACGCTCTCGGTCGAGCAGGGCACCCACCGGCTCGTGCGCATCTCGCCGTTCGACAACCAGGGCCGCCGCCAGACGTCCTTCGCCGGCGTCGAGGTGCTGCCCGTCGTCGAGCAGACCGACCACGTCGACATCCCGGAGAACGAGATCCGCATCGACGTCTTCCGGTCCTCGGGCCCCGGCGGGCAGAGCGTCAACACCACGGACTCCGCCGTCCGGATCACCCACCTGCCCACCGGCATCGTCGTCTCCTGCCAGAACGAGAAGAGCCAGATCCAGAACCGCGCCGCGGCGCTGCGCGTCCTGCAGGCGCGGCTGCTCGCCGTCCGGCAGGCCGAGCAGCGCGCCGAGATGGACGCGCTCAAGGGGGAGGGGAGCAGCTGGGGCAACCAGATGCGCTCCTACGTCCTGCACCCGTACCAGATGGTCAAGGACCTGCGCACCGAGCAGGAGACCGGCAACACGACGGCGGTCCTCGACGGCGACATCGACTCCTTCATCGAGGCCGGCATCCGCTGGCGCCGCCAGCAGGAGTCCGTCCCGGCGAGCTAGGGTCGCCTCGGTCACACTCCGGCGCGGTTGCCGGGGCGATCCCGCTGGGTAGGGGCGCGGGTCGGTGACATCCTCCGGTGCGTCCTGCCCCGAACCGACCATCGTGCGGCTCCGGGCAGGTACCGTGGCCCCTCGTGATCGAATTGCAACACGTCACCAAGCTCTACCCGGCCAGCGCACGGCCGGCCCTCGATGACGTGTCGACGGAGATCGACAAGGGCGAGTTCGTCTTCCTCATCGGCTCCTCGGGCTCCGGCAAGTCGACCTTCCTCCGGCTGCTGCTCAAGGAGGACGACCCGACCCGCGGGACGGTCACCGTCAACGGCAAGGCGCTCAACACGATGAGCAAGTGGCAGGTGCCCAAGCTGCGCCGCACGATGGGCTGCGTCTTCCAGGACTTCCGGCTGCTGCGCAACCGCACGGTGTCGGAGAACGTCGCCTTCGCGCTCGAGGTCATCAACAAGCCGCACCGCACGATCAAGCGGGTGGTCCCCGAGGTGCTGGAGATGGTCGGTCTCGAGGGCAAGGCCAACCGCCTGCCGCACGAGCTCTCCGGTGGTGAGCAGCAGCGGGTCGCGATCGCCCGCGCGTTCGTCAACCGGCCGCTGGTGCTGCTCGCCGACGAGCCCACCGGCAACCTCGACCCGGAGACCAGCGAGGGGATCATGCTGCTGCTGGAGCGGATCAACCGCACCGGCACCACCGTGATCATGGCGACGCACGACTACCACATCGTCGACTCGATGCGCCGCCGCGTCATCGAGCTCAACGGCGGCCAGATCACCCGCGACCAGACGCGCGGCGTCTACGGCGTCGGCCGGTAGAGCACCCCGCCGCCCACCTCGACCTGCACCTCACGACAGGGAATCCATGCGCGTCAACTTCGTCCTCTCCGAGGTGGCCACCGGGCTGCGTCGCAACCTGACCATGACGGTCGCGATGATCCTGACCACGGCCATCTCGCTCGGTCTCATGGGGACCGGCCTGCTCATCGCCGGGATGATCTCCGACATGAAGGAGATCTACTACGACAAGGTGCAGGTCTCCATCTTCCTGGCCGACGACGTCACCGACGAGCAGCGCAGCGCCATCGAGGCGCAGCTGTCGGACTCGCCCGAGGTCGCGAACTACCTGTACGAGTCCAAGGAGGAGGCCTACGCGCGCTTCCAGCAGCAGTTCTCCCAGCAGCCCGAGCTGGTCGAGAACACGCCGCCGGACGCGCTGCCGGAGAGCTTCCGCGTGGAGCTGGTCAACCCCGAGCGCTACGAGGTCATCGCCGCGGAGTTCCCCAACGGGCAGAACGGCGTCGACCAGGTGCGCGACGAGGGCGACTTCCTCGACCGCCTGTTCAGCCTGCTCAACGGCGCCCGCAACGCCACCATCGCCGTGGCGGTGGTGCAGGCGCTGGCGGCCCTGCTGCTGATCTCCAACACCATCCAGCTGGCCGCGTTCAACCGCCGCAACGAGACCAACATCATGCGGCTGGTCGGCGCCTCGCGCTGGTACACCCAGCTGCCGTTCATCCTCGAGGCGGCGCTGGCCGGGCTGATCGGTGCGCTGCTGGCCGTCGGTGGCCTGGTGCTCACCAAGGTCCTCTTCGTCGACAAGACGCTGGCCGGGCCGATCAAGGCCGGCATCATCCCGCCGGTCGACTGGGGCGCGATCGCCACGATCGCCCCGGTCATCGGCGCCGCCGGCGTCGGCCTGGCCGCGGTCGCCGCGTACGTGACGCTGCGCCTCTACGTCCGCCTGTAGTCCCTCGCTCCTCCCGTCGAGATCCCGTGGTCTCGTACGTCTCCGGCCTCCGGGGCGTACGAGATCGCGGGATCTCGCGCGTCGCGGGGCGGACGCGGGTAGGCAGGGGGCATGACGACGACGGCTCCCGGCGCCACGGCAGACGACCTCGACACCGGCCGGGCCGACGTCCGCCCCGCGCTGCGGCGGCTCGGGGACGTCGGCGCGTTCGGCGCGGACGACGACGACCCGACCGTCGCGCTGCTGGCCTCGGTGCGGATGCTCCGCCAGCTCGCGTCGGTGTCGCTGGCCACGGCCTTCGCGGCGTGGTCGCAGCGGATGGTGCTGGAGTACCTGCGCTGCTGCCCGCCGCCGGAGCCGCTGACCGGGCTCGTCGCCGAGCTGCGCGCCGGCACCGTCCCCGGCGCCACCGCGCTCGCCCCGGCGGTCGCCGACCTCGCCGGCACCGGCACGCTGCCGGTCACCGCGGTCCGCGACGGCGCGGGCTGGCGGCTGTCGGGCACCGTCGGCTGGGCCTCGAACCTCTTCGACGACGCCGTCGTCGTGAGCCCCGCCCGGACCGCCGACGAGGGCCGGGTGGTCGCGCTCTTCCGGCGCACCGACGCCGGCGTGACGCCGACCGGGCCGCACGACCTGCTCGGCCTGCGCGGCACCGGCACCGGGGGCCTGCACCTCGACGGCGTCGTCGTCGGGCCCGGGCAGGTGCTCAGCGACGACCTGGCCGGCTTCATGGCCGTGTGCCGCCCGGCGATGCTGCTGCTGCAGACCGCCCTCGCCCTCGGCGTCGCCGACGCCGCGCTCTCCGCCGCCGGCGGGCACCTGCCCAGCGTCCTGCGGCCCGACGCCGCGGCGCTGACCGAGCGCCGCGACGACGTCGCCCGGCGGCTGGAGGACCTGGCCGGGGACCGGGTGGGCGTGCACCCCGGCGACCTCGCGGGGCTGCGGCTGGCCGCCCTGGACGTCGCCGCCGAGGCGGTGCGGCTGGAGTCCGCGGTGGCCGGGGGGTCCGGGTACCTCGCCGGCAGCGACACCGCGCGGCGCGTGCGCGAGGCGGCGTTCCTCCCGGTGCAGGCCCCGACGTACGGGCAGCTCCGGCGCGAGATCACCGCCACCGGTCCCCGGTAACCTGGGGACATGCCGCGGGAACAGGGGCGGAAGCTCATCGCCCAGAACAAGAAGGCGCGGCACGACTACTCGATCCTCGACACCTACGAGGTCGGCCTGGTGCTCACCGGCACCGAGGTCAAGAGCCTGCGTGCCGGTCGGGCGTCGCTGGTCGACGGCTTCGCCACCGTCGACGACGGCGAGGTGTGGCTCCAGCACGTGCACATCCCCGAGTACACGCAGGGGACCTGGACCAACCACGCCCCGCGCCGCAAGCGCAAGGTGCTCATGCACCGCGAGGAGATCGACAAGCTCGTCGGCAAGACCCGCGAGGGCGGCCTGACGCTCGTGCCGCTGGACCTGTACTTCAAGGACGGCAAGGTCAAGGCCACGCTCGCGCTGGCCAAGGGCAAGAAGTCCTACGACAAGCGCCACGACCTCGCCGAGCGCGACTCCCGCCGGGAGATCCAGAAGGCCTTCGGCCGCTACGTGAAGGGACGCCGTTGAGGGGCATCGCCTACGACCGGTTCGGCTCCTCCGACGTCCTGACCCTGCGCGACGACCTCCCCGAGCCGCCGGTCGGCCCGGACGCGGTGCTCGTCCGCACGCACGCCGCGGGCGTCAACCCAGTCGACGTCGGGATCCGCGAGGGGAACCTGGCCGGGCTCTTCCCGCACCACTTCCCGATCGTCCCGGGCTGGGACCTCGCCGGCACCGTGGAGGCGGTCGGCCCCGCGGTCGTCGACTTCGCGCCCGGCGACGAGGTCATGGGGTACCTGCGCCGCGACGACGTCCAGTGGGGGACCGCCGCCGAGCTCGTGCCCGCGCCGCAGCGCTGCCTGGCGCACAAGCCCGAGTCGCTGTCCTTCGCCGAGGCGGGGGCGCTGCCGCTGGCCGGGCTCACCGCCTACCAGGCGCTCACCGAGACGCTCGAGGTCGGCGAGGGCGACCGCGTGCTGGTCCACCGCGCCGCGGGCGGGGTCGGCTTCTTCGCCGTCCAGATCGCCGCCGCGCTCGGCGCGCACGTCATCGGCACGGCCAGCCCGCGCAACCACGGCTTCCTGCGCGACGCCGGCGCCGCCGAGGTGCTCGACTACTCCGCCGGGCCGGTCAGCGAGCAGCTGTCGGAGCCGGTCGACGCCGTCCTCGACCTCAACGGCGGCGACGCCCTGGCCGACGCTCCCCGTCAGGTGCGCGACGTCGCCCGGGTCGCCAGCGTCGTCGACCCCGCGGTCAACGGGATGGGCGGGCGCTACGTGTTCGTCCGCCCCGAGCGGCACGACCTCGAGGAGCTCGGCCGGATGGCCGACGCCGGCCAGCTGCGCGTGGCGATCGCCAAGGCGTTCCCGCTGGAGCGCACCGCCGAGGCCCACGACCTCGTGGCCGGCGGTCACGTGCGCGGCAAGGTGGTCGTGACCCTGCGATGAGCGTGCAGCCGCCGGTCGACGACGACGACGTCCCGCGGTTCTGGCGCGAGCTGGGCCTGCCCGGCCTCGTCGACGTGCACGTGCACTTCCTCCCGCCCCGGGTGCAGGCCAAGGTCTGGTCCTACTTCGAGGCGGCCGAGACCCACTACGGGGCGGCCTGGCCGGTGCACTACCGGCTGCCGGAGGACGAGCGGCTCGCCGTCCTCGGCCGGCTGGGGGTGCGCGCCTTCCCCACGCTGCCCTATCCGCACAAGGCGGGCATGGCCGCCTGGCTCAACGACTGGTCGCACGGCTTCGCCGCCGCCCACCCGCGGGTGCTGTCCTCGGCCACGTTCTTCCCCGAGCCCGAGGCGCCGCACTACGTGGCCGACGCGCTCGACCGCGGCGTGCGGGTGTTCAAGGTGCACGTGCAGGTGGGCGGCTTCGACCCGCGCGACCCGCTGCTCGACGCCGTCTGGGCGCGGCTGGAGGAGGCCGGGACGCCGGTGGTCATCCACTGCGGCTCCGGGCCGCTGCGCGGGGAGCACACCGGGCCCGCGCCGATGACCGGCCTGCTCGAGCGGCATCCCGGCCTGTGCCTGGTGATCGCGCACCTGGGCATGCCCGAGTACCGCGACTTCCTCGACCTCGCCGAGCGGTACGAGCGGGTGCACCTGGACACCACGATGTTCGCCACCGACTTCACCGAGCGGCTCATGCCCTTCGACCCCGCCGACCGGCCGCGGCTGGCCGCGCTGCGGGACAAGGTGCTCCTCGGCAGCGACTTCCCCTCGATCCCGTACCCCTACGCCGAGCAGCTGGCCGCGCTGTCCCGCCTCGGCCTGGGCGAGGACTGGCTGCGCGCGGTGCTGCACGACAACGGCGCCCGGCTGTTCGCACTGGAGGGCTGACGCCGCACCGCCCCACCGCCGCCGTCCTCGGCACCCCGGGTCGACGACCTCGAGGCCGCCCGTGCGCTCGCGGAGGAGGCGGGCGCGCGGCCCATCGGCGGCTACGACGCCCCCGACGAGGTCGTGCGCGTCCACGCCGGCCCCGACGGCCACCTCCTATGCCTGTTCGTGTCGCTGACAAAGGGGTCGCCGCCCCCGGGGCAGCCCGCCTAGCGTGACGGCTCGTGTCCGACGTGCTCTCCGCCGACCTGACCGGCCTGCCCGAGGGCCTGACCGCCCGCCCGCTCACCCTCGACGACGCCGGAGCCGCCGCCGGGCTGCTGGAGGCGGCCGAGGCCGTCGACGACACCGGCGAGCACGAGGACGCCGCCGACCTGGCCGAGTGGTGGGGTCGCGAGCTGGTCGACCTCCCGCGCGACGGCCGGGCGGTGCTCACCGCGGACGGGCGGCTGGTGGCCTGGGCGACGTCGATCTCCCAGCGCGGCGGCCGCGAGGCGCTGCGCGTCTGGTCCGAGGGCCGGGTGCACCCCGACCAGCGCGGGCGCGGCATCGGCCGGGCGCTGCTGGACTGGCAGGTCCGCCGGGGCACCGAGCAGCACGCGCAGTTCGCGCCGCCCGGGCTGCCCGGCCGGCTCGTCACCAGCGTCTGGCCGGCGATGACGTCGCTGGAGCGGCTGGTCCGGCGCGCCGGCTTCGAGGTCGAGCGGCTGTTCGCCTCGATGGAGCGCCCGCTCGACGACGTGCCCACCGCCGTCGCCCCCGCCGGCCTCGAGCTGGTGCCCTTCACCTGGGACCGCGACGACGAGGTCCGCCGCGCGCACAACGCCTCGTTCACCGAGCACCACGGCTCCACCGAGCGCGACGAGACCGCCTGGCGCACCTGGTTCACCGGCGTGAGGGCGTTCCGGCCCGACCTGTCGGTGCTGGCGCTGGCCGACGGTGCGGTCGCCGGGTACGCGCTCGGCTACGTGTACGACGCCGACACCCGCGCCACCGGCGTGACCACGGTGCACCTCGGCCAGATCGGCGTGCTGTCCGCCTTCCGCGGGCGAGGGGTCGCCGGCGCGGCGATCGCCGCGGCGCTGACCGCCGCCGCGGCCGACGGGTGCCGCCGCGCCGCGCTCGACGTCGACACGGAGAACACCACCGGCGCGTTCGCGCTCTACGAGCGGGTGGGCTTCCGCGTGGCCCGCACCCACCACTCCTGGGCATTCCCCGTCCCGCCGGTCGCCGGGTGACGCGCCTGGCCACACGCCCGGCGACCGGGGCCGACCTGCCCCTGGTCGAGGAGGCCGAGCGCGCGTACGTCCGCGACGTCGAGCCCGGCCAGGAGTCCGCCTGGACCGCAGCGCTCGAGCGGAACCGGGCGCTGTGGCGGGCGAACCTGGCCCGCACCACCGTGCTGGAGGCCGACGGTGAGCCGGCCGGGTTCGTCATGTGGACGCCCGACGGCGGTGCCGCGCTGGTGGTGACCGTGCAGGTGCTCCCCGCCTCCCGCCGCCGCGGCCTGGGACGTCGGCTGCTCGAGGAGTGCGCGCGGCGGGCCGCGGCGGCCGGGTACGCGGAGGTGCGCCTCGGCGTGCACCGCGACAACCCGGCCCGCGCCCTCTACGAGGCGGCGGGGTTCGTGCCGGCGGGGGAGGACGGCGCCTACCTGCTGTACCGGCGGACGGTGGTCCCGGCCGCTGGCTAGGGTCGTCCCATGGTCAGCGCCGATCAGCCCGTCCTCGACCCGGCCCCCGTCGGCCGCGCGCACCGCGCCGTCGAGCCGCTGCACAACCACGTCTACTTCGTGCCGGAGACCGAGCAGCACCTGACGGCGGTGGGCCTGCGGCCGGGGCGGATGGTCTACTTCGCCGGCCGCGCCGCGCCGATGGGCGCCGTCGGCCCGGGCGTGGTGACGGCGACCTTCTCCAACTTCTCCCCGGCGATCGTGGGCCGGCACCTCCCGCGCGCGTGGACGCTGGCCTCGCCGGAGCAGGTGGTCACCGCCCGGTTCGCCTCCGCCCGCGCCTCGCTCACCCGGCTGCTCGGCGGCGAGGAGGCCGCGGCCGCGCCCGAGGTCGCCGAGCTGACCGACCTGCTCGTCGAGGCCTGCACCGTGCTGACCGCCGAGGGCCGGCCGCTGTACGCCGGGCACGCCGACCTGCCCTGGCCCGAGGACCCGGTCTCCCGGCTGTGGCACGCCGCCTCGCTGCTGCGCGAGTGGCGCGGGGACGGGCACGTCGCCGTCCTGGTGCGGGCCGGGCTGTCGGGGCTGGAGGCGCTGGTCAGCCACACGGCGACCGGTCGCGGCTTCCTGCCGGCCTCGGCCAAGGCCACCCGCGGCTGGAGCGACGAGGAGTGGGACGCCGCCGCGGCCCGCCTGGCCGAGCGTGGCCTGCTCGACGGCGACCGGCTCACCGAGGCCGGGCAGCGGCTGCGCGCCGACCTCGAGACGGAGACCGACGCGCTGGCCACCGCACCCTGGGCGCACCTGGGCCCGGAGCGGACGGCGCGGGTCGTCGAGCTGGGCAAGCGGCTGTCGGCGACCCTCGTCGCCCACGGGGCGTACCCGGCCGGGGTCTTCGCCGGCCGGTGAGCCCCCGCCTGCCCGAGGGGCCCGACGAGGGACCGACCGCCGACCTGCTGCGCGCCCGGCGCGGCGGCGTCCTGACGGCGCTGGACCGGCTGCTGCTGCACAGCCCGCCGGTGGCCGAGGGCTGGAACGCCCTGCTCGGCGCGCTGCGGGGGAGCACGACGCTGCCGGCCGACCTGCGCGAGCTGGTGGTCCTGCGGGTGGCCGTCCTCTGCGGCGCGGCCTTCGAGTGGGCCGCGCACGAGCCGGTCGGCCGCCGCGCCGGGCTCACCGACCTGCACCTGCGGGTGCTGCGCGCCGGCGACCCGACCGCCGAGCCGGTGTGGACGCCGGCGCAGGCCGCGGTCCTCGCCTTCACCGACGCCTCGGCCCGCGCCGTCGCCGTCCCCGACCCGGTCTTCGCCGCGGTGCGCGAGCACCTCGACGACCGCCAGGTCGTCGAGCTCACCGTGCTGGTGGGCGGCTACGCGATGGTCGCCCGCTTCCTCGTGGCGATGGAGGTGCCGCCGCCGGACGGAGAGGTTCCGGGCTGACCTCCGGCTCCCTATGGTGTGCGTCACACCTTCCGGGGAGTCGCCATGAGCATTCTCGACCGACCGGGACGCTCCGGTCAGCGCACCGACGTCGACGCCGCCTTCCGTGGCTCGGCCACGTACCGGAGCCTGGGCGAGCAGGAGCTCAGCCCGGCCGAGGAGCGCTTCGAGAGGGGCCGCCGGACCGTCGGGCTGTTCCTGGCCCCGGCCGTGACGATCGTCTTCGCCCTGCTGCCGATCGACCTGCCGCGCGCCCAGCACCTGCTCGCCGCCGTCCTGCTCGGCGTCATCGTCCTGTGGATCACCGAGCCCGTGCCCATCCCGGTCGGGGGGCTGATCGGCGTCGGCGCCATCGTCGTGCTCGGCGTCGTCCCCGCCGACGACGCGGTGGGCCCGCTGGGCTCGACGACGGTGTTCACCTTCATCGGCGCCTTCATCCTGGCCGCCGCGATGCTCAAGCACGGCGTGGCCCGGCGGTTCGCCATGACCATCCTGTCGATGCGCTGGGTCGGCGCCTCCACCGCGCGGGTGGTCATCGCGTTCGGCCTGATCACCTGCCTGCTGTCGGCGTTCGTCTCCAACACCGCGACCGTGGCGATGCTGCTGCCCACGGCGATCGGCATCCTGTCGGTGATCGCCAAGCTGATGCAGGACAAGGGGATGGTCGAGCCGGACTTCGACCCGCTGCGGCTGAAGGTCGGCGTCGCCCTGATGCTCATGCTGGCCTACGGCGCGAGCGTCGGGGGGCTGCTCACCCCGGTGGGCACGCCGCCGAACCTGATCGGCCGCGGGCTGATCGAGGAGGCGACGGGGGAGCGGATCGGGTTCCTCGACTGGATGCTCATGGCGCTGCCGATCTGCGCGCTCATGTTCGTGGCGCTGGCGTTCGTCCTGCTGCTGCTCAACCGGCCGGAGATCCGGCGGATCGAGGGCGTCCACGAGTACGTCCAGCAGGAGCGCGCCCAGCTCGGCCCCGTCACCCGGGCGGAGAGGAACACCCTCGTCGCCTTCGGGATCACCGTCGCGTGCTGGATCTTCCCCGGCGTCATCGCGCTGACCGCCGGCACCGAGTCCGACCTCTACACGACGATCAGCGACCGGATGGACGAGGGCATCATCGCCGTCCTCGGGGCCGCGCTGCTGTTCCTGCTGCCCACCGACTGGGGGCGGCGGGAGTTCACCCTCAACTGGTCCGACGCCGCGACGATCGACTGGGGCACGATCCTGCTCTTCGGCACCGGGATCATCTTCGGGTCGCTGCTGGCCGACACCGGCCTGGCCGAGACCATCGGCACCAGCTCGGCCGACACCCTCGGGCTGACCAGCACGATCGCCATCACGGTGTTCGCCGTGATCCTGGCGATCGTCATCTCCGAGACCACGAGCAACACCGCGTCCGCGGCGGTCGTCGTCCCGATCGTCATCCCCGTGGCGGTGGCCGCCGGGATCAACCCGTTCGTGCCGGCGCTGGCGGCGACGTTCGCGGCGTCCTTCGGCTTCATGCTGCCGGTGTCGACGCCGCAGAACGCGATCGTCTACGGCTCCGGCGTCGTGCCCATCACGAAGATGATCCGCTCGGGGATCTCCTTCGACGTGCTCGGCGCCCTGCTGATCGTCGTCCTGCTCCCGCTGATGATCGAGCTCGTGCTGAACGTCTGACCCCCGCGGGTCCCGCGGTGGCAGGCGGGTGAACGGAGAGGGAAGTCATCCCCTCGGGGCGGGCCACGGGCGACCCGGCGTGTCACGATGGACGACGGCCCGCAGGACGCCGGGCGCCGGTCGACGGGAGGGAGGGCGAGCGCGTGCGCAGCGAACCGCCCAGTCCCAGTCCCGAGGTCCTCCCCGCCTAGTACCGGCCGCCGTGCGCGCCGGGTGCCGGTGCGTGGAGGGCCTCCGCTGAGTCCCGTCACCCAGCGTCCCCGGGAGCCCGTCATGGCCGACCGTCGCCTCGCGCCCCTCACCGCCCTGTCCACCCTCGGGCGCCGGCCCCGCCCGCAGGTCCTGCGGCCGGTGGCTCCTCCGCCCCCGCCCGAGCCGCCGCAGCCGGAGCGCGTCTCGCGTCTGGTCGACAACGCCGTCTACGCGGGCGGCCGGCGCATCGCGACCCCGGGGTCGGCCGAGGAGAGCCACGACTGGCTCACCGAGGGCTTCGACGACCGGCTGGTGTGGCTGGGCCTCTACCGGCCCGAGCCCGCCGAGCTGGGGGAGATGGCCGAGCAGTACGACCTGCCCGAGCTCGCCGTCGAGGACGCCATCCAGGCCCACCAGCGGCCGAAGTTCGAGCGCTACGGCGACACGCTGTTCGTCGTCCTCAAGGCCGCGCGGTACCTCGACGCGGCCGAGGAGGTCGAGTTCGGCGAGCTGCACCTGTTCCTCGGGCGGCAGTTCGCGATCACCGTGCGCCACTCGGAGTCCCCCGACCTCGCCCGCGTGCGGCGGCGCCTGGAGAGCGAGCCGGCGCTGCTGGCCAAGGGCAGCGAGGCGGTGCTGTACGCGATCCTCGACGCCGTCGTCGACGGGTACTCGCCGGTGGTCGCGGGCCTGGCCAACGACATCGACGAGATCGAGACCGAGGTCTTCCGCGGTGACCCCGGCGTCTCCCGGCGCATCTACGAGCTGTCGCAGGAGGTCCTGGAGTTCCAGCGCGCCGCGCAGCCGCTGACCGGGATCCTCGCGGCGATCACCGCCGGGTTCGACAAGTACGGCGTCGACGAGGACCTGCGCAGCTACCTGCGCGACGTCGCCGACCACGTCACGCAGGTCAACGAGCGCATCGAGGCCTTCCGGCTGCAGCTACGCGACATCCTCACGGTGAACGCGACCCTGGTGGCGCAGCGGCAGAACGACGAGATCCGCGAGCTGACCGTGGCCTCGATCGCGCAGGGCGAGGAGGTCAAGAAGATCTCCGCGTGGGCGGCCATCCTGTTCGCACCGACCCTGGTGGGCACGGTCTACGGGATGAACTTCGAGGACATGCCCGAGCTGTCGTGGCACCTGGGCTATCCGTTCGCGCTCGTGCTGATGCTCGGCGTGAGCCTGACGCTCTACGCCGTCTTCAAGCGCCGCGACTGGATCTAGGACCCCGCTGCCCCCGCCACCCGCAGGCTCGCGGCGGGCCCCTGCGCGGGGCCGGAACATCCCGCGCGCGTGGGCGTTATCCTGCATGCACAACTGCACAGGGGGTGAATGGTCTCGACTGCGGTCGGGTGACCAGGGGAAGCGAGCCGAGGAAGCCGACGATGAGCTCGTTAACCACGCGTCGGAAACAACACAAGCGCCGACTCCAGTCAGCGCGAGTTCGCCCTCGCTGCCTAAGTAGCGAGGCGACTCTGTCAGCCCGGGTTCGTCATCGGCCCGGATCCTGGCATCAGCTAGATGACTGACCGTGTGCGCCGGTCGCGGGCGTGCACGGGACACCAAACAGTGACTGGGCCCGTCATCCCGACTCGTTCGTGAGATCGGGAGGGCCGAGCAGAGACGCAGCGGACTGCGCTCGGAGAAGCCCTGGTGATGCGTCGCAGGACGCGGGTTCGATTCCCGCCACCTCCACCCCTCGGCACGACGACGGAGCGCCCCGGACCCACGGTCCGGGGCGCTCCGTCGTCCCGTGCCCTCAGGTCCCGGCGGGGGGACGTCCGGCCGGCGGGTCCTCCCCGACGAGGCCGTCCACCGACTCGCGGATGAGGTCGGCGTGGCCGACGTGCCGGGCGTACTCCTCGACGAGGTCGACCAGCAGCCGGCGCAGGCTGGCCACCTCCCCGTCGGGCCACCCCGAGCCCAGCCGGTCCAGGCCGCCGTCGTCCAGGGCCTCCGCGACGACGGCCCGGGAACGGGTCACCGCGTCCCGCCACAGGGCGCGCAGCCGCTCGGGCGGGTCGTCGGCGGCCGTGCGCCACACCCAGTCGGGGTCGGCGTCCCAGTCGACCGTCTCCCACGGGGCGCCCGGGCTGCGGCCGAGGAACTTGGTGGAGAACGTGAGGGCCTCGACGAACGCCAGGTGCTTGAGCAGCCCGCCCAGGGTGAGCGACGACGCGCCGACCGTCGCGCGCAGGCCGGCCGCGTCCAGGCCGCCGGTCTTCCACGCGAAGGTGGCGCGCTGGCGCTCCAGGGAGCCGAGCAGCGTCGCGGTCTCGTCGCCCGTCGGCGGGGGGCCCGTCCAGCCCTGCACGTCCGGATCCGTCATGGCGGCGACCCTAGGCGGCCCCTCCGGTCAGCCCTTGAGCAGCCGCACCGTCCGGTGCGAGACGGCCCGGGCCACGGCCGGCGGGCCGATGGGCTTCGACACCTGGAACGCCTCGAACGCCTCGGCGTCGGCGACCGCCACGTGCAGGAAGTGGTCCGGCACGCCGAACAGCCGCCGGACCTCGACCACCTCGTCGAAGGCCAGGACGGCCTCCTCGAACTCCTCGACGGTGCGCCGGTGGTCCCCGGCGTCGTCCCGGGGAGGCCGCCGGTCAGCCGTGCGGCGGCGTGAGCCGCCGGGGCACGCAGGCGTTGGTCAGCTCACCGCCGTCCAGCTGGGGATAGGTGGCGGCGCACCAGTCCTCGACGTCGGCCCGGCTGCCGAACCCGGCGTCGACCACGGTGATCCAGTACGGATCACCGTCGGCCGCGGTGGAGTGCCGGCCGAAGTCGGTGCCGTGCAGCACCGACACCGCGGCCGGGTCGGTCACCGTCGCCAGCGCCGCGCGGCTCTCGGCGAGGACGTCGACCGCCTGGAACACGTGCGTCCCGTTCTGCGCGGTCTGCAGCGGATCGGTGATGCCGACGTCCTTGGACGCGAGCTGGGCCACCCAGCGGCCGTCGGTCTCCAGCCGGGCGAGGGAGTCCTCCCGCAGGGCCGCGAGCTCGGCCAGGGCGCCGGCCTCCGCGTCGCCGTCGGGCACGCCGGACCCCTCCTGCGGCTCGGCCGCGGCGGCGGTGCTCGGTGCCGGCTGCTCCGCGCCGGGCGCGCACGGCGGCAGGTCGCCGGGTCCCGGGTCGGGGGTGCACGGGCCGGTGTCCACCCGGACCGCCACGCCGGTCCACCACGAGGTGGCGCCCATCGCGCCGGCCCACGACAGTGAGACGTGGACGTGGTCGGTGTGCGGGCTGGCCCCCCTGTACGGCCGCCAGCCCCGGCTCGGTGACCAGATCTCCCGGTCCCAGATGACGTACATGACGCCGAGCCGCCGGGCCGCGTAGGCCGGCTCCCCGTCCGGCCCGGCCCCGGCCAGCCACGCCAGGGCGTCCTCGGCGACGGCCCGCTCGGCCGGGTCCCCGGCGTCGAGCATCCAGTCGAGGGCGCGCCCCTCCTTGTGCTCGCTGGCCCCGCCGACGGAGCAGTCGCGGGAGATGCCGACGCTGCCGGTGCCGTAGTGGTCGACCAGCAGCTCCGCGAGCGCGACCGTGCCGGGCTTGGCCCCGGGGTCGCAGATCGCCTGGCCGACGTAGGGGGCGGGCTCCTCGACGGTGGCCGGTGCGGCGACCGGGGCCGTGGGGCCGGCGGCAGCGGCGGAGGCGGGGAGCGCGAGCAGCAGCGTCGTCGTCAGGCCGGCGGCGACGGCGGTGCCCAGGACGCGGCGGCGGGGGAGCGGGATCGGACGCACGGCGTCCTCCACGGTCTCGGGAGTCCGGCCGGCCCATCCCAGGAGGGCGGCACCACGGCGGTCCACCCCCTCGTGCGCCCGGCTCCCGGCCGTCCGGCGTGGCGGTACCGCCCGCACCCGCCACGCGCGGGCCCGGGGCGTCAGCTCCGGGTCACGGCGGCGAGGACGGCGGCGTAGGCGTCGCGGGCGAGCCGGCGCAGCTCGTCGTCGGTGCGGTCCTGGACGGGGTGCGGGACCAGCACGTGCGGCACCGCGAGGCCCAGCGCCCGCGCCTGGGCGGTGGCGGCGTCGGCGAACTCGGCGGAGGCGAGGAAGACCCCCACCACGCCCCGGGCCTCGAGGTCGGCGATGTCGTGCACACTGCACGACGTGCAGGAGCCCTAGTCGGCCAGCGCCTCGATGACCACCTCGCACTGGGTGGCGATCTCGTGTCGCAGGTCCACCGGGGCCGGCCGGGCGAAGGTGGGCTTGCGGTAGCGCAGCGTGCGGACGCCGTCGGCGTGCAGCAGCGCCTCCAGTTCCTCGACGACGACGTCGCCGCGGCTCTTGGAGATGTCGAGCAGGCCGACCGTCCGGCCCTGCAGGGACGCCGGCCGCGGGGTCAGCGCCCGCTCCGCCGGCCGTCGCTCCGACGTCGGGTCGAGCAGCACCCGTGCCATCACGCCTCCTCGATCGGGACGGTGACCGGCGAGCTGCCGGTCGCGCCGCTGGCCCAGCCGCCGATGACCGCCGAGAACATGCCGGCCGGGCCGCCGGCGTAGGCGAACAGCAGCCCGCCGGGGCGGAACTTGGGCAGCGGCCGGTCGAGCAGCGCGTCGGGCATGCCCTCGGTGATGCCCAGGGCGCCGCGCCGCAGCTCGTCGGGCTGCATCTGCAGCAGCGGCTCGAGCTCCTCGAGCAGCCGCTCCCGGCCCCAGCCGGCCTCCCGGAACACCCGGCCGTGCTCGGGGCCGAGGACGACGAGGGCGTCCATGCCGAGCGCGGCCTTCGGGTGGCCGACGGTGCGCAGGACGAGGGCGAGCGTGCGGGCCAGCGACTCCGGCGTCCGGCTGGCCTGGTCGAGGAACGGCGTCAGCCCCGCGCCCGCGAAGACGGTGAGCGCCGACCCGGGGACGCCGCGCGCCTCGGCCAGCGGGGGGAAGGGGCGCAGGCCGTCGTCGGCCTCGGCGAAGCACCAGCCGACCTTGCCCGGGTTGCCGAGGGTCGCGCGGTCGACCTCGCCCGGGCGCCCGCCGCCGACGTTGCGGACGACGAGCTGCAGCGCGCGGCCGATCGTGGCGTTGGCGCGGTTGCCCTGGCCGAGCGCGTTGATGCCGGAGTTCATCCGCAGCCGCGCGGTGACCGGACCGTCGACGACCAGCACCGGTCCGGCCGACCAGGTGGTGGCCAGGACGCCGTGCAGCGCGAACTCGTCGCGGCAGGCGGCCTCGACGGCGGCCAGCACCACCGGCAGGTGCTCGGGCAGGCAGCCGGCCAGGACGGCGTTGACCGCGACCTTCTCCACCGTGCACTCGACCAGGTCCGGCGGGACGACGGCGACCACCTCGCCGGGTGCCCGGCGGGTGCCGCCGAGCATCCGCAGCACCCGCTCCTCGGTGGGCGGCACGCAGGGCAGGCCGTCGGTCCAGCCGCGGTCGAACAGCGCCTCGACGTCGTCCTCCAGGTCGGCCAGCTCGACCCTGCGGGCGGTGAGCACCCGGCCGCCGTACCGCCGGGCCAGCTCCTCCTCGACGCCCCACTCGACGCTGCGCGAGCCGCACCCGGGCCGGTGCTCCGGCAGCCCCTCGCCGAGGCCGGGCACGCCGGTGAAGGACTCCCACTGGCTGCGCAGCCAGCCCTCGACGCGGCCGGTCTCCGCGCCGTCGGCCATCCGCAGCAGCGTGGGCACCGTCTCGATGCCCAGCCGCCAGCTGACCTCCAGCTCGCGGTCGTCGGTCACCGGCAGCCCGGCGGGGAAGGACGGGTCGTCCTGGCTGACGACGGTCAGCGCGCCGGCGCCGGCCAGGTGCCGCAGGACCGGCTCGACCAGCGCGCAGGTGGGACAGTCGCGCTTGACGACCGCCACGAGTCCGTCCGGCACGAGCGCCACCGCTCGACCATGGCACGCGTGTCAACGGACGCGTGCCCGCGGGGGAGCGGGAGGCCCAGCGGGGGCGGTGTCCCGCGCGGGCCCGCTCGACCTCGGGGACGGTGTCCTCCAGCACGTCGGCGAGGTCGCGCAGCCGGGCGGCCACCCGCTGCCCCGGGTGAGCGCGTACTCGACCCCCGGCGGGATGGCCGTGACGACGTCGCGGGTGACCGGGCCGTCGCGCTCCAGGGACCGGAGGGTCTGCGACAGCGTCTTCTCGCTCACCCCCTCCACGCGGCGGCGCAGCGCGTCGCCGGCAGGGCCAGTGACGCCCACCGGGCGGTGACGTCCCCGGACGCCGAGCGCGAGGTGCAGTCGCGCGCGAACACGTCCCTGACGAGCGCGGGCGACGGGCCGGTCACGGGGCGGAGCGTGCGACCGCGGACGGAATGGCAGGTGCTCTCCCCTGGTTGGCGCCCTCGGTCCAGTCACCGTCAGAGGGAGTGCCCGCATGACCACGTACGCCGTCACCGGAGCCACCGGGCTCCTCGGCCGCCGCGCCGTCGAGGAACTGCTCGACCGCGGCGTCCCCGCGTCCGACGTCGTCGCCGTCGTCCGCCGCCCCGAGGCCGCCGCCGACCTGGCCGGTCGCGGCGTGCAGGTGCGCCACGGCGACTACTCGCGGCCCGAGACCCTCCCCGCCGCGCTGGCCGGCGTCGACCGGCTGCTGCTCGTCTCCGGCAGCGAGGCCGGGCAGCGGGTCCCCCAGCACACCGCGGTGGTCGAGGCGGCGGCCGCGGCCGGCGTCCAGCGGATCGTCTACACCTCGATCGCGCACGCCGACACGACCAGCAACCCGCTGGCCCCCGAGCACCGGGAGACCGAGGAGGTGCTGCGCGGCTCCGGCGTCCCGGCGACGGTCCTGCGCAACAGCTGGTACCTCGAGAACTACACCTCCCGGATCGACGAGTACCTCGCCACCGGCGAGATCGTCGGCGCGGCGGCCGACGGCCGGGTCTCGGTCGCCCCGCGCGCCGACTACGCCGTCGCCGCCGCGGCCGCGCTGCTGGCCGACGACGAGGGCCCCGTCGTCCGCGAGCTCGGCGGCCCCGGCGTGACCCTCGCCGACCTCGCCGACGCCGTCACCGAGGTCACCGGGACGGCCGTCCGCTACCGCGACCTCCCCGCCGAGGAGCTCGTCGCGACACTGCGGGGCGTCGGCCTCGACGCCGGCACCGCCGGCTTCGTCGCCGGGATCGACACCTCGATCGCCCGCGGCGAGCTCGACACCGGCGACGCCGACCTCGCCGCCCTGCTCGGCCGGCCGGTGGCCCCGCTCGCCGACGCCGTGCGCGCCGCCCGGGGCTGAGCCGGGGGCGGCTCACCGACGACGCGCGGGGCCCGCGGAGGGGGCCTCCCCCTCCGTGGGCAGCGAGTGGTGCTCGTGGGTGGTCAGCCAGCGCCCCTCCACCCGGCGCAGCCCGACGGTGAGCCGCACCCGGAAGCCCTCGGTGCCGGCCGCGCCGATCCGCAGCAGGCCGTGGGCGAAGGCGACGTCGTCCCCGGCGACCACGGTCAGGTCCGAGACGTCGAAGAGGCCCTCGCCCTGCGCGTCCCAGAACAGCCGCCACCGTGTGAGGACCCCGTCCTCCCCACCCTTCGCAGGCTCAGGGCGGGACCCGGGACGGGGCCGGGTCGAGCGGCCGTCACCGCGTCGACGTCGGCGTGCCGGACGGCGGTGGCCCACGCCTGGAGGACCCCGCGCACGACGTACCCGTCCTCGTCCACGCGGGGCAGACCCCGCGGGACCGCCGATCTCGTCCCTCGGGGTGAGGTGCGCCGTCCGGCGCGACTCCTCCGGTGCCGGTGCCGATCCCGAGGGCATGAACCCCCTCGCGTGCCGCGCCGTGGCGCAGGCCGGGCTGGTCGCGGCCACCGCCTCGGCCGACGACGAGCGCCCGTGGCCGCTGCTGCTGGTGGCCGGCTGGCACACCACCGCCACCGACCTCGTGCTGGCCGACGCCCGGCTCGTCGAGGACCTCGCCGCGCTCCCGGCCTGACCGTGTCCCGGCCCGGCCGGGGTCGTTGAGCCTGCCGTGATCCCGGCCAGCGCCCGCACCGCCGCCCGGCGGGCCGACGACGTGCTGGCCTGGGCGCCCAGCGGGCGGATCGCCGTCCCGCTCATCGTGGCGCTGGTCGTCGTCGCCGACCTCGTCGGCGCGGGCACCGTGACCCTGCTGCTGCTCGGCGTCTCCGACGGCGCGGACGACGCCGGCCGCGGCCCCGTCCTGCTCACCGCCCTGGCCTACCTCGTCGTCGCGCTGCCGCTGGCCACCCTCGCCGGGCTGCGCCGCCAGCGGGCCACCACCGCGTGGCTGGTCGCCGGCCGCGACCCCACCCCGGCCGAGGCCGCCCGCGCGCTGCGGCTGCCGGTGGACACCGCGCTGATCGCCGCCGTCGTCTGGCTCCTCGGCGCCGTCCTCGCCGGCGCCGTCGCCGCGGTCACGTTCCCCGAGCCGCTGGTCGGGCTGCGGGTCGGTGTCGCCGCCCTGTTCGGCGGCGCGGTCACCGCCGGCGTCGTCTACCTGCTCGTGGCCCGCGCCGCCCGCGGGCTGACCACCCGCGCGCTGGCCGCGCACCCGCCGGCCGGCCGGCTCGCCCTCGGCGTGCGCCCGCGCCTGCTGCTCACCTGGGGCCTGACCAGCGCCGTCCCGCTGCTCGGCGTCGTGCTGCTGTTCGTCGACCCGAGCAACCCCGGCGGGCCCGGCCGCACCGCCGTCGTCTTCCTCGCCGTCGTCGCCGTGCTGGTCGGCGGGCTGGCCACGCTGCTCACCGCGCGCGCCGTCGGCCAGCCGCTGCGCGACCTGCGGCAGGCGGTGCAGCGGGTCGGCGCCGGGGACTACACCGCGGGCGTCACCGTCGACGACGCCGGCGAGATCGGCCTGCTGCAGGAGGGCGTGAACACGATGGCCGCCGGGCTCGCCGAGCGGGAGCGGCTGCGCGACCTGTTCGGCCGGCACGTGGGGACGACGGTCGCGGCGCGGGCGCTGGCCGAGGGCGCCTCGCTGGGCGGTGAGGTGCGGCCGGTCGCGGCGCTGTTCGTCGACGTCGTGGGGTCGACGTCGCTGGTGCGGCGCACCGGCCCGGAGGCGATGGTCGGCCTGCTGAACCGCTTCTTCGCCGTCGTGGTCGACGCGGTCGAGGCCGAGGGCGGGCTGGTCGACAAGTTCGAGGGCGACGCCGCGCTGTGCGTCTTCGGCGCCCCCACCGCGCACCCCGACCCCTCCGGCGCCGCCCTGCGCGCGGCCCGCCGCATCTGCGACGACGTCGGGCGCGCCGGCGAGGTGGACGTCGGCGTCGGCGTGGCCTGCGGGCCGGCGTGGGCCGGGCAGGTGGGCACCGCCAGCCGGCTGGAGTACACGGTCATCGGCGACCCGGTGAACGAGGCCGCGCGGCTCACCGAGCTGGCCAAGGAGCACCCGGGCCGGGCGGTGGCCAGCGAGGCCGCGGTGCGCGCCGCCGGGGGCGGCGAGGCCGCGAACTGGGTGCCGGACGCCGAGGTGGAGCTGCGCGGCCGCGGCGAGCCGACCCGGACCTACGTGCGCGCGTAGACCTGACCGTCGGGGCCGTGCGAGCGGACGACGACCAGCACGTCCTCGCTCTGCAGCGTGCCGATCAGCGGGTCGTCGAAGCGCAGCGTGCGCCCGCCGCGGGTCACCGACAGCACGACGTCGCGCAGGTCCCGCGGCCCCAGCCCGACCTCGCCGGAGCGCACCGTGCGCTGGGAGAGGTCCAGGCCCTGCCCGCCGGTGAGCAGGTCCTCCACCACCGAGACCACGCGCGGGCTGTCGGTGGACAGGCCCAGCAGCCGGCCCGACGTCGCCGAGGTGGTGATGACGGTGTCCGCGCCGGACTGGCGCAGCAGGCTGGCGTTCTCCTCCTCGCGGACGCTGGTGGTGATCGGCACGCTCGGGTTGAGCTGGCGCACGGTCAGCGTGATGAGGACGGCGGCGTCGTCGCGGTTGGCCGCCACGATGACCGCCCGTGCGCGCTCCACCGACGCCCGGCGCAGCACGTCGGTGCGGCCGGCGTCGCCGACGATGCCGGTGAGCCCGATGGAGTTGGCCTCGTCGATCGCCTTCTGGTCGGCGTCGACGATGACGATGTTCTCCAGCGGCGTGCCGGTGGCCCGCAGCGAGCGGACGGCGCTGCGCCCCTTGGTGCCGTAGCCGCACACGATGACGTGCTGGCGCACGCGGGACCTCCAGCGTCGGATGCGGAACTCCTCGCGCGAGCGCGCGGTGAGCGCCTCGAGCGTCGTCCCGATGAGCACGATCAGGAACATGATCCGCAGGGGCGTGATGAACAGGATGTTCACCAGCCGCGCGGACTCGGTGATGGGCGTGATGTCGCCGTAGCCGGTGGTGGAGAGCGTGACCGTGGAGTAGTAGACGGCGTCGAGCAGCGAGATGCCGACCTCGTCGCCGTCGCGGTAGGAGTCGCGGTCGAGCCAGACGATGAAGACCGTCAGGCCGAGGAAGAACGCCGCGAGCACGACCCGCCGCCACACCTGGCGGACCGGGGACTGCTCCTCGTGGGCGATCTGCACCCCGGTGTGCGGGTCCTCCGACCCGTGTCCGCCCATCACCCCGCGGACGATAGCGAGCGGGGGCGGTGCGCACCGGGATGCCGGCGCACACCGCCCCCGATGGGGTCAGCCCTGGGCCGCGGTCTCCCGTTCCCGGGCCGCCAGCTCGCGCTTGAGCACCTTGCCCGCCGCCGAGACCGGGATGGCGTCGATGAACACGACGTCGCGCAGCCGCTTGTAGTGGGTGACGCGGTCGTTGACCGCGGCCATCACCGACTCGGCGGTCAGCGCCGCCCCGGCGTCGTCGGCCCTGCGGACGACGTAGGCCACCGGCAGCTCCCCGGCGGTCTCGTCGGGCCGGCCGACGACGGCGGCGCCGGCGACCCCGGGGACGCCGAAGAGGATCTCCTCGAGCTCGCGCGGGAACACGTTGTAGCCCTTGTAGAGCAGCATGTCCTTGGTGCGGTCGACGATGGACAGGTAGCCGTCCTCGTCGAGGATCCCGACGTCGCCGGTGTGGAACCAGCCATCGGGGTCGATCGACTCCGCCGTCGCCTCGGGCCGGTGGGCGTAGCCGCGCATGACCTGCGGGCCGCGGATGCACACCTCGCCGCGCTCGCCCGCCGGCAGCGGGTCGCCGCCGCCGAGCGGCCGGATGGTGATCTCGGTGTCGAACACCGGCAGGCCGACGGTGCCGGGCTTGCGGGTGCCCGAGCGGAACGACGGGTTGCCGGTGGCCTGCATGGTGACCTCGGTCAGCCCGTAGCCCTCGCCGATGACGGCGTTGGGCAGCACGGCCTGCAGCCGCTCGATCAGCGGCACCGGCAGCGGCGCGGCGCCGCTGGCGACGCCGCGGACGTGCGACCAGTCGTGCTCGGTGAAGCCGGGCACCTGCAGCAGCGCCACGAACACCGGCGGGGCGCCGCCGATCGACGTCACCCGGTACCGCTGGGCGTCCTCGACGTACCTCACCGGGTCGAAGCGCATGTGGATGACGGTCGTGGTGCCGCTCATGACCATGCCGTTGAGGTAGCCGATCGCGCCCATGGCGTGGAACCACGGCGTCAGGTTGATGAGCACGGCCTCGCCCAGCCGGGTCGGGTACTCGTCCTCGCCGACGACCTGGCGCACGGTGACGTCACCGGCCTCGTCGAGCTCCGGCAGCGACCCCGAGGTCCAGCACGCCGACTGCAGCACGTTGGTGACCACGTTGCGGTGCGGCAGCTCCACGCCCTTGCTCACGCCGGTCGTGCCGCCGGTGTAGGCCAGGTGCGCGAGGTCGGCGGCGGGGTCGAGCCCGGCGTCGAGGTGGCGGTCGGTGGGGTCGGCGGCCAGCAGGTCGGCCAGGTCGACGTCGTCGTCGGCCAGGCCCTCGAGCCGGGCGGCGAGGTCGAGGGTGTGCGCCTCGCCGGTGACGACGACGGTGCGCACCGGCGTGGCCTCCAGCGCGCTGCGGACGAAGGGCAGCACCTGGTCCCAGGTCACCAGGACGGTGGCGCCGGCGTCGGTGAGCTGGGCGGCGAGGTCGGCCGCGGGCAGCAGGGGGTTGGTGGGGGAGAAGACGGCGCCGGCCATCACCACGCCGTAGTAGACCGCCGGGTACTGACGGCAGTTGGGCAGGTGCACCGCGACGACGTCCCCGCGGCCGACGCCGTTGTCGGCCAGCCAGTTGGCCACCGCGGCGGCCCGCGCGCCCAGCTCCTCGAAGGTGAGCTCGACGTCGTGGTCGACGAACGCCGTGCGCGTGCCCCAGCGCCGCACCGCGGCGCGCAGGATCGACCCCACCGGCACCAGCGGGTACTCCAGCGACCGCGGCAGGCCCGGCGGCCAGCCGACGGCCGGCTCCTGCGGGGTGGCGGGCTCCTGCGCGGCGGTCGTCGCAGGGTGCGTCGTCGCAGGGGGCGTGGCGGTCATGCGTGTCCTTCCGTCCGGGTCGGTGCGCCCGTCAGCGTGGTACAGCTCACATCGGCTGTCGAGCAGCGCTCAGCACAGCTGCGGGTGTGCACGGCGCACACCTCGCGGCCCTCGTGCGGGGGCCCGCCGCGAGCCTGCGAGCGGTGGGGGGGCGCGAGGGTCCTTCGTCAGACGGCCGGGTCGGAGACCAGCGACCCCGCGCGGTGCTCGGCGCGCAGGGCGGTCTTGAGCACCTTGCCGCTGGGGTTGCGCGGGAGTGCCGGGACGACGGAGTACTCCCGCGGGTGCTTGTAGCGGGCCAGCCGCTCGCGGCACCAGGCGCTGAGCTCCTCGGGCGTGGGCGGGGACGCGGGGTCGCGCGGGGCGACGACGGCCAGCGGCGCCTCGCCGTACCTGGTGTCCGGGACGCCGATGAGCGCGACCTCGGCGACGCCGGGGTGGGCGGCGAGCACGTCCTCCACCTCGGCGCAGTACACGTTCTCGCCGCCGGTGATGATCATGTCCTTCTTGCGGTCGACGACGTACAGGTAGCCGTCCTCGTCCTGCCGCACCAGGTCGCCGGAGTGGAACCAGCCGCCGGCGAAGGCCTCCGCGGTCGCCTCCGGCTTGCCCCAGTACTCCTTCATCACCATCGGGCTGCGGTAGACGATCTCGCCGACCTCGCCCTGCGGCACGTCGTTCATCTCGTCGTCGACCACGCGGACCTCGACGTTGAGCATCGGCGTCCCGACCGAGCCGATCTTGCGGACCGAGTCCTCGTCGCGCAGGAGGCAGGTGACCGGGCTGCACTCGGTCTGCCCGAAGGCGGTGACGACCTCGGCCTGCGGGAACGTGTCGATCATCGTGCGCAGCAGCGTGGTCGAGGCCGGGGCCGCGCCCCAGGAGATCCGCCGGAGCGAGGACAGGTCGCGGTCGGCGATGCCCGGGACGGCGACCACCGCGGCCCACATGGCGGGCACCAGGAAGATGTTGCTGACCCGCTCGCGCTCGATGAGGTCGAGCGTGGCGACCGGGTCGAAACCGCCCGACCGGAGGATCACGTGCGTGCCGCCGACGAGCAGCGCGGGCAGGCCGCCGGCCAGCCCGGCGATGTGGAACAGCGGCGCGCCGGGGACGCCGACCCGGTCGTCGGGGGCCCAGCCGAGGTGCGTGACCTGGCTGAAGACGTGCATGAGCAGGTTGCGGTGCGTGAGCACGGCGCCCTTGGGCCGGCCGGTCGTGCCCGAGGTGTACATGACGAACGCCGGTGCGCCCTCGTCGACCTCGACCTCGAGCGGCTCGGGTGAGGCCGCGGCCAGCGCCTCCTCGAGGTCCCCGCCGATGGTGAGCACGGTGGTCACCCCGGGCGCCTGCTCGCGGGCCTTGGTAGCCACCTCGGCGAGCGCGGCGTCGACGACGAGCGCGGTGGCGCCGGAGTCGCCCAGGACGTACGCCACCTCGTCGGCGACCAGCCGGAAGTTGACCGGGACGACGATCGCGCCGAGCCGGACGCCGGCGAGGTAGGCCTCCCAGACCTCCATCGAGTTGAGCCCGAGCACCGCGACCCGGTCCCCGGTGCCGACGCCGCGGTCGGCCAGCGCACGGGCCAGCCGGGTGACCCGCTCGTCGAGCTCGGCGTAGGTCCGGCCGCCGCCGTCGAAGCGCAGCGCCCACACGTCGGGCGTCCGGCGCGCCCAGCGGGCCAGCTGGTCGGCGGCGGTCATGCCGCGGCCCTGCAGGGTGGGGATCGGGACGCTCACGGGTCCTCCTGGCCTGGCCTGGCGGGTGTGACCCGCGTCATGCTGGTGGCGGCGGGTCGCGGCGGTCAACCCTGACCGTCAGGGCAGCCGGGCCACCGCCCCGACGACCAGCGGGTCCACCAGGACGGCGCCGGCGGAGGCGGCCTGGGCCCGGAGCCGCTGCTCGAAGTCGGCCGGTCCGACCTCTGCGGCCGACACGGTCCCGGTGCGCTCGAAGGCGCCGGCGAGCGCGGTGACGTCGCCGCCCACGATCGACCACCCGCTCGCGTCCCCGCCGCGCTCCAGCGGCTGACCGGTGACCAGCGCCGGGTCGGGCAGCCCGGCGGCCCGGAACACCGCACCCAGCCGCAGGCCGAGGTCCGCGGGGACGCCCAGCCGGCCGAGGGTGGTGAGCAGCCAGCCGTTGAAGGCGGTCAGCAGCGGCAGGGGCGGGGACGCGGCCCGGGTGGAGAGGACGACCTCCTGGAACGCGACCACGCCGCCCGGACGGACGGCCCGCGCGAGGCGTGCGAGCAGCGCGACCGGGTCGGGCAGGTGCATCAGCACCAGCCGCCCCAGGACGGCGTCCACCGGCCCGGGCGGCTCCCAGGTGGTGACGTCGGCCTGCTCGAGGACGACGCCGCGGTGCCCGGCCGCCGCGGCCCGGCGGCGGGCGACCTCCAGCGGCTGCGGCGCGGTGTCGACGCCGACCACCCGGCCGGTGGGGCCCACCCGCTCCGCCGCCGCCAGGGTCACCGCGCCGGTGCCGCAGCCGAGGTCGACCACCGACGGGCCGGGGGCCAGGCCGGCGGCGTCCAGCCAGGCCGCGGTCGCCGCCGCGTACACCCGCGACAGCGCGTCGAGCCGGGCCAGCGCGGGGTCGTCGTTCCCCAGCACGTAACCGGTGGGGGAGCCGGTGGGGGAGCCGTCGTCCATGCCCCGACAGCGTGGCCCGCGGCGGACCCGGGCGTCAGTCCTCCGTGCGCGCCGACAGCAGCCGCGCGGCGAGCCCCTTCCACAGCGCCAGGTGCGGGTCGGTGGCGGCCGGCCGGTCGGCGAAGGCGTAGACGCAGGCCACCCCGCGCATGCTCGTGAACAGCAGCTCGCACACCTCGGCGTAGTGCGGCGCGGAGGCGATCTGCGGGCCCCAGATCCCGTCGGCCACCCGGCGGATCGCCGCGCGCAGCCGGCGCTCCTCGACCCGCAGCGCGGCCCGCAGCCGAGGATCGGTGCGCGCCGCCGTCCAGAGCTCCATCGCCGCCCAGAACGGCGGCTCCTGGAACGTCGCCCACATCAGGTCGATGGCCCGGTCGACCCGCTCGGGCCCGGTCGGCTCGTCGGCCATCACCGCGGCGGCGCGCTCCTCCACCTCGGCCAGCAGCGTGCTCGACACGTGCCCGGCGGCGGCGACCAGCAGCTCGGCGCGGGAGGGGAAGTGGTGCAGCAGCCGGCCGCGCGACACCCCGGCCCGGGCCTGGACGGCGAGGGTCGAGGCGCCGGCGTACCCGGACTCGACCAGGCAGGCGACGGCGGCGTCGAGGATCAGCGCCCGGCTGTCGGCCGTGCGGGTCGACCGGCTGCGCGGGCCGTCGTCCGGGAGGGGATGGGCGCTCACCCGCGGCAGGCTAGGCCCCCGGCGCGGTGCTGAACAGTCACCGTTGACCGTCACGGGTGACCGCTGCCACGCTGCGGCGCGTACCGCCCGACGACGAGGAGGCCCCGCGTGGACTTCGACGACACCCCGGAGGAGGCGTCCTTCCGGGCGCACGTCCGCAGCGTGCTGGAGGAGCACGCGAGCGAGCTGCTCCACGTCGCGCCCGGTGAGCCGGTCGACGCGCGCTCGCGCGAGGCCGAGCTGCGGGACACCCAGCGGGTGCTGGCCGAGGCCGGGCTGGTCGGCGTCACGTGGCCGCGGGAGTACGGCGGGCAGGGCGGCACGCTGGTGCAGCAGGCGATCGTCGGGCAGGAGCTGGGCCGCGCCCGGGTGCCCACGCTCATCAACCACATCGGCATCGGGATGTGCGGGCCGACCGTCATCGCCCACGGCAGCGACGACCAGCGCTCCCGCTACCTCGCCCGGCTGCTGCGCGCCGACGACGTCTGGTGCCAGCTGTTCAGCGAGCCCGGCTCGGGGTCCGACCTCGCCGCCCTGCGCACGTCGGCCGTCCGCGACGGCGAGGACTGGGTGGTCAACGGCCAGAAGGTCTGGACGACGCTCGCGCACGTCGCCGACTTCGGCATCCTGCTCACCCGCACCGACCCGTCGCGTCCCAAGCACGCGGGGCTGACGATGTTCGTCGTCGACATGCACGCCCCCGGCGTGACCGTGCGGCCGCTGCGCCAGATGAGCGGCGGCGCCGACTTCAACGAGGTCTTCTTCGACGACGTCCGCATCCCCGACTCCGAGCGCCTCGGCGAGCCCGGCGAGGGCTGGCGGGTCGCGCTCACCACGCTCATGAACGAGCGCGTGGCCATCGGCGGGGCGGGCAGCGACATCGGCCCCTCGCCGGAGTCGCTGACCGCGCACGCCCGCGACCGGCTGCCCGCCCTCTCCCCGGAGCAGCAGGTGCTGGCCCGGCAGGCGGTCGGGCGGGCGCTGGTCGCCTCGCTGGCCACCCGGTACACCGGCTACCGGCGGTTCACCACGCTGTCGCAGGGCGGGGTGCCCGGCCCGGAGGCCAGCGCCGGCAAGCTCGGCGGCACCGCCGCGGCCCGGCTGGTCACCGACGCCGGGGTGCGGCTGCTCGGCGACGAGGCGGTGCTCGGCGCCACCGCCGACGGCGACGACACCTGGCAGCGCGCCCAGGCCTACGTGCCCGGCATCGCGATCGCCGGCGGCACCGACCAGGTGCTGCGCAACATCCTCGGCGAGCGGGTGCTGGGCCTGCCTCCGGAGCCCCGGACCGACAAGAGCGCTCCCTTCTCCTCCGGAGGACGACGGTGAACTTCGACCTCTCCGACGACCAGCGCGACGCCGCCGCCGGCGCCCGCGAGTTCTTCACCGGGTCGGTCCCGCTCTCGGCCGCGCGGGCGGCGCTGGAGGGCGAGGGCCCGCCCGCGCCCGGCCGCAAGGCGCTGGCCGACATCGGCTTCCTCGGCATCACCGTCCCCGAGTCGGCCGGCGGTGCCGGGGGCAGCGTGCTCGACCTCGCCGTCGTCGCCGAGCAGGCCGGCGCGGTGCTGGCCGGGCCGTCGCTGGTCACCGCGGCGCGGGCGGCGGTGCTGCTCGAGGGCGCGCCCGACCTCGCCGCGCAGCTGGCCGACGGGTCGGCGGCGATCGCCGTGCTCGACGGGCCGGTCACCGGCTCGGCGCCCTCGCTGGACGCCGCCGACGCCACGCTCTTCCTCGGCCTCGACGGCGGCGCGCTGGTCGTCGGCGAGGGCGAGGTGACCCCGGGCCGGCCGATGGACGCCACGCGCGGGCTGGCCTCGGTGCGGATGACCTCCCGCCGGGTGCTCGCCGAGGACGCCGGCGAGCTGTGGGCGCGCGCCCGGCAGGTGGGCGCGGTGGTGATGGCCGCCGAGGACCTCGGCGCCGCCGACCGCGCGGTGCTCGTGGGCGTGGACTACGCGCAGCAGCGGCAGGCCTTCGGCCGGGTCATCGGCTCCTACCAGGCGGTCAAGCACATGCTCGTCGACGCGTGGGTGGGCGTGGACCAGTTGCGCTCGCTGGTGTGGTGGGCGGCGTGGGCGGCCGACAGCTCGCCGGCCGAGCTGCCGCTGGCCGCCGCGGCCGCCAAGGCCTACGCCGCCGAGGTCGCCGAGCGGGCCACCGAGACGGTGGTGCAGGTGCACGGCGGCATCGGGTTCACCTGGGAGCACGACGCGCACCTGTACTGGCGCCGCGCCAAGGTCGACCGGCTGCTGCTCGGCGACGCCGCCGAGCACCTCGACGCCGTCGCCCGGCTCGCCGTCGCGGGCGCCCTGGGATGACCCCGACCCAGCTGCGGTACGCCGTCGCCGACGGCGTCGCCACCCTCACCCTCGACCGGCCGGACCGGCTCAACGCGTTCACGCCGGTCATGGCCCGCGAGCTCGGCGAGGCCGCGGCGGCCGCGGACGCCGACGACGCGGTGCGGGTCGTCGTCGTCACCGGGGCCGGGCGGGCGTTCTGCGCCGGCGCCGACCTCGGCGCGGGGTCGGGGACCTTCGCCGACCGCGGCCGCGCGGAGGGCCCGCCGGTGCAGGGGACCGTGGACGGCGTCGCCCGGGACTGGGGCGGCGTCGCGTCGCTGCCCTTCGCCGCGCTGCGCAAGCCGGTGATCGCCGCGGTCAACGGCCCGGCGGTCGGCATCGGCGCGACGATGGTCCTGCCGATGGACGTGCGGATCGCGGCGGAGTCGGCGCGCTTCGGCTTCGTCTTCGCCCGCCGCGGCATCACGCCGGAGGCGGCGTCGTCGTGGTTCCTGCCGCGGGTGGTCGGCATCAGCCAGGCGATGGAGTGGGTGGCCACCGGCCGGGTGTTCGACGCCGCCGAGGCGCTGCGGGGGCGGCTGGTCAGCCGGGTCGTCCCCGACGCCGACCTGCTGCCCACCGCGCTGGACCTGGCCCGCGAGATCGCCGACAACACCTCCGGGGTGGCGGTGGGCGCGGCCCGGCAGATGCTCTGGTCGATGCTCGGCGCGTCCTCGCCCTGGGACGCCCACCGCGTCGAGTCGCGGGCGCTGGCCGAGCTCGGGAGCGGCCCCGACGCCGCCGAGGGCGTGGCCGCCTTCCTCGCCAAGCGCCCCGCCGAGTTCCGTGCACCGCTCGGCGACGGTGCGGTGGCCGGCGTGCCGCGCTGGCCCCTGCCCCCGGACGACGTCCTGCCCTGAGGTGCACTTCCGCGGACGTGCCCCGGGCACGTCCACGGAAGCGCACGCTCACACCGCGGCGATGGCGGCGACCGGTGCCGTGCGCGCCGCACGGCGGGCCGGCAGCACCGAGGCCAGCAGACCGGCTCCGGTCGCGACGACGACGATGCCGCCCACCTGCAGCCACGGGACGTCGAGCAGCACCGCGTCCTGGCCGCCGAGCACCGACGCCGTCCCGATCAGCCCGTACGCGCCGCCGAGCAGCACGCCGAGCACCGCCGCGACGCCGGCGACGAGCACCGCCTCCCACGCCAGCAGCCCGCGCAGCTGCCCCCGCGTGAGCCCCATCGCCCGCAGCAGGCCGTTCTCCTGCCGCCGCTCGACCACCGACAGCGCCAGCGTGTTGCCCACGCCGATCAGCGCGATCAGCACCGCGACGCCGAGCAGGCCGGTGACCACCAGCAGCAGCGCGTCGAGGACCGAGTCGATGGCGGCGCGCTCGCTGGCCAGGCCGGTGACGAAGGCGCCGGGAGCCGCCGCGCCGGTCAGCTCGGTGACCTCCTCGATGGCGTCGCGCTGGCCGCCGCCGTCGTCGAGGCGCAGCCACAGCGTCGCCGTGGTGGCGCCGGGCACGAGCGCCCGCACGTCGGCCGTCGAGAGCAGCGGCGTGCCCAGGCCGGTGTCCCCGACGGCGACGGTCAGCGCCCGGCTGCGCTCGCCCGCCCGCAGGGTCATCGTGTCGCCGGCGCGCAGGCCGTAGGTGTCGGCGGCCCACTGCGGCAGCACGGCCTCGCCGATCGCGGGCAGGAACAGGCCGGCCGTGCTGCGCAGCACCGGCGTCGCCGCGGCGGCGTCCACGCCCTGCACCCACAGCGGCTGCCCGTCGGGCCCGGTCACGTCCACGCCGAGCAGCGCCGTCCCGCCGGCCACGCCGTCGACGTCCTCCAGCTGCGGCAGCAGCGACGCCGGCAGCTCGCCGTACGCGCCGATCTCGACGTCGGCGGGGTAGGCGGCGTCGAGGCCGGCCTGCGCGGTGGCCCGGGTGGAGGCGGCACCCACCACCATCGCGGTGGTCAGCGTGACGCCGATGAGCAGCGCGGTCGCCGTCGCCGCGGTCCGGCGCGGGTTGCGCGAGGCGTTGCCCGCGGCCATCCGGCCGGGGACCCCGCCGATGCGGCCCAGCGCCCGCCCCGCCGCGGCCACCACCGGCGGCACCGCCCGCTGGGCGAGCAGCACCACACCGAGGAAGCTCGCCGTGCCGCCGGCCAGCGACGCGTACACGTCCACCGTCAGCACGCCCAGCGCCATGAGGCCGGCGCCGCCGAGCACGAGCAGCAGCCCGGTGGCGAACCGCAGCAGGCCGCCGCGGCTGCGCAGCGGGGCGGCGTCCACCGGCCGCAGGGCGGCCAGCGGCGCCACCCGGGTGGCCGCGCGGGCCGGGCCGAGGGCGGCGAGCAGCGTCGTCAGCGTGCCGACGGCGACCCCCGCGCCGACGGCGTACAGCGGCACGGCGACGCCCTCGAGCGGCAGCGGTGAGTCGGTGCCGACCAGTCCCGAGACGAGGGCGGCCAGCGCGACGCCCGCGCCCACCCCGACCACCGAGGCGGCCAGCCCGGTGACCGCCGCCTCGGTGAGCACGCTGCGCCGCACCTGGCGGGAGGTGGCGCCCACGCAGCGCAGCAACGCCAGGTCGCGCGTGCGCTGGGCGACGAGCACGGCCAGCGTGTTGGCGATGACCAGCCCGGCCACCAGCACCGCGACGGTGGCGAACACCAGCAGCACCGCGGCCAGGGCCAGCCGGTCGCCGGTGACGTCGGCGACCGCGTCCTCGGCGGCCTGCTCGCCGGTGCGCAGCTCGACCGCCGCGAAGCCCAGCGCGGGGGCCACCGCCGCCGCCAGTGCCTCCGGATCGGTGCGCGGCTCGCCGACGACCCGCAGCTCGGTGGGCTCGAGCCCGCCCCAGGCGGCCACCTGGCCGGCGACGGCGAAGCCGCGCGCGAACAGCCCGGCGCCGGGGTCGCCGCCGAGGTCGACGAGGCCGGTGACGGTCGCGTCGGCGGTGGAGGTGACCTCGCCGGTGACGGGGTCGTACACGGTGACGGCCACGACGTCGCCCACCGCGGCGCCGGTCGTCGTCGCGACCGCGAGCTCGCCGGGGGAGTCGGGCAGCGTGCCGGCGGCGACCTGCTGCCAGCGCAGCACCGGGTCGGCGGCCACGGCCTGCACCTGCAGGTGGGCCTCCGACCGGCCGGGGAAGCGGGCCTGGACGTCGGCGGAGGTGGTGGGGTCGACGGCGCGCACGCCGGGGACCGCCGCGACGGCGCCGACCGCACCGGCCAGCGAGGAGCCGTCGGTGGCGGTGACCACGACGTCGGTGCCGACGTACTCGGCGCCCGCGGCCCGCAGCAGCGTGACGCGGGCGGTCTCGTCGAGGACCAGCGTCGCGACGACGAAGGCGACCGCGATGACGACGGCGAGCGTGGCGGCGACCAGCCGCGGCAGGTGGGCGCGCAGGTTCGCCAGGGTGGTGGACAGCACCGGTCAGCCCCCGAGCCCGCGCAGCGCCTCGAGCACCGACGCGGCGGTGGGCCGCTCGACCTCGCCGGCGGGGCGGCCGTCGGCGAGCAGCACGACGCGGTCGGCGTAGGAGGCCGCGGTCGGGTCGTGGGTGACCATGACGACGGTCTGGCCGGTCTCGCGGACGCTGCTGCGCAGCAGGTCGAGCACCTCCGCACCCGAGCGCGAGTCGAGGTTGCCGGTGGGCTCGTCGGCGAAGACGACGTCGGGGCGGGGGAGCAGCGCCCGGGCGATGGCCACCCGCTGCTGCTGGCCGCCGGAGAGCTCCGACGGGCGGTGGCGGAGCCGCTCGCGCAGGCCGAGGCGGGCGACGACGGCGTCGAACCAGGCCGGGTCGGGACGGCGGCCGGCCAGCTGCATCGGCAGCACGACGTTCTCGCGGGCGTCGAGGACCGGCAGCAGGTTGAAGGCCTGGAAGACGAAGCCGACCCGGTCGCGGCGCAGCCGGGTGAGCTCGTCGTCGCGCAGTCGGGTCAGGTCGGTGTCGCCGAGGAAGACCTGCCCGGAGGTGGCGGTGTCCAGGCCGGCCAGGCAGTGCATGAGCGTCGACTTGCCCGACCCGGACGGGCCCATGATCGCGGTGAACTCGCCGCGGGCGAAGGCGACGTCGACGCCGGCCAGCGCGTGGACGGCCGTCTCGCCGGAGCCGTAGACCTTGGTCAGGCCGGTGGCGCGGACGGCGGCGGACGACACCGACGCCGGCGGTTCGCCGGGGACGGTCATGACGGGGACGGACACTGCGGACCTCCGCGGATCGCTTCTCGGGACGGAGGAACCCTCGCCGCCGGGCGCGTCCCCCCGCGTCGGAGCACGGGCTGAGAGGCGCGTCCTACCGGGGTACGACGCGCCGACGCGACGTGCAAGACGATCCGGCACGAGCGCGGTCTCATACTCGAGCTGAGCCGGGCCTGCGGGTCTCGCGTCGATTCTCATGAGGAAGTGCGTTGCCGACGCTGTATGTCCACGTGTCCGTCGATGCGTCCGCTGGCCCGGAGTTCACGTCCGTCGCAGCCGCAACGCAATCGCAGGTCGTCGAGAGTCCGCTGAGCCCTTCGCCGGGTCGGCTGATCTGCATGATCAGACGCACGAGTCCTCTCTCGCGTTCGACGGCTGCACGAGAAGAGACCGCGGCGGTGATGACGGAACTCCGGGACGCCGGAGTCGAGGCAGCGCACATCGCCACGACGATGCCGAAGAACCTCCGGGCGGACGGTCGAGCGCCCCAGTTCGTACTGCTGCGGAAGAAGTTGCGGAACCCGTTGCTGCAACGCCTGGCTGGTGATCCGCTACCGACCACCGTGTGGCGTCGAAGGATGACGGTTGCAGTCCGTCGCATGGTGGTGCTCGGCATGGGGGCGCAGGCGCACTTGAGTGCTGCTTCGTTCCCGGAGGCCGTGAGTCAGGCGCACGAGCTGTCCACGGGGCCGGTCAGCCACCGGATCGTAGAGATCCCCGCCGCGGCGATCCCGGAGGACGAGGATCGGCGTTTCGGTTTCGTCGCCATGTTCGCCGCCCTCGTCGTCGGCGGCACCCTCGGCTTCCTGTCATCGAGCGCCGTGACGTGGTCCGCGCTCGCCGTCCTGTGCGTCGCCGTTCTCGCTTACGCGACCGCTGCGCGCCTCCCGGCCGACGGAACTCGGGCCGACCGAGTGCTCGCGGCTGTCCTCGCCGTCGTCTTCGCTTGGCTGGCCTTTCTGGGAGTTCGCCGGTTGGCGGAGACGTCGCACAACGCTGTGACATACATCGTCGTGAGCATCGCGGTGCTCGTCCTGTGCGTGGGCATCGTGACCGAGTGGCGTGTGCGACGCTTCAGTGACCACTTGGCGTGGGCGGCGCCTCTTGCGCTGTCGCTTGTAGGTGGATCGACGCTCGCGCTCGGAGTGCTCGGTTACCAGCTGTTGGAGGAGCGACTCGCACTACCCAGTGGCTCGGTCGCTCATGACACCTTCGACCACGTCATCGCTGGTTTGCCCTTTGCTGCGGTAGCCGTGGTCTTCTTCCTCGTCATGGTGGGAAGCATGGGCTTGGTGCGCCGATATGCAGGGGCGATCCCCCTCGGGCCCGGCTCTCTCGTCCTCACGGTCTTTCTGGCGGGATCGGTGGCTCTCTCCGCGACGATCTCGTGGGCTCCGTCGGTCGCCGACCGGTTCAGGCGAGAGGGTGCCGAGGGATCGTACTTCCCATTCTATGGGTTACGGGCGGATCCCGTGTGTGTCACATTCCCCTCCGAGGCGACGCTCACCGTGGAGGGGGGAGGTGTACAGACGGACACACTCTGGTTGTTGTTGGGTGAGAGCGATTCGCGGTATCTGCTGTGGCAGCGAGATGAGGGGTATCGCCGGGTTCCTGTCGACCAGGTGACGGTGGTGGTCGGGGACGACCGGCTCGATGACTGCCCGTGAGCTCGAGACGCCGCGCTCAGGCGTCGCGGAGGAGGTCGGCGGGGGAGACCAGGCCGGTCCGGTAGGCGAGGACGACGGCCTGCACGCGGTCGCGCGAGCCGGTCTTGGCCAGCACCCGACCGACGTGCGTCTTCACCGTCGCCTCGCTCACGAAGAGCCGCTGGGCGATCTCGGTGTTGGTGGCCCCGAGCGCCATCTGCACGAGCACCTCGCGCTCGCGCGGCGTGAGCTCGGCCAGTTCCGCGCCGCCGCCGACCGTCGTGGGCGCCGTGCCGCGCAGCATCGGCGCCACGTGCTGCAGCAACCGGCGGGTGGAGCTGGCCGCGATCACCGAGTCGCCGGCGTGCACGGTGCGGACGGCGGCCAGCATCTCCTCCGGCGGCGCGTCCTTGAGCAGGAAGCCGCTGGCGCCGGCGCCGATCGCGGCCACGACGTACTCGTCGAGGTCGAAGGTCGTCAGCACGACCACCCGCGGCGGGTCGGGCAGCGCGGTCACCCGGCGGGTGGCCTCGATGCCGTCGGTGCCGGGCATGCGCACGTCCATGAGGACGACGTCGGCCGGGGTCGACCGCAGCAGCGCCACCGCCGCGTCCCCGTCGCCGGCCTCGCCGACCACGGTGAGGTCGGGCTGGGAGTCGATGACCATGCGGAAGCCCGCCCGCACCATCTGCTGGTCGTCGACCAGGACCACCCGGGTCACCGCGCGCCCCCGAGCGGCAGCACCGCGTGCACGCCGAACCCGCCGCCGCTGCGGGGTCCGGCCTCCAGCCGCCCGCGGTGCAGCTGGGCCCGCTCGGCCATCCCGCGCAGGCCCTGCCCGAGGCCGTCGGCGGGAACGGCCCCGGCGCCGCGGCCGTCGTCGAGGACCGACAGCTCCAGCACGTCGGGCCGCCAGTGCAGCCGCACCCACGCGCGGCAGGCGGGGCCCGCGTGCTTGAGGACGTTGGTCAGCGACTCCTGCACGATCCGGTAGGCGGCCAGCTGCGGGCCGGCCGCCATCGCCCGCGGCTCGCCCTCCACCAGCAGGTCGACGTCGAGCCCGCTGGCCCGGACGTCGTCGACCAGGACCGGGATCGCGGCGACGTCGGGCTGCGGGGCGTACTCCTCGCGGCGGTCCTCCCGCAGCACGCCGAGCAGGGCGCGCATGTCGGTGAGCGCCTGGCGCCCGGTGGCGGCGATGGCCTCCAGCGCGCCGGTGGCCGCCTCGGGGTCGGTGCGCCCGGCGTAGCGGCCGCCGTCGGCCTGCGCGATCACCACCGACAGGGAGTGCGCCACGACGTCGTGCATCTCGCGGGCGATGCGGGCCCGCTCGGCGGTGGCGGCCAGCCGCATCTCCTGGTCGCGCTCGACCTCCAGCAACCGCGCCCGCTCGGCCAGGCCGACGATCTCGCCGAGCCGGGAGCGGCGCAGCCGGCCCAGCGCCCATGCCGCGACGACGGACACGGCGATGGCGCCGACGGTGACCAGCAGCGCGTCGCTGGAGTCGAAGGAGTACCAGCGCAGCGATGCCAGGACGGCGCCGGCCAGCCCGAGGCCCAGCCCCGCCCGCGCGGCCCAGGGCGGCGCGTAGGCGGCCAGCGCGTAGACCATCAGCAGCGCCGAGACGTTCGCGGCGAGGAAGTCCGTGCCCGCCACCAGCTCGAGCAGCCCCGCGACGGTGACGACGGCGGCCGCAGGGACCGGCGCCCGCCGGCGCCAGGCCAGCGGCGCGACCAGCAGCACGCCGAGGACGAAGGACGGGGCCTCGGCCGGGTAGTAGGTCCGCGCCGGCGCGACGACCGTGACGAGCCCGACCAGGGCGGCGAGCGCGACGTCGACCTCGAAGGGCCGCTCGCGCAGCCGGGCCGCGAGGGTCTCGAGGAGGGGGCGCTCGTCCATCGCGACGACCCTAGGCAGCGACGCGTGCTCCGTCGTCCACCCGGGGGAGGACCGGCCCGTCGTGCCGGGGGCGGAGGCCTACGTGGGGTCGAGGTGGCGCAGCAGCGTCTCGCCGAGGTCGCGCATCGCCGCGACCTGCTCCGGCGTGAGCTGGTCGAACAGGTGGGTGCGCACCCCCTCGACGTGGATCGGCGCCGCGGCCTCCAGGGCGGCGAAGCCCTCGTCGGTGAGGACGGCGAGCAGCCCGCGGCCGTCCTCGGCGCAGACCTGCCGGCGCACCCAGCCGCGCTCCTCGAGCCGGGACACCGCGTGGGACAGGCGGCTGCGGGAGGACAGGCAGCGGTCGGCGAGCTCGCTCATCCGCATCTGCCGCCCGGGCGTCTCCGACAGCTGCACGAGGATCTCGTAGTAGGCGTGCGGGATGCCGGTGGCCCGCGTCAGCTCGCGGTCGAGCCGGTCGTTGAGCAGCTGGGAGCTGTAGAGCCACGCACGCCAGGCCCGCTGCTCCTCGGCGTCGAGCCAGCGCGGCTCCCCGACGGGCGGCTCGGGCGCCGACCCCGCACCGGGTGACACCTGCGTCGTCATGCCCTCAGCGTACTGGCGGAATAGTCAAGCGCTCAACTACGCTACGGACCGCGGAAGCTCAAACGCTCAACTACTGAGGGGCCCGACCATGACCAGCACCACCGCCGTTCAGATCCCCGGCTACGTCGCCGGCACCTGGGACATCGACGCCACCCACTCCACCGTCGGCTTCTCCGTCCGCCACATGATGGTGAGCAAGGTCCGCGGCTACTTCACGAAGTTCTCCGGCGAGATCGTCACCGGCGAGGACCCGGCCGCCTCCGCGGTGAACGCCACGATCGACATGGACTCGATCGACACCCGCCAGGAGCAGCGCGACGCGCACATCCGCTCCGCCGACTTCTTCGACGTCGGCAACCACACCGTGATGACCTTCCGCTCCACCGGCGTCGTCGCCGACGGTGAGGACTGGACCGTGCAGGGCGACCTGACCATCAAGGGCATCACCAAGCCGGTCACGCTGGCCCTCGAGCTCAACGGCTTCGGCCCCGACGCCTACGGCGGCTACCGCGCCGGCTTCAGCGCCAAGACCTCCATCTCCCGCAAGGCCTACGGCGTCGACATCGACCTGCCGATGGACGGCGGCGGCGTCGTCGTCGGCGACAAGATCGACGTCGAGCTCGAGATCGAGGCCGTGCTCCGCACTGCCTGATCCACCCGTCGAAGGGCCCCGGACGCCGCTGGCGTCCGGGGCCCTCGCGCGTCCGGGACCCTCCGCGGCTCCTGGCTCACCGTGCCGCGTCCTGGCTCACCGCGGCGCGTCCTGGCTCACCGCGGCGCGTCCTGGTTCACCGTGGACCGTGAGCCAGGACGCGGCACGATCAGCTCACCTGGTCATCCGCGCGCCGGCCGAGGGGACACTGGGGGCATGACGTCGTCGCTCACGCGTGCCCGCACCCGGCTGTCCTCCGCCGTCCTCGTCGCCGTCGGGCTGGCGGCCGGCTTCGGCGTCGCGCAGGGCACCGGGATCCGGGCCCTCGGCGGCGCGGTGTTCGCCGCTGCGGGGGTGGGCGCGGCCACCCTGTGGGTGCAGCGCCGCGGCTGGGCCGTCGCCCTCGGCCTCGGCGGCCTCTACGTGGGGGCGTTCGTCCTGGCGCACGTGCTGGCCCTCGGCGTCGGGCTGCCGGCCTGGCTGGCCGTCGGCCTGGTGACACTCGCCGCCGCGGGGGTCACGTACGCGGTCGCCGACCGGCCGGTGCCCGGCGGGTCCACCCGCTGACCCCGGCGCGGACGTGGCGCCGCGAGGTGCGGCTCGCCATCCTGCCGGCGTGACGACGCGAGTCGACCCGGGATGGCTCCCCGAGGTCCTGCGGACGGAGCCGGCGGAGCGCCGCGCCGCCGTCTGAGGCCGTGAGTCTGGTCACGATCACCGCCGCCGGGGTGACGGATGCCCTGGCCGACCGCCCGCAGCCGGGGGTTCCCGCGCGCTGAGCCCCTAAGCTGGGTGGGAAGGTCGCGACCCCGGCGGCCGTTGTCCGTGGTACCGCGTGCGCAGCCGCCGCGGGAACCCCCTGACTCTCCCTGAGGTGCCCTTCCGCATGCCCACCCGCGACGACCTGCGCAACGTGGCGATCATCGCCCACGTCGACCACGGGAAGACGACCCTCGTCGACGCCCTCCTCCGCCAGGCAGGCGCCCTCGGGCGCGCCAAGGGCGAGGGGACGGACAACGACTCCACGCAGGACCGCGTCATGGACTCGATGGACCTCGAGCGTGAGCGCGGCATCACCATCCTGGCCAAGAACACCGCGATCCACCTGGCCGACGAGAACGGCAACCCCGTCGTCGTCAACATCGTCGACACCCCCGGCCACGCCGACTTCGGTGGCGAGGTCGAGCGCGGCCTGTCGATGGTCGACGGCGTCGTGCTGCTCGTGGACGCCTCCGAGGGCCCGCTGCCGCAGACCCGCTTCGTCCTGCGCAAGGCGCTGGGCAAGGGGATGCCGGTGATCCTCGTGGTCAACAAGACCGACCGCTCCGACGCCCGCATCGGCGAGGTCGTCGACGAGACCTACGAGCTGTTCATGGAGCTGCTCGAGGACTCCGGCATGGACGTCGACAACCTCGACTTCCCGATCGTCTACAGCAACGGCAAGACCGGGCAGGCCTCGCTCACCCGGCCCGCCGACGGCACCTCGCCCGACAGCCCGGACCTCGCCCCGCTGGTGAAGACGCTGCTCGACACCATCCCGGCGCCGGTCTACGACGCCGAGGAGCCGCTGCGCGCGCAGGTCACCAACCTCGACGCCTCGCCCTACCTCGGCCGGCTGGCGCTGCTGCGCATCCACTCCGGGACGATGAAGAGCGGCCAGACGGTCGCCTGGTGCCGGACCGACGGCAGCATCAAGAACGTCAAGATCACCGAGCTGCTGGTCACCGAGGGGCTCACCCGCACCCCGGCCGAGAGCGCCGGACCCGGCGAGCTCGTCGCCATCGCCGGCATCGAGGACGTCATGATCGGCGACACCCTCGCCGACCCGAACGACCCGCGCCCGCTGCCGCCGCTGACCGTCGACGAGCCGTCAATCTCGATCACCATCGGGATCAACACCTCGCCGCTGTCGGGCCGGTCGGGCAAGAAGCTCACCGCGCGGCTGATCAAGAACCGCCTCGACCAGGAGCTGGTCGGCAACGTCTCGGTGCGCATGCTGCCCACCGAGCGTCCCGACACCTGGGAGATGCAGGGCCGCGGCGAGCTCGCGCTGGCGATCCTCGTCGAGCAGCTGCGCCGCGAGGAGTTCGAGCTCACCGTCGGCCGCCCGACCGTCGTCACCAAGGTCATCGACGGCAAGCTCCACGAGCCCGTCGAGCGGGTCACGATCGACACCCCCGGCGAGTACGTGGGCACGCTGACCCAGGCCCTGGCCACCCGGCGCGGGCGGCTGGAGAACCTGGTGCACCACGACACCGGCTGGGCGCGGATGGAGTACGTCGTCCCCTCGCGCGGCCTCATCGGGTTCCGCACCGAGTTCCTCACCGAGACCCGCGGCACCGGCGTCCTCAACCACAACCTCGAGGGCTACGAGCCGTGGCTGGGCGACATGCGCGCCCGGCCGACCGGCTCGCTGGTCGCCGACCGCCAGGGCGTGGCGACGACGTACTCGATGTTCTCGCTGCAGGAGCGCGGCCAGCTCATGGTGCAGCCGGGCACGGACGTCTACGAGGGCATGATCGTCGGTGAGAACTCCCGTCCGGACGACATGGACGTGAACATCACCAAGGAGAAGAAGCTCACCAACATGCGCAAGTCCACCTCCGAGGAGCTGGAGCGGCTGATCCCGCCGCGCATCCTGAACCTGGAGCAGGCGCTGGAGTTCTGCGCCGAGGACGAGTGCGTGGAGGTCACCCCGGCCTCGGTCCGCATCCGCAAGGTGGTGCTCGACCAGACCGAGCGCGGCAAGGCCAAGAACCGCAAGCCCAAGCCCGTCTCGTAACGCCCCGCACAGGGCGTCCAGGAGCCCCCGTCCGGTCCGCCGGACGGGGGCTCCGTGCACGTCCGCGGACGTGCACGGGGGCGTCGTGACCGGATCGTGACCGATCGTGATGACCGGCCGTGTGCCGGCGACAGGCCCGGCTCCGGCTCGCCGGGACCCGGCGACGCGCCGACCTACGGTCGTCCGGTGGACCCGGACGCGGGTCCGCGGCGCGCGAGCGGGAGGCGGGGACTGCTGATGACGACGACCCAGGCGGTGTGGGGAGCGGAGGGCTTCCGCGGCGGCATCGACGTCCGCGTGAGCCTGCGGGCCGATGCGGGGTCGGGGGAGAACACCTTCGACGGGGCGTGGTACCCCCGCACGCACGACCTCGCCGTGGAGGTGCCCGAGCTCGTCGCCGCGCTCGACCGCCGCGGTGTGCGGGTCGAGCGCTTCACCTATCCGCTGGACCCGTGGCTGCCGGCGCCGCGCAAGCTCGTCGTCGACGGCCGCGTGGTGCGCACCGGTGGCTTCCGCAGCATGGACCCCGGCGTGGTCTGCCTGACCTGGGGCGGCGGCAACCGGGTCGCCCACCTGCTGGTCGTGCCGCCGGAGACCGACGTCATCACCGGCGTGCGCGCCCTGCGCCTGTGCACCCGCCGCGGCCTGCCGCGCTCGCCGCAGATGGTGCTCGCCGCCGCGCGCTCCCAGCCCCTGCCGCAGGTGCCCGACCTGCCCGTGGTCACCCGCGCGGTGTAGGACCGGGTACGCCGTCCGCGAACCGGCTGGACGGCGGGCGAGCCGCTGGGCTGGGCTGCGTGCATGCGACTCCTCGTCCTCGGCGGCACCGTCTTCCTGGGCCGGCACGTGGTGGCGGCGGCCCTCGACCGCGGCCACGAGGTGGCCACCTTCACCCGCGGCGTCACCGGCCGCCCCCCGGACGGCGTCCGCGCGCTGCACGGCGACCGGGACGACCCCGACGCCCTGCCGCGCGCACTGGCGGACCGGACGCCGGACCTCGTCGTCGACACCTCCTGCCAGACCCGCGCCGCCGCCGACAACGCCGCGGCCGTGCTGGCCGGCGTGCGCGGCTACGCGTTCACCAGCAGCCTCAACGCCTACGCGAACTGGCCGCCGGGCCCGGTGGGCCCCGAGGACGTCGAGCCGACCTGGGACACCGACGACGACGACTACGGCCCGAACAAGGCCCACGCCGAGCGGGTCCTCGCCGCGGCCGTCGGCAGGGGCTTCCTCACCGCCCGCGCCGGGCTGATCGTCGGGCCGGACGACAACGTCCGCCGGCTGCCGTGGTGGCTGCAGCGGATCGCCCGCGGCGGCCGCGTCGTCGTCCCCGACGCACTCGACCAGCCGATCGCGCTGGTCGACGTCCGTGACCTGGCCGGCTGGCTGGTCGAGATGGCCGAGCGCGGGGAGACCGGGCCGGTGAACGCGACCGGCCCCGCCGGGATGACGACGTTGGGCGGGCTGCTCTGGGCGTGCCGGGAGGTCACCGGCAGCGACGCGGAGTTCGTGGAGGTGCCCGAGGAGGACCTGCTGGCCGCCGGTGTCGAGCCGTGGCTGCACGTCCCGCTGTGGTTGCCCCGAGAAATGGCGCGGACCGCGTGGGACGTCGACACGATCCGTGCCCGGGCGCTCGGGCTGCCCAGCCGGCCGCTGCGGGAGACGCTGGCGGACACCTGGGCATGGCTCCGGGCGACCGACGAGCGGCGGCCTCCGCCTCGTGGGCTGCCCGAGCCGGGCCTGCCCGAGGAGCTCGAGTCCGCCCTGACGTCCGGCCGCTGAGACGGCGAGAGGCCCCGCCCGGCGGACCGGACGGGGCCTCTCCTCGTGCTGCCGCTAGTCGCGCGGGTCGGCCGGGCGGCCGGCGCGCAGGCTGCGCTCGAGGTCCGCGGCGTCCGCGGCGTCGGGCGTGTGCAGCTCCGGCTGCTCGGCCAGGCGGGCGGCCTCGGCGGCGAGCGCGTCGGCGGACTCCTGCGCCCGGTCCTTGCGGTACTGCCGGAAGGAGTGGGCGACGGCGGCGGCCCAGATCACGTAGATCACCGCGTAGACCGCGTAGCGGACCGCGTCGGGGGCGTCGATCCAGTCGCTGCGCAGCAGCGTGCGGGTGTTGGTCAGGACGATCATCCCGCCGACGAGGGAGCCGAGCAGCCGCGGCGGCACGTGCCGGACCAGCCAGGCGGCCAGCGGGGCGGCGACCAGGCCACCGGCCAGCAGGCCCAGCGCCCACGTCCAGTTGACGCCCTGCGAGCCGAGCGCGAGCAGGAACCCCAGGCTGGCGGCCAGCGCGACGAGGAACTCGGAGGTGTCGATCGAGCCGATCACCTTGCGCGGCTCCATCCGGCCGCTGGCCAGCAGTGCCGGGGTGCCCACCGGGCCCCAGCCGCCGCCGCCGGTCGCGTCGACGAAGCCGGCGACCAGGCCGAGCGGGCCGAGGAAGCGCTTGCGGACCGGCTTGCCGAGGTTGCGGCGGTCGATACCGCGGAGGGTGAAGCGGACCAGCAGGTAGGCGCCGAGCGCGAGGAGGATGAGCGACATCACCGGCGCGGCGACCTCGGTGGACAGACCGGAGAGGACCTGCGCGCCGAGGAACGCGCCGACGGCACCCGGGACGCCGACCTTGGCGACGACCTTCCAGTCGACGTTGCCGAACTTCCAGTGGGCGACGCCCGACATCAGGCTGGTGCCGATCTCGGCGAAGTGGACCGTGGCCGAGGCGGCGGCGGGGTTGGTGCCGAAGGCGAGCAGCAGCGTCGTCGAGGTGACGCCGTAGGCCATGCCCAGGCTCCCGTCGACGAGCTGGGCGCCCAGCCCGGCGAGGGCGAGCACGATGAGGGTCTTCACGGGGTGGGGCTCCTGGTCTCAGGGGGCCGCGGGCGCGCAGCAGGGCGCGACTCGTCGCGGGACGGGCGAGGGGGATGCGCCGACGGGCGCGGGAGTCAGCGGCCGGGACAGGTGGCCGTGCACACGCGCAGCAGGTCGACGTGGATCCGCCCCACCAGGAGCACCGCCGTCGCCGCCACGGGGTCTATGTCTACCAGATCGATCGGGATATGCGACGGGCGGGGCGAGAGGTCCCGGTCACCTCGCGCGCACGACGCAACGGACCCCCGGCCGGTCGGCCGGGGGTCCGCTGCGGGGGGCTCCGTGGGGGAGGGTCAGCCGACGACGAGGTCGGTCACGAGGTAGGCCAGCGCCGCCACCGCACCGGCCGCGGGCAGGGTGACGACCCACGCGACGACGATGTTGCCGGCCACGCCCCAGCGCACCGCCGACAGCCGCCGGGTCGACCCGACGCCCATGATCGACGTCGTCGTGATGTGCGTGGTCGAGACCGGGACGGCGAAGACCGTCGCGGTGGTGACCATGACGCTGGAGGCGACCGTCTGCGCGGCGAAGCCGCCCGCGGGGGTGAGCTGGATGATCCGCCGGCCGAGGGTGCGCATGATGCGGAAGCCGCCGGCGTAGGTGCCCGCGCTGATCGCGCCGGCGGCCGCCAGCACGACCCAGAGGGGCACCTCGAAGTCGTCGATCTCCCCGGCGGTGAACAGCGCCAGCGTGATGATGCCCATCGTCTTCTGGGCGTCCTGCAGGCCGTGCCCCAGCGCCATGGTGGCCGAGCTGACGATCTGCGCGTAGCGGAAGCCGCGGTTCGCGCGGGAGACGTTGGCCCGCCGGAAGGTCCACAGGATGACCAGCATGAACAGGTAGCCCAGGCCGAAGCCGACCAGCGGCGAGAGCACCATCGGGATGACGACCTTGTCGAGGATCCCCATCCACTGCACCGAGTGCGCCGCGGCCAGCGCCGCGCCGACCAGCCCGCCGATCAGCGCGTGCGAGGACGACGACGGCAGCCCGAAGTACCAGGTGATCATGTTCCAGGTGATCGCCCCGACCAGCGCGGCGAAGACGATCTCCAGCCCCTCACCGCCCACGGGCGCGTCGATGATCCCCTCGCCGACGGTCTTGGCGACCTCGGTGGACAACAGGGCGCCGACGAGGTTCATCACCGCGGCGAGCGCCAGGGCCACCCGCGGTGTCAGCGCCTTGGTGGAGACGGCGACGGCGATGGCGTTGGCGGCGTCGTGGAACCCGTTGGTGTAGTCGAAGGCGAGGGCGACGACGACGATGACGACCAGCGCGACGAAGGCGGCGTCCATCAGTGCGGGCCGACCAGCGAACGGTCCACGGAGCTCAGGACTCCTTGACCGCGATGGACTCGACGACGTTGGCCACCTTCTCGAAGGCGTCGGCGGCCTCCTCGAGCTGGTCGGCCACCTCCTTGAGCCGCAACACCTCGAGGGCCTCGAACTCGCCGCTGTAGAGCCGGGAGAGCAGCCGCCGGTAGAGCTTGTCGGCCTCGTTCTCGATGCGGTTGACCTCGATCCAGTAGTCGGGGAGGCCCTTCATCGTCTGCAGCCGCGGCATCGCCTCGGCGGTGGTCTCGGCGGCGCGCTGCAGCAGCGCGGTCTGCTGGCTCATCTCCGCGGGCAGGGTGCCCAGCCCGGTGAGGACGACGAGGTCGGCGGCGGCCTCGACGAAGTCCATGACGTCGTCGAGGTGGCTGGCCAGGCTGTAGATGTCCTCGCGGTCGAACGGCGTCACGAAGCTGGAGTTCAGCTGCCGGAAGATCGCGTGCGTCGACTGGTCCCCGGTGTGCTCGAGGTCACGGAGCCGGTCGGCGAGCTCGGCGCGGCGGGCGTGGTCGTGGATGAACTCGCCCAGGACGTCGGTGGCCTCGACGAGGTTCTGCGCCGAGGCGCTGAACAGCGTGTAGAAGCTCTGGTCCTTGGGCGTGAGACTGAAGGGCACGAGGAGGCTCCGGATCGGCGGGTGGAGGGGGTCGCCCGCCGCGTCCTGCGGTCGTTCGGCCGTCGGGCAGCATAGGTACCCGGCCACCTGTCGTTCAGCTCACGGTCACCCGCGCGCCGTACCGGCCCCCTCCCGGGCGTCCCCGCCGAGCGCCTCGACCAGGTCCGCCCGCGCCCGCGCCACCCGCGAGCGGATCGTCCCGACGGGGCACCCGGCCACCTCGGCGGCCTCGGCGTAGGACAGCCCCAGCAGCTGGGTGAGCGCGAAGGCCTCGCGGCGGTCGGGGTCCAGCCGGCCCAGCAGGTCGGTGACGGCGGCACCCTCCCCCACCCGGTCGGCGTCGTCGGCTCGGGTGAGGGCCTCCAGGTCGGCGTCGTCGCGGACGAGGGTCAGCCGCCGGCGGCGCCGGGAGCGGACGGCGTCGGCGCAGACACGGCGGGCGATGGCCAGCAGCCACGTCCGCAGCGACGAACGGCCCTCGAAGCGGTGCAGGGAGGCGAACGCGCGGGCGTAGGTCTCCTGGGTCAGGTCGTCGGCGGACTCGTGGCTCCCGAGCGCCGCGCACAGCCGCCAGACGTCGGGCTGGGTGGCCCGCACGAGGGTCGCGGCGGCGAGGGGGTCACCGTCGACGGCGGCCGCCGCGACCCGCGCCAGCTCGTCCACGTCCCACCTCCGTGCGCATCCCCTGTCGAGCCGGGAACCGGACGGGCCCTCCGCGACGACTACTACGACATGCAGTGTGCCCCGTTCCGCGAGGCGGTCTCCGCGCGACTCGACGGCGAGCCGCTCGGCATGCCCGCCGACGACCTCGACCGCCACCTCGCGGCGTGCCCCGCGTGCGCCGGGTGGGCCGACGCCGTCGAGGGCGTGACCCGCCGGGCCCGGCTGGCCCCCGTCCCGCCGGTGCCCGACCTCACCGCCGCGGTCCTCGGCGCGCTGCCCCAGCAGCTGCCCGGCACCGCCGCGGCAGCGCGCGCCCGCCTGCTGGAGGCCGCGCTGCGGCTGGCGCTGCTCGCGGTCGGCGTGGCCCAGGCGGGGCTGGCGTGGCCGGCGCTGGCCGGCGGCGTCGCGGCGATGAGCGCGCCGGTGCACGTGGCGCACGAGACGGGCGCGTGGAACCTGGCCGTCGCCGCCGCCTTCCTCGCCGTCGCCGCGGCACCGCGGCTGGCCGCCGGAGCGCTGCCGTTCCTCGCCACCTTCACCGTCCTGCTCACCGTGACCACCGTGCGCGACCTGCAGGCCGGCCACGTGCACGCCGACCGCGCCGCGGCCCACCTGCTGCTGGTCGCGGGCGTGGTGCTCATCACCGTCCTCGCCTGGCGGCAGCGGCCGCGCCGGGCCGCGGCTCCGGCGCGCGCCCGGCGGGTGGTCGCGTGAGCGCCACCGCCGGGGCGCGCCGCTCACCGCGGCCGGTCCTGCTGCTCGTCCTCCTGGCCGGCTGGCTCGGCCTGGGCGTGCTCACCGCCGGGCCCGCCTCCGCCCACGCCGAGCTGGTCTCCACCGACCCGGGGGAGAGCGCCCGCCTCGACGCGGTGCCCGCCCAGGTGACGCTGCGGTTCAGCGAGGGCGTGTCGCTCGGCGCCGGCTACGCCCGCGTCCTCGGCGGCGACGGCGCGCGGGTGGACACCGGCGCGGCCGCCGTCCGCGACGACACGCTGACCATCCCGCTGCGCGGCGACCTGCCCGACGCCAGCTACGTCGTCACCTACCGGGTGGTCTCGGCCGACTCGCACCCCGTCAGCGGCGCGTACGCGTTCGTCGTCGGCGACGGCGAGCTCGCCGACGCCGGCGCGGTCGCCGCCGACCCCGACGCCGACCCGTTCGTGGCCGCCGCGCTCCCCGCCGCGCGCAGCCTCGGCTTCGCCGGCGAGGCGGTCGGCCTGGGCGTGCCGGCGTTCCTGCTGCTGGCCTGGCCGGCCGGCTGGGCGTCGCGTCGGGTGCGGCGGCTGACCACCGCGGGACTCGTCACGGTCGCCGGTGCGGCGGTCCTCACCTTCCTGCTGCAGGGCCCGTACACGGCCGGCGCCGGGCTCGGCTCGCTCCTCGACCCCGCGCTGCTGGCCTCCACCGGCTCGTCGGCCTTCGGGCTCACCACCCTCGGCCGCGGCGCGCTGGCCCTCGTCCTCGCCGCGCTCCTCGTGCCGCTGTGGCGCCGCGGCGCCCCGCCGCAGTCCCAGGAGGTCGCGGGCCCGGCCGTCCTCGGGGCCGGCGTCGTCCTGACCACCGCCGCGGTCGGGCACCCGGTGGCCGGCAGCATCCCGGTGTTCGCCACCGCGGTCACCGCGGTGCACGTCGCGGCCATGGCGGTGTGGCTGGGCGGGCTGGCCGCGCTGCTGGCCGGGCTGCTGCGGCCGGGCGTCGAGGCCGGTGAGCTGGCCGCGGCGCTGCCCCGGTGGTCGCGGATCGCCTCGGCCGCGGTGGCCGCCCTCGTGGTGACCGGCGTCGTCCAGTCGGTCCGGGAGGTCGGCTCCCCGGCCGCGCTCGTGTCCACCGCCTACGGCTGGATCCTGCTCGCCAAGCTGGCCCTGGTGCTGCTGCTCCTGGCCGCCGCCGGCGTCTCGCGCGTCTGGGTGCAGCAGCACCTGGGGCTGGCGCGGCCGCGGCCCGGCGGGCGCCGGCGGGTGACCGTGCACGCCTTCGCGGCCCCTGCCGGCGGAGCCGACGAGGCCCCGGTGGTCGAGGCCGCCCGCGCCCGTGCGGCGGTGCAGGCCCGCGGCGCGGTGGAGGACGTCGCCCCGCTGCGTCGCTCGGTCCTCGTCGAGGCCGCCGTCGCCGCGGTCGTGCTGGTCCTCTCGGCGGTGCTGGTGGGCACCCCGCCGGCCGCGGCCACGGTCGCCGAGCCGGTCGACGTCACGCTGCCGCTGGAGTCGGCGGCGGGGGAGTCCGGCAGCGTGCAGCTGTCGGTCGACCCGGCCCGGGCGGGCGCCAACACCCTGCACGTCTACCTGTTCGACGACGACGGGCAGCTCGCCCAGCCCGCCGACCTGCGCGTGACGCTCACCGAGCCCGAGCAGGAGATCGGCCCGCTCGACGTCGACCTCGAGCCCGCCGGCCCCGGCCACTGGGTGGCCGACGGGATGTCGATCCCGGGCGCCGGCACCTGGACCGTGGCGGTCACCGTCCGGCTCGACGAGTTCACCGCCGCCACCGCCACCACCGCCTTCCCGGTGCGCTGAGACCCGCTGGAACCGAGACGAGGAGAACCGTGTCCCCGACCCCCCTGCGACCGCTGGCCCGTGCCGGTGTCGTCCTGGCCGCCGTCCTGACCGCCCTGGTCGCGTCCGTCGTGGCCGCCACCGGCGCGTCGGCGCACGTGACGGTCTCGTCGGCCGACGCCACACCCGGCGGCTACGGGAAGCTCACCTTCCGGGTGCCCAACGAGAGCGACACGGCGAGCACCGTCTCGCTGCGCATCTCGATCCCGGAGGACGAGGCGATGGCCTCGCTGCAGGCGCAGGAGGTGCCGGGCTGGACGATCACCACCACCTCCGCGCAGCTCGACGAGCCCCTCGACGCCCACGGGCAGGAGATCACCAGCTACGTCTCCGTGGTGGAGTTCCGCGCCGACGCCGGCGGCGGGATCGCCCCGGGCCGCTTCCAGGAGTTCGCGCTGTCCGGCGGGCCGTTCCCCGACGCCGAGACGCTGTCGTTCCCCGCGGTGCAGACCTACAGCGACGGCACCGAGTCGGCCTGGATCGAGCCGACCGTCGAGGGCCAGGAGGAGCCGGAGAACCCGGCGCCCACCCTCACCCTGGCGTCGGGAGCCGGCGCCACCGACGCGGCCACCGACACCGCGGCGGCCACCGACACCGCGGCGGCCACCGACGAGCACGGCCACGGCGGCCCGGTGAGCAACGAGCCGGCCGGTCTGGCGCTGTTCCTCGCCATCCTGGCGCTGGTCGTCGGGCTCGCGGGCGTCGTCCTCGGCTACCGGGCGGGCCGACGTACCGTGTCCTCGTGACCGCTCCCGCGCGCGGCCGGACCGCCGCGCTGCTGCTCGCCGCCGGCCTGGCGCTGTCCGCCTGTTGCTCCGACGGCGGGGACCCGGCGGCCGCCGCCGAGGACCACGACCACTCGGGCGGTGCGGTCGCCTCGCTGGAGGGCCCCGGCGACGAGTACGCCGGCATCGACCTGCGCGACCCGTTCCAGCGCCCGACGTTCACCCTGACCGACACCTCCGGCGCGTCCTACGACTTCGCCACCGCCACGGCGGGTCGCCCGACGCTGCTGTTCTTCGGGTACACGAACTGCCCCGACATCTGCCCGACGACGATGGCCGACGTCGCGCTCGCGCTGCGCGACACCGACCCGGCGCTGGCCGAGCAGGTGCAGGTGGTGTTCGTCACGACCGACCCCGCCGCCGACACCCCGCCGGTGCTCGGCGAGTACCTCGACCGCTTCGACGCCGACCTGCCCACGCAGTTCGTCGGCCTGACCGGCGAGCAGGCCGCGATCGACCAGGCGCAGCTGTCGGCCGGCGTGCCGCTGGCGGAGGAGGACGGCCGGCTGCACAGCTCGCTGCTGCTGCTGTACGGGGCCGACGACGAGGCGCACGTGGCCTTCGACGCCGGCAACACCGCCCGGGACATCGCCGGCGACCTGGCCGCGGTCGCCGCCGCGGCGTGAGCGGCGTCGGCGCCGCCGGTGCGCGGCTGCTGGTCGTGCTGCTCGGCGTGCTGGCCACCCTGGCCCTCGCCGGCCCGGCGCGGGCGCACGTGGGCGGCGAGGTGGCCGGCAGCGACTTCGACGGCCGGGTCACCTCGGTGCAGCCGGCGGTGCCGGGCGTGAGCGTGCGGGTGCTGGAGTTCGGGGACGTGCTCGAGGTGGTCAACACCACCGGCACCGAGCTGACGGTGCCCGGCTACTCCGACGAGCCCTACCTGCGCATCGGGCCGGACGGCGTCTGGCGCAACGCGCACAGCCCGGCGACGACGATCAACCTCGACCGCTACGGCCGGGTGACCCTGCCCGAGGACGCCGACCCGCGGGCGGAGCCCGAGTGGGTGCAGGTGTCCACCGAGCCGCAGTACACGTGGCACGACCACCGCACGCACTGGATGAGCGAGAGCCAGCTGCCGCCCGCGGTGGCCGCCGACCCGGCGCACGCGCACACGGTGTTCGACTGGACGGTCCCGATGCGGCACGGCGAGACCGCGGTGACCGTCCGCGGCGAGCTCACCTGGAGCCCGCCGCCGCCGGCGGCGCTCACCTGGGGCCTGCACCTGGCGCTGGCCGCCGTCGTCGCGGCGGCCGGGCTGCTCGCCCGCACGCCGCGGGCGCTGGGCGCGGTGATGGCGCTGGGCGGTGTCGCCGCGCTGTGGCACGCGGCGAGCACGCCCGAGCCACCGGTGACGGTGTCCTCGCACGCGGCGGCGGTGGTGTCGGCGCTGCTGCCGGCCGTCACTGCGGCGCTGGTGGCGGTGCTGGGGCTCCTCGCCGCCCGCCGCGGGCGCGGGGGGATGGCCGGACTGTGCGCGGTCGTCCTCGGCTGGCTGCTGCTGGTGCAGGGCCTGCCCGACGTCGACGTGCTGTGGAGCGCGCACGTGGCCGCCGGCGGGCCCGGGCTCCTGGCCCGGGCGGCCGTGGCCGTCCTGGTGGCCGGTGGCGCCGGCCTGGTCGTCGGGGGCCTGGCCGCGGCACGGCGTCTCCGCGACCCCGAGCGGGCAGGGCGCGAGCCGGAGCCCCAGCCGGTCGGCTGAGGCTCCGGCCGGTCGTCAGAGGGCGCCGTCGGGTACCGGGTGCAGCCGCGCCCGGCTGCTGGAGAGCATCGCGTTGGCGCGCTCCAGGTCGGCCTCGAAGTCGACCTCCACGGCGGCCCACCGGGAGATGTCCAGCGGGCGGAACCGCAGGCCGGCCTCGATGACCGCCGTCTCCATGCCGCGCTCGAAGTAGTCCTGGTCGCCGCAGGCCACGAGGTGCTCGACGAGCGCGGCCTTGTCCGCCGACGAGATGTGGTTGATGCCCACCGCCTCGCCGAGGCCGCCGGTCACCGTCTTGGACAGCTCGGCGATGTAGCCGTCCTCGTCGAGGGTGTACTTGACCTCCTCGTCGCCGACGACGGAGGTGTCCACGCACACGAAGCTCTCGTCCGCCTCGAGCGCCGGCAGCACCGCCTCCAGGACGGCGGCGTCGAACACGACGTCGCCGTTGAGCCACAGGACGCCGCCGGAGCGGGTGGTCCGCAGGCCCCGCAGCAGGCTCTTGGACGTGTTGGTCCGCGCGAAGTCCGGGTTGTAGGCGAACCGCAGGTGGGGCGCGGCCTGCATGAGCAGCTCGCACTGGAACCCGACGACGGCGGTGACGTCGACGTCGGGGCCGAGCACCTGCGTCAGCGTGTCGAGCTGGCGGTGCAGGATGCTGCGGCCGTCCACCAGCGGGGTCAGGGGCTTGGGCAGCGGGCGCCCGAGCCGGGTCCCCATCCCGGCGGCCAGGATGACCACCTGCACGGGGTGCGTCTCGGCGCGGGTCCCGGTCGTGGTGGTCAGCGCCTCCAGGGCGGGAACCCCCGTGGTCTGCGCGAGCTCAACGATGCGCACTGTCGTCCCCCTCTCGGGTCGTCGGGTCCGCGCCGGCGGGACTGCCGGGCGGGAAGAACAGGTCGAGGACGCGGTCGGTGGCGTGCCCGTCCTCGAGCGCGGTGTAGGTCTCCTGGAACGCCCGGTACCGGTCGGCGTGCTCGGCGGCGACGGTCTCGACGTCGGCCACCGCGTCGACGAGCTCCCGGCTGGTCGACAGCAGCGGCCCGGGCGCGAGGTCCTCGATGTCCACGTAGAAGCCTCGCAGGCGGTTGCGGTACTCGTCGAGGTCGTAGGTGAACAGCAGGATCGGCTTCCCGGTGATCGCGAAGTCGAACATCGTCGACGAGTAGTCGGTGACCAGCAGGTCGGCGGCCAGGTAGAGGTCGCGGATGTCCGGGTAGGACGAGACGTCGCGCACCGGCATCCCCTCGATCGACTCGAGCCGGTCGGAGACCATGTTGTGCAGCCGCAGCAGCAGCACGTGGTCCTTCCCGAGCCGGTCGGTGAAGTCGGCGAGGTCCACGGGGAAGTCGAAGTCCCGCTCCCCGGTGCCCTCGAAGACCAGCTGGTCGCGCCAGGTGGGGGTGTACAGGACCACCCGGGTGCCCTCGTCGACGCCGAGCCCGGCGCGGACCCGCGCCCGCACCGCGTCGCGCTCCGGGCTGGAGAGCAGGTCGTTGCGCGGGTAGCCGGTCTCGTGGACGGGGCCGCGGTAGCCGAACGCCTGCCGGAACCGCGCGGTGCTGTACGGGTTGGGCGAGAGCATCGCGTCCCAGCGGGCGATGTCGTGCTCGAGGTAGGCCAGCCGGCCCTCCGGCGCCCAGAGGACGTCGTTGTGGATCCGCTTGAGCGGGGTGCCGTGCCAGGTCTGCAGGTAGAGGGCGCCGGGCCGCTTCTCCCAGTCCAGCGGCACGTGGTCGTTGGAGACGACGACGTCGGCGCCCTCGAGTGCGGCGATGCTCTCCGGGCTGCCGAACGGGACGGTCCCCACGTCGGAGGGGAACGCGCCCTCGGCCACCGGGGCGGTCAGCCAGGTGTGCGTGTGGTCGTCGCCGCGGGCGGCGAGGGCCTCGTAGATCGCGCGGGGGCTGTCGGAGAACAGCCCGCGGAAGCTGGTGTAGACGATCCTCATCGACCACCTCCGGTCAGGACGGGCAGGACCAGGTCGGCGAGCTCCTGCCAGGACGAGACGACCGTGAGCACCCCGGCCTCGCGCAGCGCGGTCTCCCGCTCGGCGCGCTCGCCCGGCTGGACGAACAGGAGGTTGCCCACGGTGGGACAACCCGCCCGGACCGCCGAGAGTGCCCCGGGGACGGAGTCCTCCACGGCCAGGCCCGCCGCCGGGGCGGTACCCAGACTCTCGCAGGCGAAGAGGTAGACCGCCGGGTCGGGCTTGCTGGTGGGCACCGGCAGGGAGTCCTCGGCGCTGAAGCGCCGGTCCGGCGGGATGAGCCCGTCGAGGCCGGTGGCGGTGAAGCAGGCCGCCAGCCGCCCCAGCGCGCTGGAGCTCACCGCGGCCAGGCGCAGGTGCGCCGACAGCGCGGTCAGGGCCGCGGTGGTCGGCTCGTGCGGGCGCAGGTGCCCGCCGAGGTGGGCGGTGACCGCCCGCTTCTCCTCGGCCACCCACGGCTCGACGTCGACCTCCGGGCGGCCGGCCTCGGTGGCCAGCCGCCGCGCCGTCGTCCGGAAGTTCATGCCGGTGGTGGCCAGGCGCAGCTCCTCCGGGGTGAACCGGCGGGGGTCGCCGAGCTCGGCGAGGAAGCGGTTGGTCACCGCGGCCGAGGCGACGAAGGCCGGCTCCTCGGAGGGGAAGAGGTTGCCGTCGGCGTCGCAGAGCAGGTGCGTGAGGCCGGTGACGACGTCGCGCGGCAGCGCCGCGGCAGCGCCGCGGGGAGGGGAGGTGGTCACCGGGCGCTCGCCAGCACGGCGGCGGCGACGGTGGCCCGGACGCCCTCGCGGTCGAGGCGGCGCAGCACGCCGGAGAGCTCGTCGGCGAAGCCCGGGACGGACCCCAGGTCGCCGAACACCGACTCCTCGGCCAGCAGCGGCCGGGGGTCGGTGCCGCCGGCGAGGGCCAGGGCCTGCAGGTACGGGCCGCGCTCGTCCTCCACGGGCACCGGCCTGCCGTCGCCGTCGACCCGCTGCAGGTAGGCGATCCAGCCGGCCAGGGCCAGGGTCAGCAGCGCGTGGGGACGCCCCTCCGCCAGCGCCTGGCGCAGCGAGGGCAGCAGGTGGTGCGGCAGCTTGGTCGACCCGCGGCGGCACAGCCGGGACAGCCGGTCGGCGATGGCCGGGTTGGCGAAGCGCTGCAGGAGCGTGGCCTTGTACTCGTCGAGGTCGATGCCCTCGGGTACGGGGATGAGCGCGGTGACCTCGTCGTCCATCAGCCGGGTGACGTAGTCGGCGAACAGCGGGTCGCCCATGAGGACGTCGATGCGCTCGTGGCCGGCCAGCGTGCCCAGGTAGCCCAGCGCCGAGTGGCTGGCGTTGAGCAGCCGGGTCTTCATCAGCTCGTGGGCGGTGACGTCCCGGACGAACCGGACGCCGACGTCGTCCAGCGGGGGGCGGCCGTTGCAGAAGGTGTCCTCGATGACCCACTGCGAGAACGGCTCGGTGATGACCGGCCAGCGGTCGTCGACACGGTGCCGCAGGGCGACCGCGGCGCGCTCCTCGGGCGTGGTCTGCGGGGTGATCCGGTCGACCATGCTGCTCGGGAAGGCGACCCGGTCGGTGATCCAGCGCGCGAGGACCTCGTCGCGCAGCGCCGCGAACCCGACGACGGCGGCGCGGGTGGCCTCGCCGTTGCGGTGCAGGTTGTCGCAGGAGACGACGGTGAACGGCGCCGCACCGGCCCGCCGGCGGCGGTCGAGGGCCTCGACGAGGAACCCGAAGACGGTGCGCGGGGACCCGGGGCAGGCGAGGTCGTGGCGGACGTCGTCGTCGGGGGTGAACTCCCGGGTGGCGGGGTCGAGCAGGTAGCCGGCGTCGGTGATCGTCATGGTCACCACGCGGGTGCGCGGGTCGGCGAGCCGGTCGAGCACGGCGCCGGGAGCATCGGGGGCGAACAGGTAGTCGGTGAGGACGCCGACCACCCGGGCGCGCTCGCCGTCGGGGCTGCGCTCCACGACGGTGTAGAGGTTGTCCTGCGGGGCGAGGGCCTCCTGCAGCGTCCGGGCCCGCAGGCCGACGCCGACGACGCCCCACCCGGTGGAGATCCGCCGCTGCGCGACCTCGTCGAAGTAGATGAGCTGGTGGGCGCGGGAGAAGCCGCCGACGCTCAGGTGGACGACGGCGGGCGTCAGGGCCGCGCGGTCGTAGGTGGGGACGGTGAGCCGGGCCCCGTGCTGCTCGAGCGTCGCGCTGGTCAGCGGCCGGACACGGGCGACCGGCTCGGCCGTCGTCGGGACGAGGGTGCCGGTCCGCTTGAGGTGCCGCAGGAAACGCTCGGGCTGTGCCATCGAGGCATCGGTCCTTCCTGTCCAGGGTCGGTGCCACCGGGCGGCCGGTCGCTCCGCCGGTGGCGGGCGCCGCGGGTCGCGCAGGGAACGATCATGGGACCACGCCTGCCCCGCGGGGACACCCGCAGGGGCGGCCCGACGGGTCGGCGTGGTCCTGTGCGCTGCGTGTCGGGTGCCGACCGCGAGGGCGCGCGGGCACCGGGTCGGCGGAGGAGCCGCCGGTCCGGTGCGCAACGGGACGGCGCGGGCTGTTCCACGCCGGATCACGGGATGTGTCCGGAGAGAGGGGCCGGTAAACCCACCAGCCTCACGTGACGCTGCGCACACGGCGTGTCATCCCCGGACACGCCGTACGAAGGGTCACGACTACGTCACGGTGTGTTTGGATCGTTCCAACCTGATCGGGCCCGCCTGGGCCGCTTCCCACGAGCGGGGTACGTGCTGTGGCCAGTTCCCGGACGACCGCGGGTCTCCTGACCCGCCCCGCCAGCGACTCCGGCGGGGCGGTGCCGGCCCCCCGGCCCGGCGCGCACCGGCGTCCCGCCGGCCGGCCCGTGTCGTCCCTGCGTGGCTTCCCGCCGGTCGTGCCCGTGCCGCGCCCGGCCGCCGACGACGCCGTCGCGTCCCCGGCCACCACGGTCCTGCCGGAGCTCCCGCCGGCCGAGGCGCCCGTGGTCGAGGCCGCCCCCGCGCGCCGCCGCGGCCTGCGGGACCGCCGTCCGCACCTGCTCCTCGCCGCGCTCGTGGCCGGTGCCGTCGGCGCCGGCGTCCTCGGCGTCCCGGGCTCGACTGACGCGGCGGCCGAGCCGGCCTCGGTCCTCGGCGCGCAGATGGAGCTGGCCACCGACGACGTGTCCGAGGAGGTCCTGCCGATGGCCTCGATCACCGAGGCCGAGGCGCAGGCCCGCCTGCAGGAGGTCGCCGCCAGCCGCGCCGAGCGCGCCGCGGCCGAGGCCGCCGCCGCGGAGGCCGCGGCCGAGGCGGCCCGGCCCGAGGCGGTGCTGCCGGTCAGCGGCGCGCGCTTCACCAGCGGCTTCGGCTCGCGCTGGGGCACCTTCCACTACGGCATCGACCTCGCCGCGCCGATCGGGACGCCGGAGTACGCGGCCATGGACGGCGTCGTCGTCCGGGCGGGTGCGGCGAGCGGCTTCGGCCTGGCGGTCTACGTCCTCCACGACAACGGCGACGTCACCGTCTACGGCCACATGAACGAGATCCTCGTCGAGCCGGGCCAGTTCGTGGAGGCCGGCGAGACGATCGCGCTGCTGGGCAACCGCGGCCAGTCGACCGGGCCGCACCTGCACTTCGAGGTCCACCGGGGCGGCATGAACGGGCGGAAGGTCGACCCGGTGCCGTGGCTGGCCGAGCGCGGCGTCGAGGTCTGAGGCCCGACGCGCGCACCGACCCCCCACCGCGAGGCCGGTCCCCGGAGGAGGTATCGTTCTCCCTGGCCCGAGCGAGACCGGGCGGGCCGGGAACGGGGCTGTGGCGCAGCTGGTAGCGCACCACACTGGCAGTGTGGGGGTCAGGGGTTCGAGTCCCCTCAGCTCCACCCGTCGACGAGGGCCTGACCTGCGGTTCGCAGGTCAGGCCCTCGTCGGTCGTCAGCCGCGGTCAGGTGTGGTCCGCACGATCGTGGTGCGAGGTCAGCGCGGCCGCGTCGGTCGGTCCCGCGTCCAGGTGGTCGTGGACGGGACCCGAGGAGCCGTCGAGGGTCCTCGCGGCGCCGGCGTGCCCGGGCATCCGTTGTCCGCGCACTCGTCGGACGGGTTCCGGTGTCACGACGGGCACTGCGCCCGTGGCACTCGGACGGTGCGTGGACCAGCGCGTGCACCGGCATACACCCCTCACCGGTGGGTTCACGCGTGCGCCATCGACGCCACGTGTCCGCGTCACGGGACGGCAGTGAGCGTCGACCAGCGTCCCGGGCATGCGCATCGTCGGTCACCGCGGCACCCCGAGCTGCCCACAGCACGCCGAGAACACGTTGCAGGCGATCCGCGTCGCACTGGAGGCAGGTGCCGACGGTGTGGAGGTCGACGTCCGGGCCACCAGCGACGGCGTCCTCGTCCTGGCGCACGACCCGGACCTGAGCCGGGTCCTCGGGCTGGGGCCGGGAACCGGTCCGGTCGTGGACCTGACCCCGTTCGCGGCGCTCCGCCGACTCCGGCTCCCGAACGGCGAGTGCGTCCCCACCCTCACCGAGGCCCTCGACCTCGCCGCCCGCCGGCACGCCGTCGTCGTCACCGAGGTCAAGCCCGAGGCGGGAGGAGCCGCCGCCGCCCGCACGGCCAGGCTCCTCGCCGGCCTGCTCCACGCCCGCCGGGTGCACCGCCCCGGCGCCGACCGGGTCACCACCACGTCGTTCGACCTGGTCACCGCCGCCTCGATCGCCGGATGCGGCTCGGTGTCCGGAGCGCTGATCGTCGCGCCCCACGTGGATCCCGACGTCGCCGCCCGGCGCGCCAGGGACCGCGGGCTGACCGACGTCCACCTCCACCCGGTCCACGTCCGTTGGGACCGTGACGTCGTGCACCGGGTACGCGGGCTCGGTCTGCTGGTCTCCGTCGGGGTCGTGAACGACCCCGACGAGGCCCGGCTGATGGCCCGGCTGGGCGTCGACATGGTCTGTACCGACGACCCGGTCGGGTTCGCGCGGCCCCGCACCTCCCCGGTCCTCAGCGGGATCCGGGGCGTCGGGAGAGACGCCGGTGGGCCACCGGTCACCACCCTCGGGATCCGTGGGTAGACGTGGCGCACGGTCGCGGCCCCGGCTCTCGCCCGCGGAGTCACGAGATGAGCTGCTCGCCCTGCCCAGACCCCGCAGGGCTTCCTGCCTGCGTCTCCCGGACCCGGGTGCGGCGTTCGGCCCACTCGCCGGCGATCGGTCGCGTCCACCGGTACGCGCTCGGTGTCCCGCGGGTCCGACGTCGTCCGGAGCTGCGCGTGGCCCGGGGCCTGCCCTAGAGTCCGCCTGCTCCACCGCGCGGTGTCGGAGATCCGGGAGAGGTGACGATGCCCATCGACCTGGAGCCGCTCGACCCGGCACCGGCGGGGTTCGGCGCCTGCGCCGCGTGCGTCTACCGGACGACGGGGACGCCGGCGCTCTGCTTCCCGTGCGCCGTCCTCGGCGGCGCGGCACCCGACGGGCCGACCTGCACCGTCTGCGGTCAGGCCGTCGACGAGCGCGGCTCGTGCTCCAACACGGTGTGCGGCCTCGACGACCGCTACTTCTCCCGCCTGTACACCGTGTCCGGCCGGGCGGAGGAGATGTGGAGCGCCGTCTACCGGTTCAAGTACGGGGAGGAGCGCGACCTGGGCGAGGTCCTGGGGCGCATCCTCGTCGGCTTCCTGGAGGACAACCGCGAGGAACTGGCCGGCTACGACCTGATCACCACCGGCGCCATCTACGTCGGTCCCCGGGCGCACCGGCTGTGGGACTACCTGCAGGTGATCGTCGAGGCGGCCCGGTGCGACGGACCCGCGTGGCCGTTCGCGCCGGGCCTCATCGCCAAGTCCGGACCCACCGGACGGTTCCTCGGCATCAGCCCGGAGGAGCGCCGGAGGATCGCCGAGGGCGAGTTGCGCGCCGCGCTGTCGGTGCCGGAGCCCGCGCGGGTCGCCGGACGGCGGATCCTCGTCTTCGACGACGTGTACTCGGAGGGCTTCTCGCTCCGGGAGATGGCGCGGGTGCTGCTCGGGGCCGGCGCGGCGGAGGTGGCCGGTCTGGTCCTCGCCCGCCGCAAGGGCGGCTGAGGTCGGCGGCTCCGTGGCAGCGCGCGGTGGGACACGCAGTGGCGACGGAGCCGCGGGCTCCCGGAGGAGGCCTGGTGGCGACGGAGCTCTACCTGGTGCGGCACGGCGAGGCCGTGGCGAACGTCGAGCCGGTGATCGGCGGGATGCACGGCGACGCCGGCCTGACCGCCCGGGGGCGGGAGCAGGCCCGGCTGCTGGAGCAGCGGCTGCGGGACCGACCGGTGCCGGCCGACCGGCTGGTCTCCAGCGACCTCCCGCGGGCGCTGCAGACCGCCGAGTACGTCGCACGGGCGCTGGGCATGCCGGTGCTGCGCGACGACGGTCTGCAGGAGCTGCGACCCGGAGAGGCCGACGGGCTCACCGTGGAGCAGTGGCGGGCCCGGTACCGCGGGGGCGAGGCGACGCCGGGGACGCGGGACCCCTACCGGGAGTTCTCCCCGGGCGGCGAGAGCTGGGCGACCTTCCTGGCCCGTGCGTGTGGCGCCCTGTCCCGTCTCGTCGCCCGGCACCGGGACGAGACGGTGGTCGCCGTCTGCCACGCCGGGGTCGTGGAGGCGTCGTTCGCGCTGGCCTTCGGCCTGGGCGCCAGCGGGAACCGGGTGGACTGCGCGCCGGCGAACACCAGCCTCACGCACTGGCGGCACCGGCCCTCCTCCGACGGCGGGCCCGAGTGGACGCTGGTCTCCTTCAACGACGCCGACCACCTGACCGGCAGCGACCTGCCGGCCGCCCCGCCGCGTGACGCCGTGCCGCTCCCCGGAGAGGACCCCGCGGCAGACGCGTGAGCGGGAGGCGGCCGCCGGGCCGCGACCCGGTCAGGTCGACCACGGGAGGACGGCGGCGGCAGGCGGGCACGCGGCACGCGGCACGCGGTCACGAGGCTCCGCCGAGACGAAGCACGGCCTGCAGCGGCGGGCTCGCCAGCCGGCGTCCGGCCAGGTCGGTCAGCAGGCGGGGGCCGTCCTCGAAGGGGACGACGGTGGTGACCAGGTGGGTGCGGACGTCCCCGCCCCGCTCCCGCAGCAGGTCGAGGGTGACCGCGGCGAGGGCCGAGCGCGTCCAGTCCGCGCCCATCCCGCGGGGGACCCGGCCGATCTGGGCACAGACCACCGCGAGTCCGTTGTGGTGGAACTCCTCGCCGAGCCGGACGGCCCCGGCCCCGTCCTGGTAGAAGCCCAGGTCGACCACGACGCCCTGCGGCCGCAGCGAGCGGAGCGCCGTGGCGAGCGCGGCGTCGTGGCCGCGGCACTGCAGGACGACGTCGGCGCCGGCGTCCCCGGGGCCGTGCCGCCAGCGCTGCTTGACCGTCAGCCAGGCGCTGCCGTCGGCGTCGTCGACGGCGTCGAGGCCGAGGGCCCCGGCGACCGCCCGCCGCTGCGCCGAGGGCTCGGCCACGCACACCGACGCCGCGCCGTGCCGGACCGCCAGGAGTGCGCTCAGCAGGCCGATGACGCCCGCGCCCATGACCAGCACGTGCCGGTCCCGGACGCCGGCGTCGACCGCTGCCCGCGGCCCCTCGAGCGCCGCCGCGGCGTGCAGCAGGCCGTTGACGCAGATCGGGCCCATCTGGGCCAGGTAGATGCCCAGCAGCGGGTCGAGGTCGTCGGGCACCGGGATCACCGTCGTCCGCGCCGGATCGGCGCAGGTGCCGGTGCGGTGGCCGTAGGCCATCGCCACCAGGGAGCCCACGGCCAGGGCCGCCGTGCGGCTCTCGGTGACCCGGCCGACCTCCATGTAGCCGATGCCGCGCTTCGGGTACCCGGCGAGCGGCCCCACCCCGAACGCCCGCAGGTCGGGGTCCCAACCCACCCGGTGCTGGGGGTCGGTGCCCCGGACGAGGGCGACCTCCGTCCCGGCGCTGATCCCCGACCACTCGGTGCTCACCCAGGCCTGACCGGGGCCCGGCTCGGGCTCGGTGTCGTCGATGACCGCCGTGCGGCCGGGGCCGAGGACGGCGATCGACCGCACGGTGCGCCCGGTCACCGGCGTCCTCCCTCCCCGAGGTGCACCCGTGTCCCCTCGCGGGCGGAGCGGTCCGCGGCGCAGGCCAGGGCGTGGCTGCGCAGCGCCTCCTCGTAGGGCACGCGGGTGCGCGCCGTCCGGCCGAGCAGGACGTCGACGAACTCACGGTCCTCGGCGGCGATCGGGTCCTGCTCGGACCGCAGCACCTCCGTGCCGCGCTCCGTCCCCACGAGCAGCTCGTGGTCGGTCAGGCCCCGCTCGGACACCTCGAGCACGAGCCCGTCCGCGACGACGTGTAGCGCGACGCGGTGCCGTCCGGCCAGGACGCGCGCCGAGGAGACGGAGCCGACCGCGCCGGAAGCGAACCGCAGCAGCGACGAGGCCGCCGTGGGGACGTCCTCCGCGCCGTCGGCAGCGGCTCGCTCGGCCGCGGTCACCGTGTCGACGTCGCCGGCGAGGTGGCGTGCCAGGTCGAACAGGTGGGTGGTCTGCTCGATGACCTGGCCGCCGGAGTACGCCCGCCGGGGCCACCACGGCACGCGCGGCGTCTTGTCCCACCAGTAGCCCGTCACGAGCTGGGCGGGCCTCCCGGCGAGCAGCTCCACGGCCCGCTCGACGACGTCCAGGTGCCGCCAGTGGTACCCGACGGCGGTGGTCAGCCCGGTGCCGGCCAGCTGGTCGGCGATGCCCTGAGCGGTCGGCAGGTCGAGCGCCAGTGGCTTCTCCACGAAGAAGGGCAGCCCGCGGGCGATGGCGGCGGCCTCCAGGGCGCCGTGCGCGAACGGCGGCACGCACAGCCAGACCGCATCGAGCTCCTCGGTCGCCAGCAGGGTCGCTCCGTCGGTGTGCGGGCGGGCCCCGTAGCGGGTGGCGACCTCCTCTGCGCGCTCCGGCTGCGTGTCGGCGACCGCCACGATCTCCACGTCGCCCATCTGCGAGAGCGCCTGCAGGTGCTTCCCGGCGATGAACCCGGTGCCCACGCAGGCCACCCGCAGCCGCCTCACGTCCGGCTCCCGGTCAGTGCGGGGCGGGCCGCCGTCCGGAGCAGCTCCGCGTAGACCGCCGCCGTCTCCTGCGCCATCCGGTCCCGGGTGAACCCCGCCAGGTACCGGCGCCGCGCGGCGGCGCCCTGGCGCCGCCGCAGCGCCGGGTCGGCCAGCAGTGTCGCGAGCGCGGCGCCGAACTCGGCGGGCCGTCCGAAGGGGACCAGCGCTCCGGTCTCGCCGTCCGCGACCACCTCCTCGCTGCCGACCACGCGGGTGGCCACCACCGGCAGCCCGGCCTCCATCGCCTCCAGCGCGGCCAGGGGCATCCCCTCGCACTTCGACGGCAGCGCGAACACGTCAGCGGCGGCGAGCAGCAGCCGGGCGTCGGGACGGTGCCCGGGGAACCGCACGGCATGGGCCACCCCGAGAGAGGCGGCCCGCTCGACCAGGGCCTGCCGTAGCGGGCCGTCGCCGAGCAGGACGACCGCCAGCGCCGGGAAGCGGGCCACCAGGTCCGGTACCGAGTCGAGCAGCTGCCACTGGGCCTTCATGTGGGTGAGCCGGCCGACGGTCAGCACCACCGGCTGCTCCGCATCCAGCCCCAGGGCACGCCGCGCCTCCGCCCGCGGCATCCGGCGCGCCAGCGGGGCGATCCCGTTCGCCACCGTGGTGAACGCCCCGGTCGGCACCCCGATCCGCTCGTAGGTCCGGCGCAGTCCGGCGGAGACCGCGATGAGTCGGTCCACCGGCGCGATCGCGCGGAAGTACGCCTGCCGCCTGCTCGGGGAGGAGAGTGCGTAGGGCAGGTGCTGGGTCTGCACGACCACCGGGCACCCGGCGGTCCGGGCCAGCCGGACCCCGTCCCAGTTCTCGCTGCCGGTGCCGACGTGACAGTGGAAGACGTCGGCGGGACGTGCCGCGAGGAACCCGGTGACCAGGGTCCCGAACCGCGGGTCTCGCGGGGACGGCAGCGGCACCGTCTCCGCGCCCAGGTCGCCGGCTCGGTCCAGCAGCCACCGTGTCCCGGGGAGCGCGCGGGCCATCAGCGACACGTCCACCGTGCCGGCGAACGCGGCGATCAGGTCCAGCACGTGCGCCCCCATGCCCGACGGGTCCGTCGAGGGCGTGTAGAAGCAGATCGAACGAGGTTCGGCCATGCACGCCTCCGCAGGCTGGGGGCGTGCAAACTATCGGGCTGACCTGGCAGGACGCACGTCGGAGCCTCCGGGAGACCCTCACCGCGGACCCCGCCGGCGTCCGCGGACGTCGTCTCGGCAGCGTCGACGCCCCGGCCTCGCCCCGTGGAGAGGAGCCGCCGGAAGCCGGCGGTGTGGGTCAGGGGTCGGAGGAGGCGACCACCCGGGCGGGCCTGCGGCAGCTGCGCCGGGTCGACCGCGCCCACCCGCCCGGGCAGCCCGGGCCGGTCCGGCTGCGGGCCGTCCTGGCTGCCGACGGGGTGGTCCTGCGCCGGATGCGGGACCGGCTCGCCGCCAGGGCCGGCACCTGGTCCTGCCCGCCCCGCCCAGCAGCCCCGCGCAGGCGGTGCTGCACCTGGTGCACCGGCCGCACACGGACCCCGCGCGCGGCGACCGGCCGGCGTCGCGGAGGAGGGCACCGGGCGTCGTCGGTGCTCAGTCGCCGCGAGGAGCGGCCCGGTGGGCGCCGGCCGTGCCCCGCGGACCTGCGGGGCGGTGTGCCCGGGCCTGCTCCTGCTTCTCCTGGCGGCGGGCGAAGACGACCGTCCCGACGAGGAAGAGCCCGGAGAGGATGAGCACCACGGCGGTGAATGCGTTCAGGAACGGCAGGTCCACCCCCGCGAGGGTGAGCACGCCGAGCCCGACCAGCACGAGGGCGGCCAGCACCGCCCCGGCCGCTCGCCAGGGGCTCTTGGCGACCTCCTGGACGCCCTCCTGCGCCTTGTCCTTCGCGTAGTCCAGCGGCTTCTTCGCCCAGGAGAACCGTGTGGCCAGGACTGCCAGGCCGGCGGCGACCAGCACGAACCCGGGACCGGGGAGCACGAGCAGGGCGATGCCGGCGAGGGTCAGCAGGCCGCCGAGGACGGCGATGACGGCGGTCTTCACCGTTGAGTGGTGCCCGACCCACCGGCGCGCCATGCACTCTCCGGGCGGCCCGGCGGCCGGGTCGCCCGACCGCCGGGCCCGGGTCACGTCGGGTGCCGGCGTGTGCTGGGCGCGGGCGGGAGGAGCCCTCGAGACCGGAGCTGCTGCTCGCGCCCGGGACCGCCCCCGGACGGGGCCGCGCGCGGAGCCCCTACTCGCGGACGATCCAGACCTCGGCCGGTCCCTCGGGGGTGTCCTGCAGCCGCGGGGGCTCGAACCGCTGGTAGACGCCGTACCAGCGGGGCCCGTCGTAGACCAGCACCGCGGACGCCAGCAGGTGCGCGGGCACCTCGTCGGTCTCACCGTGCCGAGGGCCGCCCCAGTGGAAGACGAGCGGCATGGGAGGACGGTAGCGGCACCGGCGCCCAGGGGGCTGCCGGCGACCCCGGAGGCGCGGTCGGGGACGCGCCCGGCGTCCGGTGCCGGTGAGCCGCTCCAGGACCGCGAGGCTCGCGTCGTGCTGCAGCCGACCGGCCCAGCGCAGGGCGTCCCGACGGGCGGGGGTCCCACGGGCCCACCCCTAGAGTCGTCGCCATGCCGCCCCCGCGCCTGGACGTCGGCAGGCTGCTCGGCCGGGTGGAGAGGGCGGCGCCGGTCGAGGCCGTGCAGGCCGCGGCAGAGGAGCTCGGACTGGAGTTCGGCGCGCGCGAGCTGAGCTTCCTGATCGCCGACTTCAGCGGTCACGCCGTCGTCCGTCTCACGACGGGCGCGGCCGGAGCCGAGGGTGCGCGGACCCAGGCGGGCGCACAGGCGGAGACGGTCCCGATGGCGGGCACCGTGTACGAGCGCGTCCTGCGGACCCAGGCGGTCGACGTGCACCCGCTGGACGACGGCACCCGGGTGATCGCCCCGGTCACCGACCGCGGGGACGCGATCGGCCTGCTGGAGCTGGTCCTGCCCGGGGAGCTCGGCCCGACGTCGATCGCCGACGTCGCCGCGGCCGCGCACGCGCTGGCCCACGTCGTCATCGCCGCCCGCCGGTACACCGACGTGTTCGAGTGGGGGCAGCGCACCACGCCGTTCTCCCTGGCCGCCGAGATCCAGCGTCGGCTGCTCCCGGGCTCCTACACCTGCGAGGCCGGCCAGTTCACCCTCGCCGGCTGGCTGGAACCGGCCGCCTCGGTCGGTGGCGACACCTTCGACTTCACCCTCAACGACGACGCGCTGCACCTGTCGATCACCGACGCCGTCGGCCACGAGGTCGAGGCCGCGCTGCTGGCGACCCTCCTCGTCGGAGCGCTGCGCAACGCCCGCCGCGCGGGCCTGGACCTCCCCGCCCAGGCCCGGTACGCCAACGAGGCGCTCGCCGCCCACGCGTCCGTCGGGCAGTTCGTCACCGGACAACTGGTGCGGGTGGACCTGTCGGCCCGCACGGCCGCGGTCGTCAACGCCGGTCACCCGCCTCCCCTCCTGGTGCGCGAGGGCCGGGTGCGGGAGATCGGTCTGGACGTGGAGCCGCCGTTCGGGGTGGTGCCCGGCAGGTCGTTCCGGGTGCAGCGACTCCCGCTCCAGCCGGGGGACCGGATCGTGTTCCTCACCGACGGCGTGCAGGAGCGCAACGCCGCCGTCCTCGACGTGGCGGCCGCCCTCCGCGACACCACCGACCTGCACCCGCGGGAGGTGGTCCAGGAGCTCGGCGCGGCGGTGCTTCGGGCCACCGGGGGCAACCTCCGCGACGACGCCACCGTGCTGTGCCTGGACTGGTACGGAGGTCCTCCGCGCCGGAGCGACAGCGAGCACGGCGCCGACGCCGGACGCGCCTCGTCCGCGCGGGTCGCACGTCGCCGGGACGCCTGAGCGGCGTCCTCCCGGACCGGGTCACCCGGCGGGGAGGCAGGCCCAGACGTGCTTGCGGTCCCCCGCGACGGTCCAGCCGCGGTCGGTGGTCAGGTGCGCGACCATGCCCAGGCCCATGCCGCCGAGCGCGGGGTCGCGGCCGACGGCGGGCTCGGGCCCGTGGTGCGGGTCGCCGTCACTGACGTCGAGCAGCAGCCCGCCCGCCGTCCGGACGGCGCGGACCCGTACCGGCGCCCGGCCGTGCCGGAGGCCGTTCGAGGCCAGCTCGTCGACGGCGGTGACGAGGTCGGCGAGGACCGCTCCGTCCCCGTCGGACCCCCCGAGCTCGTGCGCCACCCAGGCGCGCAGCTGGGCCCGCACGGTGCGCAGCTCCGTGGGGGAGGAGATCTCGGATTCGTAGGAGGGTCCCGACGTCTCGGGACGCGGCTGTCGAGGCCAGAGCTCTGGGTCCATGTCCCCGTTCCGGTGGGCGGCGGTGCCCGAGCAGTGCCCGCCCCGGCCGCGCCCAACCGGCGCGGCGTCGTGCGCGGACGACGGGTGCCGGGAACTCCCGGTGGGCCGGGACGAGCCCTGCCGTGGACTCCCGACCTCCGCCGGAGGGCCGGCTCCTCCTGGGTCGCGCGCCGGGCCCGCGGACTGGACGGGACCGTGCAACCGTGGTTGCATCCATCCCGTGCCGATCTCGTCCACCCCGGGCCCGGGCGAGTGGGTGCTGCTGTCCTACCGCCTGCCGCGGGAGCCGTCCGGCCCGCGGACGACGCTGTGGCGGCGGCTCAGGCGGCTGGGGGTGGCCCAGATCGCCGACGGCGTCGTCGCGCTGCCCGCCGACGCGCGCACCCGCGAGCAGCTGGAGTGGCTGGCCGGCGACGTGACCGAGGCCGGCGGGACGTCGGGACTGTGGGTGGCGCGGCCGGGCACCGTGGCGCAGGAGCGGGAGCTGGCTGCCGGGATGGCCGCCGCGCGGGCCGCTGAGTACCGGTCACTGACGCAGCAGTGCCACGAGGCCGAGGCCGCCGGTGACCCGGCCGAGCGGGCGCGGGCGCTGCGCCGGCTGCGCGGCGAGTGGCGGGCGATCGGCCGCCGTGACTTCTTCCCGCCGTCCGACCGGGAGGGCGCCGCCACCGCGCTGCGCGAGCTCGGGCCCGGGTCGCGGCCGACGCCGCGGTGACGGAGGCGGCGCCGTGAGGTGGGCGACCCGTGCCGGGGTGCACATCGACCGGGCGGCGTGCGCCTGGCTCATCCGCCGCTTCCTCGACCCGGACGCCGCGTTCGTCTTCGTCACCGACCCCGGCCAGGTCCCGCCGGACGCCACGCCGTTCGACATGCGCGGCGTCGACCTGGGCCACCACGGCGGCGACTGCTCCTTCGAGACGATCCTGCGCCGCTACGAGCTGACCGACCCGGTGCTCTGGCGGATCGCCGAGATCGTCCACGAGGCCGACCTCGACGACCAGCGCTTCGACGCGCCCGAGGCGCCCGGGCTCGACGTGGTGCTGCGCGGCCTGTCGATGACCGGCGACGACGAGCGCACCCTGGCCGTCTCCGGTCCCGTCTTCGACGGCCTCTACGAGTTCCACCGCCGCCGCCTCCTGCTCGGCCGCGAACCGGCCTGACCCCGCTCCCGGCGGTCCGTCGTGCCACCGCCTGCCCGCACCCGATCGACGAGGACGTCCATGACCCGCGACACCCCCCGGCCGCAGGACACCGCGCAGGGCCCCGTCCGGCCGCCCGAGCAGGACGCGGTCCCCTTCCGCGCCGCGGTGCGGACCTGGTTCCTCGTCTCGCTGCAGACCTTCGGCGGCCCCGCCGGCCAGATCGCCGTCATGCAGCGCGCCCTGGTCGACGAGAAGCGCTGGATCGGCCAGCGCCGGTTCCTGCACGCGCTCAACTACTGCACCCTGCTGCCCGGCCCGGAGGCCCAGCAGCTCGCCACGTACGTGGGCTGGCTGCTACACGGCACCCGCGGCGGACTCGTCGCCGGCGGCCTGTTCGTGCTGCCCGGCGTGGTCGCCCTCCTGGCGCTGTCGGCGGTGTACGTGGCCTTCGGCGACACCACCGCCGTCACCGCGGTCTTCACCGGACTGGCCGCGGCCGTGCTGGCGATCGTCGTGCAGGCCGTCCTGCGGGTGGCGAGGAAGGCGCTGGACGGCCGGGCCCTGCTCGTCCTCGCGGTGGCCTCCTTCCTCGCGCTGTTCGTCGTCGGCGTGCCGTTCCCCGTCGTCGTCGCCCTCGCCGGGGCCGCCGGCTGGGCGCTGGGCCGGTGGCGGCCCTCGGCGCTGCCCCGCACGCAGGCCGCCGAGGGGCCCGAGGCCGGCCCTGCACCGGTCGTCTCCGACGACGTCCTGCACCACGAGGCCCCCACCGCCCGCCGCACGCTGCGGGTGCTGCTCGTCGGGTTGCTCGTGTGGGGAGTGCCGATCGCGGCGGTCGCGGTGCTGACCGGTGCAGGCAGCGTCCTCACCGAGCAGGGCCTGTTCTTCTCCGGCGCCGCGGTGGTCACCTTCGGCGGCGCCTACGCGGTGCTGGCCTACGTCGCGCAGCAGGCCGTCGCCGTCTACGGCTGGCTGTCGCCGGGGGAGATGGTGCGCGGCCTGGCGCTGGCCGAGACCACGCCCGGTCCGCTGATCATGGTGGTCCAGTTCGTCGCCTTCCTCGGCGCCTACCGCGACCCCGGCGCGCTCGACCCGTGGGTCGCCGCCGTCCTGGCCTCGCTGCTGGTCACCTGGGTGACGTTCGTGCCGAGCTTCCTGTTCGTCCTGCTCGGCGCCCCGTACATGGAGCGGCTGCGCGGCAACCGGTCGCTGTCGGCGGCGCTGAAGGGGATCACCGCCGCCGTCGTCGGGGTGATCGCGAACCTGGGCGTCTACTTCGCCGTCCACACGCTGTTCTCCGAGACCGTCCACGTCGACGGCGGGCCGCTGTCGCTGGAGGTGCCGGACCCCACCACGCTGCGGCCCGTGCCGCTGGGCATCGCGCTGGTCGCCGCGGTGCTGCTCTTCCGCCGCGGGTGGTCGGTGCTGCGGACCCTCGGCGTCTGTGCCGTCCTCGGCCTCGCCGCCGGCCTGGCGGGGCTGTCCCTCGGCTGACCGCCCGCTCGCCCGCGGCGCCCCGGTCACAGCCGGGCCGACCAGGTGGACGACCCGCCCGCGCGGCGGAACCGAGCGCCTCGCCGGCCGCGGCCCGGTCGCGGGGCGGTCGGCGCGCTGGGTCGCCGCCCACACCGCGCACCAGGCGGCGGAGCGCTCGTCGTCCGGGCCGGTCCCCACCATCTGCACCCCCGTGCTCCCACGGGCGGTGCGACGGCGTCCCGGCCGGCGGCGGTCCGCCGTCCGGGGTCTAGGCCTCGCCGCCGAGCTCGGCCCAGTCCTGGTCCCACTGCAGGCGCCGGTCCTCCAGCAGGTCGGCGCGCTCCTCCGGGTCGTCGGGGAGGCGGGACGGGGTCGAGGCCGGAGCGGCGCGCAGCCGGGTCCGGGTGGCGCTGTCGTCGTGCTGGTTGTCCATGTCGGGCCCTCCGGGGGAGCGCACGGGCCGTCGGACGATCCGTCCGGGCGTCCGTGGGGCGAGCAGGGGAGACGGGCCCGACCGCCGGCCCTCTCCTGGGCGCCCCGCGGGCCAGGCGTCCGACGATCCGCCCCTCCCCGTCAGGGGGTCAAGGGACGAAGGGCGCAGACCCGGACGGGGGACGAGGCGGCGCGGCGGCTTGCCCCGGTGGGCAGACTGCGCAGGTGATCGAGAGCGCCGACGCCGCCGGGACGACGTCCCGGGTCCCCGCCGTGCCGGCGGCCCTCCCCGAGCCCGTCCCCGCGCAGACGGACGACACGCTGCTCGTCCCGGGTGAGACCTGCTGGCGCATCGAGCGCGCCGACCGCCACGCGGTGTTCGTCGACGCCGCCGACTACTTCGCCACCCTCAAGCGCGCGGTCCTGCGCGCCGAGCGGCGGGTGCTGTTCATCGGCTGGGACTTCGACCCGCGCATCCGCCTGGACCCCCGCACCCCGGGCCGTGCCCGCGACGACCGGCTCGGCCGGGTGCTGGAGAAGGCCGTGCGCGACAACCCGCGGCTGGAGATCGGCGTCCTGCAGTGGGACCTCGGGATGGTCGTGGCGCTCAACCGGCGCATGGCCCCGATCGTGTGGCTCAACCGGCGCACCCCCGACCGGCTGCGGTTCGCCGTCGACACGCACCACCCCCTCGGCGGCGCCCACCACCAGAAGATCGTCGTCATCGACGACTGCCTCGCCTTCGCCGGCGGCATCGACGTCACCGCCGACCGCTGGGACACCTCCGAGCACCGCGACCGCCACCCGATGCGCCACCGCCCGCACACCACCCGGCTGCGCGGCCCGTGGCACGACGTCACCAGCCTGGTGTCCGGCCCGGCGGCACGGGCCATCGGCGACCTCGCCCGTGAGCGCTGGGAGAGCGGCACGGGGGAGCGCCTGGAGCCGGTGGACGACGTCGAGGCGTGCTGGCCCGACGGGGTGGAGACGTTCCTGACCGACGTCGACGTGGCGATCTCGCGCACCCGCCCCGCGTACGGCGGGGCCGAGCTGGTCCACGAGATCGAGCTCCTGTGGCTGGCCGCGATCGCCGCCGCCCGGCGCACGGTCTACGTCGAGACGCAGTACTTCGCCAACCGCCGCATCGCCGAGGCGATCGCCGACCGGCTGGCCGAGGACGACGGCCCCGAGTTCGTGGTGCTCAACCCCCGGGGCGCCGAGGGGTGGCTGGAGAGCAAGGCCATGGACACCGCCCGGGTCAAGCTGCTCGACCTGGTCCGCCGCGCCGACCGGCACGACCGGTTCCGGCTGCTCGTCCCGGTCACCGAGGGGCGCCGGCCGGTGTACGTGCACGCGAAGGTCACCTGTGTCGACGACCGGCTGCTGCGGATCGGCTCGTCGAACCTCAACAACCGCTCGATGGGGCTGGACACCGAGTGCGACCTGTCCATCGAGGCCCGCACCGGCGACCCGCGGGAGACCGAGCTGCGGGAGGCGGTGCTGGCGATGCGGCACCGGCTGCTCGGCGAGCACCTCGGGGTGGCGCCGGAGGAGGTCGCGGCCGCCGTCGAGCAGCACGGTGGCTCGCTGGTGCGCGCGGTCGACGCGCTCGTGCGGCCCGCCGGGCGTTCGCTGGTGCCCTTCGAGCCGCCGCAGCTGGACCCGGTCGAGCGCTTCCTCGCCGACACCGAGCTGCTCGACGCGGAGCACACCCCGAACCGCTGGCGCCGGGTGAAGCAGGCCTTCGCCGGCCGCCGCCGCCGGCAGCGCGGCTGAGTCAGAAGCCGAACAGCAGGCCGAGGCCGGCGACGGTGAAGAGCACCATGACGACCACCAGCGGCAACTGGTCCGACGCCGGCGCCCGCGGCGCCACCCGCATCGCCTTCTCGTGGGCCAGCACCACGCCGACGACGTGGCCGAGGACCACCGCCGCCACCTGCACGTAGGCGATCAGGTCGGGGCCGACCGCCCGCAGGTCGACGACGTTCCCGGCGGTGCCGAACAGGTCGGCGCCGGTGCCGAGGGGGTCGCTGGCGAGGATCCACGTCCTCTGCCCGTCGAGGACGAGCAGCGAGAAGTAGTGCGCGACCGTGTAGCCGATCGCGATCGGCACCACCGAGGCCGCGTACAGCCGGGGCTGCGGGCGCAGCGGCAGCCGGCCGAGCCGGCCCGACAGGCGCGTGCCGAGCAGGTACAGGACCGCGACGAGCCCGGTGCAGGCGGCCAGCCCCAGCGTGCCCGACAGCGTGTCGTCCGCGGCTCCGGGGCCGGCCTGCCACCACACGGTGCGCGACAGCCCGTCGAAGCCGGTCGAGCCGAGCAGCACCACCACGACGGCGGCCAGGCCCGCCGCGTCCGGGGCGGCCGTCGCGGTGGTCAGCGGCGAGCGGACGACGACGGCCCCGTCGTCGCGGCGGCCGACCGGGGACAGCCGGGCCAGGACGGTCGAGTACACCTCGAAGCCGTCGGCGCGGGCGAACCACTCCTCGCCGAACCAGGCCGCCGCGGCCAGGTGCACGACCGCGTACCCGAGCAGGAACACCGCGACCGTGGCCGGCTCGGACCGGTCCGGGTACACCAGCTCCAGCCAGACGAAGGCCAGCAGCGAGGCGGCCGCCGGCCACAGCCCGAGCTCCGGCAGCCGGCCGGCACCGCGCGGCGGGCCGGCTCCCACGCGCAGGCCGCGGGCGAGCAGCCGCAGCGGGTTGGCCACCCGCCAGACCGGGCCGAGCAGCAGGCTGGCCGGCACCAGCCCGACCCAGAAGGTCACGTAGAGGACCCACGGCGCCAGGTTGTCCGCGGGGTCGCGGGGTCCGGCGAGCGCGACGAGCAGCACGAGGACGGCGACGGCGAGCGCGGCCGCCTGCAGGCACCGGCGCAGGACGGTGCTGTCCGCGGCCCGCTGCACCCAGGGCGGCAGCGGGTGTCCCGACGTGGCGTCCCCGAGCCTCGGCCGCCGCCAGAACAGCAGCAGCACCGTGAAGCTGACCAGGATCGCCGCACCGGCGCCGTAGAGCGCCAGCCCGAGGGGGAGCGGCAGGTCGGTGCGCGAGCCGACGCCGTGCGCGAGGACGGTCACCCGACCTGCAGCGACAGGAGCACCGTGCCCGTCTCGTGCAGCTCCACCTCGAAGACGCCGGGGACGTCGGCGGGGAACCGCACGGTCGCCGGGGTGCCGGGGACCAGCCCGGCCGCGCGGTCGTAGCCGTGCACGTGCAGCTCGTCGGCGGCGTCGCTGGTGACGGTCAGGGTGACCTGCTCGCCGAGGGCGACCGGCACGCGGCCGGTGTCCCCGGTCACCCGCCCGCCGGAGATCCGCACCTCGAGGACGCGGCCGGCCGGGGTGGACGGGGCCGCCACCGACGCCTCCGGGGCCGTCGTCGCCGCCGAGGACGCCGACGGTGCGCCGGACGCGGGCGCACCGGCGTCCGACGGCGCGGTCCCGGCGCAGCCGGTCAGGAGGGCCAGCGCGGTCGCGGCGGCGGCGAGGGCCGGGCGGCGGGTCACCGGCCCACCCCGCTGACCACCCGGCCGTCGACCGGCCGGCCGGGGAGGCGTCCACCGCCGAGCCGGGAGTACCGGCCCACGCCCCACGCGAGCGCCGCCACGATCGCCAGCGTGCAGGCCAGGACGACGAGGCCGGCCGCCGTCCACAGCCCGCCGCCGGACCGCTCCCGCTCCCGCTGCAGGACGTCGACCTCCGGGACGGCCGCGCGGGTCACCCCGTCGGTGGCGGCGACCCCGTCGGCCGGGATCGCGGGGTCCTCGGGCAGGTGGATCGGCACCGCGGTGAGCACCCGCCCGTCGTGGACGCGCAGCAGCGTCTTCCAGTCGCCGTGGACCGGCACCGGCTCGGTGGTCCGGTACACGCCCGGCCCGGTTCGCTCGAGGTCGGTGACCACCAGCCCCTGTCCCTGCCAGGCGGTGATCTGCACCCACGCCGGGTCGTCGACGGCGTCTGCCGGGCTCAGCTGCACGCTCACGTCGACCGTGCGCGGGTCGGAGGTGACCTCCTCGACGGTGAAGGTGGCCTCGAGGTCGTCGGGGACGGTGGCGACCACCCCGTTGGCCACCCCGCCGGCGACCGCCACCAGGGCGAGCACGAGCACGCTGCGGGCGACGGCCGGCCGGGGCAGCCGGCGCCGCAGGCCGAGGGCCAGCAGGGCCCCGAGCAGGCCGCCGGCGACCCCGCCGACGACGGCCATGACGGTGCCCTCGACCAGGACGTCGCCGTTCCACTCCAGGGTCTGGGTCAGCCGTGTCCACAGCGCCTCGACGGCGGTGCCGGCGGTGCCGACGAGCGCGCCGGCGACGGCGCCGAAGGCGAGTGGGCGGCGCACCAGCGGCCAGGCCAGCGCGAGGACCTCCACGACCAGCGCCGAACCGAGGTACAGCGGGAAGGTGGGGGGGATCTCGCCGAGGACCGGGCCCACCAGGACGGAGATGGTGCCGCGCACGAGGAGGAAGAAGGCGGTCGCGGCGAGCGCTCCGCCGCGGCCCATCCAGAGCCGGGCGGCGACCAGCGCGGCCCCGGCGGCGCCGGCGACCATGAACGGCTCGAGCACCAGGCGGAACTGCGGGACGTCGAAGTCGAACTCGCCCTGGAACACCGACAGGCCCAGCAGCAGGCCGCCCATGGCCGCGGCCTGGCGGAGGAACCGCGCGCGGCGGCCGGCGCGCCGGCCGCCGTCGTCGGGGGACGTCCCGTCGCGGCCCTCCATCTCCAGGACGAGCAGGCCGACGACGGACAGTCCCGCGCCGCCGATGAGCATCAGGTGGGTGGGGCCCCACAGCGTCACGTCCTGGCCGAACAGGCGGTGCCAGACGTCGTCGAGCGGGAAGCCGAGCAGGGCGTAGAAGCCCGCGGCGGTGAGCAGGACCCCGCCGACGGGCACGTCCCACCCGCGCAGGAAGCGGACGGCGGCCGGGCCGGGGCGCTCGCCCAGGGGCATCGAGCAGGCCAGCACGCCGCCGGAGAAGACGCCGAACAGGCCGAGGAGGATGAGGTAGTGCGCGGGGTTGGCCAGCGGTCCCTCGTCGCGGCCGACGCCGATGTGCAGCGAGATGTCCCAGAGCATCCCGAGCAGCGCCACGAGCAGGGACGCCGTCGTCAGCACGGTCGGCAGGGCGACCCAGCCGGGCACGTGCGCGGTCCTCCCGAGGGCGTCCCCGGCGCGGCTGAGCGCCGCGGTCCGCCCGGTGCGGTGGGCCCAGACCAGGCCGAGGAGGGCGGCGGTGAGGGCGAACCCGAGGGCCGAGGCGAGCACGACCTCCCCGAGGGCGGCACCCCCGGCCGGACGCTCCTCCACGGCGAGCAGCGCTGGTCCCATGGACGTCACGGGACGTATGGAACACCAATCAACGTTACATGGCAAAGTGGCACATCGGAGGACCGTTACGATCGCTCCCTGATGGAGGCCGAGCAGCAGGAAGCCGCGTCCGTCCCCGAGGGGGGCGGCGATCGTGAGTTCACCGTCGACGAGCTCGCCGCGCGGGCGGGCATCACCGTGCGCAACGTGCGCGCCTACGCCGCCCGCGGGCTGCTGCCGCCGCCCCGGCTGGTCGGTCGCACCGGCTACTACGGCGCCGAGCACGTCGCCCGGCTGCTGCTGGTCCGCGAGATGCTCGCCGAGGGCTACTCGCTGGCCGTCATCGAGCGGACGCTGGCCACCGCGCCCTCCGTGGGCGGGTCGGCCGCGCTCGCGCTGCACCGCGCGCTGCTCGCGCCGTGGCTGCCGCCCGAGCCCGAGGACACCACCGCCGACGAGCTCACCGCGCGCGCCGGGGTCCCGGTGGAGCCGGCCACCCTGGAGGAGATGGTCGAGCTCGGCCTCCTGGAACGGCTCGACGACGGCCGGCTGCGGGTGACCGACCCGTCGCTGCTGACCGCGGGCCTGCAGGTCGTCCGGCTCGGCGTCCCGCCCTCGGCGCTGGTGGCCGCCCAGGCGCGGGTGATCGAGCTGGTGCGGGAGATCGCGGCCACCTACGTCGGGATGTTCGTGGAGACCGGCTGGCAGGCCTTCGTCGAGGCCGGCGCGCCGCCCGAGCAGCTCGACGAGGTGCGCGCGATGGTCGAGCGGCTGCAGCCGGCCGCGGCGCAGGCGCTGCTGGCCAGCTTCCGCACCGAGATGGCCGCGGCGGTCGGGGCCGCGGTCACGGCCGGGCTCGCGGCGCCGGCCGACGAGTAGCCGGCCGGACGGTCACGGTGCCCGGCGCCGCGGCTGCGGGAGGACGCCCAGCTCGCGTGCCCGGTCGACGGCGAGCAGCCGGTCGTGGCGGTCCAGCTTGCGGTAGGCGTTCTCCAGGTGCTTGTGCACCGTGCGGTCGCTGATCCGGAGCAGGCGCGCGACGGCGTCCGCGGTCAGCCCGCTGCCGACGTGCCCCAGCACCTGCACCTCGCGGGCGGTGAGCCCGAGCTCCTCGCGCGCGGCCACGCCGTCCGGCGCGGCCGCCAGGTGGGCGCCCACCGTCCGGTCCAGCAGGGCGAGGACGGGCTGCAGCGCCCGCGCCGACGCCAGGTCCCGGTCGCTGAACTCGGCACCCGACCGGTTGACCGTCCAGACCCGGCCGCCGGCCCCCGTGCGCGCGGTCGGGATCGTCATCTGGTGCTCGGCGCCGCCCGGTCGGAGCAGCTCGACGTAGGCCGCGTTGCGCAGCAGCTCCGCCCGCGTCGCCACGTCGCTCAGCCGCCGCGGGGCCGGGAGGCCGCGGGAGCGGTCGGCGCGGAGGCTGCGGACGACCGGGTGGTCGCCGGCGAGGGCGAGCAGGTGCCGGGCCACGTCGTCGCCGGACCGTCCGCCCTGCGGGTGCCGCCGGACCTCGGCCGACCGGTCGCGCAGGTCGAGGGCGACCCGGCCGACGAAGTCGGCGCACAGCAGGTCGGTGAGGGCCCCCGCGACCACGCGCAGGTGGCGGTCCCGGTCGACCACGCCGTCGAGCAGGTCCACCAGGTCCGGCGCTGCCTGCCACGCCCGTGCGTCCGACATCGCGACTCCCGACGCCCACCGCTGCGGGGACAGCCTGGCACCGACCCGCCGTCCGCGACCAGCGGCGACCCGGCGCGGGGCGACCTAGCCGGCCGGTCGCCGGTCGCGGCCGGCGGCGGGGGAGCCGGTGCGCTCGTGCGCACCGTCGGCCTCGTCGCGGTCGCGGGCGGCCAGCCGCCGGTCGCGGACCACCGCCATCACGACGGCGGCCACCAGGAGCGCCGCCGGCACGGAGAAGCCGGCGGTGGCGACGAGGCTCAGCCCGTCGGTCGCCAGGGTGCTCGCGCCGGACACGCCTCCATGTGACACCGAGCGGTGTCACGTGTCAACCGCACCGGACCGTCGGCACCCCCCGGTAGGACACCGGCGTGACCCCGCTCCCCCCGGTGGACCTGCTGGCGGCCCCGTCGAGTGCGGCGGCGCACTGGCCCGGCCAGGAGCGGGCCTGGGCCGCGCTCGCCACGGCCGGGCTGCCGGAGGCGCTCGGCCGGTCGCGGGAGGTGGCCGTCCGGGAGCTGTTCCCGCCCGCCCGGTGGACCGCGGGTCCGGCGCCGGCCGGGCGGGTCCGGGACGCCGGCCGCGTCGCCGCGGGCCTCGTCGCGGTGCGCGACGCGGTCGCGGCCTCGCTGCGGGCCGGCCGGCTGCCGGTCGTGGTGGGAGGGGAGTGCACGACCACGGTCGGCCTCGTCGCGGGCGCGCGGGCCGCCGGGCGGGAGCCGGGGCTGGTCTACGTCGACGGCGGCGTCGACCTCCGCACCCCGGCCGACAACCCCACCGGCGTCGCCGACTCGATGGCGCTGGCCCACGTCCTCGCGCTCGACGGGTGCGATCCCGACCTGCTCGCCGTCGGCCCGGTCCGGCCGCTCCTCGCCGTGGACGCCGTGGTGGCGGTCGGCGTCCGTGCGGTCGAGCCCGACGCCACCACGGCGCGGCGGATCGGCCTCGCCGTCACCCCGGCCGGCGCGGTCGCGGCCGACCCCGACGGCGCGGCGGCGGCGGCCGCGAGGGCCGCGGGCCGGGACGACGGGTTCCTCGTGCACCTCGACGTCGACGTCGTCGAGTTCCTCGACCTCCCGCTGGCCGACGTGCCCGACCACGGCCGCGGCCTGCCGCTCGGCACCGTCGCGGCCGTCCTCACCCGGCTGTGCGCCGACCCCGGCCTGCGCGGGCTGTGCGTCACGGAGGTCAACCCCGACCACGCGCCCGGCCCGGACGACGTGGGCCGGCTCGTGGCCGTCCTCACGGCCGCGCTGGGCTGAGGCACGGTTCCGCCGGCACACCGTGGGGGAGGAGGGGGGCATGGCCACCACGACCTTCGACTTCACCGGCTCCGTCGTCCTCGTCACCGGCGGCGGCTCGGGCATCGGCCTGGCGATCACCCGGGCCTTCCTCGACGCCGGCGCCACCGTCGCCGTCACCGGCCGCCGGCGGGAGCGGCTGGAGTCCGCCCTCGAGGGCGTGCCCGCCGAGCGCGGGGCGGCGCTGCCGGCCGACGTCTCCGACCCCGCGCAGGTGCGGCAGCTCGTCGCCGACGTCGTCGACCGGTTCGGCCGGCTCGACGTCGTGGTGAGCAACGCCGCCGGCTACGAGAGCGGGGAGATCACCGACCTCGCCGACGACGCGTGGGAGCGGATGCGCGCCACCAACGTCGACGCCTTCTTCCACCTCGCCAAGGCCGCGCTGCCGCGCCTGGCGGAGTCCGGCGGCAACCTGGTCGCCGTCTCCTCGGTGTCGGGTCTGCGCGGCGACTGGGGGCAGGCCGGGTACAACGCCACCAAGGCCGCCATCACCGTCTTCGTGCAGTCGCTGGCCCTGGACTGGGGCGCGCGAGGGGTGCGGCTCAACGCCGTCGCGCCGGCCTTCACCTTCACCGAGATCAACCAGGACGTCCCCCGCGACGAGGCGTCGCTCGCGCCGTTCGTCAACCGCGTCGCACTCGGCCGGCCCGGCGAGCCCGAGGACATCGCCCCGGCGGTGCTCTTCCTCGCCTCCGAGGGCGCCCGGTACGTCACCGGTGCGGTGCTGGCCGTCGACGGCGGCACCAGTGCCTCGACCGGCCAGGCGCACGTCTAGCACCCGGCCTCCCTCCGACCGCCTGGCCTCCGTCGCCGGCGCGGTGGCCGCCGGGCCGGGGGAGCGGGTGCTCGAGGTCGGCTGCGGTGCCGGTGTGCTGGTCACCCTGCTGGCCGCCGCCGTGCACCCGGGCCCGGTCGTCGCCGTCGACCGGTCGGCCCGGATGGTCGCGGCCGCCACCCGGCGCAACCGGGCGGCGGTCGAGGCGGGCCGGGTCCGGCTCGTGGCCGCTCCGCTCGTCGAGGCCGACCTCGGCGACGACCGGTTCGACGTCGTCGTCGCCGTCGACGTCCGGGCCTTCTGGACACCACCGGCGCCGGAGTGGGACGTCGTCGCGCGGGTGCTCGCCCCGGGCGGACGGGTGGTCCTCGGCGCCTCGGTGATGCGCGCGGGCGACGCCGACCGTGTGCGGGTCCAGGTCGCCCGGGCGGCAGGGGAGCGCGGCCTCGCGGTGACCGCCACGGCGCAGGTCGGCACCGTCCCGTTCCCGACGGCCACGATCGAGTTGCGTCGCCCGGACGGCGGGTAGGAGAGGGGCATCCGCCAACGGGAGGACCCTGCAATGACCGACGACCTGCCCGGCCTGCCCGGCGACCTGTACGGCTACGAGACGCTGCTGACCGACGACGAGCGCAAGGAGCTGACCGGCATCCGGCGCTTCCTGCACGAGGAGGTGCGGCCGCGCGTCAACGACGCCTGGGCCTCGTCGGAGTTCCCGATGGACCTGGTGCCCCGCTTCGCCGAGGAGGGCATGGTCGGGCGCAGCTACGACCTGGAGCACCAGCCGCGCGCCTCCCGGCTGTTCACCGGCTTCATCGCGCTGGAGACCGCGCGCGTCGACCCGTCGATGGCCACGTTCCTCGGCGTGCACAACGGCCTGTCGATGGGGTCGATCGTGCTGCTGGGCTCCGACGAGCAGCGCGCCCGGTGGGTCCCCGACATGGTCGCCTTCGACAAGATCGGCGCCTTCGCCCTCACCGAGCCGCACGGCGGCTCCGACGTCGCCCGCGGGCTGGAGACCACCGCGCGCCGCGACGGCGACGGGTGGGTCATCGACGGCGCCAAGCGGTGGATCGGCAACGGGACCATCGCCGACGTCGTCGTGGTGTTCGCCCGGGACGTCGCCGACGACTCGGTGAAGACCTTCGTCGTGGAGAGGGGCACCCCCGGCTTCACGCCCACGAAGATGGAGGGCAAGTACGCCCTGCGCACCGTGCAGAACGCCGACATCGTGTTCGAGGGCTGCCGGGTGCCGGCGGAGAACAAGCTCGAGCACGGCAACTCGTTCAAGGACGTCAACCGGGTGCTCAAGCTGACCCGCGGCGGCGTGGCCTGGTCGGCGGTCGGCTGCCAGATGGGCGCCTTCGAGGCGGCGATCACCTACGCCAGGGAGCGCTCGCAGTTCGGCCGCCCGATCGCCGGCTTCCAGCTCGTCCAGGACCTGCTCGCCCGCATGGCCGGCAACGTCACCGCCAGCCTCGGGATGGCGGTGCGGGTCTCGCAACTGCAGGAGGAGGGCGTCTTCAAGGACGAGCAGGCCGCGCTGGCCAAGGCCTTCGTCACCGGCCGGGCCCGCGAGACCGTCGCCCTGGCCCGCGAGCTGTTCGGCGGCAACGGGATCCTGCTGGAGAACGACGTCGTCCGGTACTTCGCCGACGCCGAGGCGCTGTACTCCTACGAGGGCACCCGCGAGATCAACAGCCTCATCGTCGGGCGGGCGCTCACCGGGGTCAGCGCCTTCGTCTGACCCCACCTCGCAGGGGTGAGGGGACCGCGGCCCGGCTGGACCGCGGTCCCGCGGCTGCCGTTGCCCCGTCCGGGGTGACCGTCCGGGTCGCCGGGACGGGAGGCGCGCGGTGGCCGGGCAGTCGGTGCTGGTCGTGGAGGACACCGCGGAGATCCGCGAGCTGGTCGCCACGGTGCTCGCCCGCGCGGGGTTCGACGTCCGCGCCGTGGGCACCGGCGCCGCGTGCCTGGCCGAGGTGCGCCGGTCCGCGCCGGACCTGGTCGTGCTCGACCTCGGCCTGCCCGACGGGGACGGCACCGAGGTCTGCCGCCGGCTGCGCGCCGAGAGCGGCAGCTACGTGCTCATGCTCACCGCGCGGGCCGAGGAGGTCGACCTGCTCGTCGGCCTCGCCGTCGGCGCCGACGGGTACATGGCCAAGCCGTTCTCGCCGCGGGAGCTGGTGGCCCGGGTCCAGGCGATGCTGCGGCGCCCCCGGCCGGCCGTCGTGCCCGCCGACGACGCCGTCGTGCGGCTCGCCGACCTCGAGGTCGACGAGGACAGCCGCGAGGTGCGCGTCGACGGCGCCGTCGTCGACCTGACCCGCACCGAGTTCGACCTGCTGGCGGCGCTGGCCGCCCGGCCCGGCCGGGTGCTGCAGCGCGAGACGCTGCTGCGCGAGGTGTGGCAGACGGAGTGGTCCGGCAGCCTGCGCCTGGTCGAGGCGCACATGTCCAACCTGCGGCGCAAGCTCACCGCCGCGGGACTGCGCGCGGCCGAGATCAGGACCGTCCGCGGGGTGGGCTACCGGCTGGTCGCCTGATCCCCGCGCGGCACCGGGACCGCGCCCGCCGCCTCGGCGAGCTCGGCGACCAGCCCGGCGGCCACGACGCCGCGGCGCGCCTGCACGGCGATGGCGCCCGACAGCCGCGCGACGTCGGGATCGCCGAGCTGGGCGCTGCTGCCGGCCAGGGCGCCGGCGTCGGCGGCCAGCGCGCGGGCGTCCCCGGCCCGCGCGGCGCCGGCGATCGCGGCCAGCCGGCCCGGCAGGGCCTCGGCGTGCGCGGTGCGCAGCCGCGCGACGAGGTCGGGGTCGACGGGGACCGCCGGCGGGGGGTCGCCGGCCGGTGCGGTGCGCTCCTCGAGGAATGCCAGCAGCCGGGCGGGCAGCTCGCCGTCGGTGACGATCGAGGCCCGCCGGACGGGGGTGCCGTCGTCCGGGATCACGATCACGAGCCTGCCACCGGCGCCGCAGCCGCTCCGCGCGCCCCCCGCAAGAGAGGCGCAGGACGGTGTGCTCAGCGCGGCAGGACCAGCGTGGCCGTGGTCCCGCACCCCTCGACGCCGGCCAGCTCCAGCCGGCCGCCGTGCGCCGTGGCGATCGCCCGGGTGATGGACAGGCCGAGCCCGACGCCGGGCACCCCGGCGCGCACGGCGCTCGCCGCGCGCACGAACCGCTCGCCCAGCCGCGGCCGGTCGGCCGCGGGGATGCCGACGCCGGTGTCGCGGACGTGCACGCACACGGTGGCGTCCGCGGCCTCGACGGCGAGCTCCACGCGCCCGCCGCGCGGCGTGAACTTCACCGCGTTGGAGACGAGGTTGTCGACCGCCTGCGCCAGCCGGACGGCGTCGCCGGGCACCACCGGGCCGGGCCCGGGCACGTGCGCCTCCAGGGTGACGCCGGCGGCCGCGGCGGCGACCCGCGCCGACTCCTCCGCGGCCGACACCAGGCCGCCGAGGTCGACCTCGCCCGGGGTGAGGACGAAGCGGCCGGCCTCCACCTGCGCGGTGAACAGCAGGTCCCCGACCAGGCGCTCGAGGCGGGCGGCGTTGCGGGTCACGGTGTCGAGGGCCCGGCGGTGGCCGGCGTCGAGCGCGGGGTCGTCCAGCACGACCTCCAGCCAGCCGAGCACCGCCGACAGCGGGGTGCGCAGCTCGTGGCCGACCAGCGCGACGAACTGGTCCTTGAGCCGCTCGGCGGCGCGCACCTCGGTCATGTCGGTGCCGACGAAGGTCCAGCCGGCGCCGCCTTCGTCGTCGGCGCGCGGGGTGACGGCGACCGACACGGTCCGGCGGGAACCGCCGGCCGCCACGTAGGTCCAGTCGCGGACGTCGCTGCCGTGCTCGGCGGCGGCCGCCACCAGGGCGTCGAGCCCGCGGCCGCCGAGCTCCTCGGGCAGGTGGAAGTCGGTGATCCGGCGGCGGCGGACGACGTCGGCGCGCGGCAGCCCGAGCAGCCGCTCCGCGCCGGGGTTCCACACGCGGACCACGCCGTGGCGGTCGGTGCCGACGACGGACTGCTCGGTGATCGCGTCGACGACGCTGGTCATCGTGGCGGCGCGGGCGCGCAGCATCCGCGCGGCGACGGCGAGCTCCTCCCCACGGTCGGCGACCAGCTCGGCCAGCGTGGCGCGCTCGGCCTGCAGCTCGGCGACCTGCGCGCGCAGCGCCGCGAGCTCCGCCCCGGTCCCGGTCACACCCCGGTGGTCGGCACCGGCACCCGCGGGGTCCAGCCGGGGCGCCGGCGGCTCACCCGGGCAGGGGAGGCGCGGACACGGCAGCGCCCCGCCGGGAGGACCCGACGGGGCGCCGCGGTGGTGGTGCGGTGGTGGTGCGGAGCTCAGCTGCTGGAGGTCTGGCTCTGCACGGACTGGCGGGACTGCTGGGCCTGGCCCTGCACGTCCTGCGCGGCCGACTGGCCCTCCTGCTTGACCGTCTGGGCGGCGTCCTGGGCGGTGCCCTTGACCTCCTCGACGGCCTGCTGCGCGGCCGGCCTGAGCTGCTCGCCGACCTCCTGCGCGGCCTGCTTGGCCGGCGCGAGCAGCTCGTCCTTGTGCTCGCGCAGCGTGCTCTCGGCCTGCTGGGCCAGCTGCCGCTCCCTCTCCGAGGCGGGCAGCAGGCTCGACACGAGCCAGCCGACCCCGAAGGCGATCAGCCCGGCGGCCAGGGGGTTGCCCTGCGTCTGGCGGACGACCAGGTCGGGGGCCTGCTGGACGGCGTGCGCCGCCTGGGAGGCCGCGTCCTGCACCGTGCCCGCGGCGCTGGACGCCGCGCCCTGCACGCTGCTGGCCGCGTTGGAGGCCGCCCCCTGCACGCTGCCGGCCACGTTGGAGGCCGTGCCCTGGACCGAGCCCAGGGCGTTGTGCGCGCTGCCGTGCGTCGAGGAACGGGTGTCGTGGGACGAGCCCATGACCCGGTCCTTGACGCTGGCGAAGCGGCCCTTCGCCGTGGCCATGCGCCGGTCGATGACGCGGGCCGGGTTGACCTTCTCGTTGAGGGCGTCGACGTCGTAGCTCAGCTCACGACGCGTCTCCTCGATCTGCCGCCGGATGACGTCCGGGTCACTGCTGCTGGTCATGTCTGCTCCAGGGTGTGTGGTGGCCTGACCGGTTCCGGTCGCGGGCCGCGGGTCAGTGGGGCTTGAGGGCGCCGGGGACCTGCTGGAGGGTGTCCACGGTCCGTTCGGGCTTCGGGTTGACCTGCCGGAACTTCTTGCGTCCCAGGACGAACGCGACGGCGCCGATGACGCCCCAGAGGACCGCCACGATGAGCGCGGCCAGGCCGGCGTCCATCACGTTCTCGAGCGCCCACCACAGGGCGAAGGAGAGGAACAGCAGCACCATGTAGCCGGCGAAGCCCGCGGCGCCGAACATGCCCGCGCCCTGGCCGGCCTTCTTGGCCTCGACCTTGAGCTCCGCCTTGGCCAGCTCGAGCTCCTGGCGCATGAGCACCGAGAGGTCCGTGGTGACCTCGCTGATGAGCTCACCGACGGAGGTCCCGGAGACCTCGGGCCGTCCGGCCTCGGTCATCGGGGTCCCCCGGTTGCCGGCGTGCGCGCCGTAGGACTGGTCGTAACCGGCGTCCTGGGTGTAGCCGGTCGAGCCCTGGGTGTAGCTGGTGGCGCCCTGCTCGTAGCCGGTGCCGCCCTGCTCGTAGCCGGGGGTCCCGGCGTAGTTCGGCTGCGGCGGCTCGGGCGGGTACCCGCCCGAGCCGCCCACCGGCGTGGCGCCGGAGTACGGGGAGGTCACGGCTCAGACCCCCTGGCCCGGACGCCGGGTGGGGTCGTCCCAGCCGGCGGGCGCGGCCGGCGGCACGACGCTGCCGGCGGGCGGGACCGTGCCGTACGGCGGCGGGGCAGCGGGGTGCCCGGCGTGGCCGAGTGCTCGCCGTAGCCGGCGGCGGTCGTCGTCTCGTAGCCGGTCGTCGTCTCATAGCCGCTGGTCGACTCGTAGCCCGTGTAGGTCGGGGCCGGCTCGACGTAGTTGCTGCCCGAGGAGTAGGTCGACGGCGTCGAGGTGAGCTGCGAGCGGCCGCTCGAGGACGAGTCGGTGCTGTGCGCGGCCTTCACGCCGCTGGTCAGGCGACCGGCGAGGACGCCGGCGAGCGCGGCGCCGAGCAGGAAGGTGCCCGGCTTGCGGCGGGCGAAGGAGCGGACCTCGTCCAGCAGGTCGGCCGGCTCGCGGTTCTGCAGCAGGTTCGCGAACTCCTCGACCCTGCTGGCGCCCTGCTGGATCAGGTCGCGGGCCGGGCCGGGGGCGGGGGCGTTGCCCTCGACCATGCCGCGCAGCTGGTCGGCCAGGCTCGACAGGCTCTGCCCGGCCTTCTGCTGCTGCGAGACGGCCTGCTGGCGGACCTGGCTGCGGCCCTGCTCGAGCAGGCTCTGCGCCTGGTGCTTCGTCTCGGCCACGACGTTCTTGGCCTGGTCGGCGGCGGTCGAGGCGACCTGCGACCCGGCCTGCTTGGCGGTCTCGCCGACGTTGCGGGCCTCGTCCTTCGCGACGTCGGTGGTCGACGGCGAGCCGGAGGTGGTCGTGGTGGTCGAGGTCGAACTCGTGTCCCCGTAGCCGGTGGCGCCCGAGGAGGGCGGCGGCGGGAGGGGGGCGTCGATGGAGTGGGTCATCGTTCCTCCTGAGTGGATCTCGGTCGAGGCTGGCGCTACCCAGTTCTGGATCACCCACACACGTCCCGGCGACGGCCGTCGCCCGGACGTGTGCGGGTGGAGCAGGGCCGGCGGCGCGGGCGCGCCGGCCCGTGGGCCGTGGGGAAGATGCGGGCCGGGAGCCGGCCGGGCTGGCAGTCCGCGCCGGCGACGTCGCCGTTCCCGCAGGCCAGGGGCTACCCGGACGCGGGAGTCCGGAAACGGCGTCACCCGCCCGTGGTCGCCAAGTAAGGTGAGGCTGACCTGATCCGAGGAGGGCCCCATGGCCGAGCAGTCCCCGCGCCGCAGGCGCGTGCCCCGCACGGGCACCGTCGTGCGCACCGGCCACGTGACCCCGCACGTCGTCCGCGTCGTCCTCGGCGGGGAGGGGCTGGCCGGCTTCGCGCCCGGCCACACCGACTCCTACGTCAAGCTGCTGTTCCCGCCGGCCGGCGCCCCCTACGCGGCCCCGTTCGACCTCGACGACGTGCAGGCCCGGCTCCCGCGCGAGCAGTGGCCGGCCACGCGCACCTACACCGTCCGCTCGTGGGACGCCGACGCCGGCGAGCTGACCATCGACTTCGTGGTCCACGGCGACGAGGGCGTCGCGGGCCCGTGGGCGCTGTCCGCCCGCCCCGGCGACACGCTGCAGATGTTCGGCCCCGGCGGCGGCTACAGCCCGGCCGGGGACGCCGGCTGGCACCTCATGGCCGGTGACGAGACGGCCCTGCCGGCGATCGCCGCCGCGCTCGAGGCGCTGCCCGCCGGCGCCCGCGCCGAGGTCTTCCTCGAGGTGGCCGGCCCGGAGGAGGAGCAGGACCTGCCCGCCGGTGCCGGTGTGCGGGTCACCTGGGTGCACCGCAGCGCGGCGCCGGGCGTCGCGCTCGTCGCGGCCGTCCTCGCGGCCGACCTGCCGGAGGGCGACGTCCAGGTGTTCGTGCACGGCGAGGCCGGCGCCGTCCGGGAGCTGCGCCGGTTCGTGCGCGCCGGGCTCGGCGCCCCGCGCGAGCGGCTGTCGGTCTCCGGCTACTGGCGGGTCGGCAGCACCGAGGACCGCTGGCAGGCCGAGAAGCGGGAGTGGAACGCCGCCGTCGATGCCGAGGACGCCGGCCTGGGCGTGGCCTAGCCCCCGTAGGGGAAGCGCGGGGCACGCCGCTCGGTGAAGGCGGCGACGCCCTCGGCGAGCTCCCCGGAGGCGATCGTCTCCCGGTACCAGCGGCCCGCCACCTCCTCGGCGTCCCCGCCGGTGGCCAGTGCCGCGGTGACCTCCTTGGCGGCGCGCTGGGTCAGCGCCGAGCGGCCGGCCAGCACCTCGGCGAACCGCCGGACCTCGCCGGTCAGGTCACCGGCGGGCAGCAGTCGGTCGACCAGGCCGGTGCGCAGCGCGGTGTCGGCGTCGAGGAGCTCCCCGGAGTAGAGGAGGTAGCGGGTCGTCGCCGGGCCCACGAGGTCCACGAGCTGGCGGGTCGACGTCGGCGTGTAGACGATGCCGACCTTGGCCGGGGTGACGCCGAAGACGCCGGTCGGGTCGGTGAAGCGCAGGTCGCAGCAGGTGGCCAGCTCCACCCCTCCGCCGATGCAGTGCCCGCGGATCATCGCGATGGTGGGTCGCGGGAAGTCCCGCAGCGCGGCCTGGGCGGCGAGGTTGTCCCGCCGCAGCCGCGCCATCGGGTCCTCGGCGTCGGGCCCGCCGAGCAGGTCGGAGATGTCGGCGCCGGCGCAGAAGCTCGGTCCGGCGCCGGTCACCACGAGCACGCGGACCTCCGGGTCGGCGGCCAGCTCCGCCAGGACCCCGGGGAGCGCGGCCCACATGCCGGCGGTCAGGGCGTTGCGCTTGTCCGCCCGGTCGATGGTGAGGACGGCGACGGCGCCGTCGCGGCTGACCCGCAGGTGCTCGGCCACGCGCTCAGCCCAGGTCGTCGGTGGCGAAGGTGTCGCACTGCGCCGGGTCACCGGTCTCGTACCCGGTGAGGAACCAGCGCTGGCGCTGCTCGGACGAGCCGTGCGTGAAGGTGTCCTGGTCCACGGTGCCGCCGCCGAGGTTCTCCTGGATGAAGTCGTCGCCGATGCGGCCGGCGGTGTCCAGCGCCCGGTCGATGTCGTCCTGCGTGATGTCGGCGATCAGCGGCGCACCCGACTCGTCGGGGACGGTCTCGGCGTGGTTGGCCCACGCGCCGGCGTAGCAGTCGGCCTGCAGCTCCAGCCGCACGCTGCCGCTGTCGGCACCGGCCTCGCCCGGGGTGACCTGCCGGTTGGTGCCCAGCAGGTTCTGCACGTGGTGGCCGTACTCGTGGGCGAGCACGTAGGCGTTGGGGAACGCGCCGCCCTGGGCGCCGAACTGGCTGCGCAGGGTGTCGAAGAAGGTCAGGTCGATGTACACGAACCGGTCGGCCGGGCAGTAGAACGGCCCCGAGCCGCTCGTGGCCCCGCCGCACTGCGTCGACACCTGGTCGGAGAAGAACACGGTGTCGGTCGGCACGTACCGCCCGCCCAGCGCCTGCGACCAGTAGTCCTGGATGGAGTCGATGTCGGCGACGACGGCGCACTCGACGGAGTCGTTGGCGTCGCCGCTGTCGTCGCAGGACTGCTCGAGGGCGCTGTTGTCGGCGGTCTCGCCCGGCCCGAGCCCCTCCAGCGCGCCGAGGCCGGCACCGGCACCGGCGCCGCCCCCGCCGCCGAGCACCTGCACCAGCACGACGATGAGCAGCCCGACCAGGCCGAGCCCGCCGCCGCCGACGGCGATCCCGCGGCCACCGCCGAGGCCGCCGCCCCGGCCGCGCCGGTCCTGGATCGACGACGTGTCGAGGTCGCCGCCCTCCCTGTAGCGCATCGCCCTGTGCCCTCCCGGTTCTGCGTGCCGCTCGACCGTGCCACCGGTCCGGCCCGGCCGCACCCGGGAGGCGGCGGGCGGGCGTCAGCGGCGCCGGCGGGTCCCGAACAGGCCGCGGGTGAGCTCCCGGCCGAGCGTGCTGGCCGCCGACCGGGCGAAGGAGCGGAAGGCGGAGGAGGCCATGAGGTCCCCGAGCACCCCGCGCTCCTCCTCGGGCGCGGCGGCCAGCGGTCGCCGTCGGGGGCCGGCTCCGGCTCCGGCTCCGCGCTCCGCTCCCGGCTCGGCCGGGGCGCGGGCGGCGGCGCGAGCCGGGCGGCCAGCAGCTCGCGCGCCGACTCCCGGTCGACGGCGGTGCCGTAGCGGGGCTGCAGCGGTGAGGCGGCCACCGCCGCGGCCATCGCCGCGGGCTCGACGGTGCCCATCGACGCCCGCGGCGGGCGCAGCACGGTCCACGCCAGCGGCGTCGGCGCGCCCCGCTCGGAGAGCACGGTCACCGCGGCCTCGCCGGTGCCCAGCGTCGTCAGCAGCTCCGCGACGTCGTAGACGTCGCTGCGAGGGAAGGTCCGCACGGTCTTCTTCAGCGCGTCGGCGTCCTCGGGCGTGAACGTGCGCAGCGCGTGCTGGACCCGGTTGCCGAGCTGGCCGAGCACGTCGGAGGGGACGTCGGTCGGCTGCTGGGTGACGAAGAAGACGCCGACGCCCTTGGACCGGATGAGCCGCACCGTCTGGGTGACCGCCGTGAGGAACGCCTTGCTGGCGCCGGTGAAGAGCAGGTGCGCCTCGTCGAGGAAGAACACGACCTTCGGCGCGTCGAGGTCGCCGACCTCGGGCAGCTCCTCGAACAGCTCGGCGAGCAGCCACACCAGGAAGGTGGAGAACAGCGCCGGCCGGTCGGCGACGGCGGGCAGCTCGACGGCGCTGATGACGCCGCGGCCGTCGGGCGCGGTGCGGATCAGGTCGGCGGGGTCGAACGCGGGCTCGCCGAAGAAGACGTCGCCGCCGAGGTCCTCCAGCGCCACGAGCTCGCGCAGCACCACCCCCGCCGTCGCCTTGGACAGCCCGCCGAGGCCGGCGAGCTCCTCCTTGCCCTCCCTGCTGGTCAGCCAGGTGAGCAGCGCGCGCAGGTCGGCGAGGTCCAGCAGCGGGAGGCCCGCCTCGTCGGCGTGGTGGAAGACCAGGCCCAGCGAGCTCTCCTGGGTGGCGTTGAGGCCGAGCACCTTGGCCAGCAGGGTCGGGCCGAAGTCGCTGACCGTGGCCCGCACCGGCACGCCGGTGCCCAGGCCGCCGAGTGCCAGGTACTCGACGGGGAAGCCCGTGGGCTGCCAGGGGTCGGCCGTGTCGGCGGCCCGGCGGGTGACCCGCTCGGTGGCCTCGCCGGGGCGGGCCAGCCCCGCCAGGTCTCCCTTGAGGTCGGCGAGCACCACCGGGACTCCCGCCGCCGACAGCTGCTCGGCCATGAGCTGCAGGGTGCGGGTCTTGCCGGTGCCGGTCGCCCCGGCGATGAGCCCGTGCCGGTTGAGCACGGACAGCGGCAGCCGCACCTGCGCGTCCGGGTGCGTCCGGCCGCCGACGGACACCGCGCCCAGGTGGAGTGCGGGGCCCTCCACGGCGTAGCCCGCCGCGATCCGGGCGGCCGCTGCGGCGGTCCCGTCGGAGGTCGTGTCGTCGTCCGGGGCGGGGGTGCTGGGCTCGCTCACGCGGGCGACCGTAGCGACGGCGCCGCTCAGGCGCGCTCGGCCGGCTCCGCGCCGGTGCTCGGGACGGCGTCGGGGGCGTCGCGCAGGAACAGGTACCAGTACGACGTCCCGACGAAGACGACCGCGCCGACGAGGTTCCCCGCGCCGGCCAGCACCCAGTTGAGCAGCGTGTCGCCCCAGCCGACGCCCTCGACCCCGGCGAACAGGGCGGCCGGCAGGTAGAACATGTTCGCCACCACGTGGTCGAAGCCCATGGCGACGAAGGCCATGATGGGGAAGAAGACCGCCAGGATCTTGCCCGCGACGCTCGTCGAGGCCAGCGACATCCACACCGCCAGGCAGACCAGCCAGTTGCACCCGACGCCGCGCAGGAAGACCTCCCACGGGGTGTGCGAGACCTTGCCCTCGGCGATCTCGGAGAGCCGGGCGAAGGTCAGCCCGGCGCTGCCGGTGCTGTCCGGGTCGCCGATGACGCCGGTGGAGACCGCGAGGAAGTAGGCGACGAACAGGGCGCCCAGCAGGTTGCCCAGCAGGACGATGGTGAGGTTCCGGACGACGTCTGCGACCGCGAGCTTGCCGTTCATGGCGCCCAGCGGGACCAGCATCATGTTGCCGGTCGCGAGGTCTGAGCCGGCGATCAGCACCAGGACCAGGCCGAGGGTGAACGCGGCGCCCATGAACAGGGTGGGCAGCGTCCCCCACGTCCCGGTGTCCAGGCCGGAGGAGACCGTGACGGCGACCAGCGCGCCGAAGGAGATGTAGGCGCCGGCGAGGAAGGCGCTGACGAGCACCCGGTCCCACGTGCGGTGCACCTTCTTCGCGCCGGCCGCGCTGGCGACCTTCGCGATCTCGGCGGGTTCCCTGGCGGTCATCGCGCCTCCCGGGGGCTGCGGCGTCGTCCCGGGACGTTAGCGGCACGGGACCGTCCGCGCTGCCCGGGGACGCGGCCGTCGCGGGCGTGGCCCTAGGGTTCGGAGCCGACGACCGAGCGGGGAGGAGCCCATGGCGTTCTCGAACCGGGTGCGCAGCGCCCTGACCACCACGGTCCTGGCGACCGCCGCCACCGGCTTCCTCGCAGGCTGCGGCTCCGACGACGAGCAGGAGCAGGTCGCCTACTGCACGAACGAGGACGGCGAGATCGTCGACGACGACTACTGCGACGACGACTACCGCGGCGGCGGCGGGCTGTTCTTCCTCTACCTCGGCGGCTTCCGGACCGGCCTGCCGGTGGGCACCGTGCTGCCCCGCGGCGGCACGCGCATCAACCCCACCGACACCGCGGCCCGCCAGCGCTACGGCCTGCCCGGCACCGGCAAGGTGTCCGCGGGCCAGCGGGTGACCGGCGGCATCGGGTCGGGCACCGGCGGCGGCTCGGGGTCCTAGGGGTGCGGCGCGTCGAGGGCGGCGTCGTCCGGCCCGGCTGGGAGGCCGAGGTCGAGGCGCAGGGGCTGGTCTACAACCGGACGACGACGCCGGGCGGCGAGGTCCGCAGCTACTGGCGCGAGGGCCCGTTCTACGACTTCACCGCCGCGGAGGTCGAGCGGCTCGAGGGCGCCGTCGCCCAGCTGTTCGAGATGTGCGTGGCCGCCGGCGACCACGTCGTCGACAACGACCTGTTCGACCGGATGGGCATCCCGCTGATCGCCCGCTCCGGCATCCGCGCCACGTGGGAGGGCGAGCCGCCGAGCGTCTACGGCCGCTTCGACCTGCGCTACGACGGCGAGGGCCCGCCCAAGCTGCTGGAGTTCAACGCCGACACCCCGACCGGCCTGGTCGAGTCGGCCGTCACCCAGTGGAACTGGCACCTGTTCACCGGACAGGGCCGCGACCAGTGGAACGCGCTGCACGAGAAGCTGGTGGCCGCCTGGCAGCGCAACCTGACCCGGTGGGAGCGGCGCACGGGGCTGCGGCCGCGCGTGCACCTGGCCTGGACGAGCGCGGAGACCTCCGGTGAGGACCGCATGACCGTCGCCTACCTCATGGACACCGTCGTGCAGGCCGGGTACGAGGCGGTCGAGGTCCTGGTCGAGGACATCGCGCTGGACTCCGCCGACGGCCGCTTCTACGACCCGTCGGGCCGCCACCTCGACGTCGTCTTCAAGCTCTACCCCTGGGAGTGGCTGGTCGACGACGAGTTCGGCGCCGCCGTCCTCGCCGACGCCGCCCGCCCGGGCGGGACGACGTGGGTCGAGCCGGTCTACAAGATGCTGTGGAGCACCAAGGCACTGCTGCCGGTGCTGTGGCAGCTGTTCGGCAGCGACCCGGTGCTCGGGCAGTACCTGCTGCCGGCCTACTTCGCCGACGAGATGCCCTCGACGTGGCGGGACTACGTGCGCAAGCCGCTGTGGGGCCGAGAGGGCGCCAACGTGCAGATCGTCCGCGACGGTCAGGTGGTCACCGCGCTGCCCGGCCGCTACGGCACCGAGGGATTCGTCGTCCAGGAGTTCGCGCCGCTGCCGGACTTCGCCGGCGTCGACGGGCCGCACCACCCGGTGCTCGGGGCCTGGGTCGTCGACGGCGAGCCCGCGGGCCTGGGCATCCGCGAGAGCGACGGGCTCATCACCGACAACCTGAGCTTCTTCGTCCCGCACACCGTCGACGCCCGCTGAGCGGCGCGACCCGCCGCACCGCCCTACGGTCGGGTCATGCCAGTCGAGGGGGAGTACGAGCCCAGTCCGGAGCAGTGGGTCCGCGACCAGGTCGAGCGCTACGAGGCCACCGGCGGCCGCGAGGCGAACACGCTGCGCGACACCGGCCTGCCCGTGGTGATCTTCACCACGCGCGGCGCCACCACGGGGAAGGTCCGCAAGCAGCCGCTCATGCGGGTCGAGAAGGACGGCGTCTACGCGATGGTCGGCTCCCAGGGGGGCGCGCCGAGGGACCCGGCGTGGGTGGCCAACCTGCGGAAGCACCCCGACCAGGTGAGCGTGCAGGACGGCCCCGAGCCCTGGGACGGCGTCGCCCGCGAGATCACCGGTGAGGAGAAGGCGCAGTGGTGGGAGCGCGCGGTGGCCGCCTACCCGCCCTACGCCGAGTACCAGCAGAGGACCGACCGGGTCATCCCCGTCTTCCTGGTCGAGCGGAAGAGGTAGCCGGCCGGCGGTCCTGGACGCGCCCCGCCCGGCTCCGCGACGATGCCGGGCACGACGACCGACCGGCTCCTGCGCGCCGCGCTGTTCCTCAAGGGACTCGACGGCGCGGTCGAGCTGCTCGCGGGCCTGGCGCTGCTGGTGGTGGGCCCCCGGGAGCTGGACGGCCTTCCCCGGTGGGTCGTCGAGCACCACCTGCTGGGCAGCCCGCACGGCGCCCTGGCCGAGCGCTTCGCCGCGGGGGAGGCGGCGCTCAGCGGTGGCGACCGGACGTTCGCGGTGCTGTACCTGACCCTGCACGGCCTGGTGAAGCTCGGCCTGGTCGTCGCGCTGCTGCGGCAGGTGCTGCCCGCGTACCCGCTCGCCGCCGGCGTCCTCGGCGTGTTCTGCGCCTACGAGGTGTACCGGGCGGTGGAGCGGGACGCGTGGTCCATGTGGGCCGCGGCCGCCCTCGACCTCGCGGTCGTCGTGCTCGTGCTGCGCGAGTACCGGCGGCTCAGAAGCCGACGACGGCGTGCGGCCGGTACGGCTCCTCGAGGCGGGCGACCTCCTCGTCGGTGAGGGACAGGCCGACCGCGGCGACGGCGTCGTCGAGGTGTGCGGCCTTCGTGCCCCCGACGATCGGCGCGGTGACCACCGGCTTGGCCAGCAGTCAGGCCAGCGCCACCTGCGCCCGCGCGACGCCGCGCCCGCGGGCCACCTCGGCCACCCGCTCCACGATCGAGCGGTCGCTGCGCTCGTCGTAGAGACGGCCGCCGAACGCGTCGTTCTCCGACCGGTTCGTCGTCTCCTCCCAGTCGCGGGTGAGCCGGCCGCGGGCCAGCGGGCTCCACGGGATGACGCCGACGCCCTGGTCGGCGCACAGCGGCAGCATCTCCCGCTCCTCCTCGCGGTTGAGCAGGTTGTAGTGGTCCTGCATCGACACGAAGCGGTGCCAGCCGTGCTCGCCGGCCAGGTGCAGCGCCTTGCCGAACTGCCAGGCCCACATGCTGCTGGCGCCGAGGTAGCGGACCTTGCCGCTGCGCACGCACGCGTCCAGCGCCTCGAGGGTCTCCTCGATCGGCGTGGCCGGGTCCCAGCGGTGGATCTGGTAGAGGTCGACGTGGTCGACCTGCAGCCGCCGCAGGCTCGCCTCGAGCTCGCGCAGGATCGCCACGCGCGACAGCCCGCCGCCGTTGGGGCCCGGGCGCATCCGGCCGTGCACCTTGGTGGCCAGGACGACGTCGTCGCGGGTGGTGAACTCGCGGACGGCCTTCCCGGTGATCTCCTCGCTGCCGCCGGCCGAGTAGACGTTGGCGGTGTCGAGGAAGGTGACGCCGGCCTCGAGCGCCTTGCGGATCAGCGGGAGCGCCTCGTCCTCGGGCAGGCTCCACGGCGTCATCCCGCGCTCCGGTTCACCGAAGCTCATCATCCCCAGGCAGATCCGCGAGACCTCCAGGCCGGTGGCGCCCAGGCGCACGTACTCCATGCCCCCACCCTGCGCTCCCGTCCCCCGCCCGGCGACCGCGCCGCTAGGGGAGCTGCGCGGCCAGCGCGGGCACGCGGTCGGCGACGCCGTCGGGGAAGGCGGTGAACGGCTCGGCCGTCACCGTCCGCCGCCCGCCCGTGCCCGTCCACCGCCAGGTCCCGACCGCCCGACCGCCCGTGACGACGGTCGGCCGGAAGACCCCGTTGCCACCGGGCACGATGCGGTCGGCGTGCTCGGCCGGCACCGTGCACGTGCGGTCGGCGTAGCCGAGGACGACCTCGTCGAAGCCGGGCAGCAGGTGCAGCCCCGCGGCGTCGTCGCGGCAGGTGGCCAGCCGCTCCGGCGTCTCCGGGTCCATGAGCATCTCGGTGCCGTCGACGTCGACGGCGGCGAGCCGGTCCCGGACGGCCGCCAGCCCGGCGCGGGCGTCGCGGACGGTGGTGCCCGCCCAGCGCACCAGGTCGGCGACCGTGGCCGGCCCGTGCCCGGTGAAGTAGCGCAGCGCCAGCTCGGCCAGCGCCTCCTCGCGGTCCAGCCGCCGCGGCGCGGGCACCCACTCGTCGAGCAGCACGAACGCCTGGTCGCCTGCCTCGACCGGGCCCAGCACCAGGGTCGCGGTCTGCGAGAGGTACCAGAGCGTGTGGTAGCCCTTCTGGCCCGCGACGTCGCACCCGCCGTCGGCGAGGACCGCCAGCAGCTCCCTGCGCCCGAGCCGCCGGCCGCCGGTGAGCGCGGCGACGGCGACCCCGCGCGAGCGCTCGAGGTCGTCCTCGGTCAGCCCGACGACGGCCCTCCGCTTCGCCGCGCCGGCCAGCACCCGGGGGCCGAGCAGGTCGAGCATCCAGGGCAGGTCCTCGGCGGCGGTGAGGTGCAGCGTGCCGCGCATCGGCCAGGACCGGACGACGTCGCCGGCGTCCAGCGCCGCCTCCACCCCGGCGCGCGAGCGGCCGGCGGTGCGCAGCGCCACGGACGTGACCGCGCCCGGCCAGTCCTGTCCCTGGACGGCGAGCAGCCCGCGCACCGCCGCCGCGGCGTCGGGGAACGGCGGGCCGGCCACCCGCTGGGCGACCAGGCGCAGCAGCGCGACCTCCCCGGGCGTCGCCGTCGTCATGGCGCGAGCGTGCCACGCCCCGCCGACGGTCAGCCCTCGCTGCCGCGGTCGATGCCCAGCGTGGCCAGCAGGTCCTCGTGCAGCTGCATCCACACGGTGTGGCAGGACTCGATGCCGGGGCCGGCGACGTACTGCCACTGCCCGCCGTCGACCCGCGCCAGCGCCGAGGTGTACCGCGGGGCGTACCCGTCGAAGCGCTGCAGGCGGCCGGCGAGCGCGGCCGTCGCCGCGGTCAGCTCCCGACCGAGCGTGCCGAGGGCGCGCAGGACCCGCTCGTCCCACCGCCGGTCGGAGTGGTCGTTGGCGGCGAGGGGGTCGGCGCGGGTGGGCCGCAGCTGCCAGTCCGTGCAGACCCGGGTGAAGCGGGCGTTGAGCGGCAGGAAGTCCGCGTACGCCGCGCCGGCGATCTCGCGGGCACCGGTCCGCTCGAGCTCGGCGCTCATCCGGCGCTCGTCCTCGGCCCGGCCCTCGGCGGTGAGGAACCAGCCGGAGGTCCCGTCGAAGGAGGCGGTGCCCACCCAGCCGCGGGCGCCGTGGCCGAGCAGGTGGTCCTCGACGTCGTCGGGGTCGAGACCGTAGTGGGCGGCGATCCGGCCGGTGGAGGCGAACCCGAGGACGCGGGGGCCGTGCAGGACGAGGTCGTCGACGTCGGAGGCGGCGGCGGGCACGCCCGGCATCCTGCCGTCAGCGCACGAGGTGCAGGTAGACCATGTCCTCGGTGTCGGGCTCGGTGGTGAGCGGGGTGAAGCCCGCGGCGGCGGCCACCCGCAGGCTCGCCGCGTTGTCCGGCTCGACGCCCAGGACGAACTGCTCGACGTCGGCGGTCTCCGGGGCGGCCACCAGCGCCCGCAGGGTCGCGCTGCCGTACCCGTGCCCGCGACACGGCGGGGCGACGACGTAGGCCGAGCCCATGGTGCGGCGCTCGAGGACCTCCACCACCCGTTCGGCCGCGGGGTCCCAGAGCGTCCAGCGGTCGTAGACGTCCCCGCCGATCTGGGCCACCGGGCGGTCGGCGTCGTCGAGCGCGACGAAGCTGTGGGCCCGCAGCACCCGGCGGCCGCGGAACTCCTCGTCCCGGGCGGCCGTGCTGAGCGCGAACTCGCGCTGCGGCCACTCGCGCCCGCCCAGCCGGCGCTGCGTCTCCGGGTCGTCGAACCAGGGCAGCACGGCGGGCAGGTGCTCCGGCTGGAAGGGGACGAGCCGGACGCGGGGCACCGCTCCAGCCTGGTCCCGCCCCGGCTCCGCGCACCCCGGCACTGACAGACTGCGGCGCGTGCAGGCCGGGGACTGGGACGCGCGCTACGCCGAGCGGCAGCAGTGGTCGGGAGAGCCCAACCCGCTCGTCGCCTCGCTGGTGCAGGACCTCCCGCCGGGCGACGCCGCGGACGTGGCCGCGGGGGAGGGGCGGCACGCGCTGTGGCTGGCCCGCCTCGGCTGGCGGGCGACCGCCGTCGACTTCTCCGCCACCGGCCTGGCGCGCGGGCGGGCCCAGGCCGGCGCCGACCGGGTCACCTGGGTGACCGCCGACGTCACCGGGTGGTCCGCACCGCCGGGGTCGCTGGACCTCGTGCTGGTGGCGTACCTGCACCTGCCGGACCCGCCGATGACCGACCTGCTGCGCCGGGCGGTGGGCTGGCTGCGGCCGGGCGGGCGGTTCCTGCTGCTCGGCCACGACGTCGACAACCTCGCGCACGGCGTGGGCGGGCCGCAGGACCCGGCGATCCTGCACAGCCCGCGCCGGCTGGCCCCGGTCGCCGGCCTGCTCGACGTCGACCGGCTCGCCACGGTGCCGCGGGAGACGCCCGCCGGGACCGCGCTGGACACCCTGCTGTGGGGACGCCGACCGTCGTCCCCCGGCGCTAGCGTCTGAGCCGTGATGGGGATGGGCGGGGCCGGTGGCCCCGGTGCCGAGCGGCGACGGCGGCTGGTGGCCGCGGTGATCGTGCTCGCCATGGTGCTGGCGGCCGGCGCGACGGTGCTCTCCCTCGCCCTGGACTGAGGAGGCGGCCGTGCCCGATCCGATCGAGGAGTGGTTCGCCGCGGCCGGGCCGCGCGAGGCCGAGTTGCGGCGGGTCGACGCCCTGGTGCGCGAGGCGGCGCCCGGGCTGGACCGGGAACTCGTCCCGGCCGGCGCCGGGCAGGTGCTGGGGTACGGGCTGCTGCCCTACCGGCCGCGGTCGGCGAGGGAGACCACCCGCTGGCCGCTGGTCGCCCTGGCCGCGCAGAAGCGGCACCTGTCGCTCTACGTCTGCGCCGTCGTGGACGGGGAGTACCTGCCCGAGGCCCGCGCCGGGCGGCTCGGGGAGGTGTCCTGCGGCAGGAGCTGCGTCCGCTTCACCTCCCTCGACCGGGTGGACGCCGGAGAGCTCGCGGCCCTCGTGCGGGACGCCGCGGCGGTCACGTCGTCGGGCGGCAACGCGTTCTTCGTCTCCTGACCGACACGCCGGAGCCGCCCATGGGAGGGACCTAGGTCCCTGGATCGGCGGGTCCCGGCACGCCACCGTGGAGGCCGTCCCCCTCGCACGGACCGCACGAGGAGTCCCGCGCGCCCATGACGCTTCACGAGCAGCTCCCCGTCGACCCCGCCGTCGAGCAGGCCGTCACCCGTCTGGTGGACGAGTTCGGCACGCGGCTGCGACCCCAGGTCGTCGGTCGCGTGGTGCGCTCCGCCCGCCGGGACCTCAGCGGCGTCCCGGCGACGGCGCTGCCGGAGATGGTCGAGCGGCTCGCGCGCACCCGGCTGCAGTCGGTCGGCTGACCCCCCGCCGAATCCGGTTGCCGCACCCCGGACGATGACCGGGTGGGCTACGTCGACGTGAGCGGGGTCCGGCACACGCTGCCGGACGGCCGGGTGCTGCTGGACGACGTCTCGTTCCGGGTCGGCGACGGCGCCCGGGCGGCGCTGGTCGGGGAGAACGGCGCCGGGAAGACGACGCTGCTGCGGATCGTCTCCGGCGACCTCGTCCCCGAGGCCGGCACCGTCGCCCGAAGCGGCGGGCTCGGCGTCATGCGGCAGTTCATCGGCTCGGTGCGCGACGACACCACCGTCCAGCGCTTCCTCGTCGACCTCTCCGCCCCGGCGGTGCGGGCCGCGTGGGACGCCCTGGAGGCCGCCGAGCTCGCCCTCATGGAGACCGACGACGAGCCCGCGCAGCTGGCCTACGCCGGCGCGCTCGCGCAGTGGGGCGACGTCGGCGGCTACGAGGCCGAGGTCACCTGGGACACGGTGACCGTGGCGGCTCTCGGCGTCCCCTACGACCGGTGCAAGTACCGCGAGCTGTCCACGCTGTCCGGCGGTGAGCAGAAGCGGCTGGCGCTGGAGGCGCTGCTGCGCGGGCCCGAGCAGGTGCTGCTGCTCGACGAGCCGGACAACTACCTCGACGTCCCGGGCAAGCGGTGGCTGGAGCAGCGGCTGCTCGAGACGCGCAAGACGGTGCTGTTCGTCAGCCACGACCGCGAGCTGCTCGCGACCGTCGCCGACCGGGTGGTGACCGTCGAGGGCCGGACGGCGTGGGTGCACGGCGGCGGGTGGGCCGGCTACCCCGACGCGCGGGCCGCCCGGCACGAGCGGATGGCCGAGCTGCGCCGCCGGTGGGAGGAGGAGCACCAGCGGCTGGTGGACCTGGTGCGCACGCTGCAGCAGCAGGCGGCCAACTCCCCGGACATGGCCAGCCGGTACTCCGCGGCGCAGACCCGGCTGGCGAAGTTCGAGAAGGCCGGCCCGCCTCCCGACCGCCCTCCGCAGCAGGAGGTGACGATGCGGCTGCGCGGCGGGCGCACCGGCGTGCGGGCGGTCATGGCCGAGCAGCTGGAGCTGAGCGGGCTGATGCGGCCGTTCGACCTGGAGGTCTGGTACGGCGACCGGGTCGGCGTCCTCGGCGCCAACGGCGCGGGCAAGTCGCACTTCCTGCGGCTGCTGGCCGGAGCCGACGTCGCGCACACCGGGTCCTGGCGGCTCGGCGCGCGGGTGGTCCCGGGCATGTTCGCGCAGACCCACGCCCACCCGGAGTGGCTGGACCGCACGCCGGTGGACCTGCTGTGGCACGGCGAGCCGGGCCGCCCGGGCGTCGATCGCGGCCGGGCGATGGCCGCGCTGCGCCGCTACGGGCTCACCGACGCCGCCGACCAGCCGTTCCGCACCATGTCGGGCGGGCAGCAGGCGCGGCTGCAGGTGCTGATGCTCGAGCTGTCGGGCGCCACGCTGCTGCTGCTCGACGAGCCCACCGACAACCTCGACGTCCTGTCGGCCGAGGCGCTGGAGGAGGCCCTGGCCGCGTTCGACGGGACCGTCCTCGCCGTCACCCACGACCGCTGGTTCGCCCGGTCCTTCGACCGGTTCCTCGTCTTCGGCGCCGACGGGCGGGTCTACGAGTCCGCCGAGCCGGTGTTCGACGAGACGCGGGTGGCCCGCGCCCGCTGAGCGTCCGTCAGGCCGGCTTGACTGTCAGGGCAGCCTGACGGACGCTGGGTCATGGACGTCGACGACCTCGAACGGCGGCACACCCTCGGCAGCGCCGTCCGGCGCTACGAGGAGCTGCGCGCCCGGGACTCCCTCGCCGACCCCGACGACCCGGACGGCCCGCGGCCGCTCACCCGGGACGAGGCACTGGAGCTGCTGGCGCTCGGCGAGGTGATCGCCCGGCGCGCGGCCCAGGGTCGGCAGCTCACCGTGCGCACGGCGCGGACGACGGGGGCGTCCTGGGCGCAGATCGGCCGCGCGCTCGGCGCCACCCGGCAGTCGGCGTGGGAGGCGCACCGGCGCTGGATCGACACCCAGGTCGGCCGCTCCGACGGCTCGGGCGGGTTCACCGAGGACGAGGCGGCCGAGGCCCGCGCCCTCCTCGCCAACGACGCCGACTAGAACGGGGCAGATCGCCGTTCGTGCCGGTCAGAACGCCCGGCCCTCGCCGCGGTAGGTGGGGACGGCGCCGCTGCGCGCGTCGCCGGCGAGGGTGTGCAGGACGTCGACGTGCTCGCACACCTCGCCGGCCTTCGCGTGGCGGAACCAGACGCGGTCGCCCACCCGCAGCGCGTCGGCGTCCGGCCCGCGCAGGGGCGTCTGCACCTCCCCGGCGCCCTCGGTGCCGAGCAGCCGCAGGCGGGGCGGGTGCACGGGGCGGGGCAGCCGGTCGGCCCCGGGCGGCCCCGACGCGATCCACCCGCCGCCGGCCACGGTCACCGTCCCGGGCGCCGGACGGCGGGTCACCGGCAGCGCGAACAGCAGGGCCGGCCGGCCGCGGAACGCGCGGTAGCCGTCGAACAGCGTCGGCTGGTAGAGGCCCGAGCCCGCGGCGAGCTCGGTGACGGCGGGGTCGGCGGCGGTCCGCTCGAGGCTGCCGGTGCCGCCGCCGTTGACGAACCGCAGGGGCGCCACCGCCGACACCGCGGCCACCGCCGCCGCCCGCCGTCCGGCCAGCTCGCGCACCGACAGCGCCTGCACACCGCGCACCGCGAGGCCGCGCAGCGGGCGGCCGGGCGGCGCGTCCGGCACGCCGGCGACCTGCGCCTCGTAGGCCATCAGTCCCACGAGGGTGAAGCCGCGCCGGTCGCACACCGCCCGCGCCAGCGCCGCCGCGCCGGCCGGGTCGTGCACGGGGGAGCGGCGCACGCCGACGTGCACCCGGCCGCCGGCGGCCCGCAGCGAGGCGTCGAGGTCGAGGCAGACCCGCACCGGCGGGCGCCTCCCGGGGAGGGCCACCGCGTCGACGGTGTCGAGGTGGTCGGGGGAGTCGACCACCAGGGTCACGCGGGCCGCCAGCGCCGGGTCGGCGACCAGTCGGCGCAGCGCCGCCCGGTCCACGGTCGGGTAGCCGACGACGACGTCGTCGCACACGGGGTCGTCCCCGCCGGCCAGCCACAGCGCCTCGGCCAGCGTGTAGGCGAGCACGCCGGCGAACCCCGGCCGGGCCAGCACGCGCCGCAGCACCGCGCGGCTGCGCACCGACTTGCTCGCCACGCGGATCGGCCGCCCGCCGGCGCGGCGGGTGAGGTCGGCGGCGTTGGCGTCGAGGGCGTCGAGGTCGAGGACGGCGAGCGGCGGGTCGAGGTCCGCCGTCGCGGCGTCGAGCCGGGCACGTGCCGAGGTCACGGTCCCGGAGCCTCCCGTCCGGCGGCGCGCCGGGGCAAGCGCCGCGGGCCTCGACTCGCTCCCCGCGAGCCGACACACTGCCGCGGACACCGGAGGAGGGCGACCGTGACCGGCACCTGGCGCAACTGGGCCGGCAACCAGCGCGCGAGCGGCCTGACCGTCGTCGCCCCGGCCGGGACGGAGGCGATCGCCGCCGAGGTGCGGGCGGCCGCGGCGGCCGGCCGGCGGGTCACCGCGCTCGGCAGCGGCCACTCCTTCAGCGGGATCGGCCGCCCGGAGGACGTCGCCCTGGCGCTGCACCACCACGCGGGGCTGGTCGGGGTCGACGACGACGGGCTGGTGACCGTGCAGGCGGGGATGCCGCTGCACCGGCTCACCGCGGAGCTCGCCGCCCGCGGGTGGGGGCTGACCAACCTCGGCGACGTCGACCGGCAGACCGTCGCCGGGGCGCTGTCCACCGGCACGCACGGCACCGGCGCCCGCTTCGGCGGCCTGGCCGGCCAGGTGCGCGCGCTGGAGCTCGTGACCGCCGACGGGACCGTGCTGCGCTGCGCTCGGGACCAGCACGCCGAGGTGTTCTCCGCCGCGCGCATCGGACTCGGCGCCCTCGGCGTGCTCAGCACGGTGACGCTGCAGGCGGTGCCGGCCTTCGCCCTGCGCGCGGAGGAGGGGCCGGCCCGGCTGCCCGACCTGGTGGAGGCCTTCGACGAGGTCGTGACCGCCACCGACCACGTCGAGTTCTACTGGTTCCCGCACACCGACCGCTGCCTGACCAAGCACAACACCCGGGTGCCGATCAGCGAGGTCGCCCCGCTCGGCCGGGCCCGCGCGTTCTGGGACGACGAGGTGCTGGCCAACGCGGGGTTCGCGGCCGTCGTCGCGGCCGGCCGCCGGGTTCCCGCGCTGGTGCCGCCGCTGGCCCGCCTCTCCGCCGGTGCCCTGGGCGCGCGGACCTACACCGACGTCGCGCACCGGGTGTTCGTCTCCCGTCGCCGGGTCCGGTTCCGCGAGATGGAGTACGCGATCCCGCGGGAGGCGGCCCCGCAGGTGCTGACCGAGCTGCGGCGGGTGGCCGACGCAGGGGCGGAGCGGGTGCCCTTCCCGGTGGAGGTGCGCGTCGCCGCCGCCGACGACGTCCCGCTGTCCACCGCCTCCGGGCGCGACACCGCCTACGTCGCCGTCCACCTGCCCGCCCGAGGTCCCTCCGGGGGGTGGTTCGCGGCGTTCGAGGCGATCGCCGGCGCGGCCGGCGGGCGCCCGCACTGGGGCAAGCTGCACGGCCTCGACGCCGCCGCCCTGGCCGGCCGCTACCCGCGCTTCGGCGAGTTCACCGCGCTGCGGGACCGGCTCGACCCGGCCGGCGTGTTCGCCAACGCCCACCTCGACCGGGTGCTCGGCCCGGTCGGGGCGGGGGTGGGGCGGGCCTGAGCGGCGGGAAGGGCCGGATCCGCCGTCCGGGCTCAGAGGTCGACGTCGGGCTCCCCGGTGCCGCCGATGCGGTCGAGCTCCGCCATCTCGGCCGGCCCGAGCACCCGCGCGGCGGCCTGCAGGTTCTCCTCCAGGTGCGCCACCGACGACGTCCCCGGGATGAGCAGGACGTTCGGCGAGCGCGCCAGCAGCCAGGCCAGCGCCACCTGCATCGGCGTGGTCTCCAGCCGCCGTGCCACGGTCTCCAGCGCCGCCGACTGCAGCGGCGAGAAACCGCCCAGCGGGAAGAACGGCACGTAGGCGACGCCCTCGCGGGCCAGCGCGTCGACCATCGGGTCGTCCTCGCGGTGCACGAGGTTGTAGTGGTTCTGCACGCACACCACCGGCGCGATCGCGCGCGCCTCCGCGAACTGCTGCGTCGTCACGTTGGAGACGCCGAGGTGACGGATGAGTCCCTGCTGCTGCAGCTCGGCCAGCGTCTCGAACGGCTCGGCGAGCGAGCGCTCCACCGGCGCGGCGAACCCGGGCATCCGGAGGTTCACCACGTCGATCACGTCGAGGCCGAGGTGGTCGAGGTTGTCGTGCACGGCCTGCCTGAGCTCGTCGGGGGAGAGCGCCTCGGGCCACTCGCCCTCCGGCGTCCGCCGGGCACCGACCTTGGTGACGATCGTCAGCTGCTCGGGATAGGGGTGCAGCGCCTCGCGGATGACCTCGTTGGTCACGTGCGGGCCGTAGTAGTCGCTGGTGTCGATGTGGTCCACGCCGAGCTCCACGGCACGGCGCAGGACGGCGACGGCGGCCTCCCGGTCGGCCGGCGGGCCCATCACGTGCGGTCCGGCCAGCTGCATGGCCCCGTAGCCGAGCCGGTGGACCGGGCGGTCCCCGAGGGTGAACTGTCCTGACCGCTCGGCGGTCGTCGTCGTCATGACCACCTCCTACCCGTCGTGCGCGATCGAACCCCGGTTCAGGCGGCCCGGTCGAGCCGGCCGGCCACCTCGGTCCGCCAGGCACGGACGTCGGCCGCCACCCGCGCGGTCTCCCGCCGGTCGGCACGCCGGACGACCAGCGCCAGTCCGCTGCCCACGAGGGCGAGGCCCGCCCCCACCCACATCGGCGCGGCGTAGCCGAGGTCGAGGGAGATGACCAGGGCGCCGAGCGCCGCACCGATCGCGTTGGCGACGTTGAACGCCGCCTGGTTGGCCGCCGACACGAGGCTGCCGCCGCGCACGCGCGCGGCCTCGATGACGCCGTTCTGCACGACCGGGCCCATCGCGAACGAGACCGCGCCGAAGAGCACCAGCAGGACCACGGCGGCCACGGGCGTGCGGGCGAGGACGGCGAAGGTGCCCAGCAGCAGCGCGGTGACGAACAGCCCGACGGCGACGAAGGCGAAGCCGAACCGGTCGCCCAGCCGCCCACCGGCCAGCGTGCCCACCGTGGTGCCGACGCCGAACAGCGCGAGCACCGGGGTCACCCAGCCCTCGGGCAGGCCGGCCAGCTCGGTGAGGATCGGGCTGACGTAGCTGTAGACGGCGAACAGCGCCGCGAAGCCGACCATCGTCAGGGCGAGCACCAGCCACACCTGCGGGCGGCGGAAGGCGGCGAGCTCGGCCCGCAGGTCGCCGCGCTCCCCGGTGCCCGCGGGCAGCCAGGCCAGCAGCCCGGCGATGGTCACCAGGCCGATGACGGCGATCGCGCCGAGCACCAGGCGCCAGCTCAGCTGCTGGGCGACGAACGTCCCGAGCGGGACGCCGATCACGTTCGCCAGCGTCAGGCCGGAGATCATCAGCGAGATGGCCTGGGTGGCCCGCTCCGGGGGGACCAGCCTGCGCGCGGCGACCGCGCCGACGCCGAAGAACGACCCGTGCGCCAGCGCCGTGAGCACCCGCGCCGCGGCGAGGGTCTCGTAGGTGGGCGCCACCGCCGACAGCGCGTTGCCGACGACGAAGACGACCATCAGCGCCACCAGCGTCTGGCGGGGCGAGAAGCGCACGCCGAGGGCGGTGAGCGTCGGGGCGCCGAGGACGACGCCGACGGCGTAGGCCGAGATGAGCAGGCCGACGGCCGACACCGACACGCCGAGGCCGCCGGCGATCTCGGGCAGCATGCCCATGACGACGAACTCGGTGGTGCCGATGCCGAAGGCGCCGATCGCGAGCGCGAGCAGGCCACGGGGCACGGGGGACTCCAGGGGGACGACGAGGCGGACGGAGGAGCGCGGACGTCGTCGTCCGGGATGTCCTACGGAGGAGCAAGCCACCGGCCGGGCGGGACATGCCCCGCACGGCCGGTGGGTGTGGTCACAGCCGGGTCAGGGCTGCAGCAGCACCTTGACCGCGCCGTCCTTCTTCTCGCGGAAGTCGGCGTAGGCCTGCGGCGCCTGCTCGAGCGGCACGCGGTGGGTGGCGAAGTCGTCGACGCCGAGCGGGTCGCCGTCGACCAGCAGCGGCAGGATGTCGGGCACCCACCGCCAGACGTTGGCCTGCCCCATCCGCAGCTGGATCTGCTTGTCGAACATCCGCATGAGCGGAACGGGGTCGGTGGCACCGCCGTAGACACCCGACAGCGACACGGTGCCGCCGCGGCGGACCGCCTCGATCGCGGTGTTGAACGCGGCCAGCCGGTCGATGCCGGCCACCTTCATCACCTGCTCCATGAGCGCGTCGGGCAGCACCGCGGTGGCCTTCTGCGCCAGCCGGGCGCCGGGGGAGCCGTGCGCCTCCATGCCGACGGCGTCGATGACCGCGTCGGCGCCGCGGCCGTCGGTCAGCTCGCGGATCTCGCCGACGACGTCGTCCTGGTCGGTGGAGCGGATGACCTCGGTGCCGCGCGCGGTGGCCCGCGCCAGCCGCTCGGGGACGACGTCGGAGGCGACCACCCGCAGGCCCAGGTGCGAGGCGATGCGCGTGCACATGTCGCCGATCGGCCCGAGCCCCAGCACGAGCAGCGTGCCGCCGGGCGGCGTCGCGGCGTACTGGACCGCCTGCCAGGAGGTGGGCAGGACGTCGGAGAGGTAGACGAACCGGTCGTCCGACGGGCCGTCGGGGACCTTGATCGGCAGCGTGTTGCCGAAGGGCACCCGCAGGTACTCGGCCTGCCCGCCGGGCACCTGCCCGTAGAGCTTCGTGTAGCCGAACAGCGAGGCGCCGAAGCCCTGCTCGCGGTTCTGCGTGGTCTCGCACTGCGACTGCAGGCCCTGCGAGCACATCCAGCAGGTCCCGCACGAGATGTTGAACGGGACGACGACCCGGTCGCCGGGCCGCACGGCGGTCACCGCGGAGCCGACCTCCCGGACGACGCCCATCGGCTCGTGGCCCATGACGTCGCCCTCCGTCATGAACGGCGCCATCACCTCGATCAGGTGCAGGTCGGACCCGCAGATGCCGCTGGAGGTGATCTCGACGACGACGTCGGTGTCCTCCTGCAGCGTCGGGTCGGGGACGGTGTCCACCTGTACGTCGGCACGTCCGTGCCAGGTGACTGCGCGCACGAGAGACCTCTCCTCGGGTCGTGAGCAGGGACGGCGTCGGACGGGGTGTCCAGGGCCCTCGTGCCCGCTGTGGGCCTCGTCGCTCCTGGTTCGACGCTCGACCGGCGCGTCCCTCACGCTGCGTGAGACCGGATCGACACCGTGTCGAACGACAACCGTGCAGTTCCGTGGCCCGCGCCACAGAACCGGCCCTCCGTACCCAGGTCTCCAGATCACGGAACGGTTACGGCGTGTTTACATGGGCCCCGTCCGCTCCCCCGGCACAGCACGACGTCCTGTCCCCGACGGAAGCCAGGTGTATGACCGAGCTCCACCCCGACCGCCTCCTCGACGGAGGGACGGCAGCCGACCCCGCGGCCGGCACCCCCCTCCGGACGGCAGCGGCGGCGCCGCCCGACCGGCGACCCGCCGACGCCGCGGGGGCCTCGAGGCCCACCCCGTACCGACGTCAGGGGGAGACGTCGCCGACCGGGGAGCCCCGTCCCGGGTCCCGGCCCGCCCGCCGCCCGAGCCCCCCGTCGCGACCGACGCCGTACCGGCGCAGCGCGACCGCAGCGACACCCGCAGCCGACCTCGAGGTCCGCACCGTCGTGGTGACCGGCAACGTCGCCGTCGATCCCGCCGCCGTCGCCGACACCGCCGACGTCGCCGACACCGCCGACGTCGTCCAGGAGGTGCGCTCCGCCGAGCCGGTGACCGACCTCGCCGGGCTGAACGGGGCCGCCGACGCCCAGGCGCTGGCCGCCGTCGCGGCCGACCCCGTCGAGCTCCCCGCGGGTGTCGCCGACGAGGCCGGTGCCGCCGAACGGGTCCCCGTCACCGTCGCCGCCGGACACGGCCGGCACCGGGCGATCGCCCGGCTGCTGCGGACGCCGCACCGCCGCCCGGCCTGCTACCTCGCCGCCGCGCTCGTGGGCGCCGTGGGCCTCGGCTCGCTCTCGATCGGCGACCGCGTCGCGCAGGCCGACGGCCCGGCGGCGGTCAGCCACTCGGTGAGCGTGGCCGAGGAGCTCGGCATCGGCGAGGAGGACCTGCCCGCCGCCGCGGAGGCGGCGACCCTGCGCTCCGACGCCGCGCTGCTCGGCGAGATCACCGCCAGCCGGAACGCCCGCGAGGCGCAGGAGGCCGCTGCGGCCCAGGTCCAGGCCGACGCCGACCGGGCCGTGCAGGAGGCCGCCGCCGCGGCGGCCGCGGAGGCCGCCCGGCCCAGGACCGTCCTGCCGGTGGCCGGCGCGCGGCTCTCCAGCACCTTCGGTGCGCGCTGGGGCACGCTGCACGCCGGCATCGACCTCGCCGCGCCGATGCTCACCCCGGAGTACGCGGCCGCCGACGGTGTCGTCCTCGAGGCCGGTCCCGCCAGCGGTTTCGGCAACGCGGTCTACATCCAGCACGAGAACGGCGACGTCACCGTCTACGGGCACATGGAGGAGATCCTCGTGCAGCCCGGCCAGGTGGTCCGCGCCGGCGACACGATCGCGCTGCTCGGCAACCGCGGCCAGTCGACCGGCCCGCACCTGCACTTCGAGGTGCACGTCGGCGGCATCGACGGCGAGAAGATCGACCCGATCCCGTGGCTGCGGGACCGCGGCGTCGCCGTCTAGCGTCCCCGCACCGGCACCACAACGCGCCCCCTCCCGGCAGGTCCGGGCAGGGGGCGCCGCCGTCGGCGAGGACACTGCAGGGGGAGGTGGGCCGATGGGAGCCGGGCACGCGCACGGCCACGCGCACGGCCACGCGCACGGCCACGCGCACGGCACCGCCGCGGGTGCCTCCCGCGGGCGGCTGGCCGTCGTCCTCGGGCTGACGCTGGCCGTGCTGGTCGCCGAGGTGGTCGGGGCGCTGGTCTCCGGGTCGCTGGCGCTGCTCGCCGACGCCGGCCACATGGCCACCGACGCGCTCGGCGTGGGCCTGGCGCTCGGTGCGGTGACGCTGGCGCAGCGTCCCGCGCGGGGCCGCCGGACCTTCGGCTGGCAGCGGGTGGAGATCCTCGCCGCCGTCGCCAACGGGCTGCTGCTGGCCGCCGTCGCGGTGGTGGTGCTGGTCGAGGCGGTGCGCCGCATCGCCGACCCGCCGGAGATCACCTCCGGGGTCGTCCTCGCCGTCGCCGCCCTGGGGCTGGCGGCCAACCTCACCGGGCTGGCGCTGCTGCACCGCGGCCGCCGCGGCTCGCTCGCGGTCCGCGGGGCGCACCTCGAGGTGCTCGGCGACGCGCTCGGCTCGGTGGCCGTCCTCGTCGCCGCCGGCGTCGTCGCGCTCACCGGGTGGACGCCGGCCGACACGATCGCCGCGCTGCTCATCGGCTGCCTGGTGCTGCCGCGGGCGTGGGCGCTGCTGCGGGAGTCCCTCGACGTGCTGCTCGAGGCCGCGCCGCGCGACGTCGACCTCGACCGGGTCCGGGCGCACGTCCTCGGCGTGGCGGGCGTCATCGGCGTCCACGACCTGCACGCCTGGACGATCACCTCGGGGCTGCCCGTGCTCTCGGCGCACGTCGTCGTCACCGACGAAGCCCTCGCGGCCGGGCACGGCGGCCGGGTGCTCGACGCCCTCGGCACGTGCCTCGGCGACCACTTCGACGTCGCCCACTGCACCTTCCAGATCGAGGCCGAGACGCACGCCGGTCACGAGGCCCCGGTGCACGACTAGCGCCGGTGGGACAGTGGGAGGCGCACAGCGCGGAGGACCGGAGGTGGCAGATGGAGCACGGGCACCACTCGGGCATGTGGGTGCCCGGCGAGCCACCCACGTGGGGACGGGTGTTCCTGCCCCACCTCGACGCGTGGTCGGTGCTGCCGGTGCTCGCGCTGCTCGGCGTGCTGGCCTACGCCGTCGGCCTCGTCCGGCTGCGCCGCTCCGGGGTGCCCTGGCCGTGGTGGCGCACGGCGTCGTGGGTGGCCGGCTGCCTGTCCCTGTTCGCCGTCACGGGGACCTGGCTCAACGGCTACAGCATGGTGCTGTTCAGCGTGCACATGGCCCAGCACATGGTGCTGTCGATGGTCTCGCCGCTGCTGCTGCTCCTCGGCCGGCCGGTCACGCTGGCGCTGCGGTCCCTGCCGCGGGGCAGGGGACTGGCCGGCGTCCCGCGGGCGCTGCTGCTCGACGCCCTGCACAGCCGGGTGGCGCGCTTCCTGTCCAACCCGTTCTTCACGCTGCCGCTGTTCCTGGTCAGCCTCTACGGCGTCTACTTCACGCCCGTCTTCGACGCCCTCATGGGTGACCCGGTCGGGCACCAGTTCATGCTCGCCCACTTCACCGTCACGGGCCTGCTGTTCTTCGGGCCGATCCTGGCCCAGGACCCGTGGCCGCGGCAGGTGGGTCACGCCGGCCGGATGCTCGAGCTGCTGATCCCGATGCCGCTGCACGCCTTCTTCGGCGTCGCGATCATGATGTCGTCGTCGCTGGTGGTGCGGACCTTCGCCGACCCGCCCGCCGGCTGGGGCGTGGACCCGCTCGCCGACCAGAACACCGCCGGCAGCATCGCCTGGTCCTTCGGCGAGCTGCCGACGGTGCTGGTGCTCGCCGTCGTGCTGTTCAGCTGGATGGGCTCGGAGGACCGCCGCGGCCGACGCCTCGACCGCGCCGCCGCGCGCACCGACGACGCCGAGCTCGAGGCCTACAACGCCCGTCTCAGGGCGATGGCCGCCCGCTCCGGCACCTGAGGCGACGGCACCCGGGACGACGGCACCCGGGACGACGGCACCCGGGACGACGGCGCCCGGGACGACGGCGCCCGGGACGACGGACGCCCGCGCCCCCGGGACGGGGACGCGGGCGCCGGGCCGTGCGGGGACCTACCCGACGTGGACGACGGTGTCGCCGGTCGGGATGTCGTCCTTCGTCGCCTTGATCAGCAGCCCGGCGACGAGGGCGCCGAGCACCAGGAGGCCGGCGGCCCAGGTGAACGCCGTCGTGTAGCCCTCCACCTGCGCGGCGAGGCCCGCGGCCGCGGGGTCCTGCGGGGGTGCGCCCGAGGAGAACACGTCCGCCGTGTAGGCGCTGGCGGCCCCGACCGACAGGGAGACCAGCACCGCGGTGCCGATCGAGGCACCCACCTGCTGCGTGGCGTTGAGCATCGCGCTCGCGGCCCCGGCGTCGTGCTCACCGGCGCCCACCAGCGCCAGGTTGGACAGCGGCACGAAGGTGAAGCCCAGGCCGAGGCCCAGCAGCAGCTGGCCGGGGAAGGGCAGCTGCCAGAAACCGGTGTCCAGGCCGACGAACGACAGCGTGAACAGCCCGGCGGCCGCGAGCAGGCCCCCCAGCACCATCAGCGGCTTCGGTCCCACCCGCGGCACCAGCGCGCTGGCCGCACCGGCGGAGAGGAAGACGCCCAGCGTGGTCGGCAGCGAGGCCAGCCCCGCCACCAGCGGCTCGTAGCCGAGCACCAGCTGGAAGTACAGGCTGAGGAAGAAGAACGCCCCGATGAGCCCCGCGCCGACCAGCGTCGAGGTCAGGTAGGCGCCGCCGCGGTTGCGGTCGAGCACGATGCGCATCGGCAGCAGCGGGTTGCGGGTGCGCAGCTCCAGCAGCACGAACAGCGCCACCAGCACCAGCCCGCCGACGATGAACAGCCACGCCAGGCCGTCGGTCCAGCCGCTGTCCGGCGTCACGAGGGCCGGGTTGCCCTGCGCGGCCGCCTGCTGGTTGGCCGCCGCGGCGTCGGCGGCGTTGCTCTGCGACGCCTCGGCCACGCGGGTGAACCCGTAGACGATGGCGGCCAGCCCGAGGGTGATCACGATCGCGCCGGGGATGTCGTACCTGGTGTCGCCGGGCGCCTTGCTCTCCGGCACGAACGGGATGGCCAGGGCGATGGCGAGCAGCGCCACCGGCAGGTTGACCCAGAAGCACCAGCGCCAGTCGGCGTACTCGGTGAGGACGCCGCCGAGCAGCAGGCCGACCGCCGATCCGCCGCCGGCGATCGCGCCGTAGACGCCGAAGGCCTTGGCGCGCTCCCTGGGGTCGGTGAACAGCACGGTCAGCAGGGCGAGCGACGCCGGGGCGAGCAGCGCGCCGAACACCCCCTGCAGCGCGCGGGCGCCGAAGAGCATGGCCTCGTTCTGGGCCAGGCCGCCGAACGCCGAGGCGACGGCGAACCCGGCGGCACCGACCAGGTAGGTGCGCTTGCGGCCCCAGAAGTCGGCGATGCGGCCGCCGAGCAGCAGGAAGCCGCCGAAGGTCAGGGTGTAGGCGGTGACGATCCACTGCTGGGTCGCCGCGCTGATGTCCAGCCCGCCCGCGGACTCGGGCGCCGACACCGCGGGCAGCGCGATGTTGACGATCGTGGCGTCGAGGATGACCAGCAGGACGGTCATCGCGATCACGCCGAGGGCCAGCCAGCGCTTCTCGTAGGGCTCCGCGGCCGGGGCGTCCGGCCCGGTGGCGGGGGTGGACGACGGGTGGGTCATGAGGTCCTCGGGGAGTGGAGACAGGGGGCCGAGATCGTCGGCCGAGGCAGCAACGTAACCCCCTGCGACCATGTGACCGTGCCCGTATCGCTGGTGGTGACCGCCGACACGCACCTGCCCAGGCGAGCACGTGACCTACCTCGTCCCCTGTGGGAGGCCATCGACGCCGCGGACCTCGTCGTGCACGCCGGCGACTGGGTCGACGTCGCCCTGCTCGACGCACTCGAGTCGCGCGCCCGCGGCCTGCTCGCCGTGTACGGCAACAACGACCACGGGCCGCTGCGCCGGCGGCTGCCGGAGGTGGCCAGGGCCGAGGTCGGCGGCCTGCGGGTCGCCGTCGTCCACGAGACCGGCGACGCGAAGGGCCGCGAGCGCCGCTGTGCCGCCCGGTTCCCCGACACCGACGTCCTCTTCTTCGGGCACAGCCACATCCCGTGGGACACCACCACCGCGACGGGCCTGCGGCTGCTCAACCCCGGCTCGCCCACCGACCGGCGCCGGCAGCCGCACGGCACCTTCCTCACCGCCGTGGCCGACGGCGGAGTGCTGTCCGAGGTGGTCCTCCACCCGGTACCCCGGTGACGGCCGTCCCGACGGCGTCCCCGCCGGCCGCCCGCTGGCGCCACCTCCTCGTGGGCCTCACCGGCCTGGTCGCCGCCTGCGCGGCGCAGAACGGGCTGCCCTTCCTCACCGTGGCGCTGCGCGGCGAGGGGCTGTCGCTCCCGCAGGTCAGCCTGCTGGTCGCCGCGCCCACCGCCGGCCTGGTCTGCGCGCTGCTCGCCTGGGGTGTCCTCGCCGACCGGTACGGCGAGCGCCTGGTGCTCTCCTGCGGGCTCGCCGTGGCCGCCGCGGCCCTGACCGGGGCCGCCCTGGCCGACGCCGCCGTGCCCACCGGGCTGTGGCTGCTGCTGGCCGGGGCGGGGAGCGCGTCGGTGCACGCCGCCAGCGGCCGGCTGGTGCTCGGCTGGTTCCCGCCCGGGCAGCGGGGCCTCGCGATGGGGATCCGGCAGGCCGGGCAGCCGCTGGGCGTCGGACTGGCCGCCCTCGTGCTCCCGCGGCTCGCGACCGAGGGCCCCGGCGGCGCCTTCGCGTTCCTCGCGGCCGGCTGCGCGGTCACCGCCGTGCTCGTCGGCCTGCTCGTCCGCGACCCCGCCCGCCCGCCGCGCACCGACGGCGCCCCTCGTCCGCCCTCGCCCTACCGCGGCCCCGTCCTGTGGCGGGTGCACGCGGCCAGCACGCTGCTGGTGGTGCCGCAGTTCGCCGTCGCCGGCCTCGCCTTCGACTGGCTGGTGCGCGAGGCCGGCTGGAGTGCGGCCGGGGCGGGCACGCTGCTGGCGGTCACCCAGGTCGGTGGCGTCGCCGCGCGGCTGGGTGCGGGGACCTGGTCGGACCGGGTGGGCAGCCGGCTGGGGCCGCTGCGGCAGGTCGCGGTCGCGGTGGCGGTGGTCGTCGGACTGCTCGCGGTCGTCGCCGCCCTGACCCCGGACGTCCTCGGGCCCGCGGCGGCCGCGGTCGCGGTGGCCCTGGCGGCGGTGGCCACGGTCAGCCCCAACGGGGTGGCCTTCACCTCGGTGGCCGAGCAGGCCGGGAGCGCGTGGGCGGGGCGGGCGCTCGGCGCGCACAACACCGTGCAGAACCTGGCGGCGGCGCTGACCGTCCCGCTGGCGGCGCTCCTGGCCGACGGCGGCCCCGGCTACCCGGCGGCGTTCGCCCTCGGCGCGGCCGCCGCGGCAGGGGCCGTCGGCGTCGTCCCCGGCCCGGCGGCCGAGCGGCCGGCCGTCGCCGCGGGCGCCCGGTGAGCCGGCGGCCCTGGCCGCCGCGGGCGGTGGCCCTGCTGGCCTGCCCGGTCTGCGGTGCGCGGCTGGCGGCCCTGCCCGGCGACACGGGTCTGCGCTGCCCGGCCGGGCACTCCTTCGACCGGGCGCGGCAGGGGCACGTGACGCTGCTGCCGCCGCGGCACACCCCGCCCACCGGCGACACCGCCGCGATGGTCGCCGACCGCGCCGACGTGCTCTCCGCCGGCACGTACGCCGGCCTGACCCGGGTCCTCGCCGACGCCGTCGCGGCGGGGGAGGGGCCGGTGGAGGCCGTCCTCGACCTCGGCGGCGGCACCGGGCACCACCTGGCGGGGGTCCTCGACCGGCTGCCCGACGCCGTCGGGGTGGTCCTCGACTCCTCGCGGTACGCGGCCCGCCGGGCGGCCGGGGTCTCGCCCCGCGTGATCGCGGTCGTCGCCGACACGTGGGCGCGGCTCCCCGTCCGCGACGCCGCCGTCGACCGGGTGACGGTGGTCTTCGCCCCGCGCAACGGCCCGGAGACCGCGCGGGTGCTGCGCCCCGGCGGCCGGCTCGTGGTGGTCACCCCCGCGCGCGAGCACCTGGCCGAGCTCGTGGAGCCGCTGGGCCTGCTGCGGGTGGACCCGGACAAGGAGGCCCGGCTGGCGGCGGCCCTGGAGCCGCACCTGGTCGCGGCCGGGCGGGTGCGGCACCGCGAGGAGCTCGACCTCGACCGCCGCACCGTGGGGACGGTCGTGGGGATGGGCCCGCACGCGCGGCACCTGACGCCGGAACGGCTGGCGGCCGCCGTCGCCGGGCTGCCGGAGCGGGTGCGGGCGACCCTCGCCGTCGACGTCACGACCTGGACGGTCCCCGGGGACGCAGGAGGGGCCCGGCCGTGACGGCCGGGCCCCTCCTGGGCGTGCTCGCTGCTCCGCCGTCCCCCGAGGCGCCGGAGCAGGCTGCGTCAGCGGACGGCGCGGCTGCGTCCCCGCGTCGCGAAGACGTAGACGAGCAGGACCACGATGGCGCCGATGATGGAGCCGATGATCCCGGAGGTGCCGATCTCGAAGCGGTGCGGCTCGAAGATCAGGCTGCCGAGCAGGTTGCCGACGAGGGAGCCGACGATGCCGAGGACGATGGTCATCCCGACGCTCATGGACTGCTTGCCGGGGACGACGGCCCGTGCGATGAAGCCGGCGATGGCGCCGACCACGATCAGCACGATGATGTTCCAGAGAAGCTCCATCAGGACCTCCTGAGAGGAATGGCCGGGGGTGGCCGTGCCTGGGATCTCCAGGGTCGGACGGTCCTGTTCCCGGTCTGAGCAGGGCGGAAACCATCGTGATCATGACGTGACCACGACGTCACCCGGGAGAGTGCCGGGGTGCACGCTCCGTGCGGCGGCGCGCCTGTCCGGTCAGCCCGACGGGCCTCCTGGGCACGGTCTAAGCTGCGGCCGTGACGATCGCGCCTGCACCGATCGTGAGCCGGCCCAGCCCGGCTCGCGAGGTCCAGCGGGGTGCGCGGCTCTCCAACCTGCTGCGGACCACGGACCACAAGACCATCGGCCTGATGTACATGGCCACCTCGTTCGCCTGGTTCCTCGTGGGTGGCCTCATGGCCATGCTCATCCGCGGTGAGCTCGGCCAGCCCGGGCTGCAGTTCCTGTCCCCGGAGCAGTACAACCAGCTGGTCACGATGCACGGCACCGTCATGCTGCTGATGTTCGCGACGCCGCTGTTCTTCGCGTTCTCGAACCTGATCATGCCGCTGCAGATCGGTGCGCCCGACGTCGCGTTCCCGCGGCTGAACGCGCTGTCCTTCTGGCTGTTCTTCTTCGGCAGCGCGATCGCCGTCGGGGGCTTCCTCACGCCCAACGGTGCCGCCGACTTCGGCTGGTACGCCTACGCCCCGCTCTCCGACGCGGTGCACAGCCCGGGTGTCGGCGCCAACATGTGGTTCGCGGGCCTGGCCGTCAGCGGTCTGGGCACGATCCTCGGCGCGGTCAACTTCATCACCACGATCGCCTGCCTGCGGGCGCCGGGCATGACCCTGTTCCGGATGCCGATCTTCACCTGGAACACGCTGGTCACCAGCCTGCTGGTGCTGTTCGCATTCCCGATCCTGACCGCGGCGATCATGGCCATGCTGGCCGACCGCAACCTCGGCGCGCTCGTCTTCTCCGACGAGAACGGCGGCCCGATGCTGTGGCAGCACCTGTTCTGGTTCTTCGGCCATCCCGAGGTCTACATCATCGCGCTGCCGTTCTTCGGCATCATCACCGAGATCATCCCGGTGTTCAGCCGCAAGCCGCTGTTCGGCTACAAGGGCATGGTCGGCGCGACCCTGCTGATCGCCGCGCTGTCGGTCACGGTGTGGGCGCACCACATGTTCGCCACCGGCGCGATCCTGCTGCCGTTCTTCTCCTTCCTGACGTACCTGATCGCGGTCCCGACCGGCATCAAGTTCTTCAACTGGATCGGCACCATGTGGCGCGGCCAGCTGACGTTCGAGACGCCGATGCTGTTCTCGATCGGCTTCCTGGTGACCTTCCTCCTGGGCGGGCTCACCGGCGTGCTGCTGGGCAGCCCGCCGCTGGACTGGCACGTCAACGACAGCTACTTCGTCGTCGCCCACTTCCACTACGTGGTCTTCGGCACCGTGGTGTTCGCCGCCTACGCGGGCATCTACTTCTGGTTCCCGAAGATGGCCGGCCGGATGATGGACGAGCGGCTGGGCAAGCTGCACTTCTGGCTGACGTTCATCGGCTTCCACGCCACGTTCCTGGTCCAGCACTGGCTGGGCACCCAGGGCATGCCGCGCCGGTACGTCGACTACCTGCCCACGGACAACTTCACGACGCTGCACGTCATCTCGACGATCGGCTCGTTCGTCCTGGGGGCCTCCACGATCCCGTTCCTCTACAACGTGGCGAAGTCGTGGAAGTACGGCCGGCTCGCGCTGCGCGACGACCCGTGGGGCCACGGCAACTCGCTGGAGTGGGCCACCTCCTCGCCGCCGCCGCGGCACAACTTCACCGAGATCCCGCGGATCCGGTCGGAGCGCCCGGCGTTCGAGGCGCACTACCCGCACCTCATCGAGCGGCTGCACCGCGAGGCCCACGTCGGCAAGCGGCACGAGCCGTACGGCGGCGTGAGCGAACTCGCCGGCGGCACCGGTGCGCGTCAGGGTCCCAACGACCCGGACCCGTTCTGACAGACGGCACGCGGTCCCCTGCGACGCCCCGTCGGCTCCGGCCGGCGGGGCGTCGCCGCGTCCACCGGGGCCCGACCGGCCGGGGGAGGGCGCGGAGCGGTGCGGCACGATGACGGCCGTGCCGCTCGACCCCGCCCCCCGCGTCCCGCCGGAGCCCGCCGCCCCGCGGCCCGGGGCGCTGCTCACCGTCACCGGCGCCGACCGGCCGGGGGTGACCGCTCGCCTGTTCGGGGCGCTGGCGCAGGGCGGCGACGGCGTCCCGCCGGTCGAGGTGGTCGACGTCGAGCAGGTCGTCGTGCACGGGCAGCTGGTCCTCGGCGTGGTCGTCGGCGCCCTGCCGACGCACGAGGGTCCGGTGGACGGGACCACCTTCCTCGCCGCGCTCGGCCGCCTCGCCGACGGCGTCGCGCGGGCCACCGGCGTCCGCGTCGAGGTGCAGGCCGCCTCCGGCCGCGGCGGACGGGGGACGCCGGCCGGCCGCCCGCACCACGTCATCCTGCTGGGGCGCCCGGTGCCGCCGTCCGCGGTCGCCGGCGCGGCCACGGCGATCGCCGGCGTCGGCGGCAACATCGACGCGATCCGGCGACTGTCGGACCATCCGGTCACCAGCCTGGAGCTGACCGTCTCGGGGGCCGGTGCCACCGAGCTGCGGACCGCCCTGGCCGCCGTCGCCGCCTCCACCGGTGCCGACATCGCCGTCGAGCAGGTCGGGCTGGCCCGGCGCAGCAAGCGGCTGATCGTCCTCGACGTGGACTCGACGCTCGTGCGCGGCGAGGTCATCGACGAGCTCGCCGCCCGCGCCGGGCGGGCCGCCGAGGTCGCCCGGATCACCGCCGCGGCCATGAACGGCGAGCTGGACTTCGCCGAGTCGCTCCGGGCGCGCGTGGCCACGCTGGCGGGCCTGCCGGTGGAGGTCCTCGACGAGGTGCGCGAGCACCTGGAGCTGACGCCGGGCGCCCGCACGCTGATCCGCACACTGCAGCGCCTCGGCTTCCGCTGCGGCATCGTCAGCGGCGGCTTCAGCCAGATCACCGACCCGCTCGCGGCCTCCCTCGGCCTCGACTTCGCCGCGGCCAACACCCTCGAGGTCGCCGACGGGCGGCTCACCGGCGGCCTGGAGGGCGAGATCGTCGACCGGGCGGGCAAGGCCCGGGCGCTGGCGCGCTTCGCCGCCGAGCACGGGATCCCGCTGGAGCAGACGGTCGCGGTGGGCGACGGCGCCAACGACCTCGACATGCTCAACGCCGCCGGGCTGGGCATCGCCTTCAACGCCAAGCCCGTCGTGCGCGAGCAGGCGCACACCGCGCTGAACCAGCCCTACCTCGACGCCGTCCTGCAGGTCCTCGGCTTCACGAGGGACGAGGTGATGGACGCGACGACACCGTCGTCCTCCGGATGACATCGCGGCCAGGTGCCGTCCCCCGGCTGCACTGAGCCCTTCCCGCGTTCGATCGCGGGAGCCTGCGGCCCCCACTCCTCACGCCGCCTCGCGGGGCGGCTCACGTCACGGGCGGTGGACGGTGCCCTCCAGCTCGACTCCGGCGGTGCGCAGCTCGTCGAGGGCGGCGTCGGTCGAGGCCTCGGACACCCCGGCGGTCAGGGGCAGCAGCACGCGCGTGGCGAACCCGGCGGCGACCGCGTCGAGCGCGGTGGCCCGCACGCAGTGGTCGGTCGCGATCCCGACGACGTCGACCGCGTCGACCCCGTGCTCGCGCAACCAGTCGGCCAGCCCCACGCCGTCGGCCCGGCCCTCGAAGCCGGAGTAGGCCGCCGCGTACTCGCCCTTGTCGAACACCGCCTCGATCGGCCCGCGGTCCAGCGACGGGTGCAGCTCGGCCCCGCCGGTGCCGGCGACGCAGTGCGCCGGCCACGTCTCCAGGTAGTCCGGCTGCTCGGCGAAGTGGCCCCCCGGGTCGACGTGGTGGTCCCGGGTGGCGACGACGTGCGCGTACCCGGCCGACCGCACGTGCTCGCTGATCGCCCCGGCCACCGCGGCGCCCCCGGCCACGGCCAGGCTGCCGCCCTCGCAGAAGTCGTTCTGCACGTCCACGACCAGCAGTGCGCGCCTCACCCCGGACCCTCCGTTCACGCCGTCACCGTCTCCAGGACCGGTTCCCCGCGGGACAGCGCCCATGCCTCCGGCGGCAGCGCATCCCGCACCCGTCGGTGGTGCTCCACCGCGGCGGCCAGCGCCTCGGCCGGCGACGACGGCGACACCACCTCGCCGCCGCGCACCAGGGGGACCACGAGCTGCCGGTCGCCCTCGCGCGGCTCCACGGGCCCGCTGGTGACCACCTCGGCGGTCGCCGTGCCGTCGGCGTCGTGCCGGCGGACGGCGGTCTTGCGGCCGCCGACGGAGTTCTTGCCCTCGGAGCGCTTGGCCACCGGGACGCCGTCGCGCTCGACGAGCTTGTAGACCATCCCGGCGGTCGGGGCGCCGGAGCCGGTGACCAGCGAGGTGCCCACGCCGTAGCCGTCGACCGGCGCGGCCATGAGCCCGGCGATCGCGTACTCGTCGAGGTCGCTGGTGACGATGATCCGCGTCCCGGTCGCGCCGAGGTCGTCGAGCTGGCGGCGGGCGGCGGTCGCCAGCGTCGGCAGGTCGCCGGAGTCCAGCCGGATCGCGCCCAGCTGCGGGCCGGCCACCTCGACGGCCGTGGCGATGCCCTTGGCGACGTCGTAGGTGTCCACCAGCAGCGTGGTTCCGACGCCGAGGGTGTCGACCTGCGCGCGGAAGGCGGCGGACTCGTCGTCGTGCAGGAGCGTGAACGCGTGCGCGCTGGTGCCCGTCGTCGGCACCCGGTAGCGCCGGCCCGCCTCGAGGTTGGAGCTGGCCTCGAAGCCGACGAGGTGGGCTGCCCGCGCCGCCGCGACCGCGGCCTGCTCGTGCGTGCGCCGCGAGCCCATCTCGATGCACGGCCGCTCGCACGCCGCGCCGACCATCCGGGCCGCGGCCGAGGCGATGGCGCTGTCGTGGTTGAGGACCGAGAGCACCAGCGTCTCGAGCAGCACGCCCTCGGCGAAGGGCGCGCGCACGGTGAGCACCGGCGAGCCGGGGAAGAACAGCTCGCCCTCGGCGTAGCCGTCCACGTCGCCGGAGAACCGGAAGTCGGCCAGCCAGTCGAGGAGCCGGGCGTCGGTGAGGCCCTGCTCGCGCAGCGTGGCCAGCTCGTCGTCGCCGAAGCGGAAGGACGGCAGCTGCTCGAGCAGGCGGCCGGTGCCGGCGACGACGCCGTAGCGGCGGCCGTGCGGCAGGCGGCGGGCGAAGACCTCGAAGACGCAGTCGCGGTCGGCGGTGCCGTCGGCGAGGGCCGCGGCGACCATGGTCAGCTCGTACCGGTCGGTGAGCAGGGCGGGACCCGTCGGCATGGCACGGGACTCTAGGTCGGCCGCCGCGTCTCCACCCGGGAAGCGGGGGGAGCGGCCGTCCTAGAGTGGACGGGTGGCCGGACCCCTGGCGCCGACACGGACGCCCGAGACCACGGTCGAGGAGACCGCAGACCTCGACCGGCCCTGGGTCACCATCGTCTGGAACGACCCGGTGAACCTCATGACCTACGTGACCCACGTGCTGCGGGAGCTGTTCGGCTACGACGAGCCGACGGCGACCACGCTGATGCTGCAGGTGCACAACGACGGCAAGGCGGTCGTCAGCTCCGGCCCGCGCGAGCGGATGGAGCACGACACCAGCCGGCTGCACGCCTACGGCCTGTGGGCCACCTACCAGAAGGACGCATGAGACCGTTCCGGCGCAGGCGCGGGGACGTCGTCGCGCGGCTCGAGCCGGCCGAGGCCGGCGTCCTCGGGCTGCTGCTCGACCAGCTCGAGCAGCTGCTCACGGCCGACGCCGACGACGTCGACGGCGACCCGGTGATCGCGCGGCTGCTGCCCGCCGGCCACCGCACCGACCCCGAGATCGCCGCGGACTACCGGGAGCTGACGGAGTCGGCGCTGCGGTCGGGGAAGACCGACGACCTGGCCGCCGTCCGGGCCAGCCTGCCGGCCGACGGCGGCGAGGTGCGGCTCGACCGCGACCAGGCCGACGCGTGGCTGCGCACCACCAACGACCTGCGGCTGGCGCTGGGCGAGCGGATCGGGATCACCGAGGACACCGAGCCGCCGGAGGACCCGGCCGGCGAGGAGGGCCAGCAGCTGGCCGTCTACTACTGGCTCACCGCGCTGCAGGGGTCGCTCGTGGACGCGGTCGCCGCCGGCCGAAGGTGAGCACCACGAGGGTCGCGAGCAGCAGGTCGAGGACGAAGAAGACCAGCACCAGGCTCGGCAGCTCCAGGTCGCGGACCAGCGCGCCGACGGCGGAGACGAGGGTGACGGCCGACAGCACCAGCACCAGCAGCAGCAGGAGCGCGCGCAGCGTGACCAGCAGCACGAGCGAGACGCGGTCGGCGCCCACGTCGCTGCTGTAGTGCCCGGTGCGATGCGTCAGCCCCCGGGTGCCGAGCCACAGCGCCGGCAGGGCGACGACGAGCACGCCGGCCACCATGATCAGCTCGAGCACCACGAGTCCGCACCGTAGCCGGTGGCCGACCGGCCGGTGTCCGCCCCCGGTCGGGCGACCGTCGTCCCGGTGCCGTCGGAGCGCCGCCTAGACTGGGACCGTGCTGCGCATCGACCGCGCGACCTACGACGCCATCGTGGCCCACGCCCGGGAGGACCACCCGGACGAGGCCTGTGGCGTCGTCGCCGGCCCCGAGGGCAGCGACCGTCCCGAGCGGTTCATCCCGATGCTCAACGCCGCGCGGTCGCCGACGTTCTACGAGTTCGACTCGGCCGACCTGCTGCGCCTGTACCGGGACATGGACGACCGGGGCGAGGAGCCGGTGGTCGTCTACCACTCGCACACCGCGACCGAGGCGTCCCCGTCGCGGACCGACGTCAGCTACGCGTCGGAGCCGGGCGCCCACTACGTGCTCGTGTCCACCCGGCACCACGGCCGGGAGACCGGCCTGGCCGGGGACGAGGTCGAGTTCCGCAGCTTCCGCATCGTCGACGGCGAGGTGAGCGAGGAGGACGTCGAGGTCGTCGAGTCCTACCTGTTCGGCCACTCGCCGACCACCGTCGTCTACGACTGACGAAGGACCCCGTCCTCCCCACCCCTCGCGAGCTCGGGGCGGTGCCCTGGACGGGGCCGGCCGCGGAATGACCCGCGGCGAGCGGGCGTTGCCCGCACCGACACGCGCTCACGTCGAGCGCTCCCGCACGTCCCCACCCTCCCGAGGAGAACCGCACGCCATGGCCATCGAGGTCCGGATCCCGACCATCCTGCGCACCCACACCGGCGGCAACAAGACCGTCGAGGGCAGCGGGGACACCCTGGCCGCGCTCGTCGACGACCTCGACGCCAAGCACCCGGGTCTCAAGGGCCGCCTGGTGACCGAGGAGGGCAAGCTGCACCGCTTCGTCAACGTCTACGTCAACGACGAGGACGTGCGCTTCACCGGCTCCCTGGACACCGCGGTCAAGGACGGCGACTCGGTCACCATCCTCCCGGCGGTCGCCGGCGGCTGCTGACGCAGCCCCGCCCGCCCGTCCCCCTCGTCCCCGGGAAGAGCTCTGCCATGGCCCGCTTCAACTCCCTCGTCGACTCCCTCGGCGGCACCCCGCTGGTCGGGCTGCCGAGCCTGTCGCCGACCTCCGACGTGCGGCTGTGGGCCAAGCTCGAGGACCACAACCCCACCGGGTCGATCAAGGACCGCGCCGCGATCTCGATGATCGAGGCGGCCGAGAAGGACGGGACGCTCACGCCGGGCGCCACGATCCTCGAGCCGACCAGCGGCAACACCGGCATCTCGCTGGCGATGGTCGCCCGGCAGCGGGGCTACCGGCTGATCTGCGTCATGCCGGAGAACACCTCGGTCGAGCGCCGGCAGCTGCTGGAGATGTACGGCGCGCAGGTCATCAGCTCGCCGGCCGCCGGTGGCTCGAACCAGGCCGTGGCGATGGCCAAGGACCTGGCCGCGCAGCACGACGACTGGGTGATGCTCTACCAGTACGGCAACCCGGCCAACGCCGAGGCGCACTACACCGGCACCGCCCCGGAGATCCTCGCCGACCTGCCGTCGATCACCCACTTCGTCGCGGGCCTGGGCACCACGGGCACGCTGATGGGCTGCTCGCGCTACTTCCGCGAGCACAAGCCCGACGTCCAGGTCATCGCCGCCGAGCCGCGCTACGGCGAGCTGGTCTACGGCCTGCGCAACATCGACGAGGGCTTCATCCCCGAGCTCTACGACGCCGAGCTGCTGGACTCCCGGTTCTCCGTCGGCCCGGAGGACGCCGTCCACCGCACCCGGCAGCTGGTCGAGCGCGAGGGCATCTTCGCCGGGATCTCGACCGGCGCGATCCTGCACGCCGCGCTCGGGATCGCCGACCGCGAGGTCGCCGCCGGGCGCAAGGCAGACATCGTCTTCGTCGTCTGCGACGGCGGCTGGAAGTACCTGTCCACCGGCGCCTACGGGGGCACCGTCGAGGAGGCCACCGCGGCGCTCGAGGGCCAGCTCTGGGCCTGAGCGCGCCGGTCGAGCTGCCGGCCCGGGGGCTGCTGTTCGACAACGACGGCGTCCTCGTCGACTCCGACGCCGCCGTCGTCACCTCCTGGTCACGCTGGGCGGTGGAGCACGACCTCGACCCCGCCGGCGTCCTGGCCGTCGTGCACGGGCGCCGGGCCGCCGACACGGTGGCCGACCTCGTCGCCGGGCCGGGCCGGGCCGAGGCCGCCGCGCTCATCGACCGCTACGAGCTCGAGGACGCCGGCACGGTCCCCGCCGTCGCCGGTGCCGCCGACCTGCTGGCGTCCCTGCCGCCGGAGGTGTGGGCCGTCGTCACCTCCGGCACCCCGGCACTGGCCACCGCGCGGCTGCGCGCCGCCGGCCTGCCGCTGCCCGCGGCGATGGTGACCGGGCACGACGTGCGCACCGGCAAGCCCGACCCCGAGGGCTACCTGCTCGGCGCCCGGCTGCTCGGCCTGCGCCCGGAGCAGACCGTGGTCCTCGAGGACGCCCCCGCGGGCATCGCCGCCGGCCGCGCCGCGGGCGCGCGCGTCGTCGGGGTGGGGGAGCGGGCGGTCGGCGCCGGTGCCGACGTCGTCGTCCGGGACCTCACCGGTCTGCGCTGGGACGACGGCGTCCTCACGGTGGCCGCCGGGTCGGTCCTGCCGGACGGCTAACCTGGCGCCCGCGATGGACAGCGTGCGGAGATGCGGCCGGCCGGGGAGCGCGGCGTGAGGCTCACGGTGGTGGGCTGCTCGGGCAGCGGGCCCGGCCCGACGTCGGCGGCCTCCTGCTACCTCGTCGAGCACGACGGCTTCCGGGTGCTCCTCGACCTCGGGAGCGGTGCGTTCGGGGCGCTGCAGGCGCTCGTCGACCCCGACTCGATCGACGCGGTCTACCTCTCCCACCTGCACGCCGACCACTGCCTCGACGTCGCTCCGCTGGTGGTGTGGCACCGGTACTCCGGCCGCGCGTCCGGGCGTCGGCTGCCGCTGATCGCGCCCGACGGCGCCGATCGGCGCCTGGCCCTGGTGTACGACGGCGGCGGTGCCCCCCTGACCGACGTCTTCGACTTCGCGGTCACGCCGGTGTCGGCGATCCTCGGCCCGTTCACCGTGCAGACCGTGCGCACCGCGCACCCGGTCGAGTGCCACGCCGTCCGGCTGACCGCCCACGGCAGCTCGCTGGTCTACACCGGTGACACGGGGCCGTCGCAGGCCGTCGTCGACCTGGCGCACGGAGCCGACGTGCTGCTGGCCGAGGCCGCCCACCCCGAGCGCGACGGGCTGCCGCCGGACCTGCACCTCACCGGCCGGCAGGCGGGGGAGGCCGCGGCCGCCGCCGGCGTGCGCCGGCTGCTGGTCACCCACGTCCCGCCCTGGGTGGACCCCGCTGCTCAGCTGGCCGCCGCCCGCACGGCCTTCCCCGGCGCCGAGCTGGTCCGCCCGGGCGCCACCTACGAGGTGTAGGGCGCTGTTGCCCCGCCCGTCCCCGACGGGCACGGTGGGCCGGTGGTCGACGACGAACGGGACGGCGTCCGGCTGACCAGCCTCGACGCGCCGCTGGGCGACGGGCTCGAGGTGACCAAGGGCGACCTGGTCGACCACCTCGACGCGTTCGCCGACCGGCTGGTGCCGCAGCTGGCCGGCCGGCCGCTGTCGGTCAAGCGCGTGCGCCCGGGCCAGGAGCCGTTCATGCAGCGCAACGTGGCCAAGGGTGCGCCGGACTGGGTGCGCACCGTGCCGGTGTGGTCCTCCGGGGCGCACCGCGAGGTGCACCAGGTGCTCTGCGACGACCGCCGCACGCTGCTGTGGCTGGCCAACCAGCGGGCGGTGGAGTTCCACGTCCCCTTCTTCCGCGCCGGCGCGGAGACCGAGCCCACCGGCATCGTGCTCGACCTCGACCCGCCGGAGGGCGCCGACTTCGCCGTCGTCGTGCAGGCCGCGGAGCTCGTGCGGCGGGCGCTGGCCGACACCGGGCTGGCCGGCGCGGTGAAGACCAGCGGGTCCAAGGGCGTGCACGTCGTCGTCCCGGTCCGCGGGGTCGGGCCCGAGGACGCCGCGGCCGCGACCCGGGCCCTGGCCGCCCGGGCGGCGGCGCTCGACCCCGACCTGGCCACCACCGCCTACATCAGGGAGGACCGGCACGGCCGCGTCTTCCTGGACTCGACCCGCTCGGGCTCGTCGACGATCGTCGCCGCCTACAGCCCGCGGATCCGCCCCGGGCTGCCGGTGTCGGCCCCGGTGGCCTGGGCGGACCTGCCCTCCGTCCGGCCGGGCGACGTCACGGTGGGGACGGCGCCTGAGCGGCTGGGAGACGGCGACCCGTGGACGGCGCTGCTGCCGGAGCCGCAGGAGCTGCCCGCCGACCTGCTCGCCGAGGGCCATGCCATCCCCGTCGCGCGGGTGGCCGCGATGCACGAGGGCAAGCGGCGGGCGCGGGCGAAGCGCGCCACCGAGGGCTGAAGCGGGCTGACGATCCGGTCCCCGTCGTCCACAGGGAGCCCGGCCGTCCACCACCGGATGTGCCCGGGCGCGTCCTGTCAGTGCCGACCCGCAGGCTCCCGGCATGACGCACGACCCGCAGACCACCGCCTGGCTGGACCAGGAGGACGCCCACCTCGCCGCGGTCATCCGCCGCGCCCGCTTCGCCGTGCAGTACGTGGGGCCCGGGGAGCGGCCCGACGAGCCGGCGTTCGGCTACACCATCGGCCTGTTCGGCCTCGGCTCCCCGGAGCTGGTGGTCGTCGGCCGCGGGTCGTCGGCCACCCACGGCCTGCTCGACGCGGTCGCCGGCGAGGTCGTCGCCGGCCGCTCGGTGGTACCCGGCGAGTTGCTGGAGGTGGGCCGGGAGGAGCTGGTCGTGGAGGAGTGCCCGAACCCCGGGGAGGTGCTGCTGGGCGCCAACCGCTGGTACCGGCGCCCGGCGGATTACTCCGTGCCGGCGTGTGTGCTGACCTGGGCCTCGCCGGTGGGGTGCTTCCCGTGGGACCCGGGCTGGGACGGCGGCCGTCACGGGCAGCCGCGCCCGGGCACGTGGACGGCCTGAGCCGCCCCCGTGCACACCGCCGGCTCCGGGTCAGCCGGTGCGCGCCAGGCGACCACGACCCCGTGGACCCGACGCCGGGGCGGCCTCCCCTCCTCCGGCGGTGGGTGCTGCGTGCCCGCGGTCCGGTCGAGAGGACATCCGTGCGCATCAGACGTCTCCCGACCGGCACCCGGTACTCGCGGTTCCTCCGCCCCGGCCCGCCGGTGAGCGCCTCCGGCAGCGTCCCGGACCACCGGAACACCTGCCCGGTCCGACCCCGGGAGTCCGTGGACGGGGCGGGCACCGTGCACGCACGGTGCCCGCCCTCCTCTGTGCGGGTGAGGACGGGAGCGCGCTCGTGTACCCGCAGGTCGGGCGCGCCTACGCTCGCACCGTGATCGCGCCCCGGGAAGAGGTCGTCCGACGGGCGGCGCGCACCCTCCTCGACGGCGAGCGGCTGGACACCACCACGCTCGCCGGTCAGCTGGGCATCTCCCGGGTGACGCTGTTCCGCCGCGTCGGCAACCGCGACGCCATCCTCGGTGAGGCGATGTGGTGGCTGGCCGAGCGGACCCTGCAGCGGGCCGCGGACGCCCACGACGCCCGCCCCGAGGGCGCCGAGCCGGCCGGCCGGCTGCGCAGCCTGGCGATCATGGAGGACTTCCGCAACGTGCTGGGCACCGCCACGTCGCTGCGGCGGTTCATCGACGACGAGCCGACCACCGCGCTGCGCGTGCTCACCGACCCGCGCGGGCGGGTCCAGCCGCGGCTGGTCGAGGCCTACACCGACCTGCTCGAGCGCGACGTCGAGGCACGCGGGCTGTCCTCGGAGGTCCCGCTGCCGGTGCTGTCCTACGCGGTCGTCCGGCTGGGGGAGTCGTTCCTCTACTCCGACGTCATGGTGGCCCGGGACCCCGACCTCAAGGCCGCGACGACGGTGGTCGACGCGCTGGTGACCGGCGTGCTGGGGATCCGCGCCGACTGACCGGGCCGGCCGGGCCCGTCAGCCCAGGCCGAGGTCGCGGCGCAGCTTGGCGACGTGCCCGGTGGCCTTGACGTTGTAGGCGGCCCGCTCGATCCGGCCCTCGGCGTCGACGACGAAGGTGGAGCGGATGACCCCCTGCACCTCCTTGCCGTACAGCTTCTTGGTGCCGAAGGCGCCGTAGGCGGTCAGCACCTGCTTGTCCGGGTCGGAGAGCAGCGTGATGCCCAGCCCCTCCTGCTCGCGGAAGCGGTGCAGCTTCTCCGGCGGGTCGGGGGAGATGCCGATGATGTCGAGCCCCGCCTCGGCCAGCTCGCCGGCCGCGGCGGTGAAGTCGACGGCCTGCGTGGTGCAGCCGGGGGTGAGCGCCGCGGGGTAGCAGTAGACGACCACGCGCCGGCCGCGGTGGTCGGCGAGCGAGACCGGACGGCCGTCGGCGTCGGGCAGCGTGAAGTCCGGCGCCGGGTCACCGGGCGCCAGGCGGACGGGAGCGGGCACGGTCTCGGTCATGCCCGGCATGATGCCGTGCCGGGGCGACGGCCCGTGCGAGTGGGGCGTCAGCCGCGGAGGAACGACAGCCGGACCTGCCGCTGCGGGTTGTCGCGGTTCGGGTCGACCAGGCAGATCCGCTGCCAGGTGCCCAGCTGCAGCCGGCCCTCGAGCACCGGGACGCTCAGGTGGGGCGGCAGGAACGCCGGCAGCACGTGGTCGCGGCCGTGGCCGGGGCTGCCGTGCCGGTGCCGCCAGCGGTCGTCGCGGGGCAGCAGCTCGTCGAGCTGGGCGAGCAGGTCGTCGTCGCTGCCCGAGCCGGTCTCGATGACCGCCAGCCCGGCCGTGGCGTGCGGGACGAAGACGTGCAGCAGGCCGTCGCCCTCGCTGCCGACGAAGTCCTCGCACTCCGCGGTCAGGTCGACCACCACCGGCACCCCGCCGGTCCGCACCGTCCGCAGCTCCGATCGCACGGGGACGATCGTGACCGCTCCCGCGGGAGACGGCGAGCCGGCGTCGATAGGCTCGGCGTCCGTGACCCGTCCCGACGGCCGCGCGGCCGACCAGCTCCGCCCGGTGAGCATCACCCGCAACTGGCTCGACCACGCCGAGGGCTCGGTGCTCGTCGAGTTCGGCCGCACCCGCGTGCTGTGCGCCGCCAGCGTCACCGAGGGGGTGCCGCGCTGGCGCAAGGGCTCGGGCCTGGGCTGGGTGACCGCCGAGTACGCGATGCTGCCGCGGGCCACGCACACCCGCGGCGACCGCGAGTCGGTGCGCGGCAGGATCGGCGGCCGCACCCACGAGATCAGCCGGCTGATCGGCCGCTCGCTGCGCGCCTCGATCGACCTGGCGGCGCTGGGGGAGAACAGCATCGCCCTGGACTGCGACGTCCTGCAGGCCGACGGCGGCACCCGGACGGCGGCGATCACCGGCGCCTACGTGGCCCTCGCCGACGCCGTGTCGTGGCTGGGCGACCGGAGGAAGCTGTCGAGGAAGGACCCGCTCGCGCAGTCGGTGGCCGCGGTCAGCGTGGGCGTCGTCGACGGCGAGCCGCGCCTGGACCTCGCCTACGAGGAGGACGTGAAGGCGGGGACCGACATGAACGTGGTGTGCACCGGGGACGGCGGGTTCGTCGAGGTGCAGGGCACGGCCGAGGGCGCGGTGTTCGACCGTCCGACCCTCGACCGGCTGCTCGACCTCGCCGTCGCCGGGTGCGCCGAGCTCACCCGCGTCCAGCAGGAGGCGCTGCAGCGATGACCCGTCTGCTCCTGGCCACCCGCAACGCCGGCAAGCTCGCCGAGCTCCAGCGGCTGCTCGCCGACGCCGTCCCCGGCGTCGAGGTGGTCGGCCTGCGCGAGGTCCCCGAGTACCCCGAGGCCCCGGAGACCGGCGCGACGTTCGCGGAGAACGCGCTGCTCAAGGCCCGCGAGGCCGTCCGCCACACCGGCCTGCCCGCCGTGGCCGACGACTCGGGCATCGCCGTCGACGCGCTCAACGGCATGCCCGGCGTGCTGTCGGCGCGCTGGTCGGGCCGGCACGGCGACGACGCCGCCAACACCGCGCTGCTGCTGGCCCAGGTCGCCGACGTCCCCGACGAGCGGCGCGGCGCGGCGTTCGTCTGCGCCGCCGCCCTGGTGACCCCCGACGGCGCCGAGTCGGTCGTGGAGCGGCAGTGGCGGGGCCGGGTGGTCCGCGAGCCGCGCGGCAGCAACGGCTTCGGCTACGACCCCGTCTTCGTGCCCGACGGCCTGGACCTCACCTCGGCCGAGCTCGAGCCGGCGGAGAAGGACGCGCGCAGCCACCGCGGCCAGGCCTTCGCCGCGCTGGTCCCGGTGGTGGCCCGGACCCTCGGCGGGTCCTGACCGGGAGCCCCCACCAGGGCTCGCGACGACGTACTGTCTGCGCCCGCGCGGGGCAGCGGGGCCCGCGGGAGGGGAGCGGGGTGCGCGCGGACGTCAGGGCGTGGAGGGCCGGGCTGCGGCCCGGGCCGGTGGGCTACCGCCGCTCGGAGGTGCTGCGCGGCGGGCTGGGCGCCCTGGCCGGCATCGCGCTGGCCGCGGTCACCGCGCACGCGGTCCCCGGCGGGCCGGCGGGGCTGCCGTGGATCGTCGCGCCGATGGGCGCCACCGCGGTGCTGCTGTTCGCCGCCCCGGCCAGCCCGCTGGCCCAGCCCTACCCCGTGCTGGCGGGCAACACCGTGTCCACGCTGGTCGGCGTCGCGGCCGGCAAGCTCCTCGACGACGTCACGCTGGCCGCCGCGGTCGCCGTCGGGGTCGCGATCCCGCTGATGATGGTGCTGCGCTGCGTGCACCCACCCGGCGGCGCCTGCGCGCTGTTCACCGCCGTCGGCGGGGCGGCGGTCGCCGACCACGGCTGGGCGTTCGCGCTGTGGCCGGTCGGCGTCGACACCGTCGTGCTGCTGCTGGTCGCGGCGCTGGTCAACAACCTGACCGGCCGCCCCTATCCGCACGTCCCCGAGCCGCCGCGGAGCGGGCCCGACGCGCCCCCCACCGAGCGGGTCGGGCTGCAGGCCGAGGACGTCACGGCGGCGATGCAGCGGCTGGACCGCGGCCTCGACGTGCTGCCCGGCGACGTGCTGGCGCTGGTCCGCGACGCCGAGGCGCACGCCCTGGACCGCCGGCTCGGGCAGCTGCGGGTGGGCGCGCTGATGGAGCGCGACGTCCGCACCGTGCAGCCGCAGGAGACGCTCTACCGGGCGCGGATGCTGATGAACCAGCACGCGGTGAAGGCGCTGCCGGTCGTCACGCCCGACCGCGAGGTGGTCGGCATCGTCACCGTGCACGACCTGTTCAACCTCGACGTCGTGGCGTTCGACCCGGTCGCGGAGGTCATGAGCAGCCCGGTCACCACGGTCGGCGTGGACACCCCGGTCTCGGAGCTGGTCGGGCTCATGGCCGACCGCGGCCTGCGGCACCTTCCGGTGGTCGACCGCGAGGGGCGGCTGGCCGGGATCGTCACCCGCGCCGAGCTGGTCGCCGTCCTGCACCGGGCGCTGGTCGGCTCCTGACCCGTTCGGGGTGGTCCCGGCCCGCTCCGCGACAGCCCCGGCCGGACCCTGCCGTTGACCTCCTGACGGGACGCGACGCCAGGAGGAGCCGGCATGGCAGGGGACGGCACGGCGGGGGACGGCACGGCGGGGGACGGCACGACACCGGCGGCCCGGCTGGTGGTGCTGATCCCCGCGCACGACGAGGCGGCCACCATCGGGACCACCCTCGACGCGCTGCAGCGCCAGACGCGGCGCCCCGACCGCGTGGTCGTCGTCGCCGACAACTGCACCGACGACACCGCCCGGATCGCGCGCGAGCGCGGCGCCGAGGTCTACGAGACCGTCGGCAACACCGACAAGAAGGCCGGGGCCCTGAACCAGGCGATCGTCGCGCGGTTCCGGCGCACCGCCACCTCCGACCGGCGGGGGACCTCCGAGGACCCGCGTCGCGGCCCCGACCGGCGCCGGGACCGGGCGGCCGCGGACCCGGGGGACGACGACGTCCCGGCCGGTCCCACGCCGGACCTGCACGACGACGACCTCGTGCTCGTGATGGACGCCGACACCGAGCTGGCACCCGGCTTCCTCGAGGCGGCCGCGGCCAGCCTCGCGTCCTCACCGCGCATCGGCGCCGCCGGCGGGCTGTTCTACGGCCACCCGGGCGCGGGTGTCCTCGGGCAGCTCCAGCGCAACGAGTACCTCCGCTACAGCCGCGACGTCTCCCGGACCGGCCGGGTCATGGTCCTGACCGGGACGGGGACCCTCTTCCGGGTCCGGGCCCTGCGGGAGGTCGCCGCCGCGCGCGGCACCACGCTGCCCGGACGGGAGGGGCAGGTCTACGACACCCTCGCGCTCACCGAGGACAACGAGCTGACCCTCGCCCTCAAGACCCTCGGCTGGCGCATGACCAGCCCGGCGGCGTGCTCGGTGGTCACCGAGATCATGCCGACCTGGCGGGACCTGTGGAAGCAGCGCATGCGGTGGCAGCGCGGCGCCCTGGAGAACCTGCGGCACTACGGGCTCACCCGGGTCACGGTCCGCTACTGGGGACAGCAGGTGGGCATCGGCCTGGGCGTCCTCGCCTTCCAGGCGTACCTGCTGCTCACCGTGCTGGTGCTGCTCCGGGACGGCGCCCCGCACCTCGACCGGTTCTGGGCCGCGGTCGGTCTGGTGTTCCTGGCCGAGCGGCTGGTGACGGTCCGCAGGGGTGGCGCGTGGGCGCTGCTCCTGGCGGCGCCGCTGGTGGTCGAGCTGGCCTACGACCTGTTCATCCAGGCCGTCTTCGTCCGCTCCCTGGCGGACGTCGTCCGCCGCCGGGAGGCCACCTGGCACCACGTCGCGGCTCCCGCGGCGGGCTGATCCCCCGAGAGGAGGTGCACGTGTACAGCAAGGCGGGTTACGTGACGGCCAGCGGCGTGGGCGGGTCGACCGCCCTCGCCTACACCGGCGTCGACGCGCTGGCGATCGTCGTCGCCGGCGTCACCCTGCTGTTCGCCGGGCTGGCGCTGCTCAAGCTGGTCCCGCGGCGCGCGAAGAACTGACCCCCGGCACCGGGGACCTCAGCCGGCCGGCGGGGCCCCGGTGCCCGCGTCGGCCTGGGGGCTGCTGCCCGAGCCGCTCCCGGAGCCGCTCCCGGAGCCGCTGCCGGAGCCGCTGCCCGATCCGGTCTGCGGTGCCTGCGTCGACGGCTCGGCCGGCGTGGAGTCCTCGGCCGGCGCGGACTCCCCGGGCTCCCCGGGCTCCTCGTCGCCGCTGCCGCTCTCGGTCGCGGGCGCGGACTCCTCCGGCTCCTCGGTGGGGGTGGCCGACTCCTCGGCGCCGTCCTCCGGCGTGCCCGAGGCGGGGGCCTCGGTCGTGGTGCCGGCGGGGTCGGTCGGGTCGGGATCCGACGGCGTCACGTCGCGCGAGGACGAGGCGTTGGACAGCTCGCCGATCGTCGTGGACGACGACGAGGTGTCGGTGCCGCCGACCAGCGCCGAGACCGGCTGCTGACCGACGAGCTCGATGCTCGTGACGATCCCCATGGCGAGGACGAACACGCCGACGGCGTACACGGCCACCCGCGGCCAGCGGATCCGCCGCCTCGGCGCCGGGGCCCGGCGGGGGTCGAGGGAAGCCGGCAGCTCACGGGTCGCGGCCTCGCCCGGGGCGGGGAGCCGGCGGGTGGCCGCGTCCCCTGCGGTGGGCAGCTCGCGGGTCGCGGCGTCGCCGGGGGCGGGGACCGGCCGGGTGGCCAGCTGCTCGCGGGCCCTGCGCAGCTTCTCGCTGGTCCGGTTGAGGGACGCGCTGTAGAGCGCGGAGCCGACCGTGCTGACGACGCTGACGAGGGCCGCGCCGATCACGGTGCCGGCCACGCCGAAGAAGGAGGCGAGCACCGCCGCGGACACCGCGGCGAGGGCGCCGGCGGCCACCTGGGTGACGCTCAGCGAGGTGCGGGGCTTGTCGGGGACCGGCTCGGGGGTGCCGCCGGGGGAGGTGCTGGGCTCGGTGCGGGGGGAGGTCATGGGCTCCGACGGGTCGTGTCCGGGGGACTGCGTGCGGGGAAGAGGGCCGGCCCCGGGCACCCCGTCGTGCGGCCGGCCGGCCGTTCCCGAGACTACGTCGGACGGGGCGCCCGTGCAGCGGCGTTCCCCGGTTTCCAGCGTGCTGACCTGCGAAGAGACGGTCTCGTCACCCGTGCTGCGTGACATCCCGGCGTGCTGGGCACGGGGGGTCCGTGCGCGTCGACCTCACCGCTGTGCGCGACCTGCGCTTCGACGACGGGACGCCCGTGACCGCGGCCTCCGGACTCGCGCCGCTCGGCGACGGCTGGCTGGTGGCGCAGGACGACGCGACCTCCGCGGCCTGGCAGCGGCCGGGCGGGGTGGCGCCGGTGCGGCTGCTCCCGCCGGTCAAGGGGCACGACCGCTTCTCCGAGGCGGCCGGCACCAAGTCGCTCAAGCCGGACCTCGAGACCGCGTGCCCCGTGGAGGCCGACGGGCACGAGGCGGTCCTGCTGCTCGGGTCCGGCTCGACCGGGCGGCGCACGCGCGGGGTGCTGGTCGTCCTCGACGGCGACCGGCCGTCGGTGCGGGCGGCCGACCTCGGGCCGCTCTACGCCGCCGTCGCCGACCGCCTGGGCGTGCCGGCCGGGCAGCTGAACCTGGAGGGGGCCAGCCGCGCCGGCGACGTCCTCCGCTGGTACCAGCGCGGCAACCTCGCGGCGGGGGTGCCGAACGCGGGGGTCGAGGTCCGGCTGGCGGACCTCGTCGCCGTCCTGCTCGGCCGCGCCGCCCCCGCGTCGGTGCGGCTGGGGGCGGCGCACGTGCTCGACCTCGGCGAGGTGGCCGGCGTCGGGCTGGCGGTCACCGACGCCGTCGCGCTGCCCGACGGGCGGGAGGTCCTCTCGGCGGCGGCCGAGGACACCCCGAACGCCGTCGACGACGGCCCGGTGGTGGCCACCGCCCTCGTCCTGGCCGAGGGCGGGCGGGTGCTCGACGTCGCGCCGGTCCCGGAGGTGGAGGGGCGCGTGGTCAAGGTGGAGGGGCTGGCGCTGCGCGGCAGCGGCGACGGCGACCGGGTCGACCTGCTCGCCGTCGTCGACGCCGACGACCCGGAGCTGCCCTCGCCGCAGGTCGAGCTGACCGTCACCCTGCGCTGAGCGCCCGTCGAGTGCGGGAGGCGGGAGTCGAACCCGCACGCCCGAGGGCACCAGATCCTAAGTCTGGCGTGGCTGCCGTTACACCACTCCCGCGTGGCCGCCGAGTCTAGGGCGCGGTCGCCCGGCCGGGTGCCCGCGATCTCCGGAACGGGCCGGTCGGCGCGCTGTCTGGCAGGCTGTCGCCGTGCCTCGCGACCCTCGAGAGATCCAGCTGGAGATCGACGCCGCCCGTGAGTCGCTGGCGGCGACCCTGGACCACCTCGCCTACCGGGGCAGCCCGACACGGCTCAAGGCCCAGGGCAGGGACGCCGTCCAGCGGTTCCTGACCTCGACCGCCGGCAAGGCGACCATCGGCGCCCTCGGCCTCCTGGTGACGCTCGTCGTCGTCCAGAAGGTCCGCCACCGCAGGGACTAGAGCGGCCGGCGTGCGCACGCCCCGCCGGGATCCCGTCGGTCCCGGCCAGGAGTCGGTGTGGGACTACCCGCGCCCGCCCTCGGCCGAGGTCACGCCCCGCCGCGTCGTCGTCGAGATGGGCGGGCAGGTCGTCGCCGACACCACCCGGGCGGTGCGGGTCTGCGAGACCAGCCACCCGCCGGTCTACTACGTGCCCCGTGACGACGTCGTCCCGGGCGTGCTGGAGCGGGGCCGGGGCTCGTCGTGGTGCGAGTGGAAGGGGCAGGCGACCTACTGGGACGCCGTCGTCGGCGGCCGGCGGTACCCCGCGGTGGGCTGGTCCTACGAGCAGCCGACGCCGGGCTACGAGCACCTGCGCGGCGCGGTGGCGTTCTACCCGAGCAGGGTGGAGCGGGCGCTGGTCGACGGCGAGCAGGTGCGCGCGCAGGCCGGGGACTTCTACGGCGGCTGGATCACCGGCGACGTCGTCGGCCCGTTCAAGGGCGAGCCGGGGACGCTGGGTTGGTGACGGGGGTGTGAGTGGGGCTCAGCCGGCCCGGCGGACCAGCGGGAGCACCACGGTCTCGAGCACCGCGTCGGCGTAGGCGGTGTCCACCGGCTCGCGGGTGACGAGCCAGCGCTGCACCAGCAGCGCGGTGGTGGCCTCGGCCGGGATCGACTGGGGCAGGCCCGGGCCGAGCTCGCCGCGGCCCTGCGCCCGCGCCCACAGCTCGTCGTAGGCCCGCCGCCACACCGCCAGCGGCCCGTCCCGGAACGCCTCGATCAGCGCCGGCTCGTGCTGCATCGCGGCCAGCAGCGAGCGGGTGGCCGCCCCGACCGGGCTGGCCATCATCTCCACCATCCGGTGCACCAGCGAGCGCAGGTCGCCCTCCAGCGACCCCGTGTCGGCGGTGACCGTCCAGGCCCGGTTGAGGTCGGAGACGGTGTCGACGACGAGGTCCTGCTTGGTGCGCCAGCGGCGGTAGATCGTCGCCTTCCCCACGCCGGCCTCCGCGGCGACGGCGTCCATGGTCAGCGCGCCGTAGCCGACCTCGCCGAGCAGCTGCAGGATCGCTGCACGGATGACGTCGTCGCGGCTCGGGTCGCGCGGACGGCCGCCGCGGCCTGCGCGCGTCGGCGGCTCGGTGACGAGTGCGGTCATGGAGCGACACTAGGGCTTCTCGTGCCCGTGGAGGCAGGTCCGCGACGCGGTACCGGGCCCGACCGGAGCCGGTCCGCGCGCCTGCCCGTCCCCGCCGGACGGGTCGGTCATCCTGCTGCGCGTGGCGAGTCCGATCGGCGCGGCGCGGCGGCGCGAGGAGTGGCCCCTGCCCGAGGCCGCGACCCGCGTGCTCCTGGCGACCGCGGAGGAGAACGTGCTGCCCGCCGTGGCCGCCGTCGCCCGCTCGGTGGGGCTGTCGGTGTTCTCGACCCCCGGCCTGCTCGACCTGTCCGACGAGCGCGAGGGTGTGGGCGTCGAGCTGTTCTTCGACCGGCTCTCCCGCGCGCTCACCGGTGCGGAGGCCGAGGCGGTGCGGGTGGCCACCGACCCGGCCGGTGAGTACACCCCGCTCGTGACCGGCCTGCTCACCGCGCCGACGCTGGCGCAGGAGCTGGCGCGCCGGGCGGTCACCGCCGAGGTCGGCGTGCTGGCCGAGGCGGAGCTGTGGTCGGCGTACCAGCCGATCGTCGCCCTGGCCGACCGCGCCGTCGTCGCGCACGAGGCGCTGCTGCGGGGCGACTCCGACGGGCGCACCGTCGACGGCGGCGACCTGTTCTTCGTCGCCGACTCCGCCGGGTGGCTGCCGCGACTGGACCGGGTGGGCCGCGAGTGCGCCATCGCCGGGGCGGCCGGCTGGCTCGGGGACGCCGACCTGTTCGTCAACACCCACCCGACCTCGGTGCTGCACCCCGACGCCGACCTCGCCAGCACCGCCGAGGCGGTGGGGGCCGCCGGCCTGCGGCCGCGGCAGCTGGTGCTCGAGGTGGGGGAGCGCGCCGCCGTCGCCGACCGCGGGCACCTGCTCGCCGTCCTCGAGTCCTACCGGGCGCGCGGCTGGCGGGTGGCCCTCGACGAGGTGGCCGCCGGCTGGTCGAGCCGCTCGCTGCTCGACGTCGTCCGTCCCGACGTCGTCAAGCTCGGCCGCGCGCTGGTGTCCGCGCTGCCCGACGACGGCGCCCGCGCGGTGGTGCGGACGGTGGCCGAGCACGCGCACCGGCTCGGCGCGGTCGTCGTCGCGGAGGGCGTGGAGACCGAGGAGGTCGCCGAGGAGGCCGCCGCGCTGGGTGCCGACCTCGCCCAGGGGTGGCTGTTCGGCCGGCCCGCGGCGCCCGCCGCCACCGAGCCGGTGGAGGTCAGCCCAGCCCCCACCCCGTGAGGACCGGGCGGGCGTGCTCGTGCCCGAGCGCGCCGTAGGCGCCGGCCGGCAGCGCGAACAGCGCCCCGGCCGCGGGCTCGAGGCCCAGCCAGCGGGCGGTCAGGACGCGCAGCACGTGCCCGTGCGCGACGAGGGCGACGTCGCCGTCGGCGAGCCGCGCCCGGGCGCGCTCGAGCACCCGGTCCACCCGCTCGCCGACCTGCGCGAGGGTCTCCCCGGGCGTCTCGCCCGCGACGACGGGGTCCCGCCAGACCGACCACTCGCGGCCCAGCTCGTCGCTGATCTCCGCGGTGGTGCGGCCCTCGTAGCCGCCGTAGTCGAGCTCGACGAGGTCCGCGTCGACGGCGGTGGCGGTCAGCCCGGCCAGCTCGGCGGTGCGCCGGGCCCGCTGCAGGGGGCTGACCCAGACCTCCACGACGTGCCGGCGGGCGAAGGCGGGGGCCAGCGACCGGGCGCGCTCCTCGCCCTCGGGCAGCAGCGGCAGGTCGGTCCCGCCGGTGTGCTGGCCGCTCTTGCTCCACTCCGTCGCGCCGTGCCGCAGCACCAGGATCTCGCCCATCGCCGTCCTCTCCTGCTCTGTGTCGACGGTCACATCCCGGGGTGCCGGGAAGAGCCGCGCGGGTCGCCGTGCTGGCGGGAAGCGGGGCCCCGGGCGACCGGCCCGGGGCACACGCACCGGGAGGGTCCATGACCGCCACCACACCTGCCGACACCTTCGCCATCGGCGGCGACCTGCCCGTCCACCGGCTGGGCTACGGCGCCATGCAGCTGCCCGGCCCCGGCGTCTGGGGCGAGCCGGCCGACCGCGACGGTGCGCTCCGCGTGGTCCGCGCCGCGGTCGAGCAGGGCGTCGACCTCATCGACACCGCCGACTCCTACGGGCCGTTCATCAGCGAGCAGATCATCGCCGAGGCCCTGCACCCCTATCCCGAGGGCCTGGTCATCGCCACCAAGGCGGGGCTGACCAGGCAGGGCCCGGGCATCTGGACGGCGGTCGGCCGCCCGGCGTACCTCAAGCAGCAGGTCGAGCTGTCGCTGCGCCACCTGCGGGTGGAGCGGATCGACCTCATCCAGCTGCACCGCATCGACGCCGACGTGCCGCTGGCCGACCAGCTCGGTGCCTTCAAGGAGCTGCAGGACGAGGGCAAGGTCCGCCACGTCGGCGTCTCCGAGGTCTCGGTGGACGAGCTGCGCGCGGCGCGGGAGATCGTCGACGTCGTCAGCGTCCAGAACCTCTACAACCTGACCAACCGGCAGTCGCAGGACGTCCTCGACCACGCCACCGAGAACGGGATCGCCTTCATCCCGTGGTTCCCGATCGCGACCGGCGACCTCGCCGCGCCGCACAGCCCCGTGGCCGACGTCGCCCGTGAGCTGGACGCCACCCCGGCGCAGGTCGCGCTCGCGTGGCTGCTGCAGAAGTCGCCGGTGGTGCTGCCCATCCCCGGCACCAAGTCGGTGGAGCACCTCACCGAGAACATGGGTGCGGCGCGCCTGACCCTCTCCGACGAGGACATGGCCCGCCTGGACGCCCTCGCCTGAGTCCTCAGCGCCAGCGGTCGAGCGGCACGGGGACCCGGTGGCGGCTCGCGCCGGCGGGTCCCCGCAGGGGGTGCGCGGCGGCCCGGGCCGCCGGGCCTCCTCGCGCGCCGGCGGCTGCCAGTCCGCCGCCGGCGCGGGGGGCTCGGCCGCCGGCCGCGGCCGGGGCCGCACCGGGTCCGCGCCGGTGAGCGGCCCGTCGAGCTCGAGGACGCCGGCGAGGCCGGCCTCGGCCACCAGGCGCCGGGTGACCGCCGGGGCGCCGACCACGCGGCACTGCCGTCCCGCGGCGGTGAGCGTGTCGCTGAAGCCGGCCAGGGTGCGCAGGGCCGTGCCGTCGTGGAACCGGGCGCCGGCCACGTCGACCACGACGCTGGCGGTGCCGTGCTCGGCGGCCCGGGTCAGGCCGGCGGCGAGGCGGGGCAGCGTCGGGCGGCCGGCGTCGCCGGTGATGCGGACGACGACCTGGCCGGGAGCGGGCACGACGGCGACGGAGAGGTGCACGGGGACTCCGGGAGTGGACGCGGCACCGCTGGTTCGGGAGCCGTGGGTGACGCTAGTGCGGCTCACGGTGACCGGCAACGGGGAGTGCTCGATCCGCAACCGTCAGTCGGCGGTCCCCGCCTGCAACAACCTCCGCGTGGTGTTGCACCCCCGGCTCGTCGGGGGACCGCTCCAGGCGGCACCATGGGCGCGTGGACGCCGAGGACTTCACGCAGATCCGGGACGCTGTTCGCCAGCTCGTGCGGGAGGTGGTGGTCCCGCGCGAGGAGGAGATCGACCTCGACGACCGCATCCCCGAGGAGCTCCGTGGTGCGGCCGCCGACATGGGCCTGTTCGGCTACGCCCTGCCCGAGGAGTACGGCGGCCTGGGCGTCTCGATGAGCGAGGACGTCGAGCTGGCCTTCGAGTTCGGGTACACCACGCCGGCCTTCCGCTCGCTGTTCGGCACCAACAACGGCATCGCCGGGCAGGTGATCGCGCGCTTCGGCAGCGAGGAGCAGAAGAAGGCGTACCTGCCGCGGCTGGCCGCAGGTGAGCTGATCGGCTCCTTCGCCCTCACCGAGGCCGAGGCCGGCTCCGACCCCGCGGGCCTGCGCACCAGCGCCCGCCGCGACGGCGACGGCTGGGTGATCAGCGGCGCCAAGCGCTACATCACGAACGCGCCGCTGGCCCACCTGTTCGTCGTCTTCGCCCGGACGGACCCGCAGGAGAAGGGCGGCCGGGGGATCTCCAGCTTCGTCGTGGACGCGAAGGCGCCCGGGGTCACGCTGGGGCCCAGGGACAAGAAGATGGGGCAGTCGGGTGCCTGGACGTCGGAGGTGTTCTTCGACGACGTGCGCGTGGCCGCCGACGCCCTGATCGGCGAGGAGGGCCGCGGCTACTCCAAGGCGCTCACGGTGCTGTCCCGCGGACGGTTGCACATCGCGGCGCTGTGCGTGGGCATGGCGCAGCGGGTGCTCGACGAGTCGGTCGCCTACGCGGCCACCGCACGGCAGGGCGGCGCCCCGATCGGGCGGTTCCAGCTGGTGCAGGCGCTGATCGCCGACATGCACGCCGAGTGGCTGGCGGGCCGGGCCATGGTGCGCGAGGTGGCCGCCCGCTACGACTCCGGCGAGGACACCGGGATCGGGCCGTCGTCGGCGAAGCTGTGGTGCAGCGAGATGGTCGGGCGGGCCACCGACCGCGCGGTGCAGGTGCACGGCGGCCTGGGGTACCTGCGCACCACGCCGGTCGAGCGCTTCTACCGCGACGCCCGGCTGTACCGGCTCTACGAGGGCACCAGCGAGGTGCAGCGGGTGATCGTCGGCGGCGGGCTGCTGCGCGCGGCCGGCATGCCGCGTGGCTGAGCCGCCGGCACTGTCCCCGGAGGAGCGGGCCGCCCGGCGGGCCGCCGTCGGGGAGCTGGGCGACGCGCTGCGCGAGCTGGTCGACGCCGCCGTCCGCACCGAGGTCGACGACGCCGAGCTGGCCGCCGCAGCCGTCGCCGCACGGGAGCTGACCGCCCGGCTGCGGACGCACGGGCGGGACCTGCACGAGATCGCCCGGGTCGACCACCCGGAGACCGGGGAGCGCTGGTACAGCCCGGTCTACGGCCCGGGCAGCCCGGTGGCGCCGCCGCTGGTCGCCTCGGACACCCCCGACGGGACGGCGACCGGGCGGGTCACCGTGGGCAAGCCGCACGAGGGTCCGCCCGGGCTCGTGCACGGCGGCGTGGTGGCCACGCTGCTCGACCACGTCCTGGCCCGCGCCCTCCGCGCCGCCGGCCGGGGCGGGCTGACCGCGACGCTCACGGTGACCTACCGGCGTCCGGTGCACCTCGGTGTGCCGCTGCTGCTCACCGCCGAGATGGGCGAGACCGTCGGCCGGCGCACCACCGCGCACGCCCGGCTGGTGGCCGAGGAGAGTCCCGAGGTGGTGCTCGCCGAGGCGGAGGGCCTCTTCGTCGCGCTGCGGCCGGAGCGGGCGGCCGACGTCTTCGCCGCGACCGGCCGCAGTGTCGGCGCCTGGACCTCGTCCTCCGACGCCTGACGGTCCCTGCCCCGGTGCGCCTCAGTAGGGCGGTGGGGTGGTGGCGGCGGTGAGGCCGGTGGGTGTGGTGACGGTGAGGGTGCCGTCGGGGGCGAGGGTGTGTCGCCAGCCGGGTGCCTGGTGCTTGCCGCGGTGGTGGCCGGTGCAGTAGCCGACCAGGTTGGCGGCGGTGGTGGGTCCGGTGGGCCAGGGGACGGCGTGGTCGAGGTCGCCGTTCCTCGGTACGCGGCGGCGGCAGCCGGGGAAGCGGCAGCGGCGGTCGCGGGTGCGGACGTGCCGGTCGAGGGCGGCGCCGGGGCGGTAGCCGTCGGTGAGCCCGGGCGGGCCGAGGTCGGTGCCGTGGCGGGCGGCGCGGCGCAGGGCGGGCAGGTCGGTGAGGGTGAGCAGCGCGCCGGTCAGGGCGTCGGTGAGCACCAGGCGCGGGCGGTCGGCGAGCCCGCCGCCGGCGGTGCGCGCCAGCAGGCCGGTGAGGGCCGCGCGGGCGTGGTCGGTGGCGGCGGTCAGGGCGTCGGGTGCGGTGGTGACCCGCCCGGCGGGGCTGTTCGCCCAGGCGGCCTCGTCCGCGGTGCCGGCTCGGGCGGCGGTGGTGACCAGCCGGCGGGCACGACCGAGTGCCTGCTGGGCGGCGAGGACCGCATCGCCGGCCGCGTCGACCGCGCGATCCGCGTGCGCCCACCGACCATCGTCCTGGGTGTCGGCGTCGATGGGTGGCCTGTCGGAGCAAGACCGGGTCGCGAGATCCGGCGGCGGATTGTCGGCGGCCCAGGCGGCCTCGACGTCCGCGAGGTCGAGGCGGGGTGCACCTCGGCCGGTCAGCTCCTCGGTCAGCACGCGGCGCACGGTGGCCGTCCACCACCGCGCGAACTCCGGGTCCACCGGCACGGCCGGCCGGACCGGGACCTCGATCGGGCCAAGGTCATGGCTGCCGGCGGGCCGAGAGTCGGCGGGTGCGGTGCTGCTGGCCGCGCTGTCGGCCGGTGCGGTCTCGGCGGGTCCGGTGTCGGCCGGGGTGATGAGTGGGTGGCCGGTCAGCGCGGCCAGCAGCGCGCGGACCGTCTCCGCCGGCACCACCTGCCCGTCGATCTCGCACGGAGCGTCTCCGCCGAGCAGCGCCCCCAGCGGGGCGACCACCGACAGCGCCACCTGCACCGGCGGGAGGTCGGTCTCACCGGGCCGCAGCACCAGATCGAGCAGGCAGTCGGCCATCTTCTCCCCGCGGCTGCGCCCGTCGGCGGGCAGCGTGTCGGCGTAGGCACCCAGCGCCGCCACCAGCGCGGCCGCCTCCGGGGTGGTCAGCAGCGCCGAGACCACGCTCGTCCCCTCGATCCGGTCCGGCCGGGCGCTGACGCCCCGCTCGCGGACCGCCCGGGCCAGCCGGTCGGCCGCGGCGCGGGCGTCGTGCTTGAGCACCTCCCGGCGGGCCTTGTCGCCCAGCTGCGCCGGGGTGGTCACCCGCCCCGCCGCCCACGCCAGCAGGTCGGTCTCCAGCCGGGTGCGCAGCGCGTCGTCGGCGATCGGGGCGACCCTGTCCAGCAGCGGCCACAGGTGCCCGGCGTGCAGCACCCCGGCCTCCAATGCGTCCAGCGTGGCCGGCAGCCGGTGCACCAGCGTGAGCGAGCGTTCCAGCAGCGCCTGCGCCGCCTCGGCCGACAGCGACAGCGCGACCGCCAGCTCCTGGGTGGCCCACTCGCTCACCGGCCGCAACACCGCAGACCGCCGAGCCCACCGCTCGGCCGACATCGCCCCGGGCTCACCCTGCGCGCGGTCGGCCGAGGCCGGGCGGGTGGCGGCGAAGGCGGCGATCGCCCGGTACCGCCGTGCCGTCTGGCGCGAGATCTCCCGGTCGGCGGCCTGCACCTCACCCAGCGGCCCCGACGCCCAGCCGACACCCGGAGGCGTGAAGACCGGCGCGTCGAGCACCGCGGTCGAGGATCCGATCACGCGTTCGATCATACGTTCGAACCGGGTCCCCAGCAAGACCTGTGGACCGGAAAGGCGCTGGTCAGCGGCTCGACACGGAGACGTCCGCCGACCGAGGTCAGCGCTCACCGGAGGCGGGGAGCGGCCGTGGCCCGGCCCGTGGGCCAGGCCGCGGCTCAGGTCGGCGGCGGGGTCCTCAGCGCGGGTCGGGCACGTTCCGCGGGTCGCCGGCCGGGTCGTGCTCGCGTCCGCCGCTCGCGGCCAGGAGCGGGCCCGGGCCGCCGTCGCCACGGCCGAGCGCGGCCACGAACTGGCGCAGGACGTCGTCGCCGCGGTGGGCCGGTTGCCAGCCCAGCTGCGTGCGGGCGCGGGCGGTGTCCAGCACGGGCGACTGCAGCCCGAGGTCCAGCCAGCCGGGCTCGGTGGGGGTCAGGTGGGCACGGAAGGCGGCGGTCAGCCCGGCGCGCAGGACCATCGCCGGCACCGGCACCCGGGTGGTGCCCAGCGCCCGCGCGATCCCGTCGGCGTCGAGCGCCGGGTCGGCGGAGAGGTTGAACGGGCCCGGCACGCGCCGGTCGAGCATGCGGGTGATCGCGTCGGCGACGTCGTCGGCGTGCACGAGCCCGACCTGCAGCGACGGCAGGGGCAGTGGCAGCAGGGAGGCGACCTGGCCGGGCACGAGCCGGGCGGCGCCGAACAGCAGCGGCCCGAGGAAGTAGCGGCCGATCTCGCTGGCGGCCTCCGGCTGCAGCACCAGCGTGGGCCGCACGACGGTCAGCGTGACGTCCTGCTTCCGGCCGACGACCTCGCGCACGACCCGCTCGGCCTCGGACTTCTGCCGGCTGTACTGCGAGCTCGGGATGCCGGTGACCGGCCAGTCCTCGGTCACCGGCCGGGCTCCGCCGCCCGCGGCGTAGGCGCCGAGGGAGGACATGTGCACCACGTGCCGGACCCCGGCGGCCACCGCGGCGCGCATCACGCGGCGGGTGCCGTTGACGTTCGCCTCGTGCAGCTGCTCGGTCCTGCGCCCCGGCTGCAGCACCCAGGCCAGGTGGACCACGGCGTCGACGCCCTCGAGCAGGTTGGTCAGCGCCTGCTCGCTGGCGGTCTCGCCGAGGTCGGCGGTGTACCAGGTGACCGAGGAGTACGGCTCGAGGTCCGGCGGCTGCCGGCGGGCGAGCCCGCGCACCTCGGCCACGCCGCTGCCCGGGGCGGTCAGCCGCCGCAGCAGGGCCGTGCCGACGTTGCCGCTCGCGCCGGTGACGGCGACCTTCAGGCCGTTGAGGTGGGCACTGGGGAGCTCAGCCATGCCAGGGCGCTACCCGCGTCACGGGGCGGCAACCGGGAGCCGCGTCACCCCACCGGCGCGGGGGTCGCCGCCCGCGAGCGCAGGCCGAGGGACACCAGCGCGACGACGACCAGGGCGCCCGCGGCCACCCAGAAGCCGGCGGGGGTGCCGGTGGCGTCGGCGAGCCGGAGCACCAGCAGGCTGGCGGCGAGCCCGCCGACCTGCAGGGCCAGCGACGACGCCGACAGCGCGGTCGCCCGCTGTCCGGCGGCCACCCGCGCGTGCAGGACGTCCTTCCACAGCGGCCAGGCCGCGGCGTTCGAGACGTAGAAGACGGCGAACAGGCAGCCGAGGGCCGGCGCACCGCCGAGCGGGACGAGCGCGACGGCGGCCGCGCCGAGCACCGCCAGCCCCGCCGTGGCCCGGCCGGCCGACCCCCGGGCGCCGCGCCGGGCGAGGGGGGCCAGCAGCGCGCCGACGCCGGCCGCCGCGTACGACACCGCCATCACGACGCCGAACACCGCCGCGCCCTCCGCCCGGCTGCCGGTGAGCGCCGCGACGTGCAGCGGCCCCACCAGCTCCAGGCTGCTCAGCGTGCAGCCGACCAGCAGCGAGATGGCCAGGACCCGCCGCAGCTGGCCGTCGCGGGTCACCAGCCGGGCGGTGTCCCGGACGACGGCGGGGACCTGCGCGACGCCGGCCCGCAGCGCGGCGACGCCGGAGCCGCGGTGCGGACCGACCGGGACGACGAGCAGCGCCACCGCGGCCACCGCGACCAGTGCCAGCGCCCCGGCCACCAGCACGGGCAGGACGAGCAGCCCGTCGGTGAGGAGCGGCAGCAGCCCGCCGAGCACGGCGCCCAGGCACAGGCCCGCGCCGTCGGCCGCGCCGGCGCGGGACAGCCCCGGGGTCACGTCGGCGTCGGGGTCGGCCGTGCGGACGGCGTCGACGTACCAGGCCTCCAGCGGGCCGGAGTCCAGTGCCCGCCCGACGCCCTTGAGCGCCCAGGCCACCGCGAAGACCGCGGTGCTCTGCGCGACGGCCGAGGTCAGCAGCCCGGCGGCGGTGGCCAGGCCGGAGAGGACGAGCACCTGCCGGGTGCCGATGGCGTCGGCCAGCCCGCCGGTGGGCAGCTCGAGCAGCAGCGTGACCAGCGAGTAGACGGCGACGACGACCCCGATGTCGGCGGGGGAGAGCCCGCGGGAGGCGGCCAGCAGCACCGAAACCGGCGCGCTCAGGCCGATCGGCAGCCAGCGCAGCGCGGTGAGGCCGACGAAGCGGCGCCCGGCTGCGGCGACCGTCAGCGGCGCGCTCACGCCGGGTCCTCGGTGAGCGGGAAGAGGTCGACGAGCACGTGCACGAGGGGCCGGCCGGGCTCCTCGTGCTCGGCGCGCCAGCGGGCGAGCACGCCGTTGAGCTCCTCGGTCAGCGCGGCGACCCCCTCGGGGGAGAGGTGCAGCGCCCAGTCGTTGAGCGAGACGGCGTCGCGCCAGGCCGGCTCGAGACCCTCCCGCTGCTCGGCGTGCGCGGCCAGCATCCGGCGCTGACGGCCCAGGGACTGGTGGGTCAGCTCCTCGACGACCTCCCGGCCGCCGGGCTGGGCGACGAGGTCCTCGGTGCGCCAGCGGGTGCTGCGGTGCCGTGCCCGCCACCAGCGCTCGCGCGCGGTGCCCTGACCGGCGACCTCCTCGACGAAGCCGAGGTCGGCCAGCTGGCGCAGGTGGTAGCTCGTCGTCCCGCTGCTCTCGCCGAGGCGCTGGCCGAGACGCGAGGCCGTCGAGGGTCCCTCGGACCGCAGCAGGGCCAGCAGGCCGGTGCGCAGCGGGTGTGCCAGCGCCCGCAGGGTGCGCGGGTCGGTGACGTCGACGGTCTCCTCCGGCGGCAGCTCGGCCATGCCCCGAGGCTACGGGTGCAGAGGACTCTCTGCAAAGAGTCCTCTGCACCCGTCACCGGCGGGGTCAGCCGTCGGAGTCCTCGCCGTCGGTCGCGTCCTCGACCTCCTGCTCGGCGTCGTCCACGCCCTCCTCGACGTTCTGCTGGACGTCGTCGTCGACGACGTCGGAGCCGCAGGCGGCGGTGAGGGGTGCGGCGGCGAGGGCCAGGCCGACGGCGGCCAGGCGCCAGCGGCGGCGGGGGGTCGTGGCGGTGGACATGGCGGCTCCCTGGCTCGCGGACGGTGGGGAGCAGTCATGCCCTGGAAGGCCGGCGCCCATGCCGGAGGCCGCCGCGGTCGCGGCACGAGGGGCGGCTCGCGGTCGTGGAGGCGTGGCCGGACGCGGTCGTCGTCGAGCAGGACGCAACCTGGACCGACCGGCGGACCGGCGCCGGACGCGGCCGCGCCGTCGTCGAGTGGCGATTGACAGCCCGAGAACCCCGGGACGAGGCTCGCCTCAACAGGCATCCGCCGACGTCGCCGGGCCTCGGAGCAGCGGACCTCCCGTTGCCCGGCACGGGCAGGAACGAGGTGGCGCGCAGGTGACGTCCCGGGTGCAGCCGGCCCCGGCCGGCGGGCTGCGGATGGGCACGCCCCAGGGTCGGTGGGTGCTGTTGACCACGGTCCTGGGCTCGAGCCTGGCGATGCTCGACGGCACCGTGGTGAACGTGGCCCTGGAGCGGATCGGGGCCGACCTGGACGCCGGCTTCACCGGCCTGCAGTGGACCGTGAACGCCTACACGCTCACGCTCGCCTCGCTGATCCTGCTGGGCGGCTCGCTGAGCGACCGGTTCGGCCGGCGGCGCGTGTTCGTCGTCGGGGTGGTCTGGTTCGCCGTGGCCTCGCTGCTGTGCGGCCTGGCGCCGGACGTGACGACCCTCGTGCTGGCGCGGGCGCTGCAGGGGGTCGGGGGAGCGCTGCTGACGCCGGGGAGCCTGGCGATCATCTCGGCGTCCTTCGCCGGGGAGGACCGCGCCGCGGCGGTCGGCGCGTGGTCGGGGCTCGGCGGGGTCGCCGGCGCCGTCGGCCCGTTCCTCGGCGGCTGGCTGGTCGAGTGGAACTGGCGGGCGGTGTTCCTCGTCAACCTCCCGGTGGCCGTCCTCATCGTGGCCGTCGCGGCCAGGCACGTCCCCGAGACGCGGGACCCCGCCGCCGCGCCGTCGCTGGACTGGACCGGGACGGTCCTGGTGGTCGCCGGCCTCGGCGGCCTGACCTACGCCCTGACCGCGGCCGGCGGCACCGCCGCGGGAGCGGGCGTCCTTGCCTGGGGGGTCGCCGGAGCCGTGGCGCTGGGGGCCTTCGTCGCCGTCCAGCGCCGGTCGCCGCACCCGCTCGTGCCGCCCGCGCTGTTCGGCCGGCAGTTCACCGCGGCGAACGGGGTGACCCTGCTGGTCTACGCGCCCCTCGGGGTGGTGTTCGTGCTCCTGGTGCTGCAGCTGCAGGTCGTGTCGGGCTACAGCCCGCTGCTGGCCGGGACCGCGCTGCTGCCGGTGACAGTGCTCATGCTGCTGTTCTCCGCCCGGACCGGCGCGCTCGCCCAGCGCATCGGCCCGCGCCCGCTCATGACGGCCGGGCCGCTGCTGTCGGCCGCCGGCCTGCTGGCCATGCTGCGGATCGGCGAGGGCGCGTCCTACGTGCTCGACGTCCTGCCCGCGACCGTGCTGTTCGGCGCGGGGCTGACGCTGCTGGTCGCGCCGCTGACCGCGACCGTGCTCGACTCCGCCGAGGACCGCTTCGCGGGTGTCGCCTCCGGGGTCAACAACGCGGTCGCGCGCGCGGCGAGCCTGCTCGCGGTGGCCGTGGTCCCCGTCGCGGCCGGCATCGGCGGCGACGACTACGCCGACCCGGCCGCGTTCGGCTCGGGCTTCCGGACGGCCGTGCTCATCTGCGCCGGGCTGCTGGCCGCCGGTGCCCTGGTGGCCCTCGCCGGCATCCGCCGCCCGCTGGCTCCCGCGCGCACGGGGACCGCACCCGCCCGGGGCCGGATGGCCGTGGAGGAGTGCCTGCACTGCGGCGTCGACGCCCCCCAGCTGCACCCCCGGGTCCCCGTGGGCGGACCGCCCGGGGACGCCGCGCCCCGCTCCGTCCCCCAGGAGGAACCATGACCCAGACCCCCGAGGCCGGTGCGCGGGCCCGTCCCGTGCTCCTCACCGTCGACGACGACCCCGGGGTGTCCCGGGCGGTGGCCCGCGACCTGCGCCGCCACTACGGCGAGCGGTTCCGCGTCGTCCGCGCGTCCTCGGGCGAGGAGGCGCTGGAGGCCCTGCGCGAGCTCACGCTGCGCGGCGACCGCGTCGCGGCGGTGCTCGCCGACTACCGGATGCCGGGCATGAACGGCATCGAGTTCCTCGAGCAGGCGATGGACCTCTTCCCCCGCGCACGCCGGGCGCTGCTCACCGCCTACGCCGACACCGACGCCGCCATCCAGGCGATCAACCTCGTCGACGTCGACCACTACCTGCTCAAGCCGTGGGAGCCCCCCGAGGAGAAGCTCTACCCGGTGGTCGACGCGATGATCGAGACCTGGGCGGCCAGCCCCGACACCGCCGTCGAGGAGGTCAAGCTCGTCGGCCACCACTGGTCGGCGCCGTCCTTCGCCGCCCGCGACTTCCTGGCCCGCAACGCCGTCCCGTACCGGTGGTACAGCGTCGAGGACAACGACGGCCGGCGGATCCTGGCCGCCGCCGGCGCGGGTCCGGACGACGTCCCCGTCGTCGTGCCGCCCGGCGGCGCGGCCCTGCTGGCGCCCACCGAGGCGCAGCTGGCCGCCGCGGTCGGGCTCACCGTCGAGCCGAGCACCGACTTCTACGACCTCGTCGTGGTCGGCGGCGGCCCGGCCGGCCTCGGCGCCGCCGTCTACGCCGCCTCCGAGGGGCTGCGCACCGTGCTCGTCGAGCGCTCGGCCACCGGCGGGCAGGCCGGGCAGAGCAGCCGCATCGAGAACTACCTCGGCTTCCCCGACGGCGTCTCCGGCGGGCAGCTGGCCGACCGCGCCCGGCGGCAGGCCACCCGCTTCGGCGCCGAGGTGCTCACCGCCCGCAAGGTGACCGCGCTGGAGGTCCGCGGCCCGGCGCGGGTGGTGCACTTCGCCGACGGCGGCAGCATCGCCGCGCACTCCGTGGTCCTCGCCACCGGCGTCGCCTACCGGACGCTGCCCGCCGACGGCGCCGACGGGTTCACCGGCCGCGGCGTCTACTACGGCTCCGCGCTCACCGAGGCCGCCGCCTGCCAGGACCAGCCCGTCTACGTCGTCGGCGGGGCCAACTCGGCGGGGCAGTCGGCGGTGTTCTTCTCCCGTCACGCCAGCTGCGTGACCCTCGTCGTCCGCGGCAGCTCCCTGGAGGCGTCGATGTCGCACTACCTCGTGCGGCAGCTCGCCGACATCCCGAACGTCGTCGTCCGCACCGGCACCACCGTGACCGCCGCCCGCGGCGGGGACCACCTCGAGGAGATCGAGCTCCTCGACTCCGCCGGCCGGGTGGAGACCGTCCCGACGTCGCACCTGTTCGTCTTCATCGGCGCCGAGCCGCGGACCGACTGGCTCGACGGCGTGCTGGCCCGCGACGCGCGCGGGTTCGTGCTCACCGGGCCGGATCTGCTCGTCGACGGCGAGCGGCCGCCGGGCTGGCGGCTGCAGCGCGACCCGTTCTTCCTGGAGTCCAGCGTCCCCGGGGTGTTCGTCGCCGGGGACGTGCGCTCCCAGTCGGTCAAGCGGGTCGCCTCCGCCGTCGGGGAGGGCGCCATGGCGGTCACCCTGGTCCACCGGTACCTGGAGGAGCGGTGACCGCGCCCGCCCGCCTGGGCCCCGAGCAGCTGCGCGAGCTGTTCCTGTTCACCGACCTCACCCCTGACCAGCTCGACTGGGTGGCCGGGACCGGGGACGTGGTCGCCTTCCCCGCCGGCAGCGACGTCTCCACCGAGGGCGAGCCGGCCGAGTGCTTCTACGTGCTGCTGTCGGGCACGCTGCGGATGGTCCGGCGGGTGGGCCGCGACGAGGTGGAGACCGTGCGCACCGACCAGCCGGGGGTCTTCAGCGGCGCGGTGCAGTTCTACCTCGGCGACCAGGTCCGCCAGGTGTACCCGGCGACCGTGCGCGCGGTGACCGACTGCAGCTTCCTGGCGCTGCCGGCCGCCGAGTTCGCCGCCGTCTTCCGCCGCTGGTACCCGATGGCCGTCCACCTGCTGCAGGGACTGTTCCTGGGCACGCGGAACTCCGACGAGCTGGTCGGCCAGCGCGAGCGGCTGCTGGCGCTCGGCAAGCTCACCGCCGGGCTGACCCACGAGCTGAACAACCCGGCCGCGGCGGCGTCGCGGGCCACCGCCGCGCTGCGCGAGCGGGTGGCGGGGATGCGGCACAAGCTCGCGCTGCTGGCCGGGGGTGCCTTCGACGGCGAGCAGCTGCGGCGGCTGACCGAGCTGCAGGAGCGCTTCGTCGCGGGCATCGGCGCGGTGCCCGAGCTCAGCGCGCTGGAGCGGTCCGACCGCGAGGACGAGCTCGGTGACTGGCTCGACGACCACGACGTCGAGCGGCCGTGGGAGCTGGCCGCGGTGTTCGTCCCGGCCGGGCTGGACCCGGCGGCCCTGGAGCTGGTGGCCGACGCCGTCGACGCCGACGTCCTCGAGCCGGCGCTGCGGTGGCTGTCCTACACCGTGGAGACCGAGCTGCTGCTGGGCGAGATCCTCGACAGCACCTCGCGGATCTCCCACCTGGTCGGCGCGGCCAAGCAGTACTCGCAGCTGGACCGCACGCCGCACCAGCCGACCGACGTGCACGCCGGCCTGGACGCGACGCTGGTCATGCTCAGCGCGAAGACCGGCCCGGGGATCCGCGTGGTCAAGGAGTACGACCGGTCGCTGCCGCCGGTCCCGGCCTACGCCGCCGAGCTCAACCAGGTCTGGACCAACCTCATCGACAACGCGCTCGACGCGATGGCCGGGGAGGGCACGCTCACCCTGCGCACCGCCGTCGACGGCGAGCACGCCGTGGTGGAGGTCGTCGACACCGGCCCGGGCATCCCCGAGCCGCTGCGGCGGCGGGTGTTCGAGCCGTTCTTCACCACCAAGCCGGTGGGGCAGGGCACCGGCCTGGGGCTCGACGTCGCCTGGCGCATCGTCACCACCCGGCACGGCGGGGTGCTCAAGGTCCGGTCGCGGCCCGGGGAGACGCGCTTCGTGGTGCGGCTGCCGCTGTCGGAGGTCCCGCTGCCGGGCTGATCCTCAGGCCGCCGTGCGGGTGTGCGCCACGACCAGCTCCGCTGTCCGCTCGGCGGCCAGCTCGGGGATCCAGTGCGGCACGCCCTCGAGCACCTCGAGCCGGTAGGGCCCGCTCACGTGGTCGCGGGTGGCCTCGGTGGCGGCACGGCCGAGGGCGACGTCGCCGGTGCTCCACACGTGCAGCGTCGGCACGGTGACCGTCCCCACCCGGTCGCGGGCGGCGAGGGGCACCGCCCGGTACCAGGCCAGCGCGCTGGACAGCGCGCCCGGCTCGCGCATCCGGGCGACGTAGCGCTCGACGGCGTCCCCGGGCAGCCCGCTGCTCGCCAGCAGCTGCCGCAGCGCCCGCCCGTTCCCGGCGCGCAGCAGCAGCTCGGGCAGCACCGGCACCTGGAACGCGGCCACGTAGGCCGACCGGAGCCCCTGGTCGCTGGTGAGCACCGCCCGGCCGATCGCGGCGGGGTGCGGCACCGACAGCGCGGTCAGCGTGCGCACCCGCTCGGGGTGCCAGGCGCCCATCGCCCACGCGACGAGGCCGCCCCAGTCGTGGCCGACGACGTGCGCGCTGCCCAGGCCCGCGGCGTCGAGGAGGGCCACGACGTCGCCGGTGACCTCGCGCAGCCGGTAGGGCGACCGCCCGGACGGCCGCGCGCCGGGGGAGTAGCCGCGCTGGTCGGGCGCCAGCGTCCGCAGGCCCGCGCCGTGCAGCAGCGGGGCCATCCGGTCGAAGGCGGAGGAGTCCTGCGGGAAGCCGTGCAGCAGCACCACCGGCTCGCCGTCGGGGGGACCGCCGTCCCGGACGTCGAAGACCAGGCCGTCGCGCTCGAACCGCTGCATGCCCGCTCCCTGCCCGGCCGGAGGCGTGCCCGAACCCCGGACGTCGGGGAGGATGGACCGGTGACGGTGACCGCGGCAGAGCTGATCGTGCTGGTCGACGACGACGGGACGCCGATCGGCACCATGCCCAAGCCGCTGGTGCACCACGGCGAGACGCCGCTGCACCGCGCGTTCTCCGCCTACCTCTTCGCCGACGACGGCCGGCTGCTGGTGACCCGCCGGGCCGCGGGCAAGCAGACCTTCCCCGGCATGTGGACCAACACCGTGTGCGGGCACCCCGGCCCCGGCGAGGACGACGCCGCCGCGATCGCCCGCCGCGCCTCGCAGGAGCTCGGCCTGCAGGTGGCCGACCTGCGCCCGGGGCTGCCCGGCTACCGCTACCGCGCGGAGTTCCGCGGCGTCGTGGAGAACGAGGTGTGCCCGGTCTACCTGGGCCGCTACGCCGGGACGCCGGCCCCCGACCCGAGCGAGGTGGGGGAGTGGGAGCTGCTGGAGTGGGCCGACTTCCGCCGTCGCCAGGAGGACTCCGAGCGCGACGAGTGGTCGCCCTGGTGCCGCGAGCAGGCGCGGCTCCTCGAGCAGGCCGGCCTGGTCCCGTCCCCGTAGGGGGCCTTCGTGGCGCTACTGGCTCCCCGGGGCGGTGAGGGGGCGGGCACGGACGGTGTCGGGCGCGCCCGCCGCGCCGTGTCGCTGCACCGGACGCGCCGGGGCGCCGACCTAGCGTCCGCCGCGTGGACCGCCGGGGCTTCCTCCTCCTGCTCGCCACCGGGCTCGCCGGGGCGGCCGTGGGCCGCGGTGCCGCCGCGATGGACCTCGGCGCCCCCGACCCCGTCGCGCCGCCGCCGGCCGCGCCGGCCACCCCGACCGGCCCGGGCGGCCTGGTGGCCGTGCCCGCGCCGCTCGGGGTCGTCGACCGGCTGCCGGGCACGGGCAACCAGCTGGCCCTCACCATCGACGACGGCAGCAACGGCGAGGTGGTCGCGGCGCTGGTCACCCTCGCCCGCGAGACCGGCACGCGGCTGACGTTCTTCCCCAACGGCAGCTACCGCACGTGGGGCGACAACGCCCGCGACCTGTGGCCGCTCATCGAGTCCGGCCAGGTCGCCTTCGGCAACCACACCTGGTCCCACCCGGACGCGACCACGCTGTCCGACGCCGAGGTGGCCGAGGAACTGCGGCACAACCAGGACTTCATGCGCCGCACCCTCGGCGTGACGGCCACCCCGTTCTGGCGGCCGCCGTTCGGCTCGCACGACGAGCGCACCGACGCGATCGCCGCCGACGTCGGCCACCCGACCACCGTGCTGTGGAACGGCACCCTCGACGACGGCCGCGCGATCGGCGCGGAGGAGCTCATGGCCGCGGCGCAGCAGTGGTTCGCCGCGCAGGCGATCGTCGTCGGCCACGCCAACCAGCCGGCCATCACCACCGTGCTCGACCAGCTGCTCGCCCTCGTCGAGTCGCGGCAGCTGCAGACGGTGACCCTCGCCGACGTCTGGTCCTCCCCGGCCTGAGCCGGCCCCGACCTGCGGGTCCGGGCCACGTCGGCGAGAGTGGCGGCACGGATCGTGATCACGGCCCCGCCGGGGCCGGAGGACGGAGGAACGGGTGGCAGGGGAGCTCAAGGGCCGCGTGGCGCTGGTCACCGGCGGGGCCAGCGGGCTGGGCCGGGCGACGTGCGTGTCGCTGGCCGAGGCGGGGGCGCACGTCGTCGTCGCGGACATCGACGCCGACGGCAGCGAGCGCACCCGGGCGCTGGTGGCCGACGCCGGGGGCAGTGCCGACGTCGTCGCGCTCGACGTGACCGACGACGCCAGCCGCCGCGCGGTGGTGGCCCAGCTCTTCGAGCAGCACGGCGACGCCTTCGACGTCCTGGTCAACGTGGCCGGCATCGACCGGCCGGGCTACGTCACCGACATCGACCTCGACGACTACCGCCGGGTCATGGCGGTCAACTGCGAGGGGCCGATCTTCCTGACCAGCGAGTTCGTCAAGCGGGTGCAGCACCTGCCCGAGGGCCGCACCGCCGACGTCGTGCACATCGTGTCGCTGTCGGCGATCACCTCGGGCAGCGGCGCCATCGCCTACAACGGGTCCAAGGCCGGCTTCCTCAACGCCACCCGCTGCATCCAGCGCGAGCTGCGGGAGAAGGCCGTGACGCAGGAGGACGGCAGCGAGCGGCCCTTCCCGTGCCGGGTGCAGGCCGTCATCCCGGCCGCCATGGACACGCCGATGATGGAGCAGTGGGGCATCCCGGGGCACCTGATGATGCCGCCGTCGGCGGTGGCCGACACCGTGCGCACGCTGCTGCTGCTGCACCCGGCCGCGTTCGTGCCGGAGATGCAGATCGTGCCGCGCCTCGAGCCGAACTTCCCCCGCTGAGAGGGCCTGCGATGACTGATCCCGACCTCCCCGACAGCGGCATGGCCTCCGGCTCGGACGCCGGTCAGCCCGGCGAGCACCTCGGCGCCGGCGACCTGCGCCCCGACGAGGAGCGCCTGCTCGCCGAGCTCGAGCGCGGTGTCGACGACGCCGCGCCCGCCGGCACGGAGGCGCAGGTGCGCGCCGCCGAGGACGAGGCTCCGCTGCCCGACGACGGCGGCCCGCAGGACGACGGGCTGACTGCGGAGTTCAGCGACCCGGAGTGACGCCTGAGCGGCCCCGGTCCGCGGGGCCGCTCAGCCGAGCAGGCGGACGGCGACCAGCGCGACGTCGTCCTCGGCGCCGTCGGGGACCATCCGCGCGAGCACCTCGTCGCACACCTCGCCGACCGGCCGCCCGCGCAGCTCGGCGAGGGCCTGCCCCAGCCGGGCGACGCCGTCGTCGAAGCCCTCGGCGCGGCGCTCGACGAGGCCGTCGGTGTAGAGCAGGACGGTCGAGCCGTGCGCGAGCACCACCTCGGCGTCGGCGCGCACCGCCTGCGGGCTCACGCCCAGCAGCAGGCCCGGGCGCCCGCCGGTGAGCGTGGTGCCGGTGCCGTCGGGGCCGACGACCAGCGGCGGCAGGTGGCCGGCACTGGCCCAGCGCAGCCGGCTGACCCCGGCCGCGCGCTCGTCGTCGGTCTGCTCCAGCCGGCCGACCAGCACGGTGGCCATGGCGCCCAGACCCAGCCCCTCGATCGCCGCGTCGAGGCGGGCGAGCACCTGCGCGGGGCTCTGGCCGCTGTCGTAGGCGATCCCGCGGAGCAGCCCGCGCAGCTGCGCCATGCACGCGGCGGCCTGCACGTCGTGCCCGACGACGTCGCCGATGACCAGCATGGTCGAGCCGTCGGGCTGGACGAAGACGTCGTACCAGTCGCCGCCGACCTGGGCCTCCCGCGTGGCGGGCACGTAGCGCACCGCCATCTCCAGCGAGTCGGGCTCCGGCGGCTCGGACAGCAGGCTGCGCTGCAGCGTCTCCGCGGCGCGCACGATGCTGCGGGAGCGGGCGTAGAGGGCCTCCAGCAGGTTGCCGCGCAGCTGCAGCACCTCGGCGCGCTCCTGCGCCGTCCACGGCAGGGAGCGGTCGCGGACGGTCTCCCGCCAGCGGTCGAAGCTCTTGCGCGGGCTGAGCCGGACGTCGTCGCCCTCGCGCTCGGCCAGGGCCTTGTTGTGCGGGTCGCCGCCCCAGTCGACGTGCCGCACGGCCTCGCGGCGGTGCCACAGCACGTGCTGGCCGTCGGGCAGCGGCAGCACCAGCACGCCGCAGGCGACGTCGACCGGGATGCCGAGCTCCGGCGCCTCGCGCTGCAGGGCGTCGGTGGCCACCACGTCGCCGCCGCGCGCGACGGCCCAGGCGACGACCCGCTCGACGACGTCGTCCGGCAGCTCGGCGCCCTTGGTGCCGGTGCTGCCCTGCAGGCAGACGCTGACGCCGTCGGCGGGCAGGACGTCGAGCAGGCTGGTGGTGCCGAGCAGCGTGTCGGCCAGCGGGCGGTCCTCGTCGAGGGTGGCCGCGGTCAGCCAGGCCAGGGTGGAGCGGACCTGCAGCGCCCGGTGCACCTCGTCCTCGGCGGTGCGGTCGACCAGCCGCAGCGACAGCGTCGAGCCCAGGAACTCCGCGGCGGCCCGGGTGGCGTAGGGCGGCTGGTGCGGGCCGGAGTAGTGGTGGCAGGCGATGAGCCCCCACAGCCGGTCGTCGCGCAGCAGCGAGATCGACATCGAGGCGCGCACGCCCATGTTCTGCAGGTACTCGACGTGGATGGGGGAGACGCTGCGCAGCGTCGAGTAGGTGAGGTCCAGCGGGCGGCCGATGGCCGGGTGGGCGACCGGCTGCAGGCGGCTGGGGACGTAGTCGACGTCGCTGATCAGCCGGATCCAGTTCTTCTCGTACAGCGCCCGCGCCTGCGCCGGGATGTCCGAGGCGGGGTAGTGCAGGCCGAGGAAGGAGTTGAGGTGCTCGGCCCTCGCCTCGGCCACGACCTCGCCGTTGTAGTCGGCGTCGTAGCGGTAGACCATCACCCGGTCGAACCCGGTGAGGCTGCGGATCGCGCGGGCGGTGATGTCGTAGAGGTCCTGCAGCGAGGAGGCCCGGTTCAGCTCGGCGACCGTCCCGCGCACCGCCTGGTAGGTGTTCGGGAAGGAGAACGGCCGCGGCCCGCGCGACGGCTCCAGCTCCACGACGAGGTTGGTCAGCGGCGGGCTGCCGTCGCGGGGCTGCCCGTGCTCGTCGCGGCCGCCGGAGAGCACGGCGCGGTGCAGGATCGCGTCCACCGGCACGGGGTCGCCGTCGACCTCGAGGGTGATCTCCACCGGGTTGCGCTCGCGCAGGTCGCCGAAGGCGCTGGCCGAGCGGACGACGGCCCCGGTCTGCGCCACGCCGAGCACGTCGGCCAGCGGCCGGCCCAGCGCGTCGGACCACACGACGCCGGTCAGCCCGGCGAGGTTCTCCGAGGCCTGCACGACGACGAGATCGGGCTCGCTGACGGCCACCATCACGCCGCGCGGCTGGATGCTGCCCGGGACGTGGATCGGCTCGCGGGCGCAGTTGTCGAGGTCGACCGGCTCGTCCGGCGACAGCCACGCGACATCGGGACCGGACGTGGCGTCGACGTCGGTCACGCGCAGGCCTCCCGCGCCCGGGCGGCCGGGGCGCACCACCCGGCGAGGACGGCGAAGGTCTGGCGCGCCGCGTCGACCACGCGCCGGGCGTCGCCGCCGCCCTCGACGTGGGCGCGGGTGAACCGGCGGAACGCCGCCCACATGGCGCCGGTGTCCCCGCCGTAGGGGCTGAACGCCCGCACCCGGGGCCCGCCGGCGAGCCCGGGCAGGGTGGCGAGGTGGCGGTCGATGACGGTGCCGCCGAGGGTCGAGCCCTCCAGGACGTAGAGCCGCCCCAGCGCCTCGTCGGTGCCGCCGACGGCGGGCAGGTCCGGCCGGTCGTCGACGGTGGAGCCGCCGAGCGCTGCCAGGTCGGCGGCGTACAGCCCGGTGCGGCGGCGGCGGGTCCAGTCGAGGGCGGCGGCGTCGGTGCGGTGCCGGGCGGCCCACTCGTCCAGCCCGGCCTCGGCCGCGGCCCAGAAGGCGTGCAGCCGCGCGAGGACGCCCACCAGGCGGTCGCGGTCCAGCGCGGGGTCCATCAGGTCGAGGAGGGCCTCCACCTGCTCGTGCTCTGCGGCGGTGGCCGTGCGCAGGTCCCGGAGGACGTCGCCGGCGCCGCCCGCGTCTCGAGGCAACGCCTCTCCTCCCGCAGCCATCAGCCCCCCGAGGGTAGGTCACCCCCGGGACAGCGTCGCGGCAGGACGGGTGCGATACGCAACAGTCTCGCCCGTCCCGGTCAGGAGGACGGCGCGACGAGCAGGTCGGCGGCGCGGGCGAGGACCTGTGCCCGGGTGCGGTCGCCGTGGCCGGTGGTGAGGAGGTGCTCGCCGATGGCCAGGCAGAAGGCGAGCAGGCTGCGGGCCTCGACCTCGTCGGGATCGGTGCACAGCGTGCCGATCAGCTCGCGGAGCAGCCCCATGCGCCGCTCGTCCACCCGGCGCAGGCGCTCGGCCACCGCCGCGTCGCGCCGGGCCCAGTCGCGGACCGCGAGGTCCAGGGGCAGCAGCCGGTCGCTGGAGAAGGTGAGCACGCCGGCGCGGGTGATGCGGGTGCGCGGATCGCCGCCCTCGCGCTCGACGCGGGCGAGCACCTCGTCGGTGGCCTCCCGCTCCCAGGTGTCGAGCATGGCCTCGAGGAGCGCGTCCCGGTCGGCGAAGGACCCGTAGAACCCGCCCTTGGTGACGCCGAGGTCCTTGGCCAGCGCCTCGACGCGGACGGCGTCGGGACCGCCGGCGGCCAGCGCCCGCAGGCCCTCCTCGATCCACCGCTCACGCGTCGTGCGGATCCTGGCCACGGGACCCCCTGTCTTCTGTACGCCACCGTATAAACGCGCTAGCGTCCTCTGTACGGAACCGTATACGACACAGGAGGCAGACCGTGGACGTCCTCAGCAGTGCCGGGGTGGTGCGGGGTGTCCCCGCGTCGCTCCGTGCGGCCAGCTCGCTGCCCGCGATCGACTACGCCGACCGGTTCGACCTGCCCACCGACGTGCGGGCAACCCCCGAGCAGTGGGCGCGGGCGATGTTCGGCGACGTCCCGAGCGCGGCGGAGACGGCCATCTGGCGCGGCCTGCTCGGCTTCCGGCTGAGCTCCGGGCGCTCGCCGGACACCGTGGGCGGGTGGCGGGTCGGCGCGCGCACCGCGGACGCCGTCCGGCTCGACACGGCGTCCCCGTTCCTCCGCGCCGAGATGCACGTCGAGACCGGGCCCGGCCGCGTGTCGTGGACGACCTGCCTGCACACCGAGGGCCTCCGCGGCCGGGTCGTGTGGCCGCCGGCGTCCGCCGTCCACCGCCGGCTGGTGCCCCGGGTGCTCCGCGACGCCGAGCGCCGGCTGCGGTCCCGGGGCTGACGGCTCAGGGCAGCCGCGCGCGGCGCAGCGAGGCGTGCACCAGGAGCCGGGTGTCGCCGTCGGCGAGGTCGAGGCCGGTGAGCGCGGTGATCCGGCCCAGCCGGTAGTACAGCGTCTGGCGGTGCACCGACAGGACCGCCGAGGTCCGGACGACGCTGCCGGCCGCGTCGAGGTAGGCCTCGGCGGTGGCGGCCATGACCGGGTCGGCCAGCAGCGGCGCCACCGCCGGGTCGGGCGCCGGCAGCGCCGCCGCGACCCGCCAGCCGCCGAGTTCGCACCACCGGGCCACGGGTGCGAGCCCCGGCGCCACGGCCGCGACCCGGGCCGCCGTGTGCGCCTGCGCCCAGCGCGCGACCAGGTCGGCCGGGCCGGTGGCCGGCTCCGACACCCCGGCGGAGGCGCCCGGCAGCCGGGCCAGCGCGGCCGACGCGGTGGTCGCGGCCGGGCGCAGGTCGCCGGCGCGGGCCAGCCGCACGAGGACGGCGACGGCGGGGTCCCCGCCGGCCACCACCGCCGCGGCCGGGGGCAGCCGCCACCCCCCGGGCAGGCCGCCCGGCGGCGGGCGCAGTGCCACGAGGGCCAGCGGGGTGTCCTCGCCGAGGCGGGCGGTCAGCGTCCGCTGCGCCCGCTCGCGCGCGGCGGTGGTGCCGGTGAGCGCCGCGGCCAGGGCGTCGCCGACCTCTCCGTCGTCGTCCCGCCCGGCCAGCAGCCGCCCGGCGCGGGCGGCGAGGGCGACCGCGGCGGCCAGCGCCGGGTCGGCGTCGTCGTCGGGGTCGGTGCGGCCGCCGTCGAGCAGCCAGAGGTAGCCGAGGGTGCGGCCGCCGGACCGCACGGGCAGCAGGAGGCGGGTGAGGATCCCGGCGGCGGGGTCGGCGGGCGTGCGCACCGGGCGCTCCGCACGGGCGATGCCGAGGTCCTCGAACCAGCGGCGCGTGGCCGGGGCGGAGCCGCGGCCCAGGATCGAGCGGGTGCGGACGGCGTCCATCGCGGTCTCGCCGTCGTCGAGCGGGTGAGCGGCGAAGGCGAGCAGGGTGAAGTCGACGTCCTCGAGCGTGGCCGGGGCCCCGAGCAGCCGGGCGACCTCGTCCACCACGTCCTGCAGGTCGTCGCGCACCGTACGACTGTATGAGAGCGGGCTGCGGGAATCCGTACGTCCGTCGCTGGTGGGCGGGGCCGCGCGCTCCTAGCGTCTGGGGTCACGGACGACGACGGAGGTGGGTGCGTGCTCTCCACGAAGACCCTGCTGCTGGGGGCCTCCCGCCGCCCCGCGCTGCGCCGCGTGCTCGTGGGCACCCCGGTCACCCGCAGGGTGGTCGAGCGGTTCGTGGCCGGGGAGACGCTGCCCGAGGCGCTGACCGTCGTCGGCCGGCTGACCGGCGAGGGCATCGAGGTCACCCTCGACCACCTCGGCGAGGACGTGACCGACCCCGGCGAGGCGCGCGCCTCCCGCGACGCCTACCTGGCCCTGCTCGAGGCGCTCGCGCCGCTGGACCTCGGCCCGCGCGCGGAGGTGTCGGTCAAGCTCTCCGCCTTCGGGCAGGCGCTGCCGGGCGGGGAGGACCTGTCGCTGGAGCTGGTCCGGCCGGTGGTGGAGTGCGCCGCGCGGATCGGCACCACGGTCACCCTCGACATGGAGGAGTCCTCCACCGTCGACGCCACCCTCGCCGTCCTCGCCGAGCTGCGCCGCGAGCACCCGCAGACCGGTGCGGTGCTGCAGGCCGCGCTGCACCGCACCGAGGACGACGCCGCCGCGCTCGCCACCCCGGGCTCGCGCGTGCGGCTGGTCAAGGGCGCCTACGACGAGCCGCCGTCGGTGGCCCACCAGGGCCGCCACGACGTCGACGCCGCCTACGCCCGCTGCCTCGGCGTCCTCATGCGCGGGCCGGGCTACCCCATGGTGGGCAGCCACGACCCGGCGATGCTCGCGCTGGCGCAGCGGCTGGCCGCCGAGCACGGGCGCGCCGCCGACTCGTGGGAGGTGCAGATGCTGCACGGCATCCGGGTCGACGAGCAGCGCCGGCTCGCCGCGGCCGGCACCCGCGTGCGGGCCTACGTCCCGTACGGCGCCGACTGGTACGGCTACCTCGTCCGCCGGCTGGCCGAGCGCCCGGCCAACCTGCGCTTCTTCCTCCGCGCCCTCGTCTCCCGCTGACCCCCCGCGGCAGGAACGGCCGTTCCTGCCGCCTCTCCCCAGGAGGACCCCATGGACGGCACCACCCGCGTCCCCCCGCCGCGCAACGAGCCGGTGCTGACCTACGCACCCGGGGCGCCCGAGCGCGCCGCGCTCGAGGCCCGCCTCGCCGAGCTGGCCGCCGACCCGCTCGAGCTGACCGTGACCATCGGCGACAAGCAGCGGATGGCCGGCGGCGAGCGGTTCGACGTCGTCCAGCCGCACCGGCACGCCGCCGTCCTCGGGACCGCCGCCAACGCCACGCACGCCGACGCCGAGGAGGCCGTGGCCGCCGCCAAGGCCGCCGCGCCGGGCTGGCAGGAGCTGTCCTTCGACGACCGTGCCGCGGTGTTCCTGCGCGCGGCCGAGCTGCTGGCCGGGCCGTGGCGGCAGACGCTCAACGCCGCCACGATGCTCGGGCAGTCGAAGACCGCGTACCAGGCCGAGATCGACTCCGCGTGCGAGCTCGTCGACTTCTGGCGCTGGAACGTGCACTTCGCCCGCGAGATCCTCTCCGCCCAACCGGAGTCCGCGCCCGGCGTGTGGAACCGCAGCGACCACCGCCCGCTCGAGGGCTTCGTCTACGCCGTCACGCCGTTCAACTTCACCGCGATCGCCGGCAACCTGCCCACCGCGCCGGCGCTCATGGGCAACACCGTGGTGTGGAAGCCCGCGCCCACCCAGCAGTTCGCCGCGCACTTCCTCATGCGGCTGCTCGAGGAGGCGGGCCTGCCCCCGGGCGTCGTCAACATGGTCACCGGCGACGGGATCGCCGTCTCCGACGTCGCGCTGGCCGACCGCGACCTCGCCGGCATCCACTTCACCGGGTCGACCCCGGTGTTCCAGCACCTGTGGCGCACGGTGGGGGAGCGCATCTCCTCCTACCGCGGCTACCCGCGGATCGTCGGGGAGACCGGCGGCAAGGACTTCGTCGTCGCCCACCCCTCGGCCGACGTCGACGTGCTGCGCACCGCGCTGGTCCGCGGCGCGTTCGAGTACCAGGGGCAGAAGTGCTCGGCGGCCTCGCGCGCCTACGTGCCGCGGTCGGTGTGGACGCGGCTGCGCGACGACCTGGTCGGCGTCACCGAGTCCCTCCCGGTGGGCGACGTCACCGACTTCTCGAACTTCATGGGCGCGGTGATCGACCGCAGGTCGTACGCCAAGCTCTCCGGCGTCATCGACCGCGTCGACGACGACCCCGCGCTGTCGATCGTGGCGGGCGGGCAGAAGGACGACTCCGAGGGCTTCTTCGTGCGCCCGACGGTCATCGAGGGCACCGACCCCGGCCACGAGGTCTTCACCACCGAGTACTTCGGCCCGGTGCTGGCGGTGCACGTCTACGACGACGCCGACTACGACGCGGTGCTCACCCAGATGGAGTCGGCGGCGCCGTACGCGCTGACCGGCGCGGTCGTCGCCCAGGACCGCGCGGCGATCGCGCACGCCCAGCGCGTCCTGCGCTTCGCGGCGGGCAACTTCTACGTCAACGACAAGCCGACCGGCGCCGTCGTGGGCCAGCAGCCCTTCGGCGGCGGGCGCGCCTCGGGCACCAACGACAAGGCCGGCGCGGCGCAGAACCTGCAGCGCTGGACGTCGACCCGCTCGATCAAGGAGACGTTCGACCCGCCGACCGACCACCGCTACCCGCACATGGGCTGACCGCCCGGCGGTCGGCGGCGGGGTGCCGGACCGGACCCGGCCCGGGGCGCAGCGTGACGGCGTGCAGGCCGGGGCCCCGGCCGGCGGTGTCCGGCGGGAGCGGCGGCCGGGGGGCGGTTGACGCCGACCGGGACCGGCGGGGACCGTGCCGGGCGGTCCTGGCAGCGCAGGGACGCCAGGCCCTCGACCCGACGCCCCCGAGCGAGGAGTCCCGGTCATGACCGACCGACCACCGGACGGCACGGCCCTGCAGCTGTCCGTCGACGGCCGGGTGTGGACCTTCGACGGGTCGCGGCCGGTGGTGGTCGGCCGGGACCCGCGGTGCGACGTGCAGCTGGCCGACGTCCAGGTCAGCCGGATGCACCTGGCGCTGCGGCACGAGGGACGGGCCTGGGTGCTGCGGGACCTCGGGAGCAGCAACGGCACGGTCGTCGACGGGACGGTGCTCCCGCCCGGCACGGCGGACGGGCACGGCTTCGCCGAGCGGCCGCTCGAGCCCGGGCCGGAGCACCGAGTGCGGGTGGGCGGGGACGCCGGTCCGGAGCTGCTCATCCGGTACGCGCCCGTCCCGCCCCGCCGCCCGGCGGTCGCCGCGTCGGCCGCGGAGCGGGTCGTCGTCATCGGTCGGGACCCCGGCTGCGACCTCGTCGTCGCCGGGGACCCCATGGTGTCGCGCCGCCACGCCGCGATCTCCGTCACCGGACCCGGCACCGCCCTGGTCAGGGACCTGGGCAGCTCCAACGGCACGCACCTCAACGGGTCCCGGTTGTCGGCCCCGGCGGCCCTGACCCCCGGCGACACGATCGGGGTCGGCGGCACGACGATCACCTGGGACGGGCGCGTGGCCACCCTCCCCGGGCGGCGCACCCCGACCTTCAGCGCCCGCCACCTCGCCGTGGCCACCCGGGGCGGCAAGCGCCTGCTCGACGACGTCTCGCTCACCGTCCGCGCGGGCCAGCTGGTGGCGGTCATCGGCCCCTCCGGCGCCGGCAAGTCCACGCTGCTGGGCGCGCTCACCGGCCTGCGCCCGGCCGGGATGGGGCGGGTGACGTGGGACGGCCGGGACCTCTACGCGGAGTACGACCACCTGCGCCACCAGATCGGACTCGTGCCCCAGGACGACGTCCTGCACCGGCAGCTCACCGTCCGTCGGGCGCTCGGGTTCGCCGCGCGCCTCCGGCTGCCGCAGGACACTCCCGCCGCCGACCGCGACGAGCGGGTGCGCCGGGTCCTCGCGGAGGTGGGCCTCACCGAGCAGATCGACCAGCGGATCGACTCCCTCTCGGGTGGCCAGCGCAAGCGCACGTCGATCGCGCTGGAACTGCTCACCGCGCCGCAGCTGCTCTTCCTCGACGAGCCCACCTCCGGCCTGGACCCCGGGCTCGACCGGCAGGTCATGGAGGGGCTGCGGGCACTCGCCGACGCCGGCCGGGTCGTCCTCGTCGTCACCCACAGCGTGCTCGCCCTGGACCAGTGCGACCGGGTGCTGCTGCTCGCAACCGGGGGCCGGGTCGCCTTCTACGGCCCGCCGGAGCAGCTGCTGACCTTCTTCGGGGTGCCCGACCACGCGGCGGTCTTCCGCGCGCTCGACGATCCCGGGTGGGTCGGCCGCTTCGCCGGGTCGTCGCTGCGCCGGGACTACGTGGGCGCGACGTCCGTGGCGGGCCCGATGCCGCCGCCGGCCGGCGAGGCGCCCCCGCCGATGCGGCCGGCCCCGGTCCGCCAGCTGGTCACGCTCGTCCGGCGCAACCTCGCCGTCGTGGCCGCCGACCGGCTCTTCCTGGCCCTGCTCGTCGGGATGCCGGCGCTCCTCGCGCTGATGGCGCACGCCTTCCCGGGAGAGGGCGGACTGTCGGTGCGCGCCGCCGGCGGGGACCCCGCCGAGGCGCAGCAGCGGATCATCGTGCTGGTCGTGGGCGCGGCGCTGATGGGCACCGCGCTCGCGGTCCGGGAGTTCGTCGCGGAGCGTCCGATCTACCGCCGCGAGCACGCCGTCGGCCTCTCGCCCGCCGCCTACCTGGCCAGCAAGGTCGTCGTCCTGGGCGGGGCGGTGGCGCTGCAGTCGGTGGCGTTCACGCTGCTGGCCCTCGTCGGGCTGCCGGGGCCCGACGACCCGCGGGTGCTGCCCTGGGGCCGGCTCGAGATCGCCGTGGCCGCGGCCGCGGTGGGCGTGACGATGGCCATCGCCGCGCTGGCCGTCTCCGCGCTCGCGAGGTCCACCGACCAGACCATGCCGGCGCTCGTCGCCCTCGTCATGGGGCAGCTGGTCTTCTGCGGCGGCCTGTTCCCGGTGGCCGGCCGGGCCGGCCTGGAGCAGTTCGCCTGGGTGCTGCCCGCCCGGGCCGGCTACGCCGCGATGGCCTCGACGTCCCAGCTGCAGCCGCTGGCCGGCCCCCAGCCGGACCCGCTGTTCACGCCCACCGCGGCGCGCTGGGCTCTGGACCTCGGGGTGCTCGCCGCCCAGGCGGCGGTGTTCCTGGCCCTGACCGCCTGGGCGCTGGCCCGCTCGGTGGCGCGCTCCAGCGGTCCGCGCTGACCTGCCCGGGGCCGGCGGTCACCCCGGCCCCGGCCAGTGCACCGCGCCGTCCTCGGCGAGCACGGCGCCGGCGGAGGGCACGTGCGGCGCGAGCCGGCCGTCGGGCATCAGGTGGGTCACCGGCACACCCCGCGCCAGGACGGCGACGTCGGCGACGATCCGCCGGTGGCAGCGCCACCACACGCTCTCGCTGCACATGACGGCGACGGTCGCCGCGGCCGCCTCGCCGAGCACCTCGTCGAGCGCCGCGGCGAACTCCGGCGTCCGGGTGTGCGCGGCGTAGGCGGCGAACTGCCCGACGGTCCACCAGCCGTCGGTCACCGGCTCGCCCGGCGGCAGCCGGCGGCGGCCGCCGAGGCGCTCCTCCCACCGGTAACCGATGCCGGCGTCGGGCAGCCAGCCGGCGAGCTCCTCGCGGCGGACGTCGGGGTTGCTGCGGCTGCCCGGGAAGCGGCGGACGTCGACCAGCCGCTCCACGCCGGCGCCCCGCAGCCGGGCCCCGAGCGCGGTCCGGTCGTCGGGCCCGTGGCCCACGGTGAGCAGCACGGGCACCCCCTACCCACGCGCCGCTGACGGCGGGTCATGCTGGACGGCCGGGTGAGGACGCCCGCGGAGGGGAGCGGTGTGACCAGGGGGACGACGACGCCGCGGGGCTCGCTGTGGCGGCTGCCGGCGATGCGCGCGCTGGTGGGCGCGACCGGGCTCGGCTTCGTCGGCTACTGCCTGACGCTGGCCTCGCTCCCGGCGTACGCGGTCGCGAGCGGCGCCTCGGCCGACACCGCCGGCGTCGTCACCGCCGTCTTCCTGCTGGTCACCGTCGCCGGCCAGTCGGTTGTCCCCGCCCTGACCGCGCGGTTCGGCCTCGGGCCGGTGCTCGCCGGCGGCCTGCTCGCCCTGGGTGCGCCGTCGCCGCTCTACGTGCTCGGCGACGGCGTCCTGTGGCTGTCGGCGGTCTCGGCGGTGCGCGGCGCGGGGTTCGCCGTGCTGACCGTCCTCGGCGCGGTGCTCGCCGCGCAGGTGGCGCCGCCGGAGCGCCGTGGGGAGTCGATCGGCCTCTACGGGCTGGCGATCGCCGTCCCCAACCTGCTGGCCGTGCCCGCCGGCGTCGCCCTGGTCCTCGACGGGCACGCCGGCTGGCTGGCCTGGCTGTCGGCCGCGCCGGTGCTGGCCGTGCCGCTGGTCCCGCAGCTGGCACGCACCGTGCACTGGGAGGGCGCGGCCGGCGGGTCCTCCCGCGCGGCGGTGCGGTCCGCGCTGGCGCCCTCGGCGGTGCTGCTGCTGGTCACCCTCGCCGGCGGCGGGCTGCTGACGTTCCTGCCGATCGAGCGCCCCGACGGCGCCCTCGCCACGGCCGCCCTGCTCCTGTTCGGCGTCACCGGCGCGCTGACCCGCTGGCGGGCCGGCCTGCTGGCCGACCGGCTCGGCACCGGGCGGCTGCTGCCGGGGGCGCTGGCGGTGGGGGCGGCCGGGCTGGCCGCCGTGGCGCTGGGCCTGGGCACCGCCGACGCCGTCGTGCTGGCCGGTGCGGCGGTGTTCGGCGCCGGCTACGGCGCGGTGCAGAACCTGACGCTGGTCACCGCCTTCGCCCGCGCGGGGGAGGGCGGGTCGACGGCGGCCAGCGCGATGTGGAACGCCTCGTTCGACACCGGCACGGCCATCGGCGCGCTGGTCCTCGGGCTGGTCGCGGCCGGCGTCGGCCTGCCGTGGACCCTCGTGCTCGTCGCCGGCCTGCTGCTCGTCGGGCTGCCGCTGGCGCGGACGGCGACCCGGCCGGCCTGACCGCTCAGCGCAGGACGGAGGTCAGCAGCAGGCTCGTCTGGCTGTTGATCACGCCGGGCACCGACCGGATCCGGTTGAGCAGCCGGTCGAACTCGACGAGGTCGGTCGTGCGGTGCTCGGCGACGAGGTCCCAGGCGCCGTTGGTGGAGTGCATCGACTCGATCTCGGGGAAGCCGCGCAGCCGCCGGATGACGTCGTCGGTGGAGCGGCCCTCGACCTCGATGAGCGAGACCGCCCGCACGCCGCCGGCCGCGGACTCGTCCCGCACCCGCGCGGTGAACCCGACGATGACGTCCTCGGCCACGAGCCGGTCGAGGTGGCTGGTCACCGTGGCCCGCGTGACCCCCAGGCGGCGGGCCAGCCCGGCCACCGGGGCGCGGCCGTCCTCGCGCAGGGCCGCGAGCAGCCGACGGTCGAGGTCGCTCAGGTCAGCCATGCACGGAAGGTACAGATGATCACCACGATCTGAGCAGTCCCTGCGCACAACGCGCGCTCTTCGCTCATTGTGTGTGCAGATCGCCCAGCAATAGCGTTCGGCCATGACGCTGTTCGTCGACGTGCGCAACATGGTCCGCTGGACCGCCGAGACCGGCCCCGAGGCGATCATCGCCGGGATGAGCCGGTACATCGAGGACGACTTCCGGCGGTGGGAGTCCTTCGACAAGATCGCCCGGGTCGGCAGCCACACGCCGTTCGGCGTCATCGAGCTGATGCCCACCAGCGACGGCGAGACCTACGCCTTCAAGTACGTCAACGGGCACCCCAGCAACCCGGCACGCGGCTTCCAGACGGTGAGCGCCTTCGGCGCCCTCGCCGACGTCTCCAACGGCTACCCGGTGTTCCTCGCCGAGATGACGCTGCTGACCGCGCTGCGCACCGCGGCGACCTCGGCGATGGTGGCCCGCGCCCTCGCCCGGCCCGGCTCCCGGCGCCTCGCGCTCATCGGCGCCGGCAGCCAGTCGGAGTTCCAGGCCCTCGGCATGCGCGCCGCCCTCGGCATCCGCGAGGTGGCGGTCTGGGACACCGACCCGGCGGCCATGGCCAAGCTGGCCCGCAACCTCGAGCCACTCGGCTTCGACGTGCACGTGGCCGCGTCCGGCCGCGAGGCGGTGCGCGGCGCCGACGTCGTCACCACCTGCACCGCCGACAAGGCCCGCGCCACCGTGCTGTCGGCCGACTGGATCGAGCCGGGGGTGCACGTCAACGCCATCGGCGGCGACTGCCCGGGCAAGACCGAGCTCGACCCCACGATCCTGCTGCGCGACGACGTCGAGGTCTTCGTCGAGTTCCCGCCGCAGACCCGCATCGAGGGCGAGATCCAGGCGATGCCGGCCGACTTCCCGGTCACCGAGCTCTGGCAGGTCCTCACCGGCCGCGCGCCCGGGCGCACCTCGCCGTCGCAGGTCACCGTCTTCGACTCGGTCGGCTTCGCGATCGAGGACCTCTCGGCCCTGCGCTACGTGCGCGACGCCGTCCGGGGCACCCCCTGGGTGGACGACATCGACCTCGTGGCCGAGCCGGAGGACCCCAAGGACCTCTTCGGCATGGTGTCGGCCTTCAGCCCCATCCCGTCCTGACCCGACGGGTTCAGCCGGCGATGCGGTCGGCGGCGGCCTTCAGGGAGCGCAGCAGGAGCAGCTCCTCCGCCGAGCGGCGCAGCCAGGCGCGCAGCGCGGCGGGGTCGTTGCGGGCGGCGTCGCGGACGGTGCCCAGGTTGAGCTGCCGCGTGTTGGCCTGCGCCCGCTGGGCCGGCGGCAGCGCCCGCGCCTCGCTGCGTGCCCGCGAGGTGAGCGCGGCGCCGACGTAGACGAGGTCGCGCACCTCGTCGACGTCGGCGAGGACGGCGTCGGCACCGGGGCCGTCGCCGTCCTCCAGCCGGGCCAGCAACTGGTCGGCGCGCTCGCGGCCGAGGGCGGTGGGGTCGGGGGAGGTCACCCCCCTACTGTGCCGTGCGGGGAAGGCCCCCTCGCAGGGGCCCGGACCGAGCGTGCGAGGTCCGGGGGCGAGGGGGTCCTTCGTCAGGCGTCCCGGCGGGAGAAGGTCACCGCCGCGACGGCGAGGACGACGGCGACCTCGGCGGCGAAGACGGCGAACCCGGGCCACGGGTCGAGCAGCAGCGGGTTGAACGACTCGGGCATGGCGATCCGCGACCCGGCGTTGCCCGGCATCAGCTTGGTCAGCCACTCGCCGAGGGAGCCGGGCAGCAGCATCACCAGGTTGCCCACCAGGAACACCAGCGCGAGCACCACCGACACCGCCGCCGCGGTGGAGCGCAGCAGCAGGCCGACGGCCATCGCCAGCAGGCCCAGCCCGGCCATGTAGAGGCCGCTGCCGAGCAGCGAGCGCAGCATCCCGTCGTCGCCGAGGGAGATGCCGATGCCCTCCGCGGACAGGAACGCGTTGCCGCCCAGCCAGCCGAGGAACGCGGTGACGACGCCGGCGACGAACAGCGTGCCGCTGAGCACCAGCGCCTTGGCGGCCAGCACCGTGCCGCGGCGCGGCGTGGCGGCGAGCGTCGCGCGGATCATCCCGGTGCCGTACTCGGCGGTGACGGTCAGCGCGCCGAGCACCACGGCGGTCACCTGGGCGAACAGCAGCCCCCAGGTGATGAAGGCCCCGATCGGCTCGCTCTCCTGGCCGCCGGCCAGCTCCGGGGCCACCAGCGCGCACACCAGCGTGGTGAGCCCGGCGCCGAGGGCGACCATCGCGGCCACCGACCAGCCGGTCGAGCGCACCGTCCAGAGCTTGATCCACTCCGCGTGCAGCGCGCGGGGCAGGCCGGCGCCCCGGGCGGGCGCGGGCGCGGTGCGGGGGGAGGTCAGCGCGGGAGCGGTCACCGGGTCACCTCGGCGGGACGGGCGGCGGCGAACTCGACGCTGCCGGCGGTCAGGGTCATGAAGGCGTCCTCGAGGGAGGAGCGGACGAGGCCGAGCTCGTGCAGGACGAGGCCCGCGCCCGCGGCGAGCTCGCCGGTGGCGGCGGCGTCGACGCCCTGCACGCGCAGCTCGTCGCCGTCGCGGGTGACGTCGGCGCCCGAGCGCCGCAGCAGCTCGGCGAGCTCGCCGGGCTGCGGGGTGCGCACGCGCACGTGGGAGGCGGCGTGCTCGGCGATGAAGTCGGCGGTCGGGAGGTCGGCGAGCACCCGGCCGCGGCCGATGACGACCAGGTGGTCGGCGGTCAGCGCCATCTCGGCCATGAGGTGGCTGGAGACGAGCACCGTGCGGCCCTCGGCGGCGAGGTCGCGGGCCAGGGTGCGCACCCAGCGGATGCCCTCGGGGTCCAGGCCGTTGACCGGCTCGTCGAGGACGACGACCGGCGGGTCGCCGAGCAGCGCGGCCGCGATGCCCAGCCGCTGGCCCATGCCGAGTGAGAACCGGCCGACCCGCTGGCCGGCCACCCCCTCCAGGCCGACCAGGCCGAGCACCTCGTCGACGCGGGACGCGGGGATGCCGTTGGACGCGGCCATCCAGCGCAGGTGCGCCCAGGCGGTGCGGCCCGGGTGCAGTGCCCGCGCCTCGAGCAGGGCGCCGACCGCGCGCAGGGGAGCGGGGCAGTCGAGGTAGCGGACGCCGTCGACGGTGACCGTGCCCTCGGTGGGCCGGTCCAGGCCGATGACCATGCGCATCGTCGTCGACTTGCCCGCGCCGTTGGGCCCGAGGAAACCGGTGACCCGGCCGGGCCGGACGGTGAAGGAGACGCGGTCGACGGCGACCCGGTCGCCGTAGCGCTTGGTGAGTCCGCTGGCGACGATCACCGGGTCACCGCCGGGGTGGGGCAGGGCGAGGAGGTCATGGACGGGAAGGCTCCCGGCAGGGGTGTCCCCGGCACATCCGGGAGGACCCCCGACCCGACCCTGGACCGACCCCCACCCGGCTCCGGGGGATCGCCCGGGTCAGGCGGTCCGGGCGAGGCCGGCGCCGAGCTGGCGGCGCAGCGCCACCGCCGCGCTGCGCCCGGCCCGGTTGGCGCCGATGGTGCTCGCGCTCGGCCCGTAGCCGACCAGTTGCAGGCGCGGCTCGTCGACGGCGGTGGTGCCCTCGACCGGGATGACGCCGTCGCGGGTGCGCAGCCGCAGCGGCGCGAGGTGGCCCACCGCGGCGCGGAAGCCGGTGGCCCAGAGGACCACGTCGGCGGGCACGAAGCGGCCGTCGTCCCAGGCCACGCCGTCGGGGGTGAGGCGGTCGAAGACCGGCAGCCGGGTGAGGACGCCGTCGTCCAGGGCCCGGCGCACCCACGGGGTGACCACGAGGCCGGTCACGCCGACGACGCTGCCGGGCATCCGGCCGGCGCGGACGGCGGCCTCGACCCGCGCCACCGCCTCCCGGCCCTGCTGCTCGCCGAAGGGGCCCTGGCGCCACACCGGCGGGCGGCGGGTCACCCAGGTGGTGCGCGCGACCGGGGCGATCTCGCCGAGCAGCTGCACCGCCGAGGCCCCGCCGCCCACGACCACCACCGACCGCCCGGCGAACTCCGCCGCGCCCCGGTAGCCGACGGTGTGCAGCTGCCGGCCGCGGAAGGTCTCCCGGCCCGGGTAGTGCGGCACGAACGGCCGGGTCCAGGTGCCGGTGGCGTTGACGACGCCGCGCGCCCGCCACACCCCGCGGTCGGACTCGACGAGGAAGCGCCCGTCACCGCCGCGGCGGACCGCGGACACCCGCACCGGCCGCTGCACCGCCAGGCCGAAGCGCCGCTCGTACTCGGCGAAGTAGGCCGGCACCGCCTCGGCCGCGGGCAGCTCCTCCGACGCCGGGGCGAAGGGCAGGCCGGGCAGCTCGTGCACCCGGTGCGTCGTCGCCAGGGTGAGCGAGGGCCAGCGGTGCTGCCAGGCCCCGCCCGGTGCGGCGTCGCCGTCGAGGACGACGGAGCCGCTGCCGGGCGCGAACCCCTGCCGCGCCAGGTGGTACGCGGCGGACAGGCCGGCCTGGCCCGCACCGATCACCACGACGTCGACGTCCCGCGGGCTGCTCACACCCGCGGAACGCCGGCGGGCCCGCCGGCTATGCCGGGGTCAGCCGCTCCAGCTCCGGGCCGGTGAGCGGCACCGACGCCGGGTCGTACCCGAACCGGACGACGACGGCGCCGGGGCGGGCCTCGACCAGCCACGCGGTGCGCGGCTCGCCGTCGGCGGGCGTGTAGGTCCAGCGGTCGGCGAGCAGCGCCAGCCCGCGGGTGCGCAGGAAGGACACGGCCTCCTCGCGGGTGCGGAGGGTCCGCAGCGGTGCGCCGAACACGGCGTGCGCGGTCCACCCGTCGCGGCCGGCGGCAGCGGTCAGGTGGCCGACGAGCTCGCCGTCCTCCGGACGGTGCACCGGCTCGAGCACGGGGGGAGTGGTCATGCGCCCGACGTTAGGGACCGCGTCGAGCGGTTTCCGGGCTCTAGACGGCGGGCACGGCTGCGGGGACGCCGAGGACCGGGGCCCGGCACGACGAACGAGAGGGGTACGGCGTGCGCGCGATGGTCTACCGAGGCCCGTACAAGATCCGGGTCGAGGACAAGGACGTCCCGGCGATCGAGCACCCGAACGACGCGATCGTCCGGGTCACGCTGGCCGCGATCTGCGGCTCCGACCTGCACCTCTACCACGGGCTCATGCCGGACACCCGGATCGGCCACACGTTCGGCCACGAGTTCATCGGCGTGGTGGAACGGGTCGGCCCGTCGGTGCAGAACCTGCAGGTCGGCGACCGGGTGATGGTGCCGTTCAACGTCTTCTGCGGTTCCTGCTGGTTCTGCGCCCGCGGGCTGTACTCGAACTGCCACAACGTCAACCCCAACGCGACGGCGGTCGGCGGCATCTACGGCTACTCGCACACCACCGGCGGCTACGACGGCGGCCAGTCGCAGTACGTGCGCGTCCCGTTCGCCGACGTCGGCCCCGCGAGGATCCCCGACTGGATGCACGACGAGGACGCCGTCTGCCTCACCGACGCCGCCGCGACCGGCTACTTCGGCGCCCAGCTCGGCGAGATCGCCGAGGGGGACACCGTCGTCGTGCTCGGCGCCGGGCCGGTCGGACTGGTCGCGGCGCAGTCCTCGTGGCTGATGGGCGCGGGCCGGGTGATCGTCGTCGACCACCTGCAGGAGCGGCTGGAGAAGGCGCGGACGATGGCCCACGCCGAGACGCTGGACTACGACGAGTACGACGACGTCGTCGTCGAGCTGAAGAAGCAGACCGACTACCTGGGCGCCGACGTCGTCATCGAGGCGGTGGGCGCGGAGGCCGACGGCAACTTCCTCCAGCAGGTCACGGGCACCAAGCTCAAGCTGCAGGGCGGGTCGCCGGTCGCGCTCAACTGGGCGATCGACGGCGTCCGCAAGGGCGGCACCGTCTCGGTGGTGGGCGCCTACGGGCCGATCCCCAACGCGGTGAAGTTCGGCGACGCCCTGAACAAGGGCCTCACCCTGCGGATGAACCAGACGCCGGTGAAGCGGCAGTGGCCGCGGATGTTCGAGCACGTGCGCAACGGCCACCTGACCCCGCGCGAGGTGGTCACCCACCGCTTCCCGCTCGAGGACATCGCGGAGGCCTACCACGTGTTCTCCAGCAAGCTCGACGGCTGCATCAAGCCGCTGATCGTGCCCGACGCGGCCTGAGGGAGAGCGACGATGACCAGCACCGACGTCCCGGGCGACGTCCCGAGCGCCTACGTCCGGGACAAGCGCACGCCTCCGCCGAGCCGGGAGGAGCTGCGCGCCCGCATCCCCGGCTGGGGCGCCGACCTCGACCCCGCCGACCGGCCGTCGTACCCGCGGCTGCAGTACCCGGCCGACACCGGCGCCCACTGGGACTTCCCGGAGCGGCAGCCGGGCAGCGAGGGCCGCGAGCACTCGATCGAGCACGCCTTCGTCACGCCGGTGTTCGGCACCGCCCAGCCGCTGAAGGGCCTGTCCGGGGCGATCCGGCGGTTCGCCTACGCCCGCTTCAGCGAGGGCCGGCTGGCGCACTGGGGACTGCTGGTGGTCGGCGACCGGGTGGACGCGTGGGAGCACCACCTGCGGTCCTTCGCCTCCGGCCGGCCCGACGTGCCGGCGACCGGGCTGAGGACGGAGCTCACCCGCGGCGGGCTGCGGTCGCGGCGCGGGCGCTCCGACGTCCGGCACCAGTTGCTCGACCCGGTGGTCGTCCTGGGGCCGTGGGTCGCCGGCGTCGGCGGTGCGGTCCTCGGGGTGCGGAAGCTGGTCCGCGCCGTCCGCGGCTGAGAGCGTCCGCGCCGTGACGCCGCTCGGCGAGCTGCCCCCGATCGGGCGGCCGGCCACCCGGGCGCTGCAGCTGGCCGGCTACACCGGGCTCGGGCAGCTGGCCGGTGTCCCGCGCGCGACGCTGGCCGCGCTGCACGGCGTGGGCCCGAAGGCGCTGCGCGTCCTCGACGAGGCGCTGGCCGCCCACGGTCTGCGCCTCGGCTGACCCGCCCCGGCCCGGTGGGTCGGTCAGCGTGAGGCGCGGACGTCGTCCTCGTGGCCGGCGACGATCCGCTGCGCCACCTCGCGCAGCTTCTCGTTGCTGCGCTGGCTGGCGCCCTTGAGGAGGGCGAACGCCTCGTCGGCGGTGCACCGGCGCTGGGCCATCAGCAGCCCGACGGCCTGGCCGATCTCCTGCCTGGTGGTCACGGCCTGGGTGAGGTTGTCCACCGTCTCCTCTCCCGCGGCCATCCGCCAGGCCACCGAGAGCGCACCGCTGGCCTGGGCGGCCCAGGACCGGCCCAGCCGCTCGTCGGCGTCGGTGAAGGCGTCCGGCCGGCTGGCGTAGAGGTTGAGCGCGCCCCGGCCGCGGGTGCCCACCGTCAGGGGGAAGGACAGGGACGCGTGCACGCCGGCGTCCAGGGCCCGCCGGGGATAGCGGCCCCAGCGCTGCTCGCGGGCCATGTCGGGAACCCGGACGACCCGACCGGTGCGCAGGGACTGCAGGCACGGGCCGTCGTCGAGCTCGTACTGGCGCTCGTCCCCCCGGGCGGCCAGCTCGCCGCTGTAGGTGACGGTCCGCGGTCCGCCGGTCTGCTCGAGGGTCAACCCGCACGCCTCGGCACCCGGGGTCCGCTCCACCGCCCACCGGACCAGGGAGTCGAGGAAGCCGGCGACGCCTTCGAACCGGTCGAGCATCTGCACCACGTCGACGGTGCCGTCCTGCGCGGACCGTGGGCCCGTCATCGTCACGCTCACCCGCCCCGACCGATCGCGCACAACCGAACAGCGGACGAGTATGCCCGCCCTCGCCGGGTCGCCGCCTTGCCGACCGCGTGACCGTCGTCCGGCCCTGGGGCCGCCGTCGAGGAGCCGGTCGGGTCAGTGACCGGTGCGGTCGCGGTAGCGGGCGGCCCGCTTCGCCGCGGCGGCCCGGCGGCGCGCGCGGTCCTTCTCCTCCCGCGCCTCCCACCGCTCCTCACGGATGGCGCCGGCGATGCCCACGGGGTAGCCGGCCTTGACGACCCGGTTCTCCGTGGCCTCGACCATGTAGGCGAGGGAGTACACGAGCCCGAGGGCGACGCCACCGCCGGCGACGGCGATCCGCAGCCCCCATCCCGCCGGCAGCACCAGCATCACGGCGAGGATCGGGACCGCCATCTGCACCAGGCTGCGCACGACGTGCCGCGCCCACCAGGTGCCGGTGGTGGTGTCGAACAGCACCCAGCCGCGGTTGCGCCGGGGGAGGCCGCCGCCGAGGGCGTACCACAGCCACCGGTGCACGGCGGGCCGCACGATCGGCTCGTCGGAGGCGGCTCCCGCCGTGGGGTTGCTCATGTCGTTCGCGTGCTCCTGCTCGATGACGGCCACGTCCTCATGGTCCTCCGCATCCCGTGGGGGACAAAGGATTGGGGCACCAACTGTTAGCAGGCTAACAGGCCGTCTCCGCCGCCGCGCAGGTCACGCGACGGTCGTCTCCGGCGATGCGCCGTCCGCCGTGCCCGCGAGCGCCTGCTGCGAGGCCGCGATGACACGGGTGAGCGCCCCGTGCAGGCTGACCAGGTCGTCCAGCGGCATGCCGAGTCGGTGCACGATGCCGGCCGGGATCCTCTCCGCCTGCTCGCGCAGCGCCAGGCCCCTGTCGGTGAGGGTGAGGGCCAGGTTGCGCTGGTCCTCCGGATCCCGCTCGCGCCGCAGCAGTCCGGCGGCCTCGAGCCGCTTGAGCAGGGGCGAGAGCGTGCCGGGGTCCAGCTGCAACAGCCCGGACAGCCTCTTGACCGACAGCGACCCGTGCTGCCACAACGCCAGCATCACGAGGTACTGCGGGTGCGTGAGACCCAGCGGCTCGAGGACGGGCCGGTAGACGGCCACGACGTTGCGCGCGGCCACCGACAGGGCGAAGCACACCTGCCGGTCGAGGGCGAGCACGTCCTCCGACTCGAGCGGCCACTGAGGCGTCTCGCTGGTCGTCACCCGGCCAGCCTATGACTCCGGTGGCGCCAACGGTTGGTGTGCCAACGATGGTCCGTCGGTGCGGACGACGAGTTCCGGCCGGCGGAGGGGTCCCTGGTGGTGACCGCACCGTGACGGCGCCTCACCGACCGCCCACCGGGGGTCGGGTGGGTGCGCCCGGAGGAGGGGACGACGTGCGCACGCTGGCCATCACGCAGAACACCACCGTCGACGGGTCCATCGAGATGATCACCGACTGGTTCTCCCCGCTCGGCTCCGGCGACGCCGACACCAGCGACCTCGTCGAGGAGAACCACCGGCAGGACAGCCAGGCCGACGCCCTCCTGCTGGGCCGGCAGACCTTCGAGGACTTCCGCGACTTCTGGCCGCAGCAGACCGAGTACCCCACCGGCGTCAGCGACCACCTGAACCGGGTGCACAAGTACGTCGTCTCCACGACGCTGACCGACCCGCAGTGGGAGAACTCGACCGTCCTCTCCGGCGACCCGGTGAGCGAGGTCGCGGCGCTCGAGGAGCAGCCGGGCCAGGACATCGTGCTGACCGGCAGCATCAGCCTGGCGCACACCCTCATCACCGCAGGCTTGGTCGACGAGTACCGCCTCTTCGTCTACCCGGCCGTGCAGGGCCGCGGGCGCCGGCTCTTCCCCGACGGCTACGAGGTCCCGCGGCTGCGGCTGACGGGCTCGCGGGCCTTCGTCAGCGGCATCACCCTGCAGCGCTACGCCACCCGCTGACGACCGAGGTGAGCAGGATGCGCGACGAGCACGTGGCGCCCCTGCCGGGAACGCGAGGTGTGGGCGGCGTCTGGCTGCCGTGGATGGACATGCGCTTCGACCGGCGACCAGGTCCGTGACGCGGGCTCCCCGCAACGCCCCCGCCTCTGCTACGGGAGTACGTCGACGTGCAGGTCATGGGCCTCTCGGCCTGGTGCGCCATCAGGGACTCGAACCCCGAACCCGCTGATTAAGAGTCAGCTGCTCTGCCAATTGAGCTAATGGCGCGTGTCTCCCGGCTCACCGGGCCACGAGGGAGAACGATACCAGCGGCCGGCGGCGTCCCGCCCGGGGGTCCCGGGTGGCGAACGCCCCGGTTCCGTGATCAGCGTGGACACTGGTGCGGGTACAGCCGTGCCCGCTGCCGGGCCCGGTCAGGCGGGACGAGGGGACGACGAGGGTGCGACGGACAGCTGCGCTGATCGCGGTGGGGGCGCTGGCCCTGCTCAGCGGGTGCACCGGGGACGACGGCGGCCCGTCGTCGGCCTCCTCGAGCGCCTCGTCCTCGGCGCCCGCCGCGCCCGTGCAGCTCTCGCTCGCGCCCGCCGACGGGGCGGCCGACGTCGCCCCGGCGGACCCGGTGGAGATCTCCGTCACCGACGGCGAGCTCACCGGCGTCAGCGTCAGCGACGGTGCGGGTGCCGCCGTGCCCGGGGAGGTCACCGACGGCGCCACCGAGGGCACCGAGGTGTGGACGCCGCAGGAGCCGCTGGCCTACGGCACCACCTACACCCTCACCGCCACGGCCGAGGGCGCCGACGCGGAGCCGGCCGAGGCCACCAGCACCTTCACCACCGCCACCCCCGAGACGGTGACCACGCCCTCCATCGGCCCCCTGGACGGCCAGACCGTCGGCGTCGGCATGCCGATCCGCGTCTACTTCGAGCAGCCGGTCGTCGACAAGGCGGCCGTCGAGAGCCACCTGCGCGTCACCAGCTCCACCCCGACCGACGGGGTGTGGAGCTGGCTGAGCGACACCGAGGTGCACTTCCGGCCCTCGCAGTACTGGCCGGCGCAGACGGACGTGACCGTCGACGCCGACCTCTACGGCGTCGACATGGGCAACGGCGTCTGGGGGGAGAAGGACCGCACGGTGTCCTTCCACGTGGGCGACCGGCACGTCTCCGTCGCCGACGCCTCGACCCACCGCATGCAGGTCTACGACGGCGACCGGCTGGTGCAGGACTGGCCGATGAGCGCGGGCAGCCCGGACAACCCGAGCTACAACGGCCCGCACGTGGTCACCGAGCTCAACGCCGACCGGATCATGGACTCCAGCACCTACGGCGTCCCCGCCGACAGCCCCGGCGGCTACCGGACCCCGGTCCAGTGGGCCGTGCGCCTGTCGGACAACGGCGAGTTCGTGCACGCCGCCCCGTGGTCGGTGGCCCAGCAGGGCAACACCAACGTCTCGCACGGGTGCATCAACCTCTCGACCGAGAACGCCCGCTGGTTCTACGACTTCTCCCAGCCCGGGGACGTCGTCGAGATCCAGAACTCCGACGCCGGACCGCTGACCTCGAGCATCGCCGACTGGACGATCCCGTGGGACCAGTGGCAGGCGGGCAGCGCGCTCAAGTGATCTCCGTTTCCTGGGACCGCGCGGCGGGAAGATCCCGACGGTCTCTGGGAAGGGGAGCGTCGTGGACACCTGGTTGATCGTCCTGATCGTCGTCGTCGCACTGGTGGTGCTCGCGCTGGTCGGTCTGGCGCTGGCCAAGCGCAGCCGGGTGGCCGGCGCGAAGCGCCGGGAGCAGCAGCGCATCCAGGCGCGGGAGCACCTCGAGGAGGCCCGCCTGCGCGGCGCACAGGCGGAGAAGGAGCAGGCGGCCGCCGAGGAGCAGGCCGCCCGCGCCCGCCGGGAGCGCGCCGAGGTCGAGGAGCGCACCCGCCTGGCCGAGCAGGAGGCCCGGCAGCGGGCCGAGGCGGCCAGGGAGCACGCCACGGCGGCGGAGAAGCTGCGCGCGGAGGCCGAGCGCCTCGCCCCGGGGCTGGCCGACGGGCACACCGGCCGGCACACGGACGGCTCCGCCCCGGTCACCGGCGACGGCCCCGGGGGCGCCACCCGCCGCTGAGCGGGACACCGCTCAGTTCCCGGGGCGGCCGCGGTCAGAGGTGTCGGGAGGGGTCCGCCGGGCCCCGCCGATCCCTCGGAGGGACCGTGGCCGACCTGCTCGCCATCGGCACGCGCAAGGGGCTGTGGCTGGCCCGCAGCGACGACGACCGCCGCACCTGGACCCTCGACGGGCCGCACCTGCTGTCGCGGGAGGTCGCGGCGCTCGCCGTCGACACCCGCGGACCGGTCCCGCGGGTGCTCGCCGGGGTGCAGTACGGCCACTGGGGTCCCACGGTCACCTGGTCCGACGACCTGGGCCGCACCTGGACCGAGACCGACGACGGCGCGATCCGCTTCCCGGCCGACACCGGTGCCGCGCTGGCCCGCGTCTGGCAGATCCGTCCCGACACCGCCGACCGTCCCGGCGTCGTGTGGGCCGGCTGCGAGCCGCACTCGCTGTGGCGCAGCGACGACGGCGGCCGCAGCTTCGCCCTCGTCCGCGGCCTCTGGGACCACCCGCACCGGCCGGACTGGGCGCCCGGCGCCGGTGGGGGAGCGGTGCACACCGTCATCCCGCACCCCACGACCGACCGGGTGCTGGTGGCCATGAGCACCGGCGGCGTCTACGTCAGCGAGGACGGCGCCGAGAATTGGGAGCCGCGGAACTCCGGCATCCCCACGCCGTTCCTGCCCGGGCCGGCGCCCGAGTACGGCCAGTGCGTGCACAAGGTCGCCGCCGACGCCGCCGATCCCGACCGCCTGTACGCGCAGAACCACTTCGGCGTCCTCCGCACCGACGACGCCGGCGCGTCGTGGACGTCGATCGCCGGCGGGCTGCCGGTCGACTTCGGCTTCCCGGTCGTGGCCTCGCCGCGCACCCCGGGCACCGCCTGGGTGGTGCCGCTGGTCGCCGACGCCGAGCGGGTGCCCCCCGGCGGGCGGCTGCGCGTGCACCGCACCCGCGACGCCGGCGCCACCTGGACCGAGCTCGGCGCGGGCCTGCCCGACGGCTCCTGGACGGCGGTCCTGCGCGACGCCGTCTGCGTCGACGAGGGCGACCCGACAGGCGTGCACGTGGGGACGCGTGACGGCTGCGTCTACTCCAGCCGCGACGAGGGCGACTCGTTCACGCTCGTCGCCGACCACCTGCCCGACGTCCTGTGCGTCCGGGCGGCGGCGCTGCCGTGAGCGGCCCGTCGTGAGCGTGCAGGTGCTCCTGCCCGGCGTCCTGGCCGACCTCGCCGGCGGTTCGCGGCGGCTCGAGGTGGACCCGGCCGACGGCACGCTGGCCGGGCTGCTCGACGCGCTGGCGTCCACCCACCCGGTCCTGGAGCGGCGCATCCGCGACGAGGCGGGGCAGGTGCGCCGGTTCGTCAACGTCTACGTCGACGGCGACGACGTCCGCTTCGCCGCGGGTCCGGCGACGCCGGTGCCGGCCGGTGCGGTGGTGCAGGTGCTGCCCTCGGTGGCCGGGGGCTGACCGCCGGTCAGAGGCGGGCCAGCTCGGCGCACTCGGCGCAGAGCTGGGAGTCCTCGTACTCCTCCGGGGGCCACACCGTCTGCTCGTCCACGGCCACGTAGGCGCCGCACAGCGACTTGCGGCTGCGTCCGGTGACCCGGCCGATCGTGGCGTGCGCCGGACCGATCTGCCGGGGCTGCAGGCCGTCGGGGCTGCCGACCGAGCCGACCATCACGACCGCGTGGGCGGTTCCGTAGGCGTAGGCAGTGGTCATGACCCCAGGGTCCGAGGCGGTACCGCGCCGGGCCAGCACCGGCGCCGTGCGTGTCCGGATCGCGGCGGCGCAGGCGTCCCAGCCGCCCCACCGGGCACACGAGGGTCAGGCCCCGGGGCTCCCGAGCGGTCCCGCGCTGATCCGGGCGGCGGCCGCGTCGATCCAGGGCTGCCCGGCGTCGAGACCCTCCGCCGTCGCCACGGCCCGCACGGCCGCCGTCGTCACGTCCAGCGGCTGCCCCGGCACGCGGTCCGCCGCGAGCTCGTGGACCAGCAGGGCCGTGAGCCGGCTCTGCAGGGGCAGGCCGTCCAGCTGCTCGCGCCAGGAGCGCTCCCGCTGGTCCTGTCGCTCGTGGTCAACGGCTCGTGGGCGGTCACCGCCGTCCGGCAGGTGGTCGCCCGCGGCGGCGGTCCCGCCGCGCCGTCGCTGGCCGGCGCGCTGCCGCTGCCGGTGCTCGCCGCTGCCGGGGTGTCGGTGGACGGGCTGGCCTGAGCGGCTCAGCGGGGCAGGCCCACCACGCCGTCGCGGGCCAGAGCGGCGAGCTCGTCCCCGCCGACGCCGAGCTCGCTGAGCACGGCCTCGGTGTGCTCGCCGACCGCGGGGGCCGGCCCGCGCGGGGCGACGTCGCCGCCCTGCAGGCGCAGCGGGGCGCGGACGGTGCGGAACCGCCGGCCGGAGGCGTCGGCGATCTCGGGGAACAGCCCGTCGGCGGCGGCCTGCTCGTCGGCGGCGAACTCCGAGACGGTCGACGCCGGGCCCCAGATGAAGCCCCGCTCGTCGAACTCCGCACACCACTCCGCCAAGGGCCGCGTGGCGAACGCCTCGTCCATGAGCCGGGTCAGCTCGGGCATGTTCCGGGCCCGGTCGGCCCAGCCGGCGAAGCGCTCGTCCTCGGCCCACTCGGGGTGGCCCACGGCCTCGCAGAACGGCGCCCACCAGCGGGGCTCGGGCATGAACAGCAGGATCCAGCGGCCGTCGGCGCAGCGGAACCCGCCGTGCAGGGCGTGCGGCCGGGCCACCCGGCCCTGGGGCGTGGGCCGGACGCCGTCGATGAGCGTGCCCGACAGGTCACTGGACATCGTCCACGCGGCGGCGCCGAGCAGGCTGACGTCCACGACCTGCCCCTCGCCGGTGGCGTCGACCACGCGCAGGGCCGCGAGGACGCCGCCGAAGAGGGCCAGCGCCGCGGTGTGGTCGCCCTGCGCCGGGCGCAGCCGCGGCGGCGCCGGGTTGGCCGGCTCGCTCATCGCGTCGAGGACGGCGCCGCGCCCGAAGAAGGCGGTGAGGTCGTAGCCGGGGCGGGCGGCGTCGGGCCCGCCCGGGCCGTAGCCGGTGAGGGTGGCGTGCACCAGCCGCGGGTTGAGGGCGTGCAGGGCCGGCGCGTCCAGGCCGAACCGGGACTGCCGGCCGGGCAGCAGGTTGCAGAGGAAGACGTCGGCGCGGGCGGCCAGCCGCCGCACCAGGTCGGCGCCCTGCGGGTCGTTGAGCGCGACGGCGATGCTGCGCTTGCCGCGGTTGTCCATCTGGAACGCGGCGTCGATCGGCTCCTGCCCCTCGGGGACCTGCGGTTGCCGGGTCGCCCCGCGCATCGCGTCCCCGGACAGCGGCTCGACCTTGACGACGTCGGCTCCCATGTCGGCCATGAGCGCCGCGGCCCCGGGAGCGGCCATCCAGTTGGCCACCTCGACCACGCGCACGCCCTCGAGCGGTGCCACCATCGCCGTGCCTCCGTTCTCCGCCGTCCGTTCCTGCCGTCAGTCGCTCAGGTAGTCGAAGACGAGGCTCGCCCGGCCCAGCGTCAGGTCGGTCAGGATGTGGCTGGCCGCGACGATCTCCCGCACGGGCAGGTCGGCGAGCGGGGCGAGCGCGTGCTCGAACAGCTGCAGCCGGGCCGGCCCGGTCCAGGCGCCGCGGATCGTGATGTCGGTGATCTGGCTGCGGGCCAGTTCCAGGACCCGGGGACGCCGGTCGTAGCCGGGCAGCATCTTCAGGCCGAAGGTGGGCCGGCCGATCTGGGCGATCGCGTCCTCGTCGCTCATCGGCGCGTGCTTGTAACCCATGGTCGCGGTGGCCACCCGCAGCGTCCCGTAGTCCAGGGTGCCGACGAGGGTGTCGGAGTCGACGTAGAGGCTCGGCGTCCCCGACTTCTTCGGGAAGGCGCTGATCTCCCGCCCGCTCGCGATCGAGGCCAGACTGTCGACGTACATGGCGTGCAGGTAGTCGGCGCTCTCGCCCTCGTACTCGACCTGCAGCACCTGCCCGGACTCGGTGAACGAGCCCAGCCCCGTGACGTCGGGCATCCGCATGACCTCGAACTTGACCAGCGGGTCGCCGACGGTCAGGGGCTCGGGGACCACGCGCCGCATCGCCTCGGCGTCGGTGCGGTACAGGATGTTGAGGTACTCGCGGCCGGTGAAGCGGTACCGGCCGGCCGGGTAGGCCGGCGCCCCGAGCGGCGTCGTCGACTGCCGGCGGACCTCGTCCGCGTCCATCAGGCGTTCCGCTCCCGCGTCGCGTTCCGCGCCTCGATGACCGCCAGCTGCGCCCGGTCGCGGGCCTCGGTGAGCTGCTCGTAGGTCCGCCCGGCGAAGCGCTCCTCCAGCTGGCTGCTGACCAGCTCCTTGGTCGCCTCGTCCAGCTCCGGCTGCTCGACGACCTTCCACCGCCGCGCCATGCCGGGGCCGAGGTGCTCGAGGAAGTGCCGCATGCCGCCCGGGCCGCCGCCGAGGTGGAAGCTCTCGAACGGGCCGGCCGTCGCCCAGCGCGGCCCGATCGACTCGGTGACGATCTCGTCGAGCTCCGCGGCACTGACGACGCCCTGGGTCACCAGCCACACGCACTCGCGGAACAGCGTCGACTGCAGCCGGTTGGCCACGAACCCGTTGATCTCCCGGTGCAGGACGACGGGCTTCTTGCCCACCGAGCGGTAGAAGTCGACCGCCGCCTCGACCGCCCACGGCGCGGTGCGCTCGCCGGGCACCACCTCGACCAGCGGCAGCACCTCCGGCGGGTTGAAGGGGTGGCCCACCACGAGCCGCTCGGGCGTGCGCATCTCCCGCGCGAGGTCGCTGGGCATGAGCGCCGACGTCGACGACGCGATCAGCGTCCGCTCGCCGACCCCCGCCTCGATGCGGGCGAACAGCTCCTGCTTGAGCGGCAGCCGCTCGGGGGCGTTCTCCTGGACGACGTCGGCACCGGCGACGGCGGCCTCGACGTCGTCGACGACCTCGATGCGGGTCAGCAGGTCCGCGGCGTCCCCGGTGTCGGGCTGGAGCCGGGTGAGGTGGCGCACGGCCGCCTCGACGTCGGGGCCGATGCCCGGCCGCGGGTCCTGCACCCGGACGGTGTGCCCGTGGGCGGCGAACAGCGCCGCCCACGACAGTCCGATGGTCCCGGCCCCGATGACCGCGACGGTGTGCTGACTCCGGTCCACGTGGGCTCCCGGTGCGCTCGGTGGTCCCCTCCCTGCATCGCAACACATCCGATCGCGTGTTGCGACCTGGGTCACGCCGGAGCCGTCAGGCGAGCTGGGCGGCGACCAGGGGCTCGAGGGTCAGGTCGGGCTTGCCGTTGCGCACGATGCCCATGACCCACTTGTTCGTGAACAGCGCGAGCAGCTCGCCGTCGCTGCGCTGCATCACCTCGGTGCCCGTGGTGGCGGTGATCCGCGGGGCCGAGGCCTCGTCGGTGCGCATGGCGAGGGCGTAGGGGAGCGGCTCGAGCCGCACGGGCGCGGAGAACTCGTGCTCCATGCGGTGGGTGGCCACCTCGAACTGCATGGGGCCGACGACGGCGAACACCGGCGCCTGCTCCCCGCGCCGGTCCGACCGCAGCACCTGGACGACGCCCTCGGACTCCAGCTGCTCGATCCCGCGGCGGAACTGCTTGTGCTTGGCCGTCTCGAGGCTGCGGACCACGGCGAAGTGCTCGGGCGCGAACGTGGTCAGCGGCGGGAAGGCCACCGGCTGCTGCGCGTAGAGCGTGTCCCCGACGTGCAGCGCGGAGGCGTTGACCAGCCCGACGACGTCGCCGGGGTAGGCGACGTCGATGCTCTCCCGCTCGCGGCCGAACACGTGCTGGGCGTACTTCGTGGCGAAGGGGCGTCCGGTCGGCCCATGGGTGACCACCATCCCGCGCTCGAAGACGCCCGAGCAGATGCGGATGTAGGCCAGCCGGTCCCGGTGCGCGGCGTCCATGCCCGACTGCACCTTGAAGACGAACGCGCTGAACGGCGCGTCGACGGGCCGGGGCACCCCGTCGGCGTCGGGCCGGCCGGCGGGCGCGGGCGCGAGGTCGACGAGGACGTCGAGCAGCGCGCCGACGCCGAAGTTGGAGATCGCGGAGGCGAACAGCACCGGGGTGGTGACGCCGGACAGGAACAGGTCCTGGTCGTGCTCGCCCGCGGTCGCGGCCAGCAGGTCGGCCTCCTCGAGGGCCTGCGGCCACGCGTCGGGCTCGCGCGCGGCGGCCGCGGCGGCGGGGAGGACCTCCTCGGGGGCGACCGTGGCGCCGCCGGCGGTCCGGGTGTAGCGCCGGTAGCTGCCGTCGCGCCGGTCGAGCACGCCGCGGAAGTCCCCGGCGATGCCCACCGGCCAGGTCAGCGGCGTCGGCGTGAGCCCGGTCCGCTCGGCGACCTCGTCCATCAGCTCCAGGGCGTCCTTGCCGGGGCGGTCCCACTTGTTGACGACCGTGATGACCGGGATGCCCCGGTGCCGGCAGACGGCGAACAGCTTCATCGTCTGCGCCTCGAGGCCCTTGGCGGCGTCGATGAGCATCACCGCGGCGTCGACGGCGGTGAGCACCCGGTAGGTGTCCTCGGAGAAGTCGGCGTGCCCCGGGGTGTCGAGCAGGTTGACCACGGTGTCGCGGTAGGAGAACTGCAGCGCGGCCGAGGTGATCGAGATCCCGCGGGCCTTCTCCATGTCCATCCAGTCCGACACCGTGCCGCGCCGGCCGGCCTTGCCGTGCACCGCGCCGGCCTGGCCGATCACCCGGGCGTGCAGGGCCAGCGCCTCGGTCAGCGTCGACTTGCCGGCGTCGGGATGGCTGATGACGGCGAACGTGCGCCGCCGCGCGGCCTCGGCGACGACGTCGGCCGGCGCCGGGCCTGCGTCGTCGGCGCGCGGCGGGGCGGTCGTGGTCATGCGTCGGTCTCCTGGTGCGGTCGTCGCCGGTCCGGCGGAGGGCACGGCGGCACGCGCCCCCGCTGTCACCGAGTGCAACAGCGGGGGCGTGCCGTGCAGTCCCGATCGGACCACGGAGCCCGCCCGGGCCGGCCGCCGGGTCAGGCCAGCAGGTCCTCCACCTCGGCCCACGACCCGACGACCGCGGCGACGCCGACCTCGCGCAGCGCCTCGGCGCGGCCCCGCCGGTCGGCCTCGGGGACGAACTGCAGGATCCCGATCGTGGGGTGGCCGGCGGCCACGGCCGAGCGGGCGCCGTTCACCGAGTCCTCCACGGCGACCGCCTCGGCCGGGCCGACCCCGAGCGTCGCGCCGGCGTACAGGTAGACCGCCGGGTCCGGCTTGCTCGTGGGCTCGGCCAGCGAGTCCTCGGCGCTGAACCGGCCCGCCGGGGGGAACAGCGGTGCCAGGCGGGTCGTCTCCAGGCAGGCGGCCAGCCGGGACGCGGCGCTGGAGGTCACCGCCGCGAGCGCGAACCGGCCGGCCAGGCGCTGCAGCGGCTCGCGGACCGCGGGGTCGGGGCGCAGGACCGTGCGCAGGTGCGCGGTGACGACGTCCTTCTCCTCGGCCACCCAGTCCTCCAGGTCGGCGCGGGTGAGCTCCCGCCCGTGCGCGGTGGCCAGCTCACCCGCGGCGGCCCGGAAGTTCTTGCCGTTGGTCATGCGCTGGAGCTCCTCGGGGGCGTAGCTGCGCCCGGCCCCCAGCCCGGCGAGGAACCGGTTGGTGACGTCGGCCGACGCGGCGTACGCGGGTTCCTCGGACGGGAACAGCGTGCCGTCGGCGTCGCAGAGCAGGGTGGTGACCGCGGACGGGTCCAGCGGCCGGGACCGCCCGGCCGTCACCGGTCCCGCCCGTCGGCGAGGAACAGCTCGATGACCTCGCGCGGCCCCTGCCGGTCCAGCGCGGACAGCGCCCCCTGCACGCAGTCGGCGAAGCGCGGGTCCCGGCCGATGTGGTCGAACACCGACCGCTCCGACAGCAGCGGCCCGGCGTCGCCGCCGGCCTCCTGCGCGAGCGGCACGAGGTCCGGGCGCGGGCCCTGGATCGGGACCTCCTCGCCGGCGTAGTCGTGACCGCGCAGGAAGCGCAGCCAGCCGGCCACCGCCAGGCACAGCAGCCGGTGCGGGCGGCCGGCCTCCACCGCGGCCCGCACCGACGGCAGCAGGTAGCTCGGGATCTTGCTCGAGCCGCGCCGGGACAGCCGCGACAGCTGGTCGGCCATCCGGGGGTTGGCCAGCCGGTCGAGCAGCGTGGCCTGGTAGTCGGCGAGGTCGACGCCGGGTACCTCGGGCAGGGACGGGGCGATCTCCTCGGCCATCAGCCGGGTGAGGAACGTGCGGAACACCGGGTCGGTCATGACGTCGGCGGTGGTCCGGAGGCCGGCCAGGTAGCCCAGGTAGGCGATCGCGCTGTGCCCGGCGTTGAGCAGCCGCGTCTTGACGGTCTCGTACGGCGAGACGTCGTCGACGAAGCGGACGCCGACCTCCTCCAGCGGCGGCCGCCCGTTGCAGAAGGAGTCCTCCACCACCCACTGGCGGAACGGTTCGGTGACCACCGGCCACCGGTCGTCGACGCCGGTCTGCGCGACGACGGCGTCGCGGTCCTCGGGGGTGGTGGTGGGGGTGATGCGGTCGACCATGCTGCTGGGGAAGGTGACGTGCTCCTCGATCCAGCCGGCGAGGTCCTCGTCGCGCAGCCGGGCAAAGGACACCACCGCGGTGCGCGCCGCCGCGCCGTTGGACTGCATGTTGTCGCAGGACAGCACGGTGAAGGGCGCGGTCCCCGCCTGCCGCCGCCGGTGCAGCGCCTCGACGAGGTAGCCGAACACCGTCTCGGGGTGGCCGGGGTCCTCCAGGTCGGAGGCGACGTGGGGGTCCTCGGCGTCGAACTCGCCGCTGTGCGCGTCGACGCGGTAGCCGGTGCTGGTGATCGTCAGCGTCACCACGCGGGTGCGCTCGTCGGTCAGCGCGGTCAGCACCGCCTCGGGGTCGTCCGGGCCGTACAGGTACCGGGTCATCGCACCGACGACGGTGGCGCGGTCGCCGTCGGCGGCGCGCTCGACCACGGTCCACAGGCGGTCCTGGCCGGCGAGGACCTCGCCGATCTCGCGGCTGTGCAGCCCGACGCCCACCACGCCCCACTCGGTCGACCCGCGGCGGGCGAGCTCGTCGAGGTAGACGGCCTGGTGGGCGCGGTGGAAGCCGCCGACGCCGATGTGCACGATGCCGGGGCGCAGGGCCGAGCGGTCGTAGGTGGGGACGGAGACCTCGGGCGGGAGGTCGCGGAGGGTCCGGTCGGACAGGGGGACGGCAACGGCCGTCGCCCGGGTCGGGGCAGACGTCATCAGAGGAGCTCTCAGGGGAGGAGGAGCGGGACGGGGTGGCTGTTCACCCGTGGCCGCCCCCTCCCGGTGCCCCGTCGCCCGCCGTTCCAATCCGGAACCGCACCGTGTGGTGCAGGTCTCGGTCCGGTGGGTAGGGGCGACGCGTCCCGAGCCCCGGGGACGTCCGCACCCTCCCCCGGAGGCACCGTGCCCCTCCTGTCCTCCCTCCGTCCGGCCGGCCCCGCGCCGCGACACGTCTGGACCGAGGTGCCCGTGCTCGGTGCCCGGGTCCACGCGCGGACGTGGCACGCCGGAACGGCCCGGGACCGGCCGCCGGTCGTGCTGCTGCACGGCCTGGGTCTGTCCAGCCGGTACCTGGTCCCGCTCGGGCGCCGGCTGGCCGCGCTCGGCCACGACGTCGTCTCACCCGACCTGCCGGGGTTCGGCCGCTCGCCCCGCGACCCGCGCCTGCGCTGGCCCGGCGGGCCCGACGTCGCCACGCAGACCGGGCAGCTGCTGGCGTGGCTGGACGCCTACGGCATGCCCCGCGCGTCCTACTTCGGCAACTCGATCGGCGCGCAGGTCGCCGTCGAGCTCGCCGCCCGCCACCCGGAGCGGGTGGAGCGGCTGGTCCTGTCCGGGTCGACCCCCGACCCCCGCTACCGGCGGCCGTGGAAGCAGTACCCGCAGGTGCTGCGGAACATGGTGTTCGAGGTCCCCGGCCTGCAGCCGGTGCTGCAGTCGGAGTACCTGTCGACGGGTGTGGCCCGCATGGTGCAGCAGCTCGTGCGCAGCTCCGACGACCCGATCGAGCAGCGACTGCCCGACGTCGTGGCGCCCACGCTGGTGGTGCGCGGGCGGCACGACCGGACGCTGTCGCAGGAGTGGGCCGAGGAGGTCACCCGGCTGCTGCCCGACGGCCGGCTGGTCGTCATCGAGGGCGCCGCGCACAACGCCCACTGGTCGGCGCCCGACGTGTCCGCCCGCCTGGTGTCCGCGTTCCTCGCCGGCGAGGTGGACGCTCCCGGCCCCGCCGGACACGACGTCGTCCCCCGGTCGGCGCCCGGGGACCCGCTGGCAGCGGCCCGCCCGCTGCCGGCGCGGGCGCACGCCGCCCTCGACGTGCTCACCACCGTGGCGCTGGTGACCGTGCCGTGGACCCGACCCTGGGGGCCGCGGACCAGGGTGCTGCTGTCCGCGTCCGGCGTGATGGGGTTGGCCGACACCCTCCTCACCGACCACCCGGCCGGCCTGCTGCGGGTGCTCCCGCTGCCCGTGCACCTCAACCTCGAGGCGATGGCCGGGCTGCAGCTGCTGACGGCCGCCGCCACCTGGCTGCGCGGGGAGCCGGCGGCCGGGCGGTGGGTGACCGCCGGTCAGGGGGTGCACGAACTGCTGCGGGCCGGGACGGCGTTCGTCCCGGCGGGACCGGCCCGGCTCGTCCCGGTTCCGCGCTGATCGTTCCGGACCCGTTTCGTCCGCCGCACGGTGGGCACGTCCCTCCGGCACGGCCGGGGTGCAACACGTCGCTCCACGAGCCGGCCCGACCCCGGGTGGCAGCGCATCGTGTGGACCGAGACAGCTCGTCCGACCTCCTCCTCAGGGACCCGGCAGGGCGGGGAGGTGGCCGGTGGTCGCGCGCTCTGAGCCCCGGCGGCGGCCGCTGGCGGCCGTCCCGACGATCACCGGTGCTCCCTGGCAGTCGCCGTCGGAGCACCAGTTGCGGGGCATGGACACCGAGGCGGCCCTGGACCTCGGCTGGGGCCGGCTGGTGTTCGGCCAGACCTTCGCCGATCCGTTGCGCCTGGTCGAGGCGCTGGGCCGGGAGGCCGAGGGGCGGCGCGACATCTGCATCTACCCGCGCGATCCCCAGGTGCTGCTGGGACTGGCGCCCGGCGAGCTGTTCCTCGACCCGTCGCTGACCTTCCGGCTGGACCTGCACCGGTACCGCCCCCGCCGGGACCTGGTCGAGAACGTCTTCGTCCGCACGGTCGCCTCCCCGGACGACGTCGCCGAGATGGAGCGCATCGTGACGCGCACCGGCATGGTCCCCGGGGACGGCGCCACCGTCTGGCACAACCACTCCACCCGCACGGTGCGCTACCTGGTGGCGGAGGACCGGCGCACCGGGCGGGTGGTGGGGACGGTCACGGGGGTGGACCACGTCCGGGCGTTCGGGGACCCCGAGGGCGGCAGCAGCCTGTGGTGCCTGGCCGCCGATCCGGACGAGGCGCCGCGGGGCACCGGTGAGGCGCTGGTGCGGGTGCTCGCCGAGCGCTACTCCGCACGGGGACGCAGCTACCTCGACCTGTCGGTGCTGCACGACAACGAGCGCGCGATCGCGCTCTACCGCCGGCTCGGCTTCCGCCAGGTGCCCGCGCTCGTGGTCAAGCGCCGCAACGCGGTCAACGCGCGGCTGTTCGTCCCGGCCCCGCCCGGGCTCGACCGGCTGCCGCCGTCCGCCCGGCTCCTCGCCGACGAGGCGCTGCGCCGGGGGATCCGGGTCGAGGTCACCGACGCGGAGGCAGGGGAGACGCGCCTGGCGCTCGGCGCTCGCAGCGTGCTCGCCCGGGGCTCGCTGTCGGACCTGACCACGGCCGTGGCCATGACCCGCTGCGACGACGTGCGGGCGACCCGCCGGATCGCGGCGGGCGCCGGGGTCGGCGTGCCCGCCGGCGCCGAGGTGCGCGGCGACGACCTGGCGCCGGCCCTGGCCCTCCTCGGGCACTCCGGCGAGGCCGCGGTCCGGCCGGCCCGCGGGCGGCGGGGTGTCACCGCCGGCGTGCGGGACGAGGCGGGCCTGCGGTCGGCCGTCGCGCGGGCCCGGCAGGAGTGCCCCGACGTGCTCGTGGAGGAGCAGCTGGCGGGGGAGGACCTGCGCGTCCTCGTCGTCGACTACGCGGTGGTCGCCGCCGCCGTGCGCCGGCCGGGTGCCGTCGAGGACGTCACCGACCGGCTGCACCCCGACGTCGCCGCGGCGGCCCTGCGCGCGGTCCGGGCCCTCGGGGTCCCGGTCGCCGGCCTGGACCTCCGCGTGACCGCTCCCGACGGGCCGGGGCACGTCCTCGTCGCCGCCGACCCGCGGCCGGACCTGACCGTCCACGCCCCACGACCGGTCGCCGCCCGCGTCGTGGACCTGCTGTTCCCGGAGACCCGCCGCCGCTGACCGCCGGCTCGTCCCGCCCTGCGGACGCGGAGAGGCCCCGGTCGGTGCGACCGGGGCCTCTCGACGTGGGGTGAGTGACGGGGCTCGAACCCGCGAGTGAGGCCGGTCCCGGGCCTGGTGGCCCGGCGAATGCGCAGGCTACGCGTGCGCTCGGACGTCGTGGAGCGGTCCTGAGCGGTCTTCAGCGGTCCTGAGCGGTCAGTCACCCCCCAATCTGCCCCCTAGTGCCCGGGTGCCTTCCGGCGACGGCAGCTCGGCTCGAGCAAGCCCGTCTCGACGCCGGCCGGGGCATCGAAGCTCGGGCGGTGACTGCCCCCGATGCCGGACACCGGACCAGTCCGAGGGTGACCAACGAGCAGCTCGACACCCTCCGCCGCTACGACCGCGCCGAGGCGGCGCAGATCTTGAACATCCCGGAGACCTGGCTGAAGCGGTGGGTCACCGCCCGGTGTATCCCGCACCAGCGCAGCGGCCACCCCGACGGCGTTCAGCAGCGCGGAGTGTGGTTCACCTGGGCCGACATCCTGGCCATCGGCCAGATGCTGCCGGAGCTCATGACGGAGCGTCAGGCGAAGCGGGCTGCGGCCGGCGGCGCGCACTCCGCGGCGCCGGACGCGCCGAAGCTGCTCACCGCCGACGTGCTCGACAGGTGGGCCAGCACTGGTCTGCGCTGACAGGGGCTCCACCCGGCGAGGCCTTCGCTCCTGACGGGTTGCGGGCTAGCGTCGGCGGAGCCGGTGCTGCCGCCGGCGGGTCAGCCACGGCCCACGAGCGGGAACCGCAGGAGCCGAATCGTGCCCGTCGACACCTTCGAGTTGTCCACCCGCGAGCCGGATGTGGCCCAGGCCGTGCTGACCGCTCTGTACCGGCTGGAGCGCCCGCTCGGGTTCTCCGGGGTCGACCGGTCGTTCTCCTGCCAGATCCGCTTCGCAGCGGCCGGGGACCTGGGCGCCGACCGTCTGCGCTTCTCGGCGGCCCTGCGCTGCGCGGTGCCCCCGCTGGACGTCTTCATGGTGGCGAGTCCGGTGGCCGGGGCGAGCCGGTACCTCGTCGGCCGGGAGCAGGTCGCCATGCGGCCCGGTGTGCTGTTCCGGTGCCCGACCGGCGTGCCGTTCGCCAACGACTGGGACGACGTGGACATGAGCACCGTGCGGCTGCCGCTGGCGGTGGTGGAGCGGGTGGCCGAGGAACAGCTGGGCGTACCCGCGGCCGGTCTGCGGTTCGACGGGACGAGCCCGGTGTCCGAGCCGATGCGCCGCACCTGGCTCGGGCTCATGCGCTTCGTCCACCAGCAGGTCACCGACCCCACCTCCGGCGTGACCCATCCGCTGGTCGCCGCGCAGCTGGCCGAGCTGATGGCCGCGACCGCGCTGGCGGCGTTCCCGAACACCACCATGACCTCGGACCACCTGCGGAGCCCCGGTGGGGTGGCGCCGGCGGTGCTGCGCCGGGCGGTGGCGTTCGTCGACGGGCACGCCTCGCTGCCGATCACCGTCACCGACATCGCCCGCGCCGCCGGAGTCGGTCCGCGCGCGCTGCAGCTGGCCTTCGCCCGCCACCTCGGGCTGAGCCCGACGGCGTACCTGCGCCGGGTGCGGCTGGAGTGCGCGCACCGGGAGCTGCAGGCCGCCGACCCCACCACCGGCGACACCGTCGCGGCGATCGCCCGGCGCTGGGGGTTCGCCAGGCCCGACCGGTTCACCGTCGCCTACCGCGCCACCTACGGCGTCCTGCCCAGCCACACCCTGCGCACCTGAGTGCCGGGGCACGAGCCATTGGAGGAACGCGTCATGGCCACCGGGACCCCCATCCCACCGCGGCGCTTCCGGTTCGCCACGGCCGACCGGATGGAGGCCCGCGACTTCCTCGACCGCGCCTACGGGGCACGGCTGCGGTTGGGCGGCTTTCCTGACACCGGCCCGCTGGTGACCCTCGACCAGGTACAGGCCGGAGCGCTCACCCTCGTCGACTTCCGGCTGGCGTCCGATCTCGTCTTCGAGGCCACGGGCCAGGACGACGTCATGATCAACACCGTCCTCGACGGGAGCATGGTCTACGACAGCGGCAAGGCCGGCCACGGCTTCCGGCCCGGAGACGTCGGCATCGGCAACCACCCCCACATGAAGGACCTGGTGGCCCGGTCCCACGCCTTGCACCTGCACACCGTCGGCCTGCCGGCCTCCCTGCTCACCGAGGTGGCCGGCAGCGACCCCGCGCAGGACGGCTGGTCGTGGGAGCTGCTGTCCCTGCGGCCCATCGACGGCGGCGACGGACGGTGGCGCCGGACCACCCGGTTCGTCGACGACCTGCTCGCCGAGCCCGAGACCGCCGCGTCGCCGCTGCTGCTCGGGCCGGCCGCGCGGCTGCTCGCGGCCACCGTCCTGACGATCTTCCCGAACACCGCCGTCGCCGAACCCGCGGCCGCCGACAGCCTCGACGGCCACCCCGGCACGCTGCGGCGCGCGACCGCGTTCATCGACTCCCACCCCGACCTCGACATCAGCGTCGCCGACATCGCCCGCGCCGCCCACGTCACCCCGCGGGCGGTGCAGCTGGCCTTCCGCCGGCACCTGGACACCACCCCGACCGCCTACCTGCGCCAGGTGCGGCTGGCCCAGGCGCACCGTCAGCTACGCGAGGCCACCCCCGGGGACGGAGTGACCGTCACTGCCGTCGCCGCCCGCTGGGGGTTCACGCCCAGCCGGTTCACCGCGCACTACCGCGCTGCCTACGGGGTGACCCCCAGCTCCACCCTGCGCACCTGAGCGGTGGCCGCCAGCCGCCCGGAGCCGGCGGGCCTCCACGCCCCGGCGCAACACCTCTGCCCGCTGCTGGCAGGCGCCGGCCTCGGCGGCGAGGTCGCGCGCACGCCGGTGGGCCCGCTCGGCCTCGGCGTGGCGGGCAGCCGGCCGGACGGCCGAGGGCCAGCCGGGACGCTCGCCCGGCATCCGGCACTCGCTCATCGCACCCACCCGGTTTCTCCGGCCCGTCCTTGGCGGTGCCGAGCGCGGCCGGGCGCACCTGCCCTGGGCGACGCCCACTGGTCGGAGCACCGGCCGCGCTCGCGCGCCGGCGGCGCTCGGCACCGGCTGCCACTCAACGGCCGGCCGCCGGCACGGGCTACGGATGGGGGTGCGTCGCTGCGCACCGCGGGGGTGTCGGTTCGCGTCCCGGCGACCCCGGGGGTCAATCGACGGCGGCCTCCAGCGCAGCTGCCCGCGCCCACGTGTACAGCGCCTCCCGGCGTTCCTCGGCCGCGTACCGGCGCGCCCACGCCGCCCGGTCGCGGTGCCGCTGAGGTGCGTCGGCGTCACTGGCGGCGTGCTCCGCGGTGAACGCGACGTGGTCGTAGGTCAGTGCCACCAGCGCGGCGGTCGCGGCGGCCGCCCGGATCGCCTCGACGGACTGGCGCCCGGCCGCAGTCCGCCGACAGCTGAGCGGGGACCGCTGGGGTGCCGCCGTCATGGGGTGAGCGTGCGCGGGCCGACCACCGGCCGGCTATCCCTGGAGGCGAACGGCACACCGCGCGGACTCGCCCGGAAACGAAGCACGCCGCCGACGTCGGACGAGGCCGCCGACTCGGGCGAGGCCGCGCCACAGCGCTCAGTGCCGGGGACTGGGCGAGGTGGGGAGGACGGCGGCGGCCTGCGGCCCGGTCAGATGCGGTCGAGGATGGTCAGCACGTCCGGGTGGCCGGCGACCACCATCGGGGCCAGGTCGCGGAGCTTGACGTTGAGGGCCTGGCTGAGCCGGGCCAGCCGGCCGAACGCGTCCTCGGCGGAGCCGCCGGTGCGGGCGATCAGCACGCCTTTGGCCTGGTCGATGACCGCCCGGGAGGTCAGCGCCCGTTCCAGGTTGGCCGCCAGCTGTGAAAGTGTGGCCCGCTCGGCGACCTCCCGCAAGATCGCGGCGACCGCTGCGGCGACCATCTCACCCAGCCGGACGCTGCCGCCGGTGAACACGCCCGGGCGGTCGCTGTAGACGTTGAGGACCATCCACCGCTGGTCGGGCAGCTGCGCCGGCACGGCCAGCACACTGCGCACGCTGCCGTCGGTGAGCAGGCCACGTAGCCGCGGCCAGCGGTCGTCGGCGGTGACGTCGGCGGTGACGACGACGGCCCGCTGCTCGTAGGCGTCCTGGCAGGGGCCCTCCCCGGCGACCATCTGGTGGCCGTCGAAGACCTGCGCGACGGTGTCGTCGCTGGCCAGCAGCTGCGGTTCCAGCGGCGGGCCGACGTTGACGCTCAGCGCAGTGGCGCCGGGCACCGCGCCGCGGACGACGGTGACGATCCGGTGCAGCAGCCGCTGCTCGTCACCGGCGTCCAGCGGCAGCAGGACCAGCTCGGCGAACGCCTGGGCCATCGCCATCCCCACCCCGCCGGCGTCGCCGGCTGGCTCCGTGGCCACCGGCGCGGTGGGCGTCGGCTCGGTGGCCGCCGCCTCGCCGGCCGGGGTCAGCGCGGCCGGGCTGCCGGTAGCGGGCGCTTCGATGCCCAGCCAGCGCAGCACCGCTGGTCCCGGCGAGGTGGTCTCCGGCGAGGTGGTCTCCGGCGAGGTGGTCTCCGGCCAGCCGAACGACCGGACCGGCCGGGCCCGACCGTCCCGGCCGTGGAAGGTGACGTCGACCTGGACCTCGCCGCGCTCGCCGGTGGCCAGCACCGACAGTGCCCGGCGCAGCGGGCCGCGGTCGGCCAGCTCGACCGAGGCCAGCAGCACCCGCCGGGGCAGCCGCGCGGCGGGCAGGCCGAGCAGCTGCGCCGCGGCCGGGTTGCCGTGCAGGATCTGCCCCTCGGCGTCGGTCTGCAGCAGGGCCACGGGCAGTGTGTCGGCCAGCTGGTGTTCCCGGCGCCGCCGGTCGGTGGCCAGCAGTTCCGCGATGGTCTCCTGCTGGGTGCGCAGCTCCTCCTCGGCGACCCGCAGCTCCTCGTAGGCGACCTCCAGCTCGCCCAGCGCCTCCGACAGCTGCTCCTCCGGAGCCGGCGGAGCGCCCCTGAGCCGTCCCAGCGCGGCGGCGATGACAGCGGAGTCCACCTGCGTCGGCGGTTCGGCCACGGTGCCCTCCCCGCGAGGCGGGATGTCCGCGCGGAGCTCGCGCGCCACCGCAGCGTACGGCCGCCGGTGCCGATGCGGAGAGCGCCGTCGAGCCCACCGCATCGACCCGGCGACTGGGCGCATCGGCGTCTCGCCGGCCGGACCGGCCAGCCGCACCGTCGGGAGCTGCCTGCGGTGCGCGATCGCCCCGCCACTGCCTCCCCAGATCCGCCCCCAGCGAGGGGCAGCGGGCATGATCTTGCCCCCAGCCCGGGCCGGAGAACGGGAAAGGCCCTGGTCAGCGAACCGACCAGGGCCTCTCCTCGTGGGGTGAGTGACGGGGCTCGAACCCGCGACACCCAGGATCACAACCTGGTGCTCTACCAGCTGAGCTACACCCACCGCGTGCCCCCGGCGGCACGAGCGCGCCGGGAACGGGACCGAGGATACCGGAGGCGGTCAGCTCGCCGGCGCAGCCGGGGGTGCCTCGGTGGCCGGCGGGGTGGCGTCCGCCGCCGCGAGCACGTCGGCGAAGCCGGCCACGACCTCGCCGGCCGCCCGCTGGGCCTGCGACGTCGAGGGTCCGGGCCCGTCCACGAACAGCGTCCGGCGGTAGTAGGCGAGCTCGCGGACGGACTCGACGATGTCGGCCAGCGCCCGGTGCGCCAGGCCCTTGGGCGGCTGCGCGAAGTAGACCCGCGGGAACCAGCGGCGGGCCAGTTCCTTGATCGAGCTGACGTCGACCATCCGGTAGTGCAGGTGGTCGTCGAGCTCGGGCATGTCGCGGGCGAGGAAGCCGCGGTCGGTGCCGATCGAGTTGCCGCACAGCGGAGCGGTGCGCCGCTCGGGCACCCACCGCTTGATGTAGGCGAGAAGCTGCTGCTCCGCCTCGGCCACGGTGAGCGTGGAGGCGCGGACCGCCTCGGTGAGGCCGGACTTCGCGTGCATCTCGGTGACGACGTCGGCCATGTCGTCGAGGTCGGCGTCGTCGGCGGAGATCACCAGGTCCAGGCCCGGGTCGAGGACGCGCAGCTCCGAGTCGGTCACGACGACGGCGACCTCGATGAGCCTGTCCTTGGTGAGGTCCAGCCCGGTCATCTCGCAGTCGATCCAGACCAGGTGCCCGCCAGCGTCCGCCACGTGGAAGGACCCTACGTCCCGTCCGTCCCGCCCGCCTCGCGTACCTGCTCACTACCGCACCCGCCACACCGGCGCCACTCAGGGGGTCGGTTTCCCGGCGGCGGCCGTTAGTCTCGGGCCATCCCGCCCCGCATCCCTGGGAGTCCCCCCGTGCCCCACCCCGCCGCCCCTGCCGCGCGCGCCCGAGTGGTGCCGCCGGCGCCGGGCTCGCTGGCCGCCGGGCTCCGGCACCCCGTCGCGCTGGTGCACTGGCTGTGGCTCGCCTACGTGACGCCGGGCCGCCCCGGGCGCCCGACTCCGCAGACCGAGCTGCGCTGGATCTACACCGCGTGGCTCGGGGCGTTCCTGCTCAAGATGCTGGGCTCCTCGTGGGACGTCTCCTGGCACTTCCGCTGGCTGCGTGACGACCTGGCGCCCCCGCACCTGCTCAACTCGGCGGGCACCGCGGTCGTCATCGCGCTGGTGGCCTTCCACAGCTACAGCGGACGCGGCGTCGACCGCCGGGCGCTGCGGCTGATGCAGTGGGGGGATCGGCACCTTCCTCGTCGCGGTCCCGATCGACATCGTCAACCACCGGATCAACGGGCTGGACATCACCAGCTGGAGCCCCAAGCCACGCGCTGCTCTACATCGGCACGGCGATCATGCTGGCCGGCGCGATCCGCGGCTGGTGGCTGTACGCGCACCCGGCCGGGTCCGCGACCTCGTCGCGCTGGGCCTGTGGCTGTTCTTCGCCGAGAACGTCGTCTTCCCCAACCAGCACCAGGAGTACGGCGTCCTGTCGCTGCGCGCCTACGAGGCCGGGCAGACGACGGCCGAGCCGCAGCTGCTCGACTTCGCCGCCGCCCAGGGGCAGACGCCGACCACGTTCATGCTGCCGGTGCCGCCGTGGGTGCACCCCGCGTGGATCCTCTGCGCCGGCCTGCTCTCCCTCGTCGTCGCGCGGAAGGTGGTCGGCCTGCGCTGGACCGCGACCCTCATCGCCGGCACGTACCTCGCCTACCGCGCGCTCGTGTGGGTCGGGCTGGTCGCCACCGCTTCCCGCCGTCGGTCCTGCCGCTGGTCCTGCTGGTCGGGGCCGTCTGCATCGACCTGGCGGTGACCCTCCGCCTGCCGGGATGGAGTGCCGCCCCGGCGACCGCCACGCTCGTCTACGTCGCCGGGTGGCTGCAGGACGCCGCGGGCATCCTGCCGCCCTGGGACTGGTCGTGGTGGTCGATCGCCCTGGTCGTCGCCGCGTTCACCGCCCTGTGGACCGCGGTCGACCTGCTCGCGCGCAGCACCTGGTCCGCCCGCTGGCGCCGTCCGGTCGAGCCGGGCGGTACGGCCGAGGGCGTCCTCGCCGGCGCCCATCCCGACGGCGGCGCGTCGTCCCGCTGACGAGCCGGACCGGCCGTTCCCTGACGTGACGTCGGTCCCGGCCGCCTGCCCGGGCCCCGATCCCGGGCCCCACCCGCGCACCGCCGCGCCCCCTCGCACCCCACCCGCTCCAGGAGGACCCCGTGCTGCCCTGACCCCCGTGCCGCCGCAGACGGCGGGGAGCGCGCGCTGTTCGCCGAGCTGACCCGCTGGGACCGGGGCGGTGCGGTCCGGGGCGCCGTCGTCGCGTCGATCCCCGTGGTCGACGGGCCGATGGAACGGCGCATCTCCGACGCCGTCCTGTTCGTGCCCGAGGGCCTCGCCGTCGTGCGGGTGGTCGAGGTGGTCCGGCAGGCCGGCGTGGTCACCGTGACCCCGGAGGGCTCCTGGACGATCGGTCCCGGCGCCGGTCCCGGCGAGGTGCTGCAGCTGGCCGGCGGCGGCTCGACGCCCTCGACGGCCTGATGCGGGCCGGCATGGACGCCGCGGTGCGGCTGCGCGGGCCGGTCTGGAGCCCGGTCGCATCGCCCGGCTGACCGTGCTGGTCGGCGACCTCACCGCCTGGTCCCCGGCCGACGGCGACCTCGGCGAGGGTGACCAGGTCGCGCTGCTGGAGTCCCGCTCCCTTCTGCTGGGCATCTCCGCGCCGCCCGCTACGCCGGGGTGGACAACCCGCGGCTGTGGACCACCGCCGACGTCCGCGCCGCGCTGACCGCGCTCGGCCTCGAGGGCCGCGGGCCGTCGGTGGAGGAGCTCAACGGCGAGGGCTTCCCGTACTCGCCCTACGTGCTGCGCAAGCGCGAGCTGCTCGCGCCCGCGGCGATGGCGGCCTCTGCCGGTGCAGCGGCTCCGGTGGCCGCGCCGCCCCGCGCCCGTCGCGCCGGGGCCCATCCCGGTCCACCGCGTCGCCTCCGCCCCGGCCGGGCCGCTGGTCGACCCGCTCGCGGCCGCCGCCGTCGCCGTGGCCGCCATCCGCGCCGACGAGGAGGCCGCGCCGGCCGCGGCCGGTCTGGCCGCGCCCCCCGCTGCCGCCCGCCGCCGCTCCGCGCCTGCCGCTCCCCGCCCGGCTCCTGCTCCGCCGGTGCACCCGGCCACCGCCCGCTTCCCCGCGCCCGCCACCCAGTCCGGCGGCGGTGTGCCGTCCGCCGGGGAGGCGCCGCTCGGCGCGGGCGTGCAGCTCGGCGGGGTGTGGCTGAGGTGCCGGCCGACGAGACCGGCGGCATCGGCGGCCTCTTCGGCAGTGGTGACACCGACGCCGGCTCCGACGCGCCGCCGCCCCTGCCCCCGTCGCGCACCCCGCGCCCGTCCCGCCCCGCCGCCCCGGCCGCTGGTCGGTCCGCGCGCCGGTCCCGGCCCGGCGCGGCTGGTGCTGCTCGCCGCGCCGCGCTGGCGCTGGTCGTCGTCGCGGTGGTCGCCGTGGCGAGCTCACCGGCGGGAGCGGCGGCGCCGCGGCGGCCCCGCCGTCGAGCACCCCGACGACCTCGGCGGCCCCGGAGCCGGTCGGCCCGCAGCCCGGCGACCGCACCGTCCTCGACGGGCGCGCTTCACCCTGGAGCAGGTGCAGGTGGA